>NZ_LWQS01000067.1 GCF_001650695.1 Chloroflexus islandicus
GAAGAGGGTCTCCGCTTCGCCATCCGCGAGGGTGGCCGCACCGTCGGCGCCGGCGTCGTGACCAAGATCCTTGATTAGCAGAATGTGAACCGGAAACGGGGGCGTGGTCTTGCCACGTCCCCGTCGATTGGAGAAAAAAGATGGCTAAGCAAAAGGTTCGTATTCGCCTCAAGGCGTATGATCACAAGATCCTCGACCAATCTGCGCGCCAGATCGTCGAGGCAGCCGAGCGCACCGGCGCGCTGGTCGCCGGCCCGGTGCCGCTGCCGACCAAGATCGAGCGCTATAGCGTGATCCGGTCGGGGTTCATCGATAAAGACTCGCAGGAGCAGTTTGAGATTCGCACGCACAAACGATTAATCGATGTGCTCGATCCGAGCCAGCAAACGATTAATGCCCTGATGAAGCTCAATCTGCCGGCTGGTGTCGATATTGAGATTAAGCTGTAGAAGAAAAGCAGGTGTTGCGTGCCGCTGACGACGGCTTCGTTCTTGGTCAACAGCGGTGGCGCGCGCCGGAAAGGCAGCCGCTGCGCGAATGACGCATGCTGCGGAGGTACACTATGATTCACGGATTGTTAGGTCGCAAAGTCGGGATGATGCAGTACTTCACCGAGAAGGGCATGGCCATTCCGGTGACGGTTATCTCAGCCGGCCCCTGCATCGTCACTCAGATCCGCACGCCGGAGCGCGATGGCTACAGCGCGGTGCAGCTTGGCTACGAAGAGGTCGAGCCGCGCAAGCTGACCAAGCCGCAACAGGGCCATCTCAAGGCGGCAGGCGGCGCGATGTTGCGCTATCTGCGCGAGTTCAGCGCCGATGATCCGCTAGCGCACAAGCCCGGCGAGGTGGTCACGGTCGAGCTGTTTAAGCCCGGCCAGAAGGTCGATATTGCCGGCAACTCGAAGGGACGCGGCTTTGCCGGTGTTGTCAAGCGGCACGGCTTCCGCGGCGGCCCCAAGACCCACGGCCAAAGCGACCGCCACCGCGCTCCCGGTTCGATCGGCGCCGGTACTACACCCGGTCGCGTGTGGAAGGGCCAGCGTATGGCTGGACGCATGGGCGGCAAGCGCGTCACCATCCAGAATCTGGAAGTGGTCGAAGTGCTGCCCGAGCAGAATTTGCTACTGGTGAAGGGCTCCGTTCCCGGCGCCCGCAATGGCCTGCTTCAGATCCGCAAAGCGGTGAAGGGCTAGAGGGGTAAAACGATGCAGGCAACACTCTACAATCAGGCCGGCGAACAGGTGGGCGCCATTGAGGTTAGCGATTATATCTTCGGCATCGAGCCGAATGTGCCGGTGATGCATCAGTATGTGGTGATGCAGAACGCGAACGCCCGCCTCGGTACGCACAATACCCGCGGTCGCGGCGAGGTCAAGGGTTCGACCCGCAAGCTCTACCGCCAGAAGGGTACCGGTCGCGCCCGCCAAGGCTCGATCCGCGCGCCGCATCACAAGGGCGGTGGTATCGCTCACGGCCCGCACCCGCGCTCGTATCGCGTCTCGATGCCGCGCAAGATGCGCCGGCTGGGCGTGCGCTCAGCGTTGTCGGCTAAGTTCGCCGCCGGCCAGATCCGGTTTGTGGATGCGCTGAGTTTCGCGCAGCCGCGCACCAAGGATTTCATCGCCTTCCTCAAGGCGCACGGCCTCGCCGATGTGAAGACGCTGGTCGTGATCGACAGCAAGAGCCCGGCGAACGAGAATCTGCGGCGCTCGGCCAATAATCTGCCGCAGGTGAAGACGCTGCTGGCCCACTACCTCAATGTGCGCGATCTGTTGGTCTATGACCACATCGTCATGCCCAAAGCGGCGGTTGAGGTGGTCGAGAGTTATCTCGGCGAACGCACGCGCGTGGCGGCGCCGGCGCAGGAGGATTAAATCATGCTGACGCCGTATGATATTCTGATCCGCCCGCTGATCACCGAGAAGAATACCAGCTTGATGGAACTCAACAAGTATACGTTTGAGGTCCATCGCGAGGCGACGAAGCCTCAGATCAAGCGCGCGGTTGAGACCATCTTTAATGTGACGGTCACCAAGGTGCATACGATCAATGTGCGCGGGAAGCCCCGCCGGCGCGGCCAGTCGGTCGGTTATACCCGCGATTGGAAGAAGGCGATTGTGACGCTGGCCGAAGGCGATCGGATCGAGATCTTCGGCGCATAACGTCGCTGCTGAACAGAAAGCAGTGACCGGCGCCGGTTCGCACTGATGAGCCGGCGCCGCCAGAGGGAGACAGAGTATGGGAGTTCGCATTTACAAGCCAACCTCGGCCGGTCGCCGCAATATGTCGGTCTCGACCTTCGAGGAGATTACCAAGAAGCGGCCAGAGCCGGGCTTGATCGAGCCGCTGCGCAAGAAGGCTGGCCGCAACAATCAGGGCCGCATTACCGTGCGCCATCGCGGCGGCGGTCACAAGCGGTTTTATCGCATTATCGACTTTAAGCGGAATAAGTTCGGCATTCCGGCCAAGGTGCAGGCGATCGAGTACGACCCCAACCGCAGTGCCCGGATTGCCCTGCTGGCCTACGCTGATGGCGAGAAGCGCTATATCATTGCGCCGCTCGGCCTCAAGGTCGGCGATACGGTGATGAGCGGCCCCGATGCCGAAATTCGCGTCGGCAACGCCCTGCCGATCAGCGCCATTCCACTCGGTACCCAGATCCACAATATCGAGCTGGAGATCGGGCGCGGTGGCGTGTTGGTGCGCTCGGCTGGCACTGCCGCCCAGTTGATGGCCAAAGAGGGTGATTACGCCACTGTCCGTATGCCTTCCGGCGAGATGCGCATGATCCACGTGCGCTGCATGGCGACCATCGGGCAGGTCGGCAATGTCGATCATCAGAACATTCGGATTGGTAAGGCCGGCCGCTCGCGCTGGCTCGGCCGCCGGCCGCGCGTGCGTGGAGCGGCGATGAACCCCCGCGACCATCCTCACGGTGGTGGCGAGGGTCGTGCGCCGCGTGGCATGAGCACGCCGAAGACAAAGTGGGGCAAGCCGGCCCGTGGCGTCAAGACCCGCCACAATCCGCGCTTCGATCGCTTTATTGTCCGCCGGCGCAAGTAAGGTTGCTCTGCCGGGTGGCGACCGTGGCCGCCCGGCATCCTATGAGGAGGAACTATGTCCCGCTCGTCGAAGAAGGGGCCATACGTCGATATTCGATTGCTCGATAAGATTGAGGCGATGAACAAGGCCAATGAAAAGCGGGTGCTCCGCACATGGTCGCGCGACTCGACCATCTTCCCGCAGATGATTGGCCATACCATCGCCGTCCACGATGGCCGCCGCCACGTGCCCGTCTACATTACCGAGAACATGGTCGGGCACAAGCTGGGTGAGTTTGCCCCCACCCGCTTCTTCCGCGGCCACGGCGGCAAGAAGGCCGATAAGCGCGGGAAAGTCAAGTAGCTCCCGCTTAAGTCCGATGGCATCAGACCAGAAACGTGGTAGAATAGCACGCTTGTGGAGATGCGTCGGGTAGCGATACGAGAAGAGCAATGGAAGCAAAAGCTGTGACCCGCTATGTGCGAATCTCGCCGCTGAAGGTTCGCCTCGTGATGGATGTTGTGCGCGGCATGCCGGTTGACCGGGCATTGGCCACGTTGCGCTATATGCCGCAAAAGGCGGCTCGCGAGGTTGCTCGCACCCTTAAGTCGGCAATCGCGAACGCCGAGCACAACTTTGAGATGGATCGCGAAGAGCTGTACATTAAGACCATTTACGCCGATCAAGGCCCGGTCTTGAAACGGTTTATGCCGCGGGCGCGCGGGATGGCGAATCGCATCCGCAAACCAACCACCCATATCACGGTGGTGGTGGCCGATAAGTCGGAGTACTAGTAGAGGGAGGCTCGCTTGGGGCGCAAAGTACATCCGATCGGCTTCCGGCTCGGGTATATCAAGGACTGGCAATCGAAGTGGTTCGCCAATGGCGACGAGTACACTCGCCAGCTTCATGAAGATATCGAGCTGCGCAAGCTGATCAGCAAGGAATTGCAGAGCGCAGGCGTGTCGCGGATCGAGATCGAACGCTCGGCCAATAAGATTGAAATTTCGGTCTATACGGCCAAGCCCGGGATCGTGATCGGCAAACGCGGCACGAATGTCGATACGCTGAAGAGCACGCTAGAGCGCAAAACGGGCAAGAAGATTAAGCTGAATATCAAAGAGATTAATCAGCCTGAACTTGATGCCCAGTTGGTGGCCGAGAGCATCGGCGAACAGATTACCAAGCGTGTCAGCTACAAGCGCGCGATGAAGCAGGCCGTCCAGCGCGCCATGCGGCTGGGGGCGCAAGGCGTTAAGGTGCGCTGCTCGGGCCGGCTCGGCGGCGCCGAAATGTCGCGCGTCCACGAAGAAGCCGAGGGCCGCGTGCCACGCCATACGCTGCGCGCTGATATCGATTATGCGCAGGTGCATGCCCACACGACCTACGGCCGCATCGGTGTGAAGGTCTGGATCTACAAGGGAGAGGTCTTCCCTAACCAGACCGCGAAGGCGCAGGTCGAACAGCCGGCGGCGCCCGCGCCTGCACCCGAACGGCGTGAACGCCAGCCGAGGAGGAATAGCAATGCTTCTGCCTAAGCGCACGAAGTACCGCAAAATGCAAAAAGGGCGCAGCCCCGGCCTGTCGTACCGCGGCAATAATGTCGCGTTTGGCGAGTATGGCCTGATGGCGCTCGAACCAAGCTGGATCTCCAGCCGCCAGATTGAGGCTGCCCGCCGTGCGATCACCAATTATGTGAAGCGTGGCGGTAAAGTGTGGATCCGGATTTTCCCCGATAAACCGGTCACCCGCAAGCCCGCTGAGACCCGTATGGGTGGCGGTAAGGGTTCGGTTGATCACTGGGTGGCGGTAGTCAAGCCCGGCCGGATTATGTTCGAGTTGGGCGGAGTTCGTGAAGAGGTCGCCCACGAGGCCCTGCGCCGCGCCGCGCAAAAGCTGCCGGTGAAGTGCAAGGTTATCGACCGCGAAGAGCAGGGCACAATGGCTACTGCCGAGGAGGTGAGCAGTGAAAACGAATGAGCTGCGCGCCCTCGATGACGCCCAACTGCGCGCGAAGCTGGCTGAGTATAAGGTTGAGCTGTTTAATCTGCGCTTCCAGAAGGCGACCGGCAGCTTAGCTAATACCGCTCGGCCCCGTCAGGTCAAGAAGGAGATTGCGCGCATCCTGACCATCCTGCGCGAGCGCGAGTTGGCGCAGGCTGAGCTCGGCTAACGGATTATGGAGCAGAGCATGATGACCGCAGAACAGAAGCGCAAGACGACAAAGGTTGGCCGCGTCGTCAGCGATAAAATGGACAAGACGGTAGTGGTGGCGGTGGATTATCTCAAGCCCCATCCGCTCTACCGCAAAATTATTCGGCGGACGAAGAAGTTTCACGCCCACGATGAGGAGAATGCCTGCAAAGTGGGTGATGTCGTGCGGATCGAAGAGACCCGCCCGCTGAGCCGCACGAAGCGCTGGCGGGTAGTCGAAATTGTCAAGCGTGGCGAGGAGGAGTAGCCATGATCCAGCCTCAAACACGGCTAAAGGTCGCCGATAATACCGGGGCCAAAGAGATCATGTGCATCCGGGTCCTCGGTGGTTCGCGGGTGCGCTATGGCCGGGTCGGCGATATCATTGTCGCATCGGTAAAGGTGGCTACGCCCGGCGGTCAGGTCAAAAAGGGTGATGTGGTCAAAGCGGTGATTATCCGCACGGCCAAAGAGTATGGCCGGCCCGATGGTTCGCACATCCGCTTTGATGATAACGCGGCGGTGTTGATCGGGAAAGAGAATAACCCGCGTGGCACCCGTATCTTTGGCCCGGTGGCCCGTGAGTTGCGCGAGAAGCAGTTTATGCGGATCGTGTCGCTCGCCCCGGAGGTGCTGTGATGCATGTGAAGACTGGTGATGAAGTGTTGGTGATCGCCGGCAAGGATAAGGGACGCCGCGGCAAGATTAAGCGCGCGCTGCCGGCGGTGAACCGGGTGGTGGTGGAAGGGCTGAATATCGTTAAGCGCCACCAGAAGCCGCGCGGCCCCGGTCGCGCTGGCGGGATTATCGAGATGGAAGCGCCGCTACACGCTTCAAATGTGATGCTGATCTGCCCGAGCTGCGGGCGGGCCTCGCGCACCGGCAAGCGCTTCCTCGAAGAGACCGATCATAAGGGCCGCCCGCGCAAGGTGCGCTATTGCAAGGCCTGTGACGCCATTATCGATAAGTAGTCTATTTCAGGGCCGGCGCAGCTTACGCCTGACGCCAAGCCCCTGGAGAAAGAGCCATGACCGTTCGATTGCGTGAAAAGTATCAGAAAGAGGTCGTCCCCGCATTGATGGAGGAGTTTAAGTTCAAGTCCATCATGCAGGTGCCGCGCCTCGTCAAAATTGTGGTCAATGTTGGCGTCGGCGAGGCGGTGCAGAATGCCAAGGCGATCGAGGCCGCGGTGAATGATTTGGCGACGATCACTGGCCAAAAGCCGGTGGTGACGCGGGCCAAGAAGTCGGTGGCGTCATTTAAGCTGCGCGCCGGGATGCCGATCGGTGCGATGGTCACGCTGCGCGGCGACCGGATGTACGATTTTCTCGACCGGCTCTGCTCGCTGGCGCTGCCGCGCATCCGCGACTTCCGCGGCGTGAGCCGCAGTTCGTTCGATGGCCGCGGCAACTATAGCCTTGGTCTGCGCGAGCAAATCGTCTTCCCAGACATCGACTACGACAAGATCGACAAGATTCGTGGGTTAGAGGTGGCGATTGTCACCAGCGCGCCGAATGATGAGCAGGCCTATTCGCTGCTCAAGCGGCTCGGTATGCCATTTCGTGATTAGTTTGAACTAAGAGCGCGCAGTGCGCTGACTGGTTCAACGCTTTGAGGAGGTATTCCGTTGGCTAAGAAGTCGTTGATCGTGAAGGCTCAGCGGCCGCCGAAGTTTCAGGTGCGCGCCTACCATCGCTGCAAGATCTGCGGCCGGCCGCGGGCCTATATCCGCAAGTTCGGGATGTGCCGTATTTGCTTCCGCGAGCATGCGTTGAAGGGCCTCATTCCGGGCGTCGTCAAGTCGAGCTGGTGAGTGCTGTGCGGCAATCAGAAACGTTTTTGACGCCCGACTTGTGAGGAGGCATACCGTGAGTGTGAATGATCCTATCGGCGATATGCTGACACGCATCCGCAATGCGTGCATGGCCCGCCATACAACGGTGACGATGCCGGCATCGAAGATGAAGATTGCGATTGCCGACATCTTGAAGCGGGAAGGTTTTATTCGGGATTACGCGGTGATCGATGATGGCAAGCCTTATAAGACCATCTCGATTACGCTGAAGTATATGTCCGACCGCCGGCCGGCCATTACTGGTCTGCGCCGGGTGAGCAAGCCGGGGCTGCGCATCTATACCAAGCGCGATGACATTCCGCGGGTGCGCGGCGGCCTCGGGCTGAGCATTCTCTCGACGCCGAAGGGTGTGCTCGCTGACCACGAGGCTTGGCGCGAGCGCGTCGGCGGCGAAGTGCTCTGCTACGTTTGGTAACGCGCACGGAGGAGTATCATGTCGCGAATTGGCAAACGACCGATTACCGTGCCGAAGGGCGTTCAGGTTACCATCGGCGAGCAGAACCTCGTGACGGTGAAAGGCCCGAAGGGTACCCTGACCCAGCAGTTGCACCCCGCTATGCTGATTAAGCAAGAAGGGGATGTGATTACCGTCCAGCGCCCTTCGGACGAGAAGTTGCACCGGGCTTTGCACGGCCTGACGCGCACCCTGCTCCATAATATGATTGTCGGGGTGACGCAGGGCTGGCAGCGGGCGCTCGAAATCAATGGCGTCGGCTACCGCGCCCAACTTGAGGGCAAGACGCTGGTGCTCAACCTTGGCTTTTCCCATCAGGTGCGCCTCGATCCGCCGCCGAACATTAGCTATGTCGTCGGTGAGCGCAAGTCGGCCAACGACCCGCTCGCGCTGACGGTGGTCGGAATCGATAAGCAACAGGTGGGTGAAGAGGCAGCGCGTATTCGCAGTCTGCGCCCGCCGGAGCCGTATAAGGGCAAGGGCATTAAGTACGTCGAAGAGAAGATCCGCCGCAAGGCCGGCAAGGCTGGTAAGGCGAAGTAGCCGGCTGGAAACGCGGCTAGCGGTATCCGCAGTAACGATAGGATAGATAGGATTGGTTGCAACGCATCTCGCCCCTCTCGATCCAGTCAGAGAGGGGCGGAGGCAGGGATACAACGCCACTGTTCTATCGTGATTGACCCAAGCGAGCGACGGGGGATAGAATCTCCGTTGCGGCAGTATTGAGGATAGTATGGGAAAACGAACACCACGTGAACTCCGGCTTCGCCGGCATAATCGCATCCGCAAGCGCGTGTCGGGCACCTCAGAACGGCCGCGGCTGAATGTGTTCCGCAGCCATGCCCACATCTACGCGCAGGTGATTGATGATACCGTCGGCCATACGCTGGTGGCCGCTTCCACCACCGAAAAGGGCTGGAACGGCACGCCAGACATGACCAAGACGCAGGAAGCGGCGCTGGTCGGCAAGTTGATTGCCGAACGAGCGTTGCAGGCCGGGATTACGAAGGTGGTCTTCGATCGCGGCGGCTATAAGTATCACGGACGGGTGAAAGCGCTGGCCGAGGCGGCCCGCGAAGCTGGTCTGAACTTCTAGTTGCCCAAGGGCAGCGTAGCGGAGGAACTGTGAAACGAGAACGTATCAACCCCGACACGCTGGAGCTCGAGGAGCGAGTCGTCCAGATCAACCGCGTGTCAAAGGTCGTGAAGGGCGGCCGGCGCTTCAGCTTTAGCACGGTCGTTGTGGTCGGCGATGGCAAAGGCCACGTTGGCATTGGCATGGGCAAAGCGGCAGAAGTGCCGGATGCGATCCGCAAGGGGGCCGAAGCGGCCAAGCGCAACCTGATCCGCGTACCGCTGGTGCATTCGACCGTCCCCCACGAGGTCGTGACCAAATATGCTGCCACCAAGGTGATGCTGCGCCCGGCAGCCCCCGGTACCGGCGTTATCGCCGGTCGCGGCGTACGCCCGGTGGTTGAGGCGGCTGGCATTAAAGACCTGCTCTCGAAGGTCTATGGCAGCAATAACCCGGTGAATGTCGTGAAGGCGACATTCAAGGCGCTGAGCGAGATGACCTCGCTGCAAGAGATGGCGCGCCGGCGCGACATGACGACGCAAGAGCTGATGGAACGCCGGACGCGGCGCGAAACGGAGGCGGCGTGATGGGTAAGCTGCGCGTAACGTATGTCAAGAGCGCAATCGGCTATGCGCGCGACCAGAAAGAGACGCTGGCCGCGCTGGGCTTGCGCCGCTTGAATCAGAGTGTGCTCAAACCTGATAATCCATCGGTGCGCGGGATGCTGTTTAAGATTCAGCACCTCGTGAAGGTGGAAGAGGTTGAGGACGAGGTGCAGGCATGAAACTTCACGATTTGCGCCCCGCCGAGGGTTCGCACCGCAAGAGCAAGCGCATCGGTCGCGGCCACGGCTCGGGCAAAGGCAAGACCGGCGGTAAGGGTATGATGGGCCAGAAGGCTCGCAGCGGGCCCGGTCCTTACCGCACCTTTGAGGGCGGCCAGAACCGGCTGGTGAAGCGCATGCCCTTCAAGCGCGGGTTTACCAACAAGTTCCGCGTTGAGTATGAAGTAGTGAACGTTGGCAGCCTTGCTGATTGGCCGGCTGAGCTGGAAGTGACGCCGGAATCGCTGTTGGATCGCCGGCTGGTGCGCCGCAAGAAGATGCCGATCAAGATTCTCGGCGACGGCGAATTGAGCCAGCCATTGGTGATCAAGGCGCATAAGTTTTCGGCCAGCGCCCGCCAGAAGATCGAGGCCGCCGGCGGCAAGGCGATCGATCTGACGTGGGTCGTCGAGCGCCCCTCGCGCTCGCGCGGGCCCAATCCGAGCATGCGCAACGCTCTCCAATCGTAATCGGTCAGTGCGGCGAGAACAACCGGGTTCTCGCCGCCCACAGGAAGCATCACCATGCTGCAGGCTGTACTTCGCGCTATTCAGTTGCCTGATCTCCGGCGCCGCATCCTCTTTACGATCGGGATGCTGTTTCTGTTTCGCCTGATCGCGCATATTCCGGTGCCTAACATCAACCCGGTAACGCTCGAGCAGTTGCGGCAGGCGCTGGCAACCAACCAACTAGCCCAGTTGCTCAACCTGTTTGCCGGCGGCGCGCTGGAAAACTTTTCGGTGGCGGCGATGGGTGTCTACCCGTATATCACCGCCCAAATTATTATGCAGTTGTTGCAGCCGCTGATTCCCGCGCTGCAAGAATTGCAAAAAGAGGGCGAACAGGGCCGCCTGCGCCTCAACCGCTACCAGTTGTGGCTGACCATTCCGCTGGCGTACCTGCAAGCCTACGGCCAGACGCTGACCCTTGAGCGCACGATTAACCCAAACAACGATCCGCTTCAGTCGTTGTTCCGCACCCCGTTCGATCTGGGGGCGAATTTCTTGCCAACGTTCACCGTGTTGACGACGATGGTCGCCGGTACGATGTTGCTGATCTGGCTCGGTGAACAGATCAACGAGCGTGGGATTGGCAACGGTATCTCGATCATCATCTTCGGCGGGATCGTGTCGCGGTTGCCCGGCTTGATCATTCAGGGTTTCCAGATCAGCCAAGCCGGTGATTTCAGCACCATTCTTGGTCTGATCGGCTTTATCGCCATCGCGCTGCTGACGATCGTCGGCATCGTGCTGATTCAAGAAGGCCAGCGCCGCATCCGGGTGCAATATGCGCGGCGGGTGCGCGGTAACAAGGTCTATGGCGGCCAGAGCAGCTTCATTCCGCTGAAGGTGAATTCGGCCGGCATGATCCCGCTGATCTTCGCCCAAAGCATTATCATCTTCCCCGGCATCGTCGCGTCGTGGTTCTACCGGCCCGGCGGCGAAGGGATCGGGAATGCGATCGCCGGCTTCTTCTATAACACGTTCAACCCGACCGGACAGGGTGGCGGGATCGTCTACATGACGCTCCTCTTCTTGTTGACGGTTGGGTTTACCTACTTCTACACGGTGGTGATCTTCACCCAGCAAGATCTGGCCGAGAACTTGCAGCGCAATGGCGGGTTCATCCCCGGCATTCGCCCCGGCAAGAAGACGGAGGAGTATCTGATGAAGGTGCTCAACCGGATCACGCTCGCCGGCGCGCTCTTCCTTGGCTTGATCGCGGTGTTGCCCTTCCTCACCCAGTCGATTACGGGGGTGCAGATTGGGCTCGGCAGCACTGCGCTGCTGATTGTGGTCGGTGTGGCAGTCGATACGATGCGCCAGCTTGAGGCGCAGTTGATTATGCGCGACTACGAGGGTTTCTTGACCCGGTAGGCGTTGCACACGAACGGCAAAAAGTGTAGTACAATACAAGTCGTTGCTCGCCGGCATGCCGGTTGGGCAGCGTCTTTGTGAGACAGGCAGACGGTCATACCGTACAGGGTGCTGTACGGTTCTGAAAATGAGCGAGCGCCGAGTCATGACCAACGTTATCTTGTTAGGACCGCCGGGGGCCGGCAAAGGCACACAGGCAAAGACCCTCGCCGATCGGACGGGTTTGACCCACGTCGCCAGCGGCGATCTCTTTCGCGCCGCGTTGCGTGAAGGAACCGAATTGGGCATGCTGGCAAAGTCCTATATGGATCGCGGTGAATTGGTACCCGATGAGGTCGTGATTCGGATGATCCTCGAGCGCATCCGGCAGCCGGATTGTGCCGCAGGTGTCATCTTCGACGGCTTCCCGCGAACCCAAGATCAGGCGCGGGCGCTCGAAGAGGCGCTCGCGGGTGACGGCGCTCGCATTGATGCCGTGCTCTTTTTGGCCGTGCCACAAGATGTGCTGCTGCGCCGAATTGCCGGTCGGCAGACGTGCCGCACCTGCGGCGCCATCTTCAACATCTATTATTTTCCGTCGCACCGACCGGGTATCTGCGACGCCTGCGGCGGCAAACTCTATCAACGGAGCGATGATTCGATCGAGACGGCGCAGCACCGGCTGGATGTCTACTTCGCCCAAACGATGCCGCTGATTGAGTACTATCAGCGGCAGGGCATCCTGCATGAGATCGATGGTCAACGTGAGATCGCGCTCGTGACAGAGGCAATGCTGAAAGCGCTGAGCCCGTATCTGGCGCCGGCGCAGCCGTAGGTTAGGAGGGATATGTCGAAGAAGAAGGACGTGATCGAGATGGAGGGCACGATCACGGAGCCATTGCCTAACGCAATGTTCCGGGTGCAGCTCGACAACGGGCACGAAGTGCTGGCTCACATCTCGGGCAAGATGCGGATGAATTACATCCGGATCTTGAAGGGTGACCGGGTGCTGGTCGAGCTGTCGCCGTATGACCTCACCCGGGGACGCATTACGTATCGCTATAAGTAGGGGGCGCGACGCAGCACGGCGGCGTCCGCCGCCGCAAGGAGGCTGAAATGAAAGTGCGAGCGTCGGTAAAGCCGCGCTGCGAGTATTGCAAGGTGATTAAGCGCAAGGGTGTGATCCGGGTGATCTGCTCGCGCACACCGAAGCATAAACAGCGGCAAGGATAACGGCAGGCAATATCCGCCCGCTCTGACGGGCCGAGAAGGACGCTCCGCCAGCCGCATCCGGTTGGCGGAACCTATCAGTAGCGAAGAGGACAGGCATGGCACGTATCGCCGGGGTTGATATTCCCCGCAACAAAAAGATCGAGATTGCGATCACCTACATCTATGGGATCGGGCGCTCGAATGGCATGGACATTCTGCGCAAGGCGAATGTGAATCCCGAGCGCCGGGTGCGTGATCTGACCGAGGAAGAGGTTGGCCGGATTCGCGAGATTGTCGATCGCGAGTATCGGGTCGAAGGCGATTTGCGCCGCGAGGTGCAGTTGAACATCAAGCGCCTGATGGATATTGGCTGCTACCGTGGCTTGCGCCACCGCCGCGGCATGCCGGTGCGTGGCCAGCGCACGCGCACCAATGCTCGCACTCGCCGCGGGCGGCGCGGTCAGGCGATCGGTATCAAGAAGAAGACCAAGAAGTAATTGCGATAAGGAGTGAGGCATGCCCGCGAAGGGAAAAGCGACCACGACGACGGCACGCCAGCGAGGCAAGCGCCGCGAACGCAAGAATGTGCCGAGGGGTCAGGCGCATATTCAGAGCACGTTTAACAATACGATCGTGACGATTACCGATCCGCAGGGCGCGGTGGTGTGTTGGGCGAGCGCCGGCCAGAGCGGTTTTAAAGGCTCGCGCAAGAGCACCCCTTACGCTGCGCAGGTGGCCGCCGAGAACGCCGCCCGCAAGGCAATGGAAAACGGCATGCGGTCGGTTGAGGTGTTTGTGAAGGGCCCCGGCGCTGGCCGCGAGGCCGCGATCCGGTCGTTGCAGGCCGCTGGTTTGCAGATCACGGCGATTACTGATGTGACGCCTATTCCGCACAACGGCTGCCGCCCGCCCAAGCGCCGCCGCGTGTAAGCGCAACGGTTCGGTGATGGGTAGCGACAAAGTACTCGTTCTGTCACTGTGAGACGACCGCAACTGGAACCGGAGGGCATTGTTCCCGGACGCCCACTGCGGTGGCGCGTGCAAGCAGCAGCGCCGGCGCCCATCTCACAGGCGTGCAAAGTGGAACGCAGCTTCCCTGCGTTCGTGATATTGACAAAGGATAAGGAAGACTATGGCGCGATACACAGGCCCCGTCGGTAAGGTGAGCCGGCGGCTGGGGATTGGAATCACCGAAAAAGGACAGCGCATTCTGAACAAGCGGTCGGATCCGCCGGGCCAGCACGGTGCTGCCGCCCGTCGCCGGCAGTTGTCCGACTATGGGATGCAGTTGCGCGAAAAGCAGAAAGCAAAGTTTCTGTACGGCGTCCTCGAGCGCCAGTTCCGCCGTTTGTTCGAGCAGGCGTCGCGCCGCAGCGGCGTGACCGGCGAGTACTTGCTGAGCTTGCTCGAGCGCCGGCTCGATAATGTGGTGTACCGGCTTGGGTTCGCCACGACACGCGCGCAGGCTCGCCAATTGGTGAATCACGGGCATATCGTTGTTGATGGTCGCAAGACAAATATCCCGTCGTATACTGTGAAGGTTGGGCAGGTGATCGCGGTGCGCCCGCAGAGCCGCAGCCGCACCTATTTTAAGAATCTGGTCGATAGCGGCGCGTTAAACAAGCACCGCGCCCCCGAATGGCTGCGGCTGAATGCCGCTGACCTCTCGGGTACAGTGGTCTCGCTGCCGCGCCGTGAAGATGCTGAGGCCGGGATCAACGAGCAGTTGATCGTCGAGTTCTATAGCCGGTAGTAGCTCCCGTCTGCGGGATGCAAACGAAGAAATGGGAGGCAGCCGTGCTCGATATCGCTCAACCAAAGATCGAGGTTGTCGAGACGACCGAGACCTTTGGGCGCTTTAAAATCGAGCCGCTCGATCCGGGCTATGGACATACGCTCGGCAACGCGCTGCGGCGCGTCTTGCTTACCGCCATTCCCGGATCGGCGATTACCCACGTGCGTATTGCCGGTGTCTATCAGGAGAGCGATACCATCCCCGGCGTAACCGAGGATGTGGTCGAGATCATTTTGAACCTGAAAGGCATCCACCTGCGTGGCCGCCACGAAGGCACGGCAACCGCGACGATCCGGAAGCAGGGGCCGGGCATCGTGACGGCAGCCGATCTGGTCTTGCCAGAGGGGCTGGCGGTCGTTGATCCCGATCACTATATCTGCACCCTCGAACATGCGCAGGCGCAGTTTGAGCTGGTGGCAACGATTGAGCGCGGTCGCGGCTATCTGTCGGCTGATCAGCGCGGAATCCTCCCGCTGGGTGAGATTCCGATCGATGCGATCTTTACGCCGGTGCCGCGGGTGAATTATATGGTGGAAAACACCCGTATCGGCCAAGCAACTGACTTCGACCGCCTGATTCTTGAGGTGTGGACCAACGGCACCGTGCGACCGGTCGATGCGCTCGACTATGCGGCTCGGGTGTTGGTGCATTACAACACGACGATCGCGAATTTCAACCGGCTGGCCGCCGAACCGGAATCCCAGCCTGAAGCGAATGGCTTGGAGATTCCAGCGAGCGTCTATGACACCTCGATCGAGACGTTGGAACTTTCGACCCGCACGTATAACTGCCTGAAGCGGGCCGAAATCACCAAGATCGGTCAGGTGTTGCAGATGGACGAGAAGGCGCTCTTGTCGGTGCGCAATCTCGGCCAGAAATCGATGGAAGAGATTCGCGATAAATTGATCGAACGGGGTTATATTCCGCGATTGCCTGCGAATGGGGCGTCGCGCTAAGAGGATACGACCATGCGACATCGACATGCCGGAAAATTGCTGGGGCGGTCGTATGAGCACCGCAAGGCGCTCTACCGTAACCTGATGATCGCCCTGATTGAGCACAAGAAGATTAAGACGACGCTGGCCAAGGCGCGCGCGGTCCAGCCTGAAATTGAACAACTGCTCTCGATTGCGCGCGAGGATACGCCGCATGCGCGCCGGATGGCGCTCTCGAAGCTGGCCAACAAGGACGCGATGCGCAAGCTGTTTACCTTTGCGCCGACCACTTACGGCGGGCGCAATGGCGGCTACACGCGGATTACCAAGCTCGGCCCGCGCCGCGGCGATGGGGCTGAAATGGCCTTGATCGAGTTGGTCTGATGCGGACGATTGCGCTGCTGCTAGCCTATGACGGCGCCGATTTCGCCGGCTCGCAGTGGCAAACCGACATTCGCACGGTGCAAGGCGCGCTCGAATCGGCATGGGAGGCGCTGACGCAGGAACAACGCCGGATTGTGTTGGCGGGACGCACCGATGCCGGTGTCCACGCCTCTGGGCAGGTGGCGCATGTGCAAACGGACACTCGCCATTCGCTCGCTACTATCTGGCGTGGCCTGAATGCGCATCTGCCAACCGATCTGGCGGTGCAGAATGTCGGTGAAGCGCCGCGCGATTTTCACGCGCGCTTTAGCGCTCTGCAGCGTGAATATCGCTATCTGATCGATTGTGCGCCGGCGCCATTGCCGCAACTCCGCCATCAGGCGCTGCATTATGCAGGATCGCTTGATGTGCCGGCAATGACCGCAGCGCTTCAGCTACTGGAGGGAACGCACGATTTTGCCGCCTTCACGACGGCCACGCCAACCCAACGCTCGACGGTGCGGACAATGCACTGGACCCGGATCGTCGAGCGGGAGTGGTTTGACCGGCGGTTGTTAGCCATCGAGCTAGCGGCAAATGCGTTTCTGCAACATATGGTGCGGATGATCGTCGGCACGCTGCTGCTCGTTGGGCGTGGGCGAATGACCGTCGATCAGTTTGGTGAGGTATTGGCCAGCCGTGATCGCCGGCTGGCCGGGCCAACCGCCCCAGCGCACGGGTTGACGCTCACGGCGGTGCGCTACCCACCCGGCCTTATTCGCTGGGTTGAACCAATAGAACGGCAAAATGGCACGACGAAGGTCGAACAGCCTTCGTCCTACGTACACGAGGAATAGGTGCTGTGAAGACCTATCATCAGAAACCGTCAGAAGTGCAGCGCGACTGGTACGTCATTGATGCGAGCGGGAAGGTGCTCGGCCGGTTGGCGACGCAGATCAGTACGCTGCTGCGCGGCAAGCACAAGCCGACGTATACCCCGTCGATCGACGGCGGTGATTTCGTGATTGTGGTCAACGCCGAGAAGATTGTGTTGACCGGGCGCAAGCCGGATCAGAAGATCTATTATCGGCACACTGGGTATCCGGGTGGCATTAAGGCTACCCCGTACAAGATGATGCTGGCCAAGAGCCCGGATCGCGTTCTGCGGCTGGCCGTCAAGCGGATGCTGCCGAAGAACCGGATGGGCCGCCGGTTGCTGACCAAACTGCGCATCTACGCCGGGCCGAACCACCCGCACGCTGCGCAGCAGCCCAAGCCCTACATCCCGCGCTAGTGCAGCGTGGGCCGTTGTTACTGCAAACTCGCGCCCTCGCGCGTTGATCACGAGCACGCGCCATTCCCGGCGCACAGGTGGTGAGGAGAAGGAATGGAAGCCAAGCGCTACTATCAGGGCACCGGCCGCCGCAAGACGGCGGTGGCGCGGGTGCGCCTCTTCCCCGGCAGTGGGGATTTTATCGTCAATGGTAAGAAGCCGGAAGACTACTTCGGCAATCGCGATCTGTTCCAGCGCAATCTGCGGCTGCCGCTGGTGTTGACCAATCACCTCAACACGTTTAACGTGCTGGTGAAGGTCAAGGGGGGCGGCGTGTCCGGGCAGGTCGGTGCGGTGCGGCACGGCATTGCCCGCGCCCTGCTCGATTACGATAGCGAGCTGCGCCCAACGCTCAAGCAGGCTGGCCTGCTCACCCGCGACCCGCGCGCGAAAGAGCGGAAGAAGGTCGGTCTCAAGCGCGCGCGCAAGGCGCCTCAGTACACCAAGCGCTAACGCAGACATCAGCGATTATCGCAGCGATGCAAGCAGGCAGACGGTCCGCGACCCGGCCGTCTGCTATGCATTATCATTCACTGGGCGGTTGGTATGCGCGTGATCACCGGAAAAGCCAAAGGGCATCGCCTGAAAGCGCCGAAAGGGCTTGGCACCCGGCCAATGCTGGATCGAGTCAAAGAGGCGCTCTTTTCCGTGCTGGAAGGGTACGGGCCGATTCGCGGCGCCGTGCTCGATCTCTACGCCGGCACCGGCTCGCTCGGCATCGAATGCTTGTCGCGCGGGGCTGACAGCGCCGATTTCGTCGAGCGCAATGCGCACGTCTGCTCGATCATCGCCGAAAACCTGCGCCATACTCGTTTTGATCAGCAAGCGCGCATCCATCACATGCCGGTTGATCGCTTTTTGCACCGTCAGCGCGGCGTTGGACGCTATGATATAATCATTATGGACCCGCCGTATGCTGATCCAGAGATCGAGGCGACCATGCAGCTCGTCGCGAGCAGTGGCGTTGGCAAAGAGGGCAGTTTGCTGATTGTCGGGCATTCGCCTCGTGTCGTGCTTGCCGATGCGTATCCCGGTCTGCACCGGATCAAATTTCGCCGGCTGGGAGATTCCTGTTTTTCGATCTACGAACTCGCGACCACCGCTACGCCGGAACAAGAAGGGTAAGCCATGCGCATCGCCATCTATCCCGGCAGTTTCGATCCGGTCACTTACGCTCACCTTGATATCGCCCGCCGCGCTGCGCGCATCTTCGACCGGGTTATCATGGCCGTTTTCGATCGACCACAAAAGCGGTTGCTGTTTTCAACCGAAGAGCGCTTGCACTTGTTACGAGCGACAACTGCCGACCTCGCCAATGTGGAAGCGATGAGCTATCATATCCTCACGGTCGAATTCGCGCGTGAGGTTGGTGCATGCGCCATTGTGCGCGGCCTGCGCGCCGGGAGCGATTTTGAGGCCGAGTTCCAAATGGCGCAGGTCAATCAGACGATCGATCCCGAGATTGAAGTGGTGGTGCTGATGGCTGGACGGCCATTCGCGCACATCAGCTCGACGGCTGTGCGTGAAATGGCGAGCCTAGGGCGCGATCCGGTCGAATTTGCGCCACCGGTGGTTGTGGCGGCCTTACGGGAAAAGTTCGCGCAGAGGGGGTGATCGCCATCGAGCTGGATGATCTGATTGATGAATTGGAAGAAGTGATCGCTGCCGGGGTTCGCTTGCCCCTCAGCGGCGGGCGCACGCTGATTGATGAAGGTCGCGTGCTCGAGATCATCGACCAGATGCGCACGGTCATTCCCGAAGAGATCCGGCGCGCCCGCCGGATTATCGCCGAGCAAGAGCAATTGCTCGCTGCTGCGCAAGCCCGCGTGCAAGAGGTGCTGAGCGAACGCGGTCTGTTGGCGGCGGTTGAAGCAGAACGCGCGCGCTTGCTGCAACAGGCCGAACAAGAAGCCGCTGAGGTGCGCGCCGGCGCTGACGCCTACGCCCGGCAAGTATTGGAAGAACTCGATGAGCGGCTGAGCAAGTTGCTCACGAGCGTGCGGAATGGCTTGCATGCGCTGGATGAGCGCCAACCGGGCGCTTGACAACCCGCCACTCTCTCGCCTATAATTTGGCGCTTGTGGCGGGGCCAATGGCGCGCCACTGGTGAATGTTATGACAGCTCTACGGTTTAATCTCGCGCAACTGCTGCGCGAAGAGATGGGGGCGCGACGTGATATTTCGTTTACCGAGCCATCGCTGCGGCTCGATGACGATTTGACGTTGCGCAATATTAGCGGCCGCCTCCGGTTGACCCGCACGGCGGCCGGTGTGTACGCACAAGTGACTGTTCACGGCGTTGTCACCCTCACCTGCGTGCGCTCGCTTGAACAGTTCGATTATGAACTTGATCTCGACTTCAGCGATCAGTTTTACGCTGTGGTCGATGTGGTGAATGGGCACCGATTGCCAAAACCGGTGGAAGATGATCCGTTTATGCTCGATGAGCTGCACCATATCGATGTGGGTGAAGCGATTCGTAGCTACGCGCTGATCAGCTTGCCGATGAACCCGGTCGCGCCGGCTTACCGCGACCAACCGGTTAACTATACGGTTGAGTCGGAAGGCATTGAGGAAGACGACGCTCCAGTCGATGAACGCTTCGCTGCGCTGCGTGAATGGGCGGAGCGACAACGGAACCAAAACTGAGGAGTAACAAATCATGGGTGCAGTACCGAAGCGAAAAGTATCGCGCCACCGGCGCGGCAACCGGCGGCAGCATCTGGCATTGACACCGCCGGTCATGGTAACTTGCCCGCGCTGCGGCGAATTGATGCGGGCGCATCGCGCATGCCTGTCGTGCGGTTACTACAAGGGCCGGCAGGTCCTGAAAGTGAACGCTGAGTAGTCAGTTACGCTTGGATCGTGACACGTACAGGGTCCACAGGCATGAAGGGGCTGCCTGCCGATCGGATCGGTTTGGCAGCCCTTTACCGTAGATAGAAAGGCCGTGAGGGTGAGCAGGGAACGTTACGCGGCAGTGATCGGCTGGGGTATGGCCGTCCCCTCGCGCGTGATCACGAATGATGAGCTGGCACAACGGATTGACACCTCTGATGAGTGGATCCGCACCCGTACCGGCATCCGTGAACGCCGGGTCGCTAGCCCCGGTGAGAGCACATCAACCTTGGCAACCGCCGCCGGACGCGAGGCGCTGGCAATGGCGGGAGTCGATGCGGCGACCATTGATACAATCATCGTCGCTACCTGCACCCCTGATCGACCGTTCCCCGCGACCGCCTGCACGGTGCAAGCGAATCTGAACATCCCACGGGCGACCGCGTTTGATCTAGCAGCAGCCTGTAGCGGCTTCGTCTACGGGCTGACCGTCGCCACGAGCCTGATTAAAAGCGGGGTGAGCCGCCGCCTCTTGCTGATCGGGGCCGATATCTTTACCCACTATATCAATTGGGATGACCGCAATACCTGCGTCTTGTTTGGCGATGGCGCCGGTGCAGTGGTGCTAGAAGCGACCGATCAGCCGTTTGGCCTGATCGCTTCCAACCTGAGCGCCGACGGCAACCTCGAAGACCTGATGGCGGTCGATGCCGGCGGCACACGCATGCCGCTCACTGCCGAGCTGCTGGCTGAAGGCCGGCAATATGTCTACATGAATGGGCGTGAAATCTTTAAGCACGCCGTGCGTGAGATGAGCGATTCAGCGATGCAGGTAGTGCAAGCGGCTGGGTTGACGATCGACGATATTGCGCTGGTGATCCCGCACCAAGCCAACGTGCGGATCATTGATGCGGTCGCGCGCCGGCTCGAAATTCCGCCTGAGCGGGTGATGATCAATCTCGACCGGTATGGCAACACGTCGGCGGCTTCTATTCCGATTGCCCTGTACGAAGCAGCCCAACAGGGCCGGATTACATCTGGCGACTATGTCTTAGTCACCGCATTTGGCGGCGGCTTAACGTGGGGGTCGGGCGTGGTACGCTGGGGCCGTCCGGCGCAGTAAGGGGTTTGCTGGGCCGCAATGAGCGGCCCAGAAGCTATAGCGAGCTAACACGGACGATGAGCGGTCACGCTAGCGCAAGAGCCGAGGGGGAGGGCACGGCGCTGGCAGGGAAGGAGAAGGCGGGCCAACCATGAGCATTGCATGGGTCTTTCCGGGTCAGGGATCGCAGGTAGTTGGCATGGGGCGCGATTTGATCGCGGCATCGGCAGCAGCGCGCCAGATTTTTGCCACTGCGGACGAGACGCTTGATTTCGGGTTGAGTGAATTGTGCTTTAGCGGGCCAGAAACCGACCTCACCGCCACTGAGAATGCGCAACCGGCGCTCCTCACCACCAGCATGGCCCTCTTAGCCGCGATGCGCGAACTATTGGGCGACCGGCTCGAACCACCGATTGCGGTCGCCGGCCACAGCCTTGGCGAATATTCGGCCTTGGTTGCAGGCGGTTCGTTGGATTTCACCACGGCGTTGCGCCTCGTGCGCCGCCGGGGTGAATTGATGGCCGCCGCGCACGATGGCAGCATGGCCGCCGTCATTGGGCTTGATGCCGGCATCCTCGAACAGATCTGCCAAGAGGTCAGTGCGGCGCTGCAACACCACAACCAACTGCACGGCACCGTTGTCATCGCCAATTACAATGCCCCTGACCAACTCGTGATCAGCGGCAGTGTGGTGGCTGTGGAACATGCCAGTCTGCTCGCCAAAAGTCGCGGCGCAAAACGGGTGATTCCCCTCAAAGTCAGCGCAGCCTTCCATTCCCCCTTGATGGTCGAAGCCGCCGAAGGCATGGCACAGGCAATTGCCAGTGCGACCGTCCGCGATCTAGATATTCCGCTGATTGCCAATGTCACGGCGGAACCGCTCCGCGATGCTGATGATGTGCGGCGCGAGATGGTTGCGCAAGTAGTAGCGCCGGTACGTTGGATTGCGTCGGTACAGCACATGGTGGCGATGGGGGTCGAAACCTTTGTCGAGATCGGACCGGGGAGAGTGTTGACCGGTTTGATTCGCCGGATTGCGCCTGCAGCACGCTTGATCAACGTCGCTACCTTCGAGGATGTCCGGGCATTGACGGCCATGCAACCGGTATAGAGAGTGCTATGGAATTGCAGGGGCAGGTTGCGATTATTACCGGTGGCGCGCGCGGGATCGGGCGCGCCACAACCATTGAGCTGGCTGCTGCCGGGGCGCGCGTATTGATCAACTATCAGCGGAGCGCCTCGGCGGCTGAAGCTTTGGCGGCTGAAATTGTCGCCAATGGCGGTGATGCGTTCGCTTATCAAGCCAACGTTACCGATGAGCAGGCAGTGGCAAGCATGGTGCAAGCAGCATTAGAACGCTGGGGCCGGATCGACGTGTTGGTAAATAACGCTGGCATCACTGCCGATGCGCCACTGGCCCGCCTGCGCCCTGAGCAATGGCAACAGGTGATTGAAACCGATCTGACCTCAGTCTTTCTCTGTTGCCGCGCTGCGGTACCAATCATGCGCGCCGCCGGCTATGGCCGGATCGTGTCAGTCAGTTCGCTGGCGGCGCTGGCCGGCAATGTCGGCCAAACGAATTATGCCGCCGCCAAAGCCGGCATTATCGGCTTGAGCCGCTCGCTCGCCCGTGAAGTCGCCCGAGACGGCATTACCGTCAATGTCGTCGCTCCCGGTTATATCGAAACCGATATGGTGGAAACCGTGCCGGAAGCGTTACGAGCATGGGCGTTGCAAGCGATCGCGTTGGGCCGGTTTGGCCGGCCCGAAGAGGTCGCTGCCGCCATCCGGTTTCTCGTCTCGCCACGCGCCTCGTACATTACCGGCCATGTCTTGACCATCGACGGCGGTTGGGTGATGCCGTAAGGTTGTTGCACCGCAATGACTGCACCACGGAACGGGATAGAAGCAACTATGATCGACTTCACCGGACAAGTAGCAATCGTTACCGGCGGGTCGGGAGGGATCGGGCAAGCGATTGTGCGCGGCCTTGCCCGGTATGGCGCGCGGGTGTTGGTAGGATACCATCACGACGAGCCTGCTGCGGCCAGCATTGTCGCCGTGGCCCAATCGCTTGGCAGCGACGCCGCAGCACTGGCGATCGATGTCCGCGAAGTTGACAGTGGGCCTGCGTTGGTGAATGCGGCACTCGAGCGGTGGGGCCAGCTTGATATCTTGATCAACAGTGCCGGGATCGCCGATTATGGCCCGCTGAGCGAGATGAGCAGCGAGCGTTGGCGCCAAACGATCCAAACCAACCTGAGCGGGGTCTATCACACCTGCCGCGCTGCACTGCGCCCGATGATGCAACAGCGCTACGGACGGATCATCAATGTGGCGGCACTCTACGGATCCTCTGGCTTTCCCGGCCAAGCCGACTTTGCCGCGGCAGCCGGCGGGATCATCGGGCTGACACGC
Source organism: Chloroflexus islandicus (assembly GCF_001650695.1). Taxonomy (GTDB): domain Bacteria; phylum Chloroflexota; class Chloroflexia; order Chloroflexales; family Chloroflexaceae; genus Chloroflexus; species Chloroflexus islandicus. The sequence continues at coordinate 23,297 of NZ_LWQS01000067.1, forward strand.
GCTTTAGCCCGTGAAGCGGCGCCGTGGCAGATCACCGTCAACGCGGTTGCACCGGGAATGATCGAAACAGATCTCGTACAGGCCATTCCCAAACCGATCCAAGAGTGGAGCGCGAATATCATCGCGTTACGCCGGTTGGGGAAACCAGAAGAGGTCGCCGCCGCCGTGCTCTTCCTTGCGTCGCCGGCAGCATCGTATATCACCGGACAGACGCTGGCCGTCGATGGCGGCTGGACGATGGCGTAGGGGTACAGCGTTCCCCCGATGCCAGCATAAAAACGCAGATGCGGTAGTTGCCTACCGCATCGCGACTAAACGGATCAACTTAATTACCCGCCTACGTTAAACCCTCTCGGAAACCAACCGCCTCGAGAGTTCACCAGAGCGGCAAGAAGGTTCCAAACCACCGTACCCTCACAGATCCTTTAGCTGCTCCGCCTTCAGCAGATGATGCGCCGGGCTAGCTTTTGCTATTGGATTATCTCACCATCTAGCGTGGGACAGCAGCTCCTTCTTACCCAACGCGGTGAGTTTGTTTGGGAGGCAACTGTACGGCTCGCAGAGCATCCGATTACTCAGCAGTAATCTGGCGCTTGTCTGTTCGTCTCCCCGACCCCATCATCCTTACCTTCTTTTGCGATGGTGGTCGTTTCCCCGAACTTACGCTTCATCTCTCCAGACTTACCCACACATAACTCTTTACATTAGAGGTGAAGCGCTTGCTTTCCGGTTGCACGTAAGTGGTTGGTTCCTCCTTCCGGTTTCTGATGTTCTCTCGAGGCTACGGCCTTATCATAGCACTCTGAAGGCCAAGAATCAAGTACTTAATCGTAACTTAACGATGATAAAACACAATTCTTTGTGCTATCAGCCATCGCAGGGTTAAAAAGCTATTAAATATTCGTCAGACACACCTACAGAAGTGTAAAGTGTTTCTTGTTTACACCGGCATATCAGCCGCGATCCGGGCTGCTACTGCTTGCCCCGACAGCAAGACTAACGGGATACCGCCACCGGGATGGGTGCCGCCACCGACGAAATACAGGCCGCGTACCCGGCGCGCGCGCAGGGGCGGGCGGGCAAAGGCGGCAAACGGGGAATTGGAGCTGATGCCATAGATAGCGCCAAAAGCGGCATGGTAACGCTGCGCCAGATCGCGCGGCGTCCAGTGATGGGTGTAGCGAATGGCATGCCGCAAACCGCGCAGGCCCATCGTCTCAAGTTTGGCGATGATGTGATCGCGGTAGGCCGGCAGCACGGCTTCCCAATCGAGCCGGCCATCATCAGCCGGCGCATTCACCAGCACAAACAGATTCATGTGGCCGGGTGGGGCATGCGCAGGGTCGGAGCGGCACGTCGCCGCGATATACACCGTCGGATCAAGCGCCGGACGGCGCTCGCGCACGATCGCTTGAAACTCAGCCGGATAGTCGCCGCCAAAGAAGATGTTGTGGTGGGCTAACTGCGGAAAATCGCCTTCAACCCCTAGAAAGAGCACCACCCCGCTGTATGACGGGTCAATCCGGGCAAGGCGGCGCGCTTCGCGCTGGCCGCCGGGGATCAGCCGCTCGTAAGCGTATTGCGGATCGGCGTTCACCACCACCGCCGCAGCCGGCAAGACTGTGCCATCGGTCAGCCGCACCCCGCACGCGCTGCCGCGCTCAACCATGATCTCGGCCACCGGCGCACTCGTGCGCAGATCAACCCCCAGCTCTGCGGCCAAGCGGACCAGCGCCACGGCCAATTGGTACATCCCGCCGCGCACATACCAACCGCCTTCCGCCAGCTCGATATAGGCAATCAGGTTAAACGTGGCGGGTGACAGGTACGGCGATGAGCCGTTGTAGGTCGCATAGCGATTAAAGATCTGGCGTAGGTGGGGGCTGCGGAAGAACGCGCGCACCGCCGCATCAACGCTGCGCAGCGAATCGATGCGCAGAGCATGGCGCGCCATCGTTGGCGTGATCAATTCACGCAAACCATCGAACGGGCGCAGCAGAAAGGGGCCGGCCACCGCATCGTAGATACGGGCCGTATGGGCCATAAAGCGAAAGAAGTTGGGCACATCAGCCGGGCTAATGCGCTCGATCTCTTGGATCAACTGGGGCAGTCGCTGCCACGCATCAAAGCGCGCGCCATCGGGCCAGAAATAGCGGCAGGTCGGCTCCACTTGCTCAAGGCAGAGGTAGTCATCCATCCGGCGGTTGGCGGCGGCGAACAAATCGCGGATCACCCACGGCATCGTCAACAACGACGGGCCGGTATCGAAGGTATACCCCTCGGCCTGATGGAGGTTCAGCTTGCCGCCGACACGCTCGTTCTTTTCACAAAGGATAACGCGCCGGCCTTGGGCAGCCAGCCGGATCGCCGCCGCCAAGCCGCCCAAGCCGCCGCCAACAATGATCATCGGAAGTTGGGTTGGACGCGCCATACCGTGACACACAATACAACGCAAAGACGCTAAGACGCAAGCAATTGCCGGGCGCTGATTGCAAGCCACCCGGCCAACCCGCTGCGTCTGCGCGTCTTTGCGTGACGTTCACCGACTAAAACCGGCCCCGCTGGCCCGGAATCTGCGCGCCGAAGATGCTCGGTGGCAGTTTGAAGCCGTGCTGTTCGAGGCGAGGGGTAAACTTAGGCCGCACACCGGTCGGGCGCAATTCGGTGATCAATTTACCCTCGCCAGTCTTGCCGAGGATTTCGAGCTTAAAGATATCTTGCAGTACGACGGTATCGCCTTCCATACCCTGCACTTCGGTAATGTAGGCCACTTTACGCGAACCGTCTTCGAGGCGGCTCTGCTGCACAATCAGGTCGATTGCCGACGCGATCTGCTCGCGGATCACCTTCAGCGGCATCTCCATCCCGGCCATCAAGGCCATCGTCTCCATACGAGCGATCGCCTCGCGCGGCGCATTAGCGTGGAGCGTGGTCAGCGAGCCATCGTGACCAGTGTTCATCGCCTGCAACATATCGAGCGTCTCACCGCCACGACACTCGCCGATCACGATCCGCTCAGGGCGCATACGCAGCGAGTTAATCACCAGATCGCGAATCGATACCCGGCCAGAGCCATCAATCTCCGGCGGTTTCGCTTCGAGGCGCACCACGTGATCTTGAGCCAACTGCAATTCGGCGCTGTCTTCAATCGTCACAATCCGCTCATCTTCGGGGATGAAGTTCGAGAGCACGTTGAGCAAGGTCGTCTTACCAGAGCCGGTGCCGCCGGCGACCACAATATTCAAACGCGAGACAACGCAGGCCCGCAGGAACTCGGCCATCTCTGGCGTCATTGAACCGAAGCGAATCAGATCTTCGACCTTAAGCTTATTCTTAGAAAACTTGCGGATCGTAATCGTAGAGCCATCGATCGCGCAAGGCGGAATGATCGCATTAACACGCGAACCGTCGGGCAAGCGAGCGTCAACCATCGGCCACTTGCGGTCGATACGGCGGCCCAACGGGCGAATAATGCGGTCAATGATCTTCATCACGTGCTCATCAGAAGCAAATCGGACATCGGTCAGCTTGAGCTTACCTTTTTGCTCGATGTAGACTTTGTATGGGCCATTGACCATGACCTCCGAGATGCTATCATCATCGAGCAACGGCTGAAGCGGCCCAAAGCCAAACAGCTCATCGCACACCATGGCGAAGAGCTTCTTGACATCTTGATCAGGCAAATTCACGTTCGCCTGCTGATAAACGCGAGCAAAACGCTCTTGCAACAGCCGTTCGGTCTCAGGAGAGCGTTTCAGTTCGGTCTGATTGCCTAACGAAGCCTGAATCCGGTCTACAATCCAGAGCGACAGCTCAAGCATGCGCTTCTGGTCATTCGCCGGTGTTGCATCTTGCACCGTTGGGCGAGCCGGAGCGGCCGGAGCGGCTGCCGGAGCCGGCGGGGGAGGCGCCGGAGCGACCGTTGCTGCCGGAGCCGGTGGGGGAGGGGTAGCAACAGCCGGCGCAGGCTCGGGCTGAGCAGGATTACCGGTAAGACGTTTGAGCAGCGACATAGTGATCCAACCTCCTTAGCCGAGCTTGACGAAATACGCTTCGCAGGCGCGATCGATCAACTCGCGAGACATCGCCGGCGGGATACCACGGTATTTCGATTCATCCAATATCTGATCGCACAAATCACGCGGATGGCAAGAGCGCAGCTCGCGCCCAACTTTCATATAGTGTTCTTGGATGAGGTAGCGCAAACCATCATCGCTATACGGGATGCGTTTTTGTTTGCACACGAGCTGGAAGATCGCCCGAAATTCGGTTGGCGATGGATTGGGCACCTCGATCTTATGGCGAATGCGGCGCAAGAACGCATCGTCAACCAAATCTTTGGGGTTGAGATTGGTGGAAAAGACGATCAGCACATCAAACGGCACTTGAATCTTCTTGCCAGTTTGCAAGGCAAGGAAGTCAACCTTCTTTTCGAGCGGCACGATCCAGCGGTTGAGCAGATCTTGTGGACGGCACTTCTGGCGACCAAAGTCATCGATCAAGAAGAGGCCGCCATTGGCCTTCATCTGGAACGGCGCTTCGTAGACCTTTGAAATCGGGTCGAAGATCAGCTCAAGCTGTTCGAGTTCAAGCTCGCCACCCACCATCACCCGCGGTCGTTTACAGACCACCCACCGCGCATCGGGATAGGTCGTGACTGGCGCTGCCACCGGCCCGCCAAACGGTGATGGCGGCAACTCGGCATGGCCGACTTCGTTGACCTGCACGACCTGATGGTTGAGTGGGTCGAAGACCTTGATGATCTGGCCGTCAATTTCTACAGCGTAGGGAATAATCACCAACCCGCCAAGCAGATTTGCGATCCCCTCGGCAATCGTAGTTTTTCCATTACCGGGAGGGCCGTACAGGAAGAGCGAGCGGGCGGAATTGGCGGCTGGGCCAATCTTATCGAGCATCTTCTCGCTGACGACCAGATGGCTAAACGCCTTGCGAATCGTCGCCTGATCGATCACCAGTTCGCCGATACTCTGGCGGAGGGTAATATCAACATATTGCTGCAACGGCACCGGGGCCGGGCCGGCGTACTGGTTCCGATCGATCACTTCGTGAACCTTATTGCGGCCCTTGCCAGTGATGACATATTGAAACGAACGCTCGCTAAAACCGCCTTCAGCGCCGATAATATCGACATATTCTTCCAGCTTGAGAAACTCAAGCACCTTATCAATCACGCCGAGAAAGGGCAGCTTAATCGTCTCTTCGAGCTTCTGGCCAGTGATAGCGCCGGAAAAATAGATCACCTTCAACACGTGATCGGTCAGAAAACCCAGCGACAGACCCGTCTCAGCGATGGTGGCCGGCTGTGGCGGTATCTCAGGCATCCGTTGCGAAGGAGCGCTTGCTGGAGTGGCCGCCGGATTCACTTCGTGCAGACGGAAGCTCATAACCTACCCTTTCTGCCATAGCGCCGGAAAAGCGGGGCGCGGCGGCGATCTCCCAACGCATACCGGCGAGACGCACGCCTGCTAGAGGTAGTATAGCGATCCACAGGACGGAACGCAAGGGGAAGCCGGCGTCAGCACAGAGCCTGACGCCGGCGCAGAGGTCACTCTTCCAGATGATCATCTTCGTCGGCGATATCTTGATCGATCTCATCGAGACCAATCTCTTCGTCTTCATCGCCGCCGATAAAGTCCTCATCAAGCGTTTCGGTCTCTTCAACCAACTCTTCTTCGTCGAGCACATCCTCATACTCATCGAAGCGGAGCGAGGAGAGGACGGTAGCGCCTTCACCGAGCTTACCGGGGAAGGAGACGCGCCCACGCTGGCTGGGGTCTTGATAGATTTCACGGATCAGAATTCGCACATTGCGCGAATCAGACTGCACCACCGCAGCGAGATAGCGATTGCCGCCATTCATCAGCTCGACGAGGCGATGGCTAAGTTTCGGCTCGATCCGGCCAATCAAATTGCCATCCAGATCGACGACATAGACCATCTTGCCCTCAACGCGCAATTCCACCTTTTCGCCAGTAATGAGGGCATCGACGGCGGGGCCGCGCTGCACATCAACCAGCGAGGTCAGGGCCGTGCGACCGGTTTCGGTAATAAACATGCGCATATCGATCTGCTGGCGGGTCGAGCGGGTCACCGGCGCTTCAGTGATACCACGCGCCAGCAACGCCTCGAGGCGAGCGACATTCTTGCGCGCGATCGGATTGGAGGCATTCAGACGCAGGGCATTCTGATAAGCGCGGTGGCTCTCGGTATACTTGCCCAGCTCAAACAGCGCCTTTCCCAACCGATTATACGTCTCGGCATCCTCGCTCACGCGCAACAACTGCTGGTTCAACTCAACCGCCTCTTGCCAGCGATTCAAGGCAGCCAATTCAATCGCCTTTTCTTGCAGGCGGCGGCGAATCCGCATCTTTTCATCTTGCTTTGACAAGGTCGTTCTCCTTGGGTTGGGCACTGAACCTATTGATCAAGTTGCGGGACACCCTGCAACGACCATGGACTAGTCACGGTAATACGCACCGGCACCAATTGGCCGGTCAGATCGGCAGGATGGCTAAAGAAGACCAGCCGGTTGCCGGGAGTGCGGCCACGCCACTTGCCTTTGCTCTCGCCTTCGACCAAGACCTCAACCGTCTGGCCGAGGAAGCGAGCCATCCGTTCGGTGGCAATCTGTTCTTGCAACTGCTCAAGCCGGCGGCGGCGTTCTTCCTTCACCTCTGGCGGCACAGCGAGCGCCGGATCCTGCTCTTGTTCGGCAGCGCGGGTGCCGGGGCGAGCCGAGAAGGCGGCAATATGCACCTTATCAAAACCAATCTCGGCGCAGAGTTCCATGGTTTGGCGAAAATCGTCTTCGGTCTCGCCGGGATGGCCAACGATAATATCGGTCGTCAGCGAAATATGGGGGATCGCAGCGCGGATCTTGGCAATCAACGCCTTATAGCGTGCAACGGTATAACCGCGCCGCATCAGCTTCAGCACGCGGTCGGAGCCGGCCTGCACCGGCAGATTGATTTCAGGCTGGCAGCGCGGCAAGCGAGCGACAGTTTCGATCAAGCGATCGGTCATCCACGCCGGATGCGAGGTAAGGAAACGGAGCCGGAGCAAACCGGGGATGGGATCGACCGCCTCGAGCAGATCGGCCAGCTCAGGCCGGCCGGGGAGGTCGTGACCCCACGAATCGACGATCTGGCCAAGGAGGGTAATCTCCTTGGCGCCGCGCGCGACGATCCGGCGCACTTCCTCGACAATCTCGGCCAAGGGGCGCGAACGCTCACGGCCCCGGCGGAGCGGAATAACGCAATACGAGCAGGTCATATTGCAGCCATACTGGATCGGGACATGCACCGAGACCGGCGGATGGCGCCAATCGCGCACTGGTAAGGCCGGTTCATCGAGGGTATAGACCGGGTTGGGAGCAAGCGCGACCACCTCATCGACGGCGGAAGGCGAGACGAAATGATCGACCATCGGCAACTGCTCGGCAAAGATCGAGCGGTTATTGGGGCCGACCATACAGCCCCAGAGCACCACCTTGGTATCGGGATGGGCCCGTTTCACCCGCACCAGCTCACCGAGCTTGCCCAGAATCCGCTCTTCGGCAGACGCGCGCACGCTGCACGAATTGAGCACAATAAAGCTCGCCTCTTCGGGACGGGCAGCCGGGCTATAGCCCACCCCTTGCAAGGCAGCTTCCAACCGTTCGGAGTCAGAGATATTCATCTGGCACCCAACCGTCCAGACGTAATAGCGCCGCTCGCGCGGCGTCTGATCACGATCGGGACGGGGGCGCTGATCGAAAAAGATCACATCCTGCATGGAACCTTTACCAGACGATAACCGGCAAACCGCACTCCACGCTCTGGCGCGCCGCTTCGCGGAGCGACTCAAGGCAGCGGAAGGCATCGGAGCGCGGCGAGACACCGGCTTTGATCAACTGCGGCGCCAACTCAGACAACTCGCGCAGCAACTGCACCGACGAGCCGAAGAAGGCTTGATCTTCTTCGCCCTCATCATCTTCAAACGGCAGATAGATCGGATCAGTGAAATCAACCGGCAGGTAATAGCTATTGATCCCCTGCAAGTTGATCAGATGGCGGTACCGGCTGGGAACCAACTCGTCCCAGACATCGGTCACGGCGCGATCAAGATCCTCTTCGAGGACGGGGCCATCGGCGATAATCGGGGCCAAATCGTTGCCCCGCTCAAGATGGGCCGCCATGCGGGCCAACTGGTAGAGCGCACCCATCGTCTCGATCGAGCCTTCCCACACCTCGACGCCGGGTTGGCTGAGCAAATCGATATCAATACCATACTCGCGCAGTTGATCCTGCACGGCAGCAACACTCTCGTACTGTTCTTCGTACTCGGCGCGATCCTCATCGGGCCGCACCATAATTAACGACGCAACCGCCAGATCGAGTTCGGCGGGAGCATGAGCAGACATAGGGTTTCTCCTCACTGAGCGCAAAACGCGCTATAAAGTATACCATATTTATGCAAACGCATGCCTACGGCTCAGGAAGGATCAAGGCGAGGGAAAGCAAACAAAAGCGCCAAGCGACACGGAGCGAGCGACTCGCTCCGTATCGCTTGGCGAGGACACATCTTAGGACAAGCGGCTCAATAGGCTAATACCGCTCAAACACCGGCTCAACCACATCGATCGCGCGATCAAACTCCTCATCGGTCTCGGGCTCCGGCTCGCCAACTGCGCGCTCCAGCATCACCCCACGCACAATCTCAATCGTCACTCGTGGCATCTCGTCGGCAATCGCCTTGACGGCAGCCAACACTGGGCGAGTGGTCACGCCAGCCAGCATAGCGGGAACCCCAATTTCGATCAGGTCCTCACCGTCTTCATTCCGAATGATTAACCGCTGCACGCCCGGCTCATCAATCAGCTCGCGCACGCGAGCGAGCAAGCGCCAGCCATGAACGAGCTCAATCGCGATGTCCATGGTCCCCTCCTGCGCCGTGCTGGCGCTCTGTCTGAAATATACTCCGCTATGGTACAGTGTAATTGCAGGCTGGCGCTTTGCGTGAAATGAACTCTTCACCGACGGTACAGACATTTTAATCATCAAATTTCGATATTTTTAGTATAACTTCTATGAATGCTATCAGATTGTTAGCTCATATATCGTTTTAGGCTAAACAATACCACATCTTACCGATGGCCAGCTGCTCATAATCACAGGTTAGCATCGAAACACGCAGCCATTCTCATCCTGATGCGCCTCAGCGCGCAAAACGTTTGACACTCAGGGTAGCGACAGCTTATAATGAGCGTGGATTCGTCGCCTTGTAAGCAGAGGAGCCGGCAAGCAGCATGAAACCCTCTGTTCGCACCCGAAACATTACTGTTGCGCTCGTTTCAACCCTGCTCATGGTGCTCCTTGCCCTTCAGCAGTTTTCAGTTGCGGCTGCGCCGGTAGCACAGGTCAATTTCAGTTGGAGCCCGATCGCCATAACATCTTCAGGCCAACCCGGCCAAAACCTCATACAGGTTACTGCAACCTTACAGAATCAGGGGCCGGCTGAAACATTTAATATTTCGGCGATCCCGCCAAGTGGCTGGCCAGCCATCAGCATCAATCCCACCGCATCAGTCACGCTCAATACAAATGCTTCACAGACATTCACGTTTTTATATAGCATTCCCACGACGGCAACTGCGGGAACTTATCTCATTAATATCAATGCTGTGCGCGCCAGCGCGCCAACCAATCCGGTAACGCTTCCCATTACGGTGAATGTCATTATTCCTACTAATACGCCTACACCAACTCCTACTGCTATACCAACAACAACACCAACACCCCTTTGTTTCGATGGTTTTGAACCAGACAATTTCCCGGCACAGGCAAGACGGATTGATGTGCAGATTCCGCAAGAGCACGTCATCTGCCCGACCGGTGATGAGGATTGGCTCTATTTTGGCGGGGTAGAGGGTAAAGTTTACACCATTGATGTACCGGTGATGAAACCGGGCATTGACCTGTCATTGGAATTGCTCGATAGCAATCTCAACCGGGTGGCGTTCAACGACGATTTCTTCAATCGCGATCCGGCCAATCCCAACCCCGGCGACATCCGTCCGCGCATTACCGTGCGTATTCCGGCTGACGGCATCTATTACATTAGGGTACGTGACAACGCCGGACGCGGCGGGACGGATTATTCCTACGTGATCGCATTGCTCGATGAAAGCTATGGCCCCACGCCGGCGCCGGTCGAGTCGGTCTGTCTTGATATCTTTGAACCGGATGGCTTGCCTGAGCAAGCGCGGCTGATCACCTCGAACGAGGTGCAAGAGAACCGGCGTCTCTGCCCAACCGGCGACGCCGACTGGGTGACGTTCTTTGCCAAAGCCGGCAAACGCTATGTCATTTATACTGATACCCGGCGCTACAGCGGCGCGAATACCGTCAACGGCAATACGTTGGCCGGCGCAGATACGGTGTTGGTGCTAGCCGATCGCGATGGCGTCAGCATCCTCGACATCAATGATGACATGCCGGGCGGTAATACGCTTGATTCGCAGATCGAGTTTACGCCTAAAGTTGACGGGTTCTACTTCGCGCAGGTCAAGAATGTTGGTGATATTGGCAACCAATTCATTCGCTACGATTTGGTCTTGTTACTCTGCTTGCCCGGCCAGACTGACTGCCGACGACCAGATGCACCACTACCCGGCTTGCCGCAAAATCCCGCCACACCACCGGCAACGTCAACACCGATCAAAGCGCCGATCGTGACGGATCCGACACTGACACCAACATTAACACCAACGCCCACACTAACACCAACGCCATAGACGGACAGAGGTGTTGATGCCGGTTCGTACCTTAGACAGCGAGGTGATAACCGAACTCACCGCCCAGCTCGGCCCCCGGCCAGCAACTTCGGCGGCAGAAGCGATGGCAGCCGCGCAGATCAATGCCCGCCTGCGACAGGCGGGCTTCAGTGTCGCCACCCATTCCTTGCCCGCTACCGCGCATCCGGGCGCACGGCTCGCACCAGCGGCGATTGGGTTGATGGCGGCGATCGGGTTGGCAGCTTGGCAGCCAGTCGTAGGCATAGCGTTTGGCCTCTGGCTGATGGCACTGTTGCTGATTGATGGGATGTATGCGCCATTGCCCCCGCTCCGCCAAGCGGGGATGAGCCAAAATATCATTGCGGTGCGTCCGATCGAGGTAGCTGACACGCAAACCCCGCCTCAGCCACGCTGGCGGTTGGTATTGCTCGCGCCGCTGGATACGCCGCCGGTTTGGCGCGGCCTTGCGCGCTTGATTGCGCCGACCTATGAGGGATTGCTGGCCCGGCTAGCACTCAGCAGCCTGCCGCTGGCAGTCGCCGCCAACACCGCTGCATCAACGCTGCGCTGGACATTGGCCATCGGCGCTTTCGCCGGTGCATTGTTGTTCCTCTGGGCCACGCGCCGCCAGCTACCGCTTATGCAGCCTGATGGCGGGATCGCGGCCTTGGCGACGCTGATCATTGCCGGCCAAACCATCCCGCGCTTACAACACGTGGAGGTGTGGGCAGGAGCTGTGGGTGCAGCCTACTGCGACCAAAACGGTCTCAAAGCCTTGATCGAGCGCTACCCCTTCGAGCCAGCCAATACGCTCATCATCGGTTTGGGGCCGCTCGCGTGCGGGCAATTAGCCATTATCAGCCGTAGCGGCGTCTTCCGGCACGAGCCAGCCGATCCGCTCCTGTACCGGCTGGCGATGGACGCCGATCGCGCCGAACCGGTGATTGATCTGGAACCGCACACCCAAGCGGCGCGTGACGAACTGCTCTCACCATTGCGGCAACGCGGATTTCGCACCTTGAGTATTCGCGCGATAGCGAACGGTGAGAACACCTTCAACCCTTTGTTAGCCGAACGGGCTGCCCGCTTGATTGCAGCCATTGCTTGCACCCTAGATACTAAGACGAACGATGATTTACCTATTCTACGGGCCAAATGAGTTGGCCCGCAGCGAAGCGGTCGCTGAATTGCGGGCCAGCTTGCCGGCAGAGGTGGCCGATCTGAATATCAGTGTGCTTGATGGACGCAAACTCACCATCGAGCAATTAGTCGCCGCCTGTGAAGCGCACCCATTTCTGGCTGATCGGCGGTTGGTGATCGTGTACGATGCGCTCAAGCATAGCAAAGCCGGCAAAGCGCGGGAAGAGCTGCGTGACTATTGCGAACGGGTGCCGGCGACATGCGATCTCGTGTTTGTGGAACAAGATGAGGTTGACCGGCGACACCTACTCTTTACCGCCTTGAGCAAACGCGGTGCGGTGCGCGAATTTCCGCTGCTCAGCGGGCCAGAGTTGCTGCGCTGGATCGAACGGCGGGCGAAATCGCTGCAAGCGACGATCGAGCCTGCCGCCGCGCAGCGGTTGGTTGATTTAGCCGGCAATGACAGCCGCGCGCTCGCAAATGAACTGGCCAAACTAGCCACGTATGTGGGGAGGGGCGGCACGATCGATCAAGCGGCGGTTGACCGGCTCGTCACCGACCAACAAGAGCAGAACCTGTTTACCTTCATCGATGACCTGAGCACGCGCCGGCTAGGTGCGGCGTTGCGCGGCGCGCGGGCACTGATCGAAGACGGCCAAGCGCCGCCGTATGTGTTGTTTATGCTGGCGCGCCAGATCCGGATCCTCTTGCACGTGAGGCAACTGGTCGCGCAGCGCCGCCGGCCTGACGACATTGCCAGCGAGCTGGGCTTGAAACCGTTTGTCGCCCGGAAAGCCACCGAGCAGGCGCGCAATTTTACGGCTGCCGAATTGGTCACAGCCCACGACCGGCTGCTCGAACTCGACCATGCGATTAAGACGGGAAAAATGCAGGCGGAAACGGCGCTCGAGCTATTTGTGGTCGAGATGTGCCAAGCGCAGCGAGGATAGGGCTATGAAAAGGTACGGGCGGGTTTGTAACCCGCCCGTACCTTTTGCCCATGCTATGGCGCCTGCTTATGCCGCGGAACCGGCCTGCGCGGCCAGCGCCACCTTCTTGGCCTTCTGAGCCAAGCGCGACTTCCGGCGAGCGGCGTTGTTCTTGTGAATAATCCCCTTCACGGCGGCCTTATCAAGCGTGCTGTAGGCAAGGCGCAACGCAGCCTCATCGACCACGCCGCTAGCCAAGGCCAGCTCAGCCTTCTTGATCATCGTCTTCACCCGCGAGCGGTACGACTGGTTGCGCAAGTGCTTGCGCGCATCGCTCCGAATGCGCTTCTTTGCCGATTTTGTGTTCGCCAAGGTCAAACTCCTCGGATATAATTGGCGCGTTATTGTGACACGTGAAACGGCGAGCGCTCGCTCGCCGCGCTAGCTCTGAAGTATAGCATAGGAACGCCAACCGTGCAACTGAGCGCCGTCTTGCGCCGTCTGAGCACCCAGCGCAACAGCCTAATCGTCATGGGCGGCTTTGTTGTCAGCCGGCTGACCGGTCTGATCCGTGATATTGTCGCTTCGTACTATTTCGGCACCTCGGCTGAGATGGCAGCGTATGGCGCTGCGATCAGCACGGTTGATCTGCTCTACCTCGTGATCATCGGCGGGGCGCTGGGCAGCAGCTTCATTCCGGTCTTTATCGAGGTGTGGGAGCGAGAACGGCCAGCGCGAGCGTGGGAACTGGCCAGTGCGGTGGTGACGTGGGCGCTGATGATCCTCGCCCTCGCGAGCGCCGGGTTGTTTGTGGCGGCGCCGTGGCTGGCGCCGCTCTTGTATGGCGGGCAAGGATTTACGGCGGAAACGCTTGAGCTGATTGTAGCCTTGACCCGGCTGTTCTTGCTCTCGCCATTGCTGCTGGGGCTGGGAGGATTAGCAATGGCGGCGCTCAACGCGCGTGATCGGTTTACGATGCCTGCCTTAGCTCCCAGCATCTACAACCTCGGCATCACTGGCGGCGCACTGCTGGCGCCGTGGCTGGGCATTTGGGGCATGGCATGGGGGGTAGTGATCGGCGCGCTCGGCTACCTGCTGATCCAGTTGCCAGCGCTGTTCGCCCTCGGCATGCACCTGCGACCGCAGTTAGGCCGGCATCTACCCGAACTAGGCAAGGTCGCGCAAGCGATGGGGCCGCGCGTGATCGGGCAAGCGGCGGCCCACCTCAGCATCGTGGCGACGCTGGCCTTAGCCGCCCGCCTACCCGACGGTGATGCCAAGCTCGCCGGGTTGCGCTGGGCATACCAGTTGATGCTCTTGCCGTACGGCGTCTTTGCGCTAAGCTTAAGCACAGTCGCCTTTCCGCGACTGGCCCGGCTGGTGGCCGAGGGACGGCTAGCCGAGCTGAGCGATGACGTGCGGACAACGCTGGGGCGCATCCTCTGGTTGACCTTGCCGGCGACCGCCGGCCTGCTCACCTTGGGGCCGGCGCTGGCGCGCGTCTTGTTTGAACGAGGCGCGTTTGATAGCCTCTCGCTGAGCTACACTGCCGGCGCCTTAACCGGTTATGCGTTCGCCTTGCCGGCCTTTGCCGCCTCAGAAATCATGATCCGCGCCTTTTACGCGATGCAGCGCACATGGCCGCCGGTGCTGATCGGGATCGGGCAAGTGGCGCTCAATATTGGGTTAGGCGCGACGCTGCTGGTGGCAGGGGTAGATGTAAGTGGGCTGGCGATTGCATTCAGCATTGCCAACTCGCTCGAAGCGCTGGCGTTGGCGATCGTGCTTGGGCGCACGATACCGGGCCTCTGGCGAGCGCCGGCGCTGTGGCGGCGCTTACTCATTGCGCTCGGCGCGAGTATAGCGGTTGGGGTGCTGTGGTGGTACGCGCGGGAGCTGATCCCCGGCGGCACGCCGGCGGCTGGTTATCGCTGGCCGGACGATCTGGCCGGATTATTGGTTGGCTTGGCCGTGACGGGCAGCGTTGGGGTAGCGATCTACGCTGCGTTAACCATCCTGCCGGATCGCCGTCGCCCGCTGGCCTGACCATAAGAAGCCTGTGGCCCGCCCCTGAAGGTTCAAGGGCGGACAGAACGCACAAGCGTAGATATGGTTCATGGCGTTGCGATACGCTGTTTTGCCCTCACCCCCAGCCCCTCTCCCGCTGGCGCGGGAGAGGGGCGGATAGATATGGAGTGCGGCAGTTTGACTGCCGCACTCCACAGCCGGCAAGCGGGGGCGATGCCGTACAGACGCAACGCAAGCCAAGGCGCAGCGACGGTAGACGCCAAGACGCGCAGGGCGCGCAGGGTCACAGCGGGTTGGGAAGGGGAGGTGCAAGGACGGGCGGAATCCAGTGACAAAATGCCCCCACCCCCGGCCCCTCCCCCGCTGGGGGAGGGGTGATGTGGAGCGCAGCACGAGGCTTTACGGCATTGCACAGCGATCGACAGTTCTATGTTCTGTCCGTCTCTCCCCATTGGCGGGCGAGCCGCCCGCGCTCCGTCGCTACCCCTGCCGCGGGCGAGCCGCCCGCGCTCCGTCGCTGCCCCTGCCGCAAGCGAGCCGCCCGCGCTCCGTCGCTGCCCCTGCCGCAAGCG
>NZ_LWQS01000068.1 GCF_001650695.1 Chloroflexus islandicus
TCTGGGGGTGAGGGCCAGCAGCCCGCGCAGCGGGCTTCGTAAGCCTAGCCCGGCCCTTCAGGGCCGGGGATTAACGCCAGTGCGGCACCTCGTTGCCCCTCCCCCGCTGGGGGAGGGGCGATCCCTCTCCCCCAACTCCCGATCCCGCCGCACGGCGGCGCAGCCCCTTCCTGTCATTGCGAGGGGGCGTAGCCCCCGAAGCAATCTCCCGCTTTCACGTAGACCCATGGTTGGCAGACATCCCTCCCGCTCTAGCAGGGGATTGCGTCGCCGCGCGCAGCGCGGCTCGCAATGACAGCCGAGGTGCGGCGGTTCTCAGAATACCCAACAGCCCAGCATCAAACTGCTGGGCTGTTGGAGCGGGTGCTAACGTTGCTGCGAAGTAATGGATCAATTCGATATTTCAATACCTAGAATGCTATCCCATGGAATAAAGGTGACCTTTGTAGAGCTGACATCTACTAAACCACAAGCGCTATCTTCATCGATAATGTAGTCAACCGCCCATATATCGATAGTTCGCGCTGAACTCCAACTCGGCTGAGAAAAGACTCTAATTGGCTTTGCGCTACTGCTATTGGCAGAAGCAGGTTTCGCTAGTGGACGATACACTTTAGCATCTTCCGGTATCCTACCAATAATTTCCGACAACTCTGCCGTTGATACAGGGACAAGCCAACGCTTGATGAGCGCCCGCCACTGATTGCCAATGCTCACCCTAAACCTCCTGTTCTCTTTGCCCGACCGGATACTACCATCATATACGACATTTTTTTCTGTCAAGATTTAGCGGGGCAAAGAAAGGGGAGAGATTAGCGCGCCGATCTGAGAGATCGAATGAGCAGGCAAAGACTATTGCGGCCGCCCTGCTGCAAGGTACGATTGTAACCGATTCAACACGGCGTCTTTCACCATGGTTGCCCACGCGACGGCCTGCGCAACCATGGCTCGATCAACTATTTCAGCGCCGGGATAACGAAAATCAACCCCAAATGGGGTAAGCAATTCTGCATCGGCCAATTCTTGCGGTAAAGCGGCATCGGCTTGAGCGGCCAATTTCAACAGATAGCCAATATCGTGCGTTTTGGGAAAAGGGATTTGGTAGCGAACAAGGAGGGCTTTCAACCATTTTTCAGCCGCTTGTTGGGCGTGAAATGCGACGGCATAATAATCTGTTTGGTTTACCCCAATAACACCTCTGCCGCAAAACGATCGGCTTCAGCCTTCCGCAGCCACTCTTGCACAAAATCCCAGCGCACTTGCTCAGCGCTGCGCGGCATACACGATGCTCCCCCAACGATGGGCCGGATACGCTAATCCGCCAACGACATCTTTGGTTTCTTCAAATTCAGTCGTGCTCATAAACACGATTTGCAGGGCAAAACCTGCTTCCTCGCGCAATGGCCGCGTTAAACGCCATGCTTCTAAACGCGGCGGCGGCAGCGGCGTCACCACAAGTAAATCAACGTCGCTATCTTCACGCGGCTGGCCATAGGCTTGCGATCCGTAGAGAATCACACGCTCTGCATGAAATTGTTTGCCAAGCCGCTCAGCAACCGTCCGGATCCATTCGATAGGCACGGTTACGCGCGATTGGTTCGTGGGTGTCATAGGTCTTTAAGCCAGTCGGTTGATGAAAACTCTTGTTTGGTTAGTATATAAAAGCTATCAAAGACTGTCAAAGAGTGCTCATCCTCCTTCACCTCCTATCTCACCACCCGGCCAGCGGTAGCGCACTCCCGGCGGCAAGCGCAGCGTCTCGTCGCCGAGCCGGCCCAGTCCAAAGGTCGCGCCATCGGCGCTGCGCTCCAGCCGGGCATAGTCCGTCCACTGCACGATCCAGCCGTTGCGGAGGATGTCGCCGCTGAGCGGTTGGCCGAGGCTGGTCAGCAGCTCTGCCGGAACGGCATAGCCGGGGCAGAGAGTATCTGCCGAGGTTCCATCAGCACAGTGCGCGCTGCGATTCGTTTCAGCGAGATACAATTCTCTACCCAACGGGCGAAGGTGGATGGCACTGCCGTGTGTTTCGAGACATACCCGTTCAAAGCATTGCAACCATCCCCACCCAAACGGCACCGCCGGCGTGAGCGGCCAGCCGGCCCGTTCGACCGCGCCGAGTTCGGCCCATGTTTGCAGCAAGCGCGCCGGCACGAAATAGCCGGTTTCGGCGAAGAAGGCGCCGCCTTGCCCTTCGACCGCCAGCGTAGCTACCGGCTGCGGCGCGATCAGGTCGTTCCCGGCCCGATCGCGCAAGCCAACGGCCAGTTGGTACGTGCCGGGCAGCAGTTCGAGCGGTAACGCGATCGGTTGCATGTGTTCGATGGGAGCGGCGGTTGGCCAGCGCGCCGGCGGCAGCGCGCCGTAGAGCAAAGGCAGCTCGCTGTGGGCAGCGACGCGGTCGCCGGCAAAGAGCACCCGCACTACAACAGTCAGACCTTCCGCCGGTTGCGGCGCGATCCGCTGCCACTGTAAACTGAGCGCGATCAGTTGGCCGGGTTCGTAGGCCGCGCCGAGCGGCGGGGCCAGTTGCACCCCGGCCAGTTGCACCCCGCCTGTCGCCACCGGCTGCAACGGCGGCTGGGCCGGCCCGGTGGCGACCGGACGGTAGCGGTCGATCACGCCAAGCGAACCGTCTTGGGCGTAGCGGTGGCGAATGATCGCGATCATCTCTGGGGTCAGCCAGTTGCCAAGGTAGTCGAGCAAGACCAGCGGTAGCTCGCCGTTAGCCAGCTCACGCAGGATAGCGGTCTGATCGGCGAGCCCTTGATCGAGCAACTGGCGAAACTCGAACACCGGGATGCGAGCGGTGACGCCAGCGCCACTAGCCAGACCGGGCAAGTCGGTGAAGATGACTGGGCCGGCAGCTTGGGCTTCGGCGGCGAGGGAGGCATCGACGCGAGCCAGCGCCGCCAACACTGCCGCTTCGCGCTGCGCATCGGCCCACACCCCGTATTGACCGACCACCATGCGCGGCGGGCTCGGTTCGATCAACCCCGCCGGACGCAGCCGGTTGGCGTCCCACAACGGCGGGTAGTAGAGCAGGCTCGCGATGAGCAACGTACTCAACCCAGCCAGCGCCGCCGCGCTAGGCCAGTGCGACCGGGGAGCGCCGGCCAGCGTGCGCCATCCGATCCCGGTCAGCCAAATCAGGCCGGCGTACCATTCAAAGAAGTAGTTGGCATACGCGCCGACCTTGCCCACGCCGATCGCGCCAAGCGTGCCGGCCAGCAGATAAGCGAGGGCCGGAATCAGAGCTACCCGCTGCCCGGCGCGCCACGCCACCACCGTACCGATCAGCGCCGTAAGCAGCAATGGCCAGCGCAAGGCCAATTGCTGCCGCCAAAACTCAACCGCCAGCGCCAGCTCCCAGCGGTTGGCGTTGGCCGCCACCACGTGCAGCAAAAACCACCCCTGCGTCACCCACGCCAACCCCGCCACCACCCCGCCGCCAGCCAGCGCCGCCGTCGCGAGAAAGGCCAGCAAGGCGCGACGGGCATGCGCTTCGGGGTGGGAACGGAGTTGGATCCATCCGGCGAGCAGGAGCACACCGGCAGCCAGCGGCCCGGCGATCAGCGACGGCTTGGTCAAGAGGCAGCCAACCGCCAAGAGACCGGCCAGCGCGCCGCGCCAGATCGGCGGCAGCCGCTCGTGGCCGGCCACCCACACGGCCCACAACCCCAACGCCACGCCGAGCAAATCCACCCGCATCAGCGGCATCCACTCGCGCACCACCGGCACGGCCAGCCAGAACAGCGCCAGCCATGCCCCGCGCTTCCCAATCAGCGCCGCCAGCGCCGCAGCGCTCGCCAGCGCGCCAAACAACGCCACCAGCCTCCCCGCCGCCAGCGGCGCGCCGGTGAGCCACGACATCCCGGCGCTCAGCAAGAGGTACAGCGGCGGATAATTGACGATCAAAAATGGCGCTTGGGCTGGATCAGCGTAGAGACGCCAGATCGGTTCACCGCCGGCCAAGCGGCTCACCTGCGCCAACAGCGGCCCTTCACCGTAATCGAGCGGGAAAGGGAAAGCGAGCAACAACCGAACGTGCTCAGCAGCGTACCACAGATAGAGCGCCAGCAACCCGGCCAGCGCGCCGAGCATCACCCAATGCAACCAACGTAAGGCAGAACGTCTCATGGTAAGATAGAACTCGCTGAGCAATGGCGCTCAGCCACGATACCACTAAGGAGAGCCTCTATGACCAGCCAGCGCATTGCGCGGCGCATCCGCGCCGTCCCGCCATCGGGCATTCGCCGCTTCTTCGATATTGCCGCCACCATGCCCGACGTGATCTCACTCGGTGTCGGCGAGCCTGATTTTATCACGCCGGAGCATATTCGCGCCGCCGGCCAAGCCTCAATTGACCGCACCACCGCCTACACCTCCAACTCTGGCCTGCTCGAACTGCGCGTCGCGCTGGCCGAGCACCTCAACCGCCGCTATGGGGTGCAGTACGACCCCGAAACCGAGCTGCTGATCACCGTCGGCGTCAGCGAAGCGATGCTCGGCGCCGCGCTGGCCCTGCTCGACCCCGGCGACGAGGTGCTGATGCCGGAGCCATGCTTTGTCTCTTACCCGGCATGCGTCACCTTCGCCGATGCGCGCGTCGTTTATGTCCCAACCAGCGTCGCCGACGGCTTTCAAGTGACCGGCGCGGCGCTGGAAGCAGCGGTCACGCCGCGCACCAAAGCGATCCTGATCGGCTATCCCAACAACCCGACCGGCGCGGTGCTCAGCCGCGAACGGCTGTTGGAAGTGGCAGCGGTAGCCGAACGCCACGACCTAATCGTCATCTCAGATGAGATCTACGACCGGCTGGTCTACGGTGTCGAGCACACCTGCTTCGCGGCCCTGCCCGGCATGCGCGAGCGCACCGTGCTGCTCGGCGGCTTCTCGAAAGCCTACGCTATGACCGGCTGGCGGCTAGGCTGGCTCGCCGCTCCGGCTGAAATCACCGCCGCGGTGCGCAAGTTCCACCAGTACGCGATTATGTCGGCCCCAACCATGAGCCAGTACGCTGGCCTTGAAGCCATCTTGCACGGCGAAGAGGCGGTGCAAGAGATGGTGCGTGAATACGACCGCCGCCGCAAGGTGATCGTGGCTGGCCTCAACAGCATTGGCCTGCCCACTTTCGAGCCGCAAGGCGCTTTCTACGCCTTCCCGCAGATCAGCCATCTCGGTCTGAGCAGCGAAGCGTTCTGCGAGCAGTTGCTGCACAGCGAGCAGGTGGCCGTCGTGCCGGGAGACGCCTTCGGGCCAAGCGGGGCCGGTTACGTGCGCGCTTGTTACGCCACCGCAATGAACAAGATCGAAGAGGCATTGGAACGGATTGAGCGATTCGTCCGCCGGATTGGGTAGGGGCGACACACACCGAGGTACACTATGCCATCGCGCAACAACGAGACCGCCACCGAACTACGCTGCTCGCTCACCGGACGGCCACTCACGCCGGAAGAGGCCTATTGGGCGCCGCCGCTGATCACTGCCCGCGAGTTGGTGACCACCTTTTTCAAAACGCTGTTCACCAACCCGGCAGCGCTAGGCGCGATCTTTCTCAGCGAATTGCCCGACGTCCCCTACGCCCCTGAAGCGCGCCCGCTGCTGGCCCGCCGCCGTTCGGTTGAACAGGCCAAGTTGCTGGCGCTCTTGCTGGTGATTGCAATCGTGGTCGTTGGGTTGATCTTCTGGCTGGTGCGGTGAACGAGCACGACGTTCGCCCAACAACAATGCTCTCTAATCCCGCCGCGCAGCATCCGCTCGTCGCGCTCAGCGCGGGCCGGCGCTGGTTGCTGAGCGGATTGCTGCTGGCAGCGATCGTAGCTTGGCTCCCCGCCGGACGGGTGTTATTGGCGACCGGCTTGTGGCTGATCGCGCCGGGGTACCTGCTCGAACGCAGCATGCCCGGCCCGCGCCCGCCGTGGCTACTGCGGGTCACGCTATGGGTGGGTATCAGCCTGAGCCTTGTGCCGCTTGGGTACCTGTGGGTCACGGCGGTGGGCGGATCATTGCCGGCGCCGGTGCTGATCATTAGCGCCATCCTGCTGGCGCTAGCAGCAAGTTGGGCGGCGTGGCGCGACCTTGCCGGCGTGCAGGGCCAGCCATCCGCCGCGACGTGGCTGCTGATGATTGTGCTGGCGATCGGCGCATGGCTGCGGGCCGAACAGATCGCCGATCTCGCCCTGCCAGCGTGGGTCGATTCGGTGCATCACGCCCTGATGGTGCGCGTCGCCGTCGAAACCGGGCGCGCGCCGTGGACGCTCACCCCTTACCTGCCGGTGGTCGAGATGCCCTACCACTGGGGCTATCACGTGGTGATCGCGGCGGCTTGGCATCTGAGCGGCGGTGCATTGCCCGACGTGATGCTCTGGAGCGGGCAGTTGCTCAACTGGTTACAGAATGTGGCCGCGGCAGCGCTGGCGCTGCTCTGGTGGCGGCGACCGAGTGCGGCGGTGGTGGCCGCTGCGATCGTTGGTTGCATCTCGTGGATGCCAGCGTATTATGTTTCGTGGGGCCGCTACACCCAACTGACCGGCTTGTTGCTGCTGGCAGCGCTGGCGATTGCGTGGCAACAGTGGCTTGACAGCACCCACCGCCGTGAACGCACCGGTTGGCTGGCGCTGGCGGCGCTGATCGCGGCCGGGTTGAGCCTCGTTCACATGCGCATCTTCGTCTTTGGCGGCGCGCTGCTCGCGGCGCAGAGCATCGTATGGAGCTTGCGCCAATCGCGACGCACCATCATCGCGCACGTCGCGCAAGCATTGCTGGCCGGTATCGCTGCGGTGGCATTAGCTGGGCCATGGTGGTGGCTGCTGCTGCGCCGGGTGCTAGTACCGGCGGCAGCTGGCGCCCAAAGCCTCACCACCGGCGGTTCGTATGCCCAGCTCAACTACGATCTGATGTGGATCGGCCCAAACGAATGGCTGGTAGCGCTAGCCTTGATCAGCGGCGCCATTGGCGTGGCCCGCCGGCAAGCCGCTACCGCGGTGCTTATGCTCTGGGTGGGAGGGTTAGCAGTGCTGACCAACCCATGGCTGGTTAGCTATCTCGCGCCGCCGGCAGGTCTTGCCCTTCTGATTTACAGCCTCACGCAGCGCAAGTGGCTGTGGAGCGGTGTTGGTGTGCTCTTGCTGGCGATCAACCCGGCGACCGTGCGCTTGCCCTTCCTCTGGCTGTTGCCAGTTGACATTGCTGCGATCAGTCTCTTTCTCCCCCTCAGCAGCCTGATCAGCGGCGGGGTAGCGTTGATCTGGCCGGCCCAGCGCCGCTGGTGGCAGATTGGCGGCACGGCGGTATTACTGGGGCTGGCGTTGTGGGGTGCCAACCAACAGCGCGCCATCGTCAACCCCATCACCGTCTTAGCGACGGCTGCCGACCGAGAAGCAATCGCGTGGGTGGCTGGCAACACCGACCCTACGGCCCGCTTTTTGATCAACGCTGCGCCATGGCTCCCGGGAGTCGCCCGCGGCAACGATGGCGGCTGGTGGATCATGCCGCTCACCGGGAGGTGGACGAGTACGCCACCGGCGCTGTTTGTGTATGGCGATGCGGCATCAGTCCAAGCTACGCGCCAACGCAGCCAACAGATCATCGACTACGGGAACGGGCAAGCGATCGATCTCGAGCGCTTGATTGCTACTGAGCAGATCGACTACATCTACACTTCACCCAAGGGGCCGCTGCGTCCCGAACTCTTTGCTAGCCGGCCCGGCTATGAGGTAGCGTTTGCCGAAGGGGGTGTGGTAATCTATCGGGTTGCACCTGATCGGAGATAATCAGCCGTAACGCGCTTTGTGACCTCTATGGCAATGCCACACTCCACCACTCACGCCCCATACCTAACGCCACCAGATAGATCGCGCACACAATGCTGAAAAGCGTATCAAACCGCTGCCAGCGGCGCGGCTGCGGGCGAACGGCAAAGCTTGCGATACCGATCAACACCAAGATGAGTAACCCGCTCCCGGCGATATAGAGCCGGTAGAGCGGCGTTGCCCGATCCACTACCCCGTGGGTAAACCGCAGCAAGTTCTGCAAATCGGCGGCAATCGGACCATCGGGTGGGAAAGCCGGCGCCAGCGGCGCCAACAGCGCCGCAAACGGGTTGAACGCAACGGCGACGACAACCGGTGAGGTGGGTTGCGTATCCCAGACCGCAATCACCACCCCAGCGACCAACCACATCATGAGCACACTATACGCCAAAAACAGCGCTGCCGGCGGATTGCGCACCACCGTCACCCAACACACACCATACGCACCGCTGAGTAACACCGTCACCACAATCACGGCAAACGCCCACCCGATCTCTGGCAAGCTCAGACTGCCAAAGAGTGGCAGCAAGCTAAAGAAGGGCAAGGTGAGCACGATGGCAAGGATCATCACGGCCCACACTACCAGCAAGCGCGCCACCAAGACGGTCAAGTTCATCTTTGACTGTAAGCCAACCGTATAAGCACTCACCGCCAACAGGGGAGAAAGCAGCATCACCCATCCCTGCAACGCCAAACAGAGACTCGTGGCGAAGAGGCGGCCAATTTGCGCATTCAAGAGCGGCAAGGCAGCCAGAGTCGCCATTCCTGCCAGTTGTCCCGTTCTCTGCGCAGTCAGCAACATCACCAGTACGGTGCTGATGAAGAGCAGCAGAATGCGGCGCCGTTGGATAAGCTGCTGCCACTCTTCGCGTAACGCCGCTCTCATGGCAACACTCCCTGCACCCCACCCGTCGCGACGACGCAACCCAGTCGATCGAGCCCGCCGCTGAGCCGGAGCCGCACCTCGCCGAAACGCAGATACGGTTCAGCATCAGTCATCGTCATAGTCGAAAGCGGATTGAAGGCGACGGCGTCCCATGCCCCCGTTACCCAATTGTAAGCGCGAAGGGCGAGGTTCACATTGCTCGTGGCGCCAGCGGGACTAAGCCGTACCTGTATGGCGCTCGCCCGTAGCGACGACAAATCAGGCGGCAAGCGCAGACGGATCTCGGCTATCTCACCGCTCAACTGCACACCTTGGCCATTGAGGCATGGCGATGCTTCAGATCCGGCAGGATCGAGGCGCAACCATCCCACTGGCAGCGAAAGTTCACCCTGCCCCCGAATCGGCGGTCGCATGACCAAGAGCGTTTCAACCGACCCAATTGAGGGTTGTACCGGCACCGTTGGATCGCGATCCAGCCACGCCAGCACAAACGGCCCCGGATCAAAGCGTGTGGGTAACGCTGCCACTGCCGCATCGGCCAAGGCGGCCCGGATTTGTGCTGCCTTTTCCATGTCGCCATCAATCAGCAAGCCATTCTCCTGCAAATCCTTGATCACTAATTGACCGAGCGACAGACCAGCAGCAGCAGGCGTAAACAGCACCGGCCAGCGCGCGACCGAGCGCGCGCCGGGGCGCAGTGTGCCAAAGAACAACAACTGATCTCCATACACGACGAACACATCGCGTAGGGTATACTGGCTATCATTCTGCATATCAACCCGCAACCGTCCTTGATCAACCACCAACGTCGATCGCACTACCGGCGCAGGAATGAGTGCCGTTGTCCACAAAGCCTGCGTTTGCCAAGGCGCTAACTGCCGCTCTAGCTGCGTTGTCATCTGCGCCAAGCTCTCACTGCCGCCTCCCGGCGAACCATCGCTGCCAGCAATGATGAATGGACGGGCAATCACCGGATTAGTAAACACCATCGTTTCCGTGCGCGGCATCGCCGAAAGCATCACGCTGATCGTCTGCGCTTGCGCTCGTTCACTATCGATCACTTCAATCAATGTCATCCGCAAAGCGCTGTACGCCGGAGCAGCATTTGCGTTGGCCCACCACAACCCAACACCGGCGCTAATGAGCGCAACCAACAGCAAGCTCATTGCCGGCGCAAAACGCCGCCAGCGCCAAAACCCTAACGCTAGCAACACCATCGCGAGCGCGTACCACGTGAGCGCCGTCAAACCTTGGGCAAACGCCGGGATAGCGATCTGCGGCAGCGCATCGAGCGCCGGTGTAAGCATTTGTAGCTGCCACGGCGTTATTTGGGCGCTCGCGCCGGCCGGCGTTGCTACGAACAACACCGGCTGCGCCAGCGCCGTCCAGAATTGCTCACGACCGGCCCAAGCGGCTAGCGCTTCCGGCGCAAACGCGAGTTGGGTCACGCGACCGCGGCCAACCGCATATTCCACCCATGCCGGCGCCGCCGGATCGCCGCGGTACTGTGCTCCGGTGACCGGCGCCAGCTTCACGCCCAGCAAAGGTGTATTCAGTGACGATTTACCAAGGGTAACTACTGGTTCGCGATCGATGACGGCAGCGCCAGTGATCGTCGCTGCTTGCAACGCCGGCGGCAGTGCTGCTTGCAGCGCAATTGCGGCTGGCCCGCCGCCGATAATGAGATGGCCGCCATTGTAAACCCACGCCAACAGCGCGGTTTGTTGCGCCGCCAATAACGGCCCATCCAGCTCAAACAAGGCTAATACGCTTAGGTTGCTCAGACCAAGGTGATGATCCGGCAGATTGGCGACCCGTAAGCTGCCGGCAGCGAACAGATCACTGGTTACCGGTGAGGTGCCTACTACTGCTCGCATCCGTTCCACCGGTCGCAGCAGCAGCGCCACCTCTTGCCGGTCAACGATGAGCCCATCGATGGCGAGCGTAACGAACACGGCGCGCGCCGGCTGGGCCAGAAAGACGTACAGCCACAGCGATTGTTGCGTTTGCGCAGCTAACCGCAGCGTGCGCGCATACTGGATCGTACTGTCCGCTGGCGTCGCCGTCACCGTCACCATCGCTGCCGACAGACCTTGATTGCGCAGTGTCACCCGTAACGGAAGCCACTGGCCTACAACGTATTGCCCAGCAAAGGGGGTGCCCAGTTCGAGCGAAACTGTAGGCTGCGCCATCGCTACGCGAAATGACGTGATCTGTGCGGCCAATAAGCAGACCGCTACTAGGCTGAGCAGGACTGTGAGACGCAACCGGCGTACAATCATAATGGCAAGTCTGAAACGCGAGAATGATATTGCCTCATTATACGAGAAGGCTTGCACGCCGTCACAGCATTCAAACCGGCGATGCGCAATCAACGCCGTACCTTCCTGCTCGCACTGTGGCGCTGATGCATGTGTTATGATCAACGCAAAGCGGCGAAGTTATCACTCATGCAATTATGACGAACGAAAGCCCAATCAGCGAACGCGAGCGCGAAATTCTGCGACTGGTTGCGACCGGCGCTACCAACCAGCAGATCGCAATCGCCTTGAATATTAGCGTTAACACGGTCAAGGTCCATCTCCGCAATATCTTCGCCAAGATCGGCGTCGAATCGCGGACTGAGGCCACCGTGTATGCGATCCGTACCGGGATCGTAACGGTAGGAGAAGCAGGGCTGGCATCCACTGATGAAGCGGTATCGGCGCTCGAACCAGTGCCGTTTGGCCCACCCCAACCAGTGGATCACAACCAGACACCCGTTCCTTTAAGTGAGCCAGTCTCAGAGGTACCGGTCATTGCGCCGGCGACGATCCCAGAGCCGGCGCCACCTGCGTCCTTGCCCCCGCAAGCGCCAGCGCCAAACCCTTCTATCGCCGGGCAAGACGTGCAAGATACGGTAACGGCGCCAACTCCTCCGGCCCGCCCTATTATCCGTTTCTTCTCTTGGCTGATTGGCCTCACTGCGGTGTTGGTGATCATCATTACGCTCTTCGTAGCGACTGCGCGTCCCACAAGCAACCCATCACTAACCACAAATCCAACCGCCACATCACGTCTCAACCCCGAACAACGCTGGTTTACCCGCCAACCGCTCAACGATCCGCGTGATAATTTCGCCCTCACCGGCTATGACCTTGAACGCCGGCTGTATGTGATCGGCGGGCAACGCGATGGCAGCACCGTTGCTACGGTCGATCGTTACGATCCTGAAACGAACCGCTGGGTGACGTTGACCGATAAACCAACCGCTGTGAGCCATGCGCGCGCCATCACATTGCGAGGCTTGATCTTCGTCCCCGGTGGCGAAGATAGCACTGGCGCCGTGATTGACCGGCTCGAAATCTATGACCCGCGCGAACAACGCTGGTATACCGGCGCAGCCTTGCCGGCGCCACGCAGCCGCTATACCCTAGCGGCATGGGAAGGGCAGTTATACCTGATTGGCGGCTGGGATGGCACCTCGATCCGTAATGAAGTGTTTATCTACGACCCCATCATTGATCGGTGGGAAACGGGGCCAGCCTTGCCCCAACCACGTCGCAATGCCGGCACAGCCATCGCTGGCGGTCGCCTGTATATTATCGGTGGCGAAGGCGTCAACGGCCCGCTGCGCGAGAGTGCGCGGCTTGAACCAAGCACCGATCCCAACCGGCGTTGGATTGCCATCGCGCCGCTGCCGCAACCAATTGCCCGTCCCGCCACCATTGCACTATCAAGCACGTTGCTCGTGTTTGATGGTGAGCGCCGCGAAGGGCTGACCTACGATATTGCCGCCGATGCGTGGAGCCGCACACCGCTGCCCCCGGAAGCCCATGTCTTTCCCGATGCCGTGTTGCTCGATGCCAGCATCTATTTTGTTGGCAATCGGCAAGCACAGGGGATGTTGAGCGAATATCGCGCCCTCTACGTCATTTTCATTCCCGGCCAGTAGGGCAGTTAGCGAGCTACCCTACTGGATGTAGAGTGCGGCAGTCAAACGGCCGCACTCCATGCTACTACACCGCCTCATAAATCGCCATCCACCGCTCGGCCAGTCGATCCCAGTCATACCGCCGGGCATGCGCGATCGCCGCTGCCGCCATCGCAGCGCGGCGGGCCGGGTCGTTCAGCAGTTCCTCAATCGCGTTCGCTAGCGCCTTGACGTTACCGGGCGACACAAGCATCCCCGCTGCGCCAAAATCGAGCATTTCGGCCCGATCACCCACATCGCCGGTAATGACCGGCACGCCTACGGCCAGACTCTCGATAATCTTCAGCGGTGAACGAGCCAGCGCAACCGAGTCATTCCGCACAGGGTCGACACTCACATCGGCAAGCGACAACAACGCGCGCACCATCGGATACGGGACATGGCCGGTAAAAATGACCCGATCACGCCACGGTTGCTGGGCCGTATACGCTTGGAGCAATGGCAAATCTTCGCCGCCGCCGATCAGCAACATGACAGCTCCCGGATGCCGTTCAGCGACCTGCCCAAACGCCGCGAACAGCAAATCAACCGGATGGTTGTGCAACGCCAGCGTACCGGCATAGGCGATCACTGGCCGGCCAGCCACCCCCAACGCCGCCGCCAACGCCGCGCGGATCGCCACTGGCGGCGCGGTAAACTTGTCGCTATCAACCCCATTCGGCACAATCACACACGGTTGCCCGGCGCGCGCCATCCGCTCGGCTAAATAACGGGTATTCACGGTCAAGCCAACCGCTATCCGCGGCAGTAGCCACTGCCAGAAGGCAAACACTGCTCGTTGCCACCCAGCGGTCAACCGGTTGGCGGTCACTTCATCGTCGTCGCAATCGACCAACAAAGGCCGGCGGCGCAGCAGGCGCACCGCAATCAATGCCGCCATGCCATTAATTGGCTGCGGCTTCCCCAAATGATACCAATCAGCCGGCGAGCACAGCACACCCCAGATCATGCCGAGCGTTGCCTGTACGACCACCAGCAGCAATTGCCACGGGCTAAACCGCACCGGCACGTTGCCAACCTTGCGGGCATGCATCTGGCCGACATACCAGACTTCAACCCCATCAACGACGAAGCGACGCTGAGCGCATGTCGCAAAATCGGGATGGAGCGCCAGCAACCGCACCTGCATACCACGCCGGACGAGGCCACGGGCAATATTGAAATATCGCCGTCCACCGGGCCGGTCAAGCCCCATCGGTAAGAGAAAGACAACCCGCACTACTTGGTCGCTCCTTGCAAATCACGCGCTAGTTCGGTAATAATCGCTACCAACTGCGGCCACGACTCGGCCCGCTCGGCAGTGGCGGCTTGCACATTCGCGGTCAAGATTGGGCCAAGATCCTCTTGGAAATAGCGTACAATCGCACGCGCTAATGCCGTAGCATCTTGCGGCGGCACAATCAGGCCGTTGACCCCGTCATGCACCACTTCGGGCAAGCCGCCGACATTCGTCGTAATTACCGGCTTGCCAAATCCAAACGCCAACTGCACCACTGCGCTCTGCGTGGCTGAAATGTAAGGGAGCACAACGACATCGGCTGCCGTAAAGATAGGCAACAGTTCTTCGTTCGGCACATAGCGATTCACAAACGTGATCGCATCAGCCACCCCAAATTCAGCCGCATACCGTTGATAATAGGTTAACGAGCCCCAGATTTCTCCTACGACCAATAGATGCGCATCGATCTGCTCGCGCACGTGCGCCATCGCCTGTATCAGATACTCTAGGCCTTTGTATGGCCGCACAAAGCCAAAAAAGAGCAACAGCCGGCGGTGGTCAGGCACTTGCCATTGTGTGCGTAACGTACTTGCCGCCGCAGCCGCTTCATGCAAGATCGGTTCGTACGTCGGCAAAAACGCTTTGACAATTTTCGCGTATGGCATCAATGCCCGCGCGCGATACCGATCAAGTTCGCTATGCACAATTAAGGCATCAGCACGCCGTAACACCGCCCACGCCAATCGCCGGTCAATCACGCCGCCGCCATCATGCGGCAACACGTTATGACAAATCATCGCGATCTTGGTCGCCGGTGGACGCTTGAGCAAGCTCGAAATCACCGTCAGGCTCGGCGTCCAATATGGTACCCACCATTGCAAGAGCAGCAGATCGGGCCGATCGGCCCGCACCCGCCGTACCAAACGCCACCACGTCAGCGGGTTGATTGGATCGAGCAGGTACTCGCAATCGACTCGCAGCGGCACATTGCTCGGATCGCGGTCGCTACGACCGGGAAAGAGGAGAGCCGGATATTGGCGGGTAAAGGAATAGAAGAACGTGGTATGGCCGGCGGCGCGCAAATAACGCACCAGCAGCGTCGTATAATGCGCGATCCCGCCGCGAAACGGATAGGTTGGGCCAACAACTGCCAGACGCACTAGCGAATTCTCCAAATACTCACGCCGTCTTGGCGATAGATTAACTCGTAAAACGGCGCTGCATCGATCTGTACCGGGTCAAGATACTCACCGGATGGGTTAGCCGCTGGGCCATTATAAAGATAACGAAACCCTAACGCGCGTAACTCTGCCGCCGCCTCGGCGCTGCCAATGGGGTAACGCTGGATAGCCCGATGTTGTTCAGCGATCAGCGACAGCAAGTTGGGCGGATCAACCGCCTCAAACCCCACTGCCATCGGCAAGAGATTGGTGCGACGTCCGGTGAGAAAGGTCAGCCACCATCCACCATCGTTGCCGGCATACACATACCCGCCGTATGCCGGAAATCCGTTCACGAAAATGGCGGCATCCGGCGGCAGGTTGTCACGGATCCACGCAGCGGCCTGAAGATCAGCGGGTGTGGCGAGTTGGTAATTATAATCAACCATTGCCGCTTGGATCTGCGCCCCCCAGCCAACCACCACCAAGCCGGCTACGATCTGAACGGTCATCATCGTCGCGCTCAGGCGCCATTGCGATTGTCTGATTATCAGCGCCACCAACCGCATCAGCGCCAACAGACCGGCGCCGGCTACCGGCGTAACAACGAGATAGGCGCCAATCAAGACGGCAAAGGCGGTAATCAAGCCTTGCCCGGTTAAGCCGAGCAATTGCGGATTTGCTACGAGCCACGCCAGCCCGGCCCATACTGCCAGTACCAGTCCCCCGCTCTTTCGCTGCCACAGCAGGCTGGCTAGACCAATCGCGGCTAACGGGAAGAGACCATATTGAAACGCTGCACCGATAATTTCTAGGGCAATAGGATTGCGCGTCTCGACATCAGTAGTGACAATCTGCGCCGCCATGCGTGTGATTTGGCCCTGCTGCACGCGCCACAACCACGGCCACGCCAGTAACGCCGCCCCCAACGCGCCCAAGACGCCAACGCCGCCCAACCGCCCCAACGTCCGCCAGCTCACCAGCCCTGATCGGCTCAACGCCACGAGCGTATACGTCACCACAAAGCAGATTGCTAAGATCGCCACTCGATAGTGGCTGAACGCTAATCCGGCGCTCGCAATGCTGGCCAGTGCTAACGGCGCTGCCAAGGATCGCCATGAACGCCGCGCCTGCAATGCGCCATCGATCAATCCCATCCACGCGATTGCTGCTGCCGGCAAGACGGTCTGCCCGGCCAGTTGGGTATACCGGCCCCAATTTACGTAGTAGGCCGGATAGAGGCTGAGAAAGCCTACTACGACCGCTGCCCACAAGCCGGTTAGGCGAGAGTTGGTCAACCGCGCCGTCAACAGGTAGAACAACGGCGCTGCCAAACCGCTCATCACTTGCCCAACCAATACCACCGCCTGCGTCGCCGGAATGCCAGCCAGCCAGTGCCACCATGCCGCCATGGCATGAAACGCATAGTGGTAGGTAAAGGTCACTGCCGGCGCGTATGGCTGCCACGATCGAAACAGACCGCCATTGTCGATCAACAATTGGGTAATGACAGTGTGATGGTATGAATCGCCAAACAACCCTACCGGCACATCCCGCACAGCGAAGAGGCGTACCCCTACTGCGGCCACGCTTAGCAGAGCTACCATCCAGCCAATGAGGCGACGTTGGCCGCGAGCTGGCCGGCGTATCCGTGACGCTGGCCAGAGGGCCAGCACCGCAAAGATGATCATCACCAGCCACGCTGCAAGGCTGTTCCAGCGCCAGCCGATCGGCTCGCTTATCAACAACAAGAATGGGATGACAGCACAACTCAGGCTCGCCGCATACGCTAACCGCTCAAACCAGAGCAACGGGCCCGGATGCAGCCAACGCAAGACGGCGAGACCGGGAAGGGTAAAGAGGAGCACACCGCTCAGTACCGCCAGTAGTGAGCTTATCAATGACCACGGCGCCCACCAGAGCAATCCCGGCACGGCCATGCTGATGATCGCCGCCAGCCAGATCGCAGTTAACCAGATTGCTGAACGGGGAAACGCACGTTGATTTGCAACCATCATCGTCTCAATATGTTTCACGTCGCATTCAATGCCGCACGGGCCGGTTTATTGTAGCATGCTTGCCGCCGCCGCAAACAAGAGTGCTGCCATCTAGCTCGTCTCCTTACCCAAGAGCAAGAACGAGAGGGAATGGCAAAACGATGCTCACCTCCTTTGCAATCTGGGAGGTGGACGCTTGACTTTGCGGCAGCAATCTAAGACTGGCGATACCCGTTCAATCGCTCGTTAGACAACGATCGAGCGACTGGCGCAACAAAAAAGCCTGCGGCAGCAATGCTGCCGCAGGCCCAGCCCATTTCCTTATGCATTAAACTTCGACCAGAAGATGCGCTCGTACTCTCGCGCCGCCTGATCGACCTTTTCCTTCGACATCAAACGCATTCGTACCAATAACTCGCCGATACTGAGTCGTTTGCCCTGCTGATCGAGCCGGATCTGCTCGGCCAGCACATCTTCTAATTGGGCAGCGGTAATGTAGCCCCGCTCCACCAGATACTCCCCCAACACCTGCGGCGCTGTGCGCGCCCGGCTGCGCTCTTGCTGCTGAATGATCAATGCCTTGGCTAACTTCGATGGCGTAATGAGACCTCGTTTGAGCAGCAACTGGCCAAGCCGCCGATCCGATTTCAGCAGACTCTCCCGCCGCTGTTCAGAAAGCACCTCTTGGAGTTCAGCTTCCGTAATGGCGCCAATCGAGACTAAAATGTCACCGATCAAGCGCGGTTTCGGTTGTTCATGAAAATAATGCGTCTTGACGTCAGACAATAAGCGCATCGTGTGAATTTCATTCAACCGCTGCTGGGCAAAAACATCATCCGGCTGAACCGCTAATCGCGCTTCGAGATACGCGATCTGTAACTCTTCGTCATCAGGAGCCAAGATGGCTGCCCGCTCAAGGCAATCCTTCCGCTGGCGAGCGTCTTGTACCAATTTGCTTAAGGCGACCCAAGCGTCGCGACATTGATTCCCCTCAAGCAAATGCTTGCGAATGCTCGCCATATCATGGCTATGCTGCGCAATAAACGGGCATGGAATGGGACATTGTTTCATAACCAGACCTTCGATCCCTTGGCAGCCGAATTGCTGCTGCCATACCGTGTTGGGTTACTCTATGAATCAAACGATCATTGCCTAGCATTATCGAGTATGATCTATCATTGTATACGCCATCGGTACTGTTGCATAGGAGTACTTATGTCCTACCTCATCGATGCCATTTTGACCGGTCTCGGCAATATTGGCCGTACATTCCTCGAAATGCTGGTCGCTGACCCCGACCGGCTGCCGCGCCGGTATGGCTTTCATCTGCGTATCGTCGGCGTCGCCGACTCGAGCGGCGTGGCGTTTGATCCCGGTGGTCTCGATCTGCCGGCTATTATTGATGTCAAACGGCGCAAGTTGGGTGTGGCGGCCTTACCGTCGTTTCGCCCTGATCTCGATGTGATCACACTGGCCGAAACGGCTGCGTATGATCTGTTGCTCGAAGCCACCCCGACCAACCTCCGCGATGGCCAACCCGGTCTCGATCTGGTGCGCACAGCCTTGCGTCGCGGCAAGCCAGCGGTGTTGGCCAGCAAAGGGCCATTAGTGCTGGCGTTTGCCGAATTAGCTGCGTTGAGCGATTGGGCCGACGATCTTTCGCCCCGTAGCTCACGCCCGGCCTTGCGTTTCTCTGGCGCAGTAGGCGGTGCTTTGCCAACCATCAATTTTGGCCGGCGCGATTTGGCCGGCGCCCAGATCGAACGCGCCGAGCTGGTCGTTAACGGTACCACGCAGGTCATTCTCGAACAGATGGCTGCCGGCGCCGATTTTGCCGCCGCACTGGCCGAAGCCCAACGGCAGGGTATCGTCGAACCCGATCCTTCGCTCGATGTCGATGGCTGGGACGCCGCCAACAAGCTGGTGATCTTCGCCAACGCGGTGCTTAACCAACCAGCAACGCTGGCCGATGTGACGGTGCGCGGGATTCGTGACGTTACCGCTGCCGAACTAGCCACGGCATGGCAGGCTGGCGGTCGCATCTCGCTGGTCGCCCGCGCCGAGCGCCAGCCTGATGGACGCTACGCCTTATCAGTCGCCCCCACCGTTCTTGGCCCCGAACACCCCCTCGCCCGGTTGGCCCACGGCGAGATGGGTTTCGTGATCTATAGCGATAGCGCCGGACGCTCGACGATCAGCAGCCTCGAAGACGGCCCGCTTGGCACGTGCCAAGCTATGCTGCGCGATCTGATCGAGATCGTGCGCCGCTAAGCGCATTGGGACACGGATGGCCACGGCTCGCACCGTGTCCTTCCGTTCTTGCGGACATGGTTCAGATCCGCTCTCACCTTTACGGGATCAACCCTAGTCGCCTCCCACGCGCCACTGCTTGCGTGCGTGAGGCGACACCCAACTTGCTGAAAATACTGTTGATGTGCGATTTGACCGTACTAACCGCGATCACCAACGTCGCCGCGATCTCGTGGTTGCTCCGACCTTCCGCCATCAGGCGCAACACCTCGATCTCGCGCAGGCTGAGAGGGTCAGGCAACGCCGTAGCAGGCGCTGGCGTGCTTGCCGGCATTGCCGGTGCTATTTCATCGTCATCAAACAACGAGAGCAGGTATTCGCCATAGGGTGAGAGCTGTTGGCGCGCTGCCAACTGAGACAGCATGAGTCGTAACGGCGCGCCGGCTTGGAGAAACGGCGCCACGATCCGCTCACTTGTCGCGAGATCAAGTGCGGTCAACATCGCCTCGTTGCCGTCGTCACCGGCAGCCGCCAAGGCCAACCCGCGCAACAAGGCTGCATCAAGCGGCGCCAACGCCTGCCAGATCTCGCCGTTTGGCGGCTGGGCCAACTCAGCCGCCAATGCCCGCAAGGCTTCCCCGTCACTGGTTGCGCGCGCACTGGCTAGCCGCCATTCATAGCCCGCCCGGGTGATATGCTCGCGGGCATAGAATGCTGCCACCGGCATATAGCGAAACTCTACCGGCTTGAGCAAGCGATCGTCGAGTAGTTGGCCAGCAGCGTCGAGTTCACCCCGCTCGATCAGTATCTGCGCTTCAAGCCCATCAAGCACTGCCAGCACCCACCCAACGTTGCGCTGGCGAGCTAAAAAGCGCGCCTGCCGGATGATCCGCAATGCGCCGTCGGTATCGCCGCGCGCACGCGCAATGCGGGCCGTCACAATCAAGAGGTTGAGGTAACTCGTGGTTTGGCCCGATTTGATCGCGCTCTCGGCTTCGGCCAAGGCCGGCAACGCACCGGCAAATTCGTGCCGTAATCCATGCAGATCGGCCAACGCTAAAAACGGCAAACCAATGCCGGGTTGGGCACGACTGCGATTGCGCCGTAACATCTGGTTGATCGTATCGCGGCAGGCGCTAATCGCTGCCCCTAGCGAACCGCGCAACGCGAGTGTATACGCATAATCAACCGTCGCCATCGCCGAAATGTAGGGCAAACCGGCGTTAAACCCGTTGATGCTCGCCTCACTGAAGGCTTGCTCGGCTCGCGCGAGGTCACGTTGGGCAAGATACGCATAGCCCAAATCCTTCGCCACCCGCATGCGCAACGCCTGATTATCAGCCTGTAACCACGCTAAGGCCTGCTTCCCTTCGTGGATGACCTGCTCGGTATCTCCTTGCAATAACGCCAACCGCACCCGCACCGCGCTCAATTCGCCGCGCAGATTGGCAATCAACCCAATCGATGTCGCCGCGCCGCTTGCCACCCCCGCGAGCGCCCGCTCGGCGACCGCAATCCAGTGGGCCGCGTCTTCAACCTGATAATCAGCCGTTGCTAGCCAAGCACGCAATAATGCCAAGCGTGGATGGCTTTCAAACGCCGCTTCCGGGATTTCCGGCAGCCAGCGCCGGAGGGTCGCTTCCCCTACTTGCGAAATAAACGCTAACCCAATTGGCTCGAGCATCGCCACCACATCATCGATCGCCTGCGCGCGCAAAGCATGGTTGACGGCTTGCGTCAGCATGCCATGGGCCGCATACCATGCCCCTGCCCGCCGGTGGAGCATGGCGACATGCTCGGCGGTGCTGCCTGCCTCAAGCCGATCCTGCAAGACATCGGCAAACAGATGATGGTACCGGTACCACACCCGCTCGGCATCCAGCGGGAAGAGAAACAGATTGTTGCGCTCGATTTCAGCCAATACCAACTGGCTGTACGACTGGTTGCTCTTGCTTGGCGCACTTTGTTCGTACACACCGATCACGGCATCGCAGAGCGGCCCGCACAACCGGTCAAGGATCGAGGTTTGTAAGAGAAATTGTTGCAGGTGCGCCGGCAACCGGCTAAACACATCCTCGATTAAGTAATCGGCGACATACCGGTTGCTGGCAATCAATTCATCAACCACCTCGCTCTGATTCGGTCGGCTCCGCAAGGCCAGCGCGGCGAGGTGCAAACCTGCCGGCCAACCTTCCGTACTCTCAAGCAGAGCCACAATCTGATCTCGGCTCAATGGCAATTCCATCACTTCCAACAAAAAGGTGGCCGCCTCTTCGGGATTGAAGGCGAGATCAAAACTGCGCAATTCGGCTAAATGCCCGCGCGCTCGCCACCGCGCAAGCGGTAACGGCGGATCGCTGCGGGTAGCGATAATCAACCGGCACCGGGGCGGCAGATGATCGACCAAGAAGGTGATCGCTTGATGAATCTGCCCATCACTGATCAGGTGATAGTCATCAAAAATGATGACCGTTGAGCCAGCGACTTCAGCCAGATCGTTTAATAGTTCGGCAAACCACTGTTCGGCGT
The DNA here is from genome assembly GCF_001650695.1 of Chloroflexus islandicus. GTDB lineage: Bacteria > Chloroflexota > Chloroflexia > Chloroflexales > Chloroflexaceae > Chloroflexus > Chloroflexus islandicus. The sequence continues at coordinate 21,826 of NZ_LWQS01000068.1, forward strand.
CAAGATCAACTTCTGCGCTGATCAAGGCCCGCAACCGCTCGCGACGTTCCAATGGAATGTTCGTTAATGCCTCTAGCAGATAAGCGAACAATCGCCGGATGTCATTGTCGGTCGTATCAAGGCTTAACCAGCCAATGTGCGACCACTCTTTTCGACCCTCCTGCATCCATTCAACTAAGAGCGATGTTTTGCCATACCCGGCAGGTGCATTGATCAAGACCAGCCGGCTGTGTAAGGCATTGCGGAGCTGTTCATAGACTCGTGGCCGGGCAAGGAGCGAGGGTCGCACTTCGGGCGGCTGTAATTTGGTGCGCATCAGTGGTATCATGCGCCATCTCCAAAAGGTAACGTGGTTGGTTGGCAGGTCGCTGTGGTATGTAGTCTACCATAGCCGCTGGTAAATTGGCGGCTTACTAGGGGAAACCCCCTAATTCGTGAGTAGGAGTAACTCCCTAGTGTCTTTCAGGGTAGCCGGGATTGGCAAAGCCAGCGCAGCATGGTTCAATAGCGCCATCAGGATGTCGGTTGCTATGCGCACAAGGAGGTGTACCCGGCAGCGAATGTTCCCTGCATGAAGCCTTGTTCGCAATGGTGTGGCTTTGCCGTGTTCAAGGAGGACTGTGATGTCGAAGAAGACTCTGTGGCTCGTGTTGTCGTTGTTGACGGCGTTTACCTTCCTGTTGAGCGCCTGTGGCAATACCGGCGGCAGCACCGGTGGCAGCACCGGTGGCAGCACCGGTGGCACGACTGGCGGTAGCCAGCAACTCGCGGTCGGTATCGTCCTTCCCACCAAAGATGAACCCCGCTGGATCCAAGACGAGACCCGCTTCCGCGAGGCGTTGCAGCAGGCCGGTTATCAGGTTGAAATCCTCTTCAGCCAAGGCTCGTCGGCCAAAGAGAAAGAGAATGTCGAGGCGCTGCTCGCTAAGGGTATTAAAGTGCTGATCATCTGCCCCCACGACGGTACCGCCGCCGCTGCGGCTGCCGCCGCTGCCCGCGCCGCCGGCGTCAAGGTCATTTCCTACGACCGCCTCATCCGTGAGACTGATGCCGTCGATTATTATGTCACTTTCGACAGCATCGCCGTGGGTGCGCAGCAGGCCCAGTATCTGGTTGATAACGCCAGCGGCAGCGGTAATCCGCTCTACCTCTACGCCGGCGCCGCCTCTGACAACAATGCCTTCCTCTTCTTTGAAGGCGCGTGGAAGGTGCTCCAACCCAAGATCGCCGATGGCACCTTCGTGATTAAGAATTCGAGCGAGGCGGTCGCGTTGCAGAACAAGCTCGACCTTACCCGCGACGAGATGGCCAAGATCCTCGGCCAGATTACGACCAACTGGGATTTCAACACCGCCAAGAATCTTGCCGAGGCCAACCTGACCGCCGCGACCGCCGCCGATAAGGGCAAGGTCTACATCCTCGCCCCCAACGATGGCACGGCCCGCGCAATTGCCGATGCCTTCGCCGCCGATAAGGATGTGACCCAGTACTTCGTGACCGGCCAAGATGCCGAGAAGGCGTCGGTACAGTACATCATCGATGGCCGCCAGTCGATGACCGTCTTCAAAGATGTGCGCACGCTGGTGAAGGATGCGATCAGCGCCGCAGTCGCTCTGCTTGAGAACAAGCAACCCGACTCGCGCGGTTCCTACAACAACGGTAAGATCGACGTGCCCGCCATCCAGTCGCCGGTTGTGACCGTCACCCGCGACAACGTGCGCGCCGCTCTGATCGACTCCGGCTACTACAGCGCCAGCGACTTCACCAACCTGCCGTAATCCGCATCATTCCGCTCAGTGAGACCGGGATTGATGATCATCAATCCCGGTCTCACTAGCAGCGAACCACCAATACCGCTGGCTTCCCAATGGTTCTTGGCAAACGTCCCTCATCGCTTGAAGGTGCTATCGGATCGATATTGTGCGATTGCGCCATTATACTGATGCATAAATATGGAACATGCGGTATAGTTTTCACCATCCCGGTATTTCCAAATAATGAGGCGGTGCGTGTATGGAACCCCCTATCCTTGAAATGCGCCAGATCACCAAGGAATTCCCCGGCGTGCGCGCGCTCGATAATGTCACGTTTAGCGTCAAGCGGGGCGAGATCCACTGTCTGGTCGGTGAAAATGGCGCCGGGAAATCAACCCTGATGAAGGTGCTGAGCGGTGTCTATCCGTATGGCTCCTACAGCGGCGAGATCCTGATCGATGGCCAGCCCCAACGCTTCTTTGGCATCGCCGATAGCGAACGGGTCGGCATTGGCATTATTTATCAAGAATTGGCCCTCGTGCCCGAATTGACCGTCTATGAAAACATCTTTCTCGGCCACGAAATTAGTCGCAATGGCGTGATCGATTGGAACGAAACCATCCGCCGCGCCGATGAGATGTTGCGCAAAGTGCGCTTGAACGTCAATCCCGCCGCGAAAATCCGCGATCTCGGCGTCGGCAAACAGCAACTGGTCGAAATTGCCAAGGCCCTCAGCCGTGAAGTCAAACTGCTGATTCTCGACGAACCCACCGCCGCCCTCAACGAAAACGATAGCGAGAATTTGTTGCATCTGCTGCGGGAATTGCGCGATCATGGCGTGACCTGTATTCTGATTTCGCACAAGCTGAAAGAGGTGTTGTCGGTCGCCGATACCGTGACCGTCCTCCGCGACGGCAAGACGGTCTGCACCCTTGATGCTCACAAAGGCGAGGTGAGCGAGCAGGCGCTCATCCGCAATATGGTCGGGCGCGAGATTACCAATATTTATCCTCCGCGCAACCATCAGATTAGCGATGAGGTGATGCTTGAACTGCGCAATTGGACGGTCTATTCGCCTGAGTTGGGCCGCTACCTGCTGCGCGATGTCAATCTACAGGTGCGCAAAGGCGAGATCGTCGGGCTGGCCGGCCTGATGGGTGCCGGACGTACTGAGTTAGCCCTTAGCCTGTTTGGCAATGCGCCAGCGTACCGGATCAGCGGCGAGCTGTGGCTGAAGGGCCGCAAGCACACCTTCCACCATCCCCGCGAAGCGATCGCTGCCGGCTTGGCCTACGTTTCCGAAGATCGCAAAGCCAAAGGGCTGGTCTTGATCCAAGATGTGCGCCAAAATATTACCCTCGCCAACCTGCAAGCGTTAGCCAAGAATGGCGTCATTGATCGCAATGCCGAGATTCAAGTCGCCGAAGGCTATCGCAAGTCGCTCAACATCAAGACGCCGACCATCGAGCAACAAGTTGTCAACCTGAGCGGCGGCAATCAACAGAAGGTGTGTCTCGGCAAATGGCTGTTTGTGCGGCCCGATGTGCTCATCCTCGATGAACCGACCCGCGGGATCGATGTCGGTGCGAAATACGAGATCTACCAGTTGATGAACCGGCTGGTCGAAGAGGGTATGAGCATCATTATGATCTCGTCGGAATTGCCCGAAGTGCTGGGCATGAGCGACCGGATCTACGTCGTCTCCGGCGGGAGGATCAAAGGCGAACTGCCGGTTGCGGCAGCGACCCAAGAAAAGATTATGGAGCTAGCGGTTGACTACTAACCGAATACGCAGCGCGGCGGAGGAGACCATGACAACCCAAGCAGCATTTGTCACGAACTTACAACGGGCTTTGGGGCAGAATATTCGCCAATACGGCATGTTCATCGCCCTCTTCGTGATTATGATCATCTTTTCGATCACGACCAACGGCATTTTTATCTCGTCGCGCAACCTGAGTAATCTGATCAACCAGACCGGCTACATTGCCGTGCTGGCGGTCGGTATGACGTTGGTGATCGTGATTCGCCATATTGACCTCTCGGTTGGCTTTTTGGCCGGCTTTCTCGGCGCAGTGGCCGCGATCGCCCTCCGTTTCTGGGATCTGCCGACGATTGTGGTCGTGCCGATGGTGCTAGTTCTCGGCGGGTTGGCCGGCTTGCTGACTGCATTTCCGGTCGCCGAATTGAAGATTCCCTCATTTGTCGCCTCACTGGCTGGCTGGCTCATTTATCGCGGTGCATTGCAATTGGTCACCGCCGGCACCGGTACGATTATTATCGACGACGAGACCTTTAATGCGATTGGCAACGGCTTTATTCCCGATGTAGCGTTTAGCATTGTGCCCGGCTACCACACCCTCACCCTCCTCCTCGGCGTGCTCGCAATCGTTGCCTTCGTCATCAGCGAAATCCGCAGCCGCAACAAGAAGCTGGCCTACAATTTCGAGGTCTTGCCCACCGATATGTTTGTGCTCAAGCTGGTCTTTATCTCAGCTCTGATCGGCTTGCTAGCGTGGATTATGGCTGGCTACAACGGTCTCTCGTGGACGATGGTGATCGTGTTGGTGGTGGTGGCGATTTACCACTTCATTACCACCCAAACCGTGCTGGGCCGGCATATTTATGCGGTTGGCGGCAACCCCGAAGCGGCTGAGCTGAGCGGCATCAGCGTCAAGCGCATTACCTATATCGTCTTCGCTTCGATGGGAGTGCTCTCGGCCTTGTCGGGCATCTTGTTCGCCTCGCGGTTGCGCTCAGCCACCACTACCGCCGGCACCTTGTTTGAACTGGATGCGATTGCTGCGGCGTACATCGGTGGCGTCTCCGCCGCCGGCGGCGTCGGTAATGTGATCGGTTCGATCATCGGCGCGCTGGTCTATGTATCGCTGACCAGCGGCATGAACCTGATGGGCATTGATATTGCCTACCAATACATCGTGCGCGGTTTGGTATTGGTCGCCGCCGTCGTGTTCGATGTCACCACCCGCCGCCGTGGCCGCGCCGGGTGATGGATGGGAAAAATACCAATGTAGAGCCGCACGGCCGTGCGGCTCTACATGGCCCCCCGCGACGTCCCGCCCCCGCACCGTTCCGCCCCTGCCCATTTGCCCCCAGCCGTCTCTTCGGCGATAATAATCTGTATCCCTTGGCGTCATCACGCCGGTACATCAACCATGGTGGGGAATGGGCAATGGGAACGACCCGTGTCGTATTGGCCGATGATCATGCGGTGGTGCGCGCCGGTTTGCGCACCGCGCTAGCCGGCTTGCCTGATTTTGAGGTCGTTGGTGAGGCGGCTAATGGCCCGGAACTATTCGCCGCGCTGGCCCACCATCACCCCGATCTGCTAGTGGTCGATGTGGCCATGCCGGACTTTGATCCCATTAACGCCATCCGCCAGATTCACGCCGATTATCCGGCCATGAAGATTTTGGTCGTCAGCGCTTACGATGACCAGTCGTATGTAGTCGGCCTGCTCGCCGCCGGTGTCAACGGCTACCACCTTAAAGATCAGCCACTCAGCGATCTGCAATTAGCCGTGCAGCGAATTATGGCCGGCGGCAACTGGATCTCAAGCCCGCTCCTCAGCCGGCTCATCCAAGCGGCGCCGCAGTTGGCCCACCCGTCGCCGATCACCCTCACCAAACGCCAGCGCGACCTCCTCCGCCTCATCGCCCAAGGTTATGACAACCGCCGCATGGCCCAAGAGATGGATCTGAGCGTCAAGACGATCGAGAATCACTTGACGGCCCTCTATCGGGCGATCCGCGTCAGTAGCCGGCTCGAAGCCTACCAGTTCGCCTTGCGCCATCCCGAATTGCTGGCCGAATCGGGCCACGAAGCGGCCCACAACCGCGAACCGCCCGCCGGCCCGGCCCCGCTGACGGTGCTTATCATCGACGACAACGAACGCTATCGCGCCCAACTCAAGCGCATGGTCGGCAAGGCCTGCGCCGAAGCCCAGCTCTACGAGGCCGAGGATTGCCACGAAGCGATCCGCTTGCTCCAGCGGATCACGCCTGATCTCGCTTTCATTGATGTGATCTTGAACGATGGTGACGGGATTCAATGCCTGCGCCGGGTGAAGAGCATCGCCCCGAACACGCGAGCGATTTTGATGAGCGCCTACCCTGACCGCGAGTTTCGCCGGTTGGGGTTGGAAGCCGGCGCGCTGGCCTTTCTCGACAAAAAAGACCTTGATGCGGCCACCGTGCGGCAGGTGGTAGAGGATGCGCTGCGGCGGAAGTGATATAGTCCGCTAAAAAGGTAGACTAATGGAACAATAGGTATAACCAGCCAACATAACCATCCTACCCCTTTGCGTCTTCGCGCCTTTGCGTGTGAATCCCTTTGCGTCTTTGCGTGTTCCCCTCTTTGCGTCTTTGCCATCTTTGCGCCCTCACCCCATCCTCACCCCTTCCGCCGGAAACGGTGCCGGATTGGGGATCTCGATCTGCAATTCCAACCCGCCCCACACCGATGGCCCGATGTGTAACGTGCCGCGCAAGAGCGATACTCGCTCGCTGATCCCGATCAAGCCAAAATGCTTCCGTTCCGAAAGGCGTTGCAGATCGGGCGGCGTCGCCATCCCCCTCCCGTTATCGGCTAACCGCACCATCACCCCCGCCGCCGAGGTGCGCCGCACCTCAAGCAACACCCGCGTAGCGCCGGCGTGCTTGCGCACGTTGTTCAAGCCCTCTTGCACAATCCGAAACACTGTCAACTCAATCGTCTCCGGCCAGCGTTCCAACGGCTCGGCCAACAGCAACTCTACTTGAATCCCGGTCTGTTCGCTCCACTGGCTCGCCAACGAACGCAACGCCGCCGCCAAGCCATGGCTATCGAGCGTGGGCGGGCGTAGATCGCTGCACATCTGGCGCAACATCGCCACCACCTCGCGAATCCCGCGCCGGATGGCCTGCAACTCGCTCAACGCTTCCCCCTGCTCGATCTCCTCTTCGACGTGTTCGAGCTGGTAGTTGAAACTGAGTAGGTCTTGGATGACCTGATCGTGCAATTCGCGCGCCAACGCCTTCCGCTCGGCTTCGCGTTCGAGCATCAACCGGTGATGCGCCTCTTGCAACGCCTGATTGAGTTGATCGAGCGCCACCATCTGCTCTTGCAGCCGTTGCACCAGTTCGCGATTCAGCGAGTCTTGTGCGGCGAGGTTGTCTTGCAGTTGCAGTTGCTGTTGCCGCAACTGTTCCGCTTGTTGCTGCGCCTGATAGTAATTTTCAAAAGCCCAAATCAATGGCGTGACCCGCTCTTGCCGCACCGACCCCACCATCAGCTCGACGATCTCGCGTGGCGTCGTGCTGGCTGTGACGCGCAACGCTGCTTGCCGGCCTTGATACAGCACCAGCACCCGGTTGGTGATGGCGAAGATCAGATTGAGATCGTCGCTGCTGAGGATAATACCGGCCTGCGCCGCCGCCTGCTCGCGCAAATGTTGCAAGACGGCCTGCTGGCGAGCAAAACTCAACGCCGAGAGCGCCTCATCGAGGATGAGGAGCCGCGCTGGCCGCACAAAAGACCGGATCAGCGCCACCAATTGCCGCTCCTCTTCGGTCAGATCGCCGGCGCGCTGGTGGGCGAGACCCCGCGGCAAACCAAACCGCTCTAGCCACTGGTAGGCCGTGGTCGCCATCGCCGCTGGATCGAGCCGCCCTTTGCCCCGTTCGCGCCCCAAAAAGATGTTATCCAGCACCGGCATCACGTCGACCAGCGCCGGCGCTTGCGGCACAAACTCGATCCCGCGCCGCTGCACCGCTTGCCCTGCCCACGTCAAGGGCAGACCATCGACCTGTATCTCACCCGCTGTTGGCGGATAAATACCGGCTAGCGCCTGCAAGAGCACTGACTTGCCCGCGCTGCGCAAACCTACCACCCCCAAGATGTCGCCGGGACGCAGCTCAAAACTGATCCCGCTGAGGATCGGCTTGGCAGCGAAGACGATATGGAGCTCGCGCACGCTGAGCAAGGGCAGCATAGATGTGGCCGTCGTTCTCACCCGTGTAATATGCTAGTAATCGTGATCGTTATAATCTAAGTATAGCATTCACGCCAACAAGGAAACATGTTCATGCAACTGGTAAACTACCTTTTTATCGACTACGAGAATGTCCAGCCCAATCTCGCCGCTATCACAAACCTTTCCTTTGTGCGCGTCATCGCCTTTGTTGGTGCAAACCAGAAATTCATCCCGTTCGAGTTTGCCGCGGCGATGCAGCGACTGGGCAACCGCGCGATGTACATGAAGATCGGTGCGAGCGGTGCAAATGCGCTCGATTTTCACATTGCGTTTTACCTCGGCATATTGGTGAAACGCGATCCAAACGCCTTTTTTCACATTATCTCAAACGATACCGGCTTCGACCCGCTCATCCAGCATCTGCGCGAAAAGCGCCTAAAGGTTTTTCGCTCGGCTAGTATTGATGATCTTCCCTTCTTGCGCAAAGTTACCGCGGCCAACGACCAGCAATTAATCCCGGCGGTCGCTGCCTCACCTGAGTCATCATCGCTTCTCGCCGCCAACGGTACCAAACCGTCATTAGACGAACTCTGCGAAGTGGTGATTGAACGCTTAAAACAGCATACGCCTTCACGCCCTAGTACGCTCGATAAGCTGCGCAACCATCTGCCCTCGTTGACTAGACAACAGCTCACCGCCGCCGAAACCGAGGCGCTCGCGAAGATGCTGTTCGCCAAGCGCCTGATCTCGCTCGAAGAGGGTGCGTCGCAACGGTTACGGTATCACTTATAATCACTTGGCCCGCGGCAAGTGCAACACGAGATGCTCAAGCGCCAGTTGCGGGTTGACGTTTTCGCGCAGTTGTTGGGCGGCAGCAATGATCTGCTGCAAGAAGGCTAGCGCCGCCGCCGGCGTGACCCGCCGGGCCGCCGCCGCGAGTTCGGCCCGCCGGTCAACGTTTGTCACCGCCTCGTCACAACCGGAAGCAACATATATCACATCGCGCCACCAGCTCTGCCACAATTCCAGCCACGCCAGCGCCGTCTCTTGCTCGCCGGTGCGATACTCCTTCGCCCGTTGCTCGGCCCACCGCAAACCTGCGCTCAGGTCTTGTTCGGCCAGCCCGATCAATTCCGCCAATTGCTCGCGCCGCGCTGCCTGCACTGCCGGATCGGCCAGCACACTGATCGCCCACCCGACCCGGCCCCCGCTCCATGCCGCGAGCTCGGTGGCCAACTCTGGCGCTGCGCCGCGCGCTTGCAGCGCCGCCGCTACTTGTTCGCGCGGCAGCGGACGCAACCGCAATACCCGGCAACGCGAAACGATCGTCGGCAAGAGTTCACTGCTGTGGGCAACCAACAACAACGTCGCGTAATCGGGTGGCTCTTCCAGCGTCTTCAGCATCGCGTTGGCCGCCTCTTCGCTCAGCCGCTCGGCATCGTGCAAGATCAACACCCGCCGCGCCGCTTCATAAGGCCGCAAAGCAATATCGCGCTGCCATTCCCGAATCGTCGCAATCTTCAACTCTTTCTGCCGCGCTGCCTCGTCGGCCTTGGCCGCCGCCGCTTGCGTCGCCATTCCTGCCACCCGCACATCGGGATGGTTGCCGCGCTCGATCCGCCGGCACGTCCGGCATTGCAAACAGGGATCGCCCGTCTGCCGCTCGCAGTTCAACGCCTGCGCCATGCGCAACGCCACCAGCGATTTGCCGATCCCCGGCGGCCCGGCAAACAAGTAGGCATGCGCCACCCGGTTCGACCGGATGTTGCTGCGCAATTGTTCAATCGCCCATTCGTGACCGTCAATATCCCACATGGCATTTGCTTGGCTAGAGGCACTGCTGTGCCGCTCTCCTGCTGCGCCAACCAACCTGTGTTGGATTACAACAGCTTGCGGAAGGCCAACACCGCATTCACCCCGCCGAACCCAAACGAATTGGAGATCGCCACTTGCAACGCCGCCGGGCGGGCAACGTTCGGCACATAATCCAAATCGCATTCTGGATCGGGATGTTCGAGGTTGATCGTTGGCGGGATCAGACCGTGGTGCAGGGCGAGAATCGTTGCCGCCGCTTCAACCGCACCCGCCGCGCCGGTCAGATGGCCGATCATCGACTTGATCGAGCTGATCGGCACGCTGTAGGCATATTCGCCAAACACATGCTTGATTGCCCGCGTCTCGGCGATGTCGCCGGCTGGCGTGCTAGTGGCATGGGCATTGATGTAGTCAACTTGCTGCGGCGCTAGCCGGGCATGCTGCAAGGCCCGCCGCATCGCCAACGCCGCCCCTTCGCCATCGGGATCGGGTGCGGTCACGTGGTAGGCATCCGCCGAGACTCCATACCCGATTAGCTCGGCGAGGATCGGCGCACCGCGCCGCTGCGCGCTGCTCAGCCGTTCCAGCACCAGCACCGCCGCGCCTTCCCCCGGCACAAACCCGTCGCGCAATGCATCAAACGGGCGTGAGGCCCGCTCTGGCATCTCATTGCTGCGCGTGCTCAAGGCCCGCAACACGCAGAAGGCCCCCAAACTCAGCGCCGTGATCGGCGCTTCAGCGCCGCCGGCCAGCATCACTTCGGCATCGCCGCGCCGGATCACTTCCGCCGCCTCGCCGATCGCTTGCGCCCCTGCCGCGCAAGCGGTACAAATCGAAGTGGTGTATCCGCGCAGGCCAAGCTGAATCGCGACTTGGCTCGAAGGCATATTGGGCAAGGCCGCCGGAATAAAGAACGGACTGATCTTCATACCCCCGCGCTGGACAAGCGTTGCTACCGCTTGTTCAACATCAGGCATTGACGTTGTGCCACTCGCGATCAAGACGCCGATCTCATCGCGCGCCATCCGCTCTAGCGGCAAGCGGGCATGCTCTACCGCCATCCGCGCTGCCGCCACCGCCATTTGGCTGGCCCGCGACATCCGCCGCGCCTCTTTCGCATCCATAAATGCCTGCGGCTGAAAGTCGTTGGCTTGCCCGGCAAGCTGGCATGGATACCCGCTCGGATCGAAAAAGGTAATCCGCCCGATTGCACTCCGGCCAGCCGCTAATCCGGCCCAAAACGGCTCGACGCCAACCCCAAACGGCGAGATGATTCCCATTCCGGTGACGACGATGCGCTGATCAGGCGGTTGCTGATCGTTCGCTACTGTCTGCGGTTCCACTACCGGTTCGTCGGCCAGCACCTCGGCCAGCAGCGCCTCGATCTGCGCTTCAATCGCTTCATCTGGCACATGCTCGCGCACGAGACCGAGCAGCTCGGCCCGCAACGCTGCGCGCCGATCCAGTGCTCGCGGGGTCATGGCGTCCCTCCCTCAATGCAATTATTCAAGGTTTGAATTATACCACGCAGCCGCCGCGCCTGTGGTATCATACTCGCCGAAGACGAGTTCAGCACATTCACCAAAAGCAAGCATTATGACGCCCGTTTTGCCCGGCCTTATCCGTCCTGAGATTGCCGATCTCGAAGCATACACGCCGATCGTGCCGCTCGAAGTGCTCGCCGCGCGCCTTGGCCTGCCAATTGAGCGGATCGTCAAACTTGACGCGAATGAAAATCCGTATGGCCCCGCACCGGCGGCGTTGGCGGCGTTGCAGCATACCGCCACCTACCATATCTATCCCGATCCCGAACACACCGCGCTGCGCGCGGCGCTCGCCGGCTACACGGGCCGCCCTGCCGAAGAGATTCTCTGCGGGGCCGGCGCCGATGAGCTGATCGATTTGGTGTTGCGCTTGATCATCAACCCCGGCGATGCGATCATCGATTGCCCCCCTACCTTCGGTATGTACCGCTTTGACGCTGGGATCTGCGGCGGGCGGGTGATCACCGTTCCCCGCCGGCCTGATTTTAGCCTCGATCTGCCGGCGATCGAGCGCGCTGCCGCCCAAGGCGCTAAGGCGATTTTCCTTACTGCCCCCAACAACCCTACCGGCAACCCGCTGCCGCGCGCCGATCTGTTGCGCATCCTCGAATTGCCGCTGCTGGTGGTGGTTGATGAGGCGTATGTCGAGTTTGCCGAACCGGGCCGTTTACCGGTTGGCGCGAGCGATTTGCTCGATCATTACCCCAATCTGGCGATGTTGCGCACTTTTAGCAAGTGGGCCGGGTTGGCCGGGTTGCGCGTCGGCTATGGCCTCTTCCCCCGCTGGTTGATCGAACAGCTCTGGAAGATTAAGCAGCCCTATAACGTCTCGGTAGCTGCCCAAGCCGCCGCCATCGCTTCGCTCGAAGCGGTCGCCGAGTTGCACCAGCGCGTGCAAGCGATCGTCGCCGAACGCGAACGGCTCTTTGCCCATTTGCAAACCTTCCCTTTCCTCACGCCCTTCCCCAGCGCCGCCAACTTTATCCTCTGCCGGGTTGAAGGGCGCGATGCCCGCGAACTCAAGCTCGCGCTCGAACGGCGCGGCGTGCTGGTGCGCCACTACCGCACCCCGTTGCTCGATGGCTATATCCGCATCAGCGTTGGCACCCCTGCCCAAACTGATGCCCTGCTCGCTACCCTCGCCGAGGTGTCGCAATGACTGCATCGCTCGAACCTATGCTGGTCTTTGCCCGCCAGCTCGCTCACGAAGCCGGACAGATCACGCTGCGCTATTTCCAGCAGGGTGTCGTCATTGAACGCAAAGCCGATGAATCACCGGTGACGATTGCTGACCGCGAGGCCGAACGCTATCTGCGCGCTGCAATCACCGCCGCGTACCCCGATCACGCAGTGCTCGGTGAAGAAGATGGGTTGAGCGGCAGCGAACACGCCACCTTCCGCTGGGTGCTTGACCCGATCGACGGCACCAAGAGTTTTGTCCGCGGCGTGCCGTTGTACGGCGTCCTGATCGGCCTGCTCCGCGACGGCGAGCCGGTGCTCGGCGTGATCCATATTCCCGTCCTCGGCGAAATGGTCTCGGCGGCGCAAGGTTTGGGGTGTACGTGGAATGGCCAACCCTGCCGCGTTTCCAATATTTCATCGCTACGCGAGAGTCTGGTCGTCGGCACGATTGCCCACGGCTACGAGCAGTATGGCCGCGCTGAAGCCTTCCAGCGCATCGTGCGCCGCGCCGGTCTGTTCCGCACGTGGGGCGATTGCTACGGCTATGTGCTGGTTGCCACCGGTCGCGCCGAAGTTGCCCTCGATCCACAGATGAACGTGTGGGACGCCGCCGCGCTCTTGCCGATTCTGGTCGAGGCCGGCGGCGCCTATACCGATTGGCAAGGCGCACCGACGATCTACCATCACGAAGGCATTGGCAGCAACCGCCACGTCTTACCCGAACTATTAGCTTTGATTACTGGCGAGGAACCAGCATGAACGCCGACGAGTATCAGCACTTGGCCATGCGCACCTTGGCCGCCGGCCTGTCACCCCAAGAGCGGCTTACCAACGCTGCGCTTGGCCTCAATGGCGAAGCCGGCGAGTTTGCCGACACGGTGAAAAAGCACCTCTTCCACGGCCACCCGCTCGACCGCGAGGCCTTGATGAAAGAGTTGGGCGATGTGTTGTGGTATGTGGCGCTGGCCTGCGATACCCTTGACATATCGCTCGGCGCCGTGATGGCGGCCAATATCGAGAAATTGCGCCGCCGCTACCCGGAAGGATTCAGCAGTGAGCGAAGCCAACAGCGCAGTGAGTGACATCCGGCGCGCTACCGTCGATCGCGTCACCGGCGAGACCAGTATCTCGCTGACCCTGACGATCGATGGCAGCGGGCAGGCTGATGTGCAAACCGGAATCGGGTTTCTTGATCACATGCTCACCTTATGGGCGCGCCACGGCCTGTTTGATCTTACCGTCCGCGCTCACGGCGATCTCCACGTTGACGAGCACCATACCGCCGAAGATGTGTGCATCTGTTTGGGCCGCGCTATCGATCAGGCCCTCGGCGCGCGCGCCGGCATCGTCCGCACGGCCCATAGCTTCGTGCCGATGGATGAAGCGCTGGCGTTGGTGGCGATCGATCTGGGCGGGAGGCCCTACTGCGTGGTGCAGGCCGAGTTTGTCACGCCGCGCGTCGGCCAGCTCGGCACCGACCTGATCGCGCACCTCTTCGAGAGCATCGCCTTCCATGGCCGTTTCAACCTGCACGCCCAAGTGTTGTACGGGCGCAACGACCACCACAAGATCGAGGCGTTGTTCAAAGCATGCGGGCGCGCGCTCGATGCCGCCACCCGCGTCGATCCGCGTCTCGGCGGCGCGGTGCCGAGCACCAAGGGGGTCTTGTAAGAGTTCAATCAGTGGTGGGTTGGGTAACACCCTCTGCTAGTTCCTTCCCCAACCCCTCGCCTGCCGGAAAGTTCAAGGGCGGGCAGCACACATGAGCGCAGATGTGGTTGAAGGCGTTGCGATGCGCTGATGTACCCTCACCCCCAGCCCCTCTCCCACTGGCGCGGGAGAGGGGAGTGCAGCGCCGGGTTTTGAGGCATCGCACTGCGATCAACGGTTGTACGCGACCAGATGTTCTGTCCGCCCCTAAATGCCTGAAGGAAGGGGGGTGGCGGTGATAGATGCCACCCTGCTCGGCCCACACCACTACATAACCTGCCCTTGAGGAGTCGCTATGATCGGGTTCGTTGCCGCTGCTATACTGAGCTTCGTGCCGGCCTTCATCTACGCCAGTATCGCCTATTGGCTCGACCGGTTTGAAAAAGAGCCGCGTCGCTTGTTGTTCGGCGCGTTCCTGTGGGGCGCGTTCGTCGCTACCTTGGGCGCGATTGTCTGGACGGGTATAGCCCAAGCGTCGTTAGCCATCTTTATCGGCGAAGCCTCGGCTGAAGTAGCCGGTACCACCTTGCTCGCGCCGCTCGTCGAAGAGAGCTTGAAGGGGATTGCCGTCGTGATCATCATGTTCGCCTTCCCCGAAGAGTTCGACTCGCGTCTCGATGGCATGCTCTATGCGGCGATTACGGCGCTCGGCTTTGCCGCCACCGAAAACCTGCTCTACCTCTACTTTTTCGGCTATGCTGAAGACGGGTTTGGCGGTCTCATTGCGCTCTTTGTGCTGAGAGTGATTTTGGGCGGCTGGGGCCACGCCGTCTACACCGCATGGATCGGCTTAGGGTTAGCGATGTCCCGCCTGCACCCCAACCGCATCGTGCGCATCATCTCGCCCTTTGCCGGCTGGCTGCTCGCCGTCTGCCTCCACGCCCTGCACAATACCATGACGGTCTTTTTGGCCGGCGAATTTGGCCTCACTGGCCTCGGCCTCACCCTGCTGGTTGACTGGTCAACGTGGGTCGTCGTGTTGGGGTTAGTGATCTGGGAAATCCGGCGCGAACAGCATCACATTGCCGACTACTTGGTTGAAGAGGTCGCTGCCGGTATCATCTCGCCGGCGCATTACGCCGCAGCCAAATCATTCAGCGGCCAACTGCGCAACCGGACGCGCAGCGCCGCTGCCCGCCGCTTCTACGAAGCATGCGCTGAACTGGCCCACAAGAAACACCACCTCGCCACCGGCGTCGGCAACCAGCGCAACACCATCGCCCGCATCAATCAACTGCGCCGTGAGATTGCCCAACTTGCGCCTGAAGTGCCGGCAGTGTAGACCTACCCGCGCAAGTGCTCAGCGATCCGGTGGCGTGTGCGCCGGTACGAGCGGTGGCACAATTCCAGCAAGAGGCGCTGCTCGGCTTGCACCCGCCGCCGCTCTTCCTCACACTGTTCAGTCCGGGTAATGGCCGCTTGCAACTCGGCAGACATCGTTGCCAGATCGGCCAACGCCTGCTCAGCAAAAGGCGGTTGCGGATGCATCAGCCCCAGCACTGCGGCCAGCCGGCGCAAACTATTGAGCAGATCGGTCGCTGTCAACGCCCCCGCCGCCGAGTCAGGTTCAAACAGGCGCAGGTATGGCGCATCAGTGCCAACCACCTCGATTACCTGCCGGCGCACGTGCGCATAGAGGCGCTGTGCCCGCACCTCACACTCCCACCGTACCGCCAATGCTGCCCGCCACGCCGCCAGCGCTGCCGCACTCTGCTCTTGCTGTTCGGCCAAGATTGCCTGTAGCTGGGTATGATGCACCAGCTCTTCTTCGGCAAACGGCAACCGGTGGCGCAATTGATCGAGCAGCGTGATGATCTGGTTGAGGGGATCGATCGGTGGGGTTTGAAGCATGATCGCTGTCACGGCAGACCTCACGGCGTTCAAGACGATGGCTACGTCACTGCTATCGTAGAGCAATCCTGCGCCCGCCGTCTATAGTACAACGGGTTGATTTTACCCTAGGACTACTACATGGCGTCGTTGCCATGCGTTGCATCCAGATCGCCGTCGTGATCGTCAAACCAGTAGGAGTTTTGTAACGCATGCTACAATAAAACCCGCGATCAACGATGGAAAGGAGTTCGCAATGGGATTGCTCGATCAACTGAGTAAAACCATTTCGCAAGTCGGCGATCGGGCCAAATTCGAGGCCGAGAAGTTTCAGAAGACGACCCGCTTGCAAGGCGAGATTAACGAGCTGCGCCGTCAGATCGACCAGAAGTTGCTGGAGCTGGGCCAACGCGCCTATGATCTGCAACGGGCCGGCCAGATCCATGCCCCCACCCTCGCCGAGCTAGCGGCAGCGCTTGACCAACTGCGCGCCATACTGGTTGCCCGCGAAGAAGAACTCAAACAAGCGCAGAATGAGGTCTATATCGAACCAACCCCGGTCACACCGCCAGCGCCTACCGTGCAATCAGTCCCGATCAGTGAAGCTCCACCAACCGCTGCCGGCCCCAAGACGTGCCCGCAGTGCGGGTTTCAGATGCCAGCCACCGCGATCTTTTGCCCAAGTTGCGGCACTCGCGTCAGCTCGTAGGGACGGACAGAACATTTGCTCGAACACAACGGTTGATCGCTGTGCAATGCCTCAACGCTTAGCTCCACTCCCCTCTCCCGCGCCAGTGGGAGAGGGGCTGGGGGTGAGGGTTGCCCCTCCCCCAGTGGGAGAGGGGCTGGGGGTGAGGGCCAGCAGCCCGCGCAGCGGGCTTCGTACCCCTAGCCCGGCCCTTTAGGGCCGGGTTCTGGACAGAACATTTGCTCGAACACAACGGTTAATCGCCGCACAATGCCTCAACGCTTAGCTCCACTCCCCTCTCCCGCGCCAGTGGGAGAGGGGCTGGGGGTGAGGGCCAGCAGCCCGCGCAGCGGGCTTCGTACCCCTAGCCCGGCCCTTTAGGGCCGGGTTCTGGACAGAACATTTG
>NZ_LWQS01000069.1 GCF_001650695.1 Chloroflexus islandicus
TCCCGAACCGGGTCGTGAAACGTCGCAGCGCCGATCCTACTGGCGGCTCTCCGCTGGGAACCTAGGTCCACGCACCCTCCCGATGAAAAACCGCTCGCAACTCGTGATAGTTGCGGGCGGTTTTCGTTTTGGTTTCAACTGATCCGCCGTTGAATGCTGTCGCGCGCAATATACCACTGGGTACGCAGTTCAAGCGGCCAATATGGGCATTCAGTATCTAATTCGCGTAGTGTCTGCCGGTCACCAATCCATGCCAGTGCCTCTATTGCTTTGCGACGCAGATAGATAGGCTCTGGGGCATTCACCGGTGTGTCGAGCCTAAAGTCGCCAACGATAAAGTGTGGCAGTGGTTGCCGCCAGAGGGCAATCTCTTCAATAAACTGTTTAATCGTCATTGTGTCATTGCTCTGGCTACTGGCAATAGCGATCGTGCGATGAGCTATTTCTCTCCCCATCCATGCAAGTGACTGCAAAGCGCGTGCTTTGACATTCTGGCTTGGATTCGTGATCAATAGTTTGATGAGCCATTCGATAATAAACGGTTGGTTGATACGCAAACGACCAACCAGATACGCTAATTGTTGCGCGGCTGGATTGGGCATACTGCGTTTGTAGCGGATCAGGGCGGAAATTAATGGCACGACATATTCCGCGTCAAACAACGTAAGCGCGTCGGCTGCTGACCACATCGTGTCAATCCAGTCGTCGCTGATTTTGGTGCCGGCAGTATCGGTCGGTCGAGTAATCATCCGCAACAAGAAGCGTGCGTCACATGATTGCTGCGCTGGTGATGTACTGACGTCCGCCAGTGCAAAGGCAGCAATGGCCCGTTCGTGCGGGAGTGGCGATGTCATCAGACAGCGGCGAAGCTCATGCCTCCCTCCTTCACCCTGTAACCAGCGATACATCAGTTCGATGAGCGGGCGATCATCGCGGAGTTGTTTGAGCGGAATGGTTGTCCGATCAAATGCTTCTTTTGCTTGAGCGGGGTTGCGCTGGCGGCGAAAGTCTGGCAGATAAAGATCGCGGAGGGCGCGGGCAGCCGCAATACGCACATTGGTGTATTCGTAGCGCAGGCCACTGCTCGTTTGGCGCACTTTGTCAACGAGTATCCGGCGCAATTGCTGGCGAACTTGGAAATGATCGATTTTGCCAAGGGCACTGACGAGCAATTCTCGCCGTTCCGCACTCGGTTCTCGTTGTTCATCAAGATGAATGAGGCAGTTGTCGATCAATTCATTACGCAATGTGAGCGGCACTAACTGGAGTTTTTCATCTGGCAATGCCTCAAGACAGCGGGCAGCGAGCACCGCAAGCCGGCGGTTGCCGTTGCGGAGAGAGCTGGCGATGCAACTGAGCAATTCATCGGGCTTATCGAGCAGACTGGCCAGCGCATAGAGGACATCCTCCCACCAACGTTGGCGTTCAACATCAGCGCACAATGCGACAATGTCGGCTAACCGTTGTGAGTGATCGGGAGCGCGGTAGAGCGCTTGTGCCGCGCAGTAGGCAGCGACCGCCTGATTGGTAAAGCGAATATCGCGCTGGCCGGCGATAGTAATGAGCTGGGTATTGCTTAATTGGCGAAACAGATCTTCGAGACTGTAGTCGCGATTACGCCGCACTGTCGCGAGGATTGTGAACAATTCGCTGATTGAGAGGTAGTCAGTCATATTCCAGCGCATGTGCCACGCGATCTGGTAGAGGCTTTCACGGGCCACATCACCCATCTGGTACCGCTGATCGAGTTCGCGGAGTTCTTGGGTGAGAAATTCATCGATGACGTGGTAATAGGTGACCGGACGCTGATTGGAGTCAGAGAGACGATCAACGATCAGCAGCAGCATGCGCGGGTCGCTGGCTAGATGATAGAGGCGGTTATCACGCATTCGATCGAGGAGCGCGCGTGCGCGCCGGCGTTCACGTTGGCGAATGTAGGCGACGATGGTTGGTTCATCAAGGGGTTGAATGGCCAGAAGCTGCACTTGATGTTCAAATGTCAGCGATGCAAAGGTTTGGGGTGCTGCAACGACAAACACTTGATCAGGCAGGCGAGCGCGGAAGGTGTTCAGATCACGGATGAGATCTTTCCAATGCGATTCGGCAACTTGCTCAAGATCATCGAGCAGGAACGCAAGGCGTGGACGTTGGGTATCGCCGCTGGATGAGCCGCGAAACAGACGGTCGAGGGTATCGGCAAATGCTGGGTGCTGGTGGCGTACCTGTTCGACGATATGATGATGGAGACGTGGCTCGCCGCGTGCTTGTTCGTAGCCGGCCAGTGAAATGAGTACGCCAACAGGGGCATTGATGTCAAAAAGCGCGTTACGGGCCAGATCGTAACAAACCCGGCGGAGAATGGTCGTTTGGCCGGACTGATGGGAACCAGTAAGAGCGATGAACTGGGGTGAATCACTTGTGTGGCCAGTAATCAGCTTTACTAATGTATCGCGCGTTGAGCTAGGCTGCGGGGCGTTTTCTGGCCGGCGATAGAGAAATTGCCAATGTTGGCCGTAGGGTATCTCTAGGCAACCAACATCAATGTATTCATTACCGGCCCAGCGTTTGATCTCATCTTGCTGCAAGACCCATTCGATATAGCTGAGCAGAACGCTCGGTTGGAACAGGCGACCGCTACTGAGGCGGGTGTACAGAACCGGGGTACTCCAGCCAACCGTATCTGGCCGATAGATACGCCGGCGAGCAGTGGCAACCGCTAGATCAATGAGGCCATTGCGCAGCAGCATCTCGGTGAGGTGCTGAGTGAAAGCGCGTGCAAGCTCAATGGCCACTAAGCGTTGCATTGCAAGCACGGCTGGAATGCCGCTTTCGGCTATGAGACGAACAGCCAGATTGCTGAGGGGCGCTTGGAGATCAACGGTGGCGCTGTTGCACGCTACCAGCACGATCAATGCTGGTTTGTGCGAAGCCGGCAATGTGGCCAACACGCGCGCTAGTTCGCTCCCATCGAACAGCCGGCCACGTCGTTGCGGCCCGTGTTCGAGCAAAAGGCGGGTGCCGTGTTGGGGCAGAAAGAGTGCGTGGCCTAGATACAGGACGACATCAAAGCCACGTTCGCGTTCGTTGAGCAATGAACCACGTTCAAGCGCAGCTCGCAGCGCTGTTTCTTCGGCGATGGGCAGTATCTCGAAGCTGAGTTGGCCGTTATCGGTAAATGGGCGAAAACGCTGGCGAAAATCTTGCTCGGTAGCTTTGCGGTCGAATGGAGATAGGCCCCACCGTTCAAGATCACTCGGTTCGCTCAGGGCCAAGAGCATGCGGATTGGGCGATGTTCAATCGGGTCGCTAAGCGGAAATTGCTCGCTGTCAACGTAGCGCGAAAAGAGGATATGATCGCTGGTAGAAAAGGGCAGCGGCCGGCTCTGGTTGTCGGAAGCGGGTAAATGGAGCAGCTCCCACGGGATCGCTTGGAGTTCACCATCGAGCGGGTCAAGCGCAAGCCGGAGGCGGAGCGGTTCTTGTTGTTGCAGCGCGGTTTGCCGGGCAACGTGAAAGGCATGGCTCAGCCGGCCCGGAAAGAGCCGGCGAAACAATTCTTGTCCGTACCGGCTGATTGCGTCCGGGTCGGCTGTTTCCGGCGAAGCGAGGTCAAAAGCCACCTCTTCGGTTGATACCAGCCGGCGGCCATCGCCAAATTCAAGCTCGATGATGTAACTGCTTGGAGTACCGGGCCGGCGATGTTGTCGTCGTGGCCGGACAAGGATGTTCGTGCGGCGCTCCATACGTGTTGCTCCGTAGTTGGTTCAGATTGCATTATAGTGTAGCATTAAGAGGGTTAGAAGGACATAAGGAACGAGTGTATTATGATACGGTCAAGGCATGTTATACTGTGATTGTGCGAAATATCACAGTGCCGGAAGAGGAGCAGCATGAGCAAGATCATTGCACCAGAGTGCGAGTGGCCGCGTTTGATGGCGCAATTGCGAGCGGCAGCGCCGGAAGCGTTCAATGCCGATGGTCACGTGCTCAATTTGATCGAAGGGACGTGGGGGTGGCCGGGGCATGGCAAGCACTATAGCACGGCGATCGATGGCAGTGAATTGGGACTGATGCCAATGATCGATCTCGAGACGGCCAAGCGAGCAGTGCGGTTTGCGGCGCGCGAACACGAAACATGGTCGCAGGTTGATCTCGATGAGCGGCGCCGGCGGGTGAGCGAAGCGTTGGCCGGTCTGCGTCAGCAACGTGATCTGATCGCCTACTTGCTCATGTGGGAAATTGGCAAGCCCTACCAGTTGGCGTGCGATGATGTCGATCGCTGCATCAGCGGGGTAGAGTGGTACATTGAGCAGATCGAATGGATGATGAACGGTCGCCGTCCGCTCGGTCTGATCTCAAACATTGCTTCGTGGAACTACCCCTATTCGGTGTTGATGCATGCAGTGCTGGTGCAGGCGCTGGCCGGCAATGCGGTTATCGCCAAGACGCCTTCGGATGGCGGGTTGTTTGCATTAACGCTCGGATTTGCCATCGCGCGGCGGGCAGGATTGCCGGTCTCGCTCGTGAGCGGATCGGGCGGTGCGCTGAGCGATGCGCTCGTGCGCAACGCTGATGTGGCCTGTTTAGCGTTTGTTGGCGGCAAGACGAATGGGCGCGATATTGCCGCTTCGCTCTATGATCGCAACAAGCGCTATATGCTCGAGATGGAGGGCGTCAACTGCTACGGGATCTGGGATTTCTCGGATTGGGCGAATCTCGCGCAGCAGATCAAGAAGGGATTTGCGTACGGGAAACAGCGTTGTACCGCCTACATCCGCTATGTCGTACAGCGGCGACTCTTCCCCAAGTTTCTCGATATGTATCTGCCGGTGCTGAAGAGTCTTCAGATCGGTAATCCCGTCTTGGTGGATCGACCGGGCGATCCGTTGCCCAAGCTCGATTTTGGCCCCTTGATCAATGCGAAAAAAGTGGAAGAGCTGCGCGTGCTCTACAGCGAGGCGCTTGGCGCTGGGGCGATTTGCGTGTACGAGGGCGATCTGAATCCGGCGCTCTTCCTGCCTGATCAAGACATTTCGGCCTATATGGCGCCGATTGCGCTGCTGAACGTGCCGCGCAACTGCCGGCTGCACCATAACGAGCCGTTTGGCCCGGTTGATACGATCGTGATTGTCGATAGCGTTGATGAACTCATTAGTGAGATGAACATCTCGAATGGCAATCTGGTTTCGTCAATTGCAACCGACGATCCGAAATTGGGCCAGATGATCGCGAGCGAACTGCGCGCATTCAAGGTTGGCATCAACAAAATGCGCTCGCGTGGCGATCGCGATGAGGTGTTTGGCGGGATGGGCGCGTCGTGGAAGGGGTGCTTTGTCGGCGGCAAGTATCTGGTTGATTCGGTGACCGTTGGCGCGCCGGGTGAGCGGTTGTACGGGAATTTCCCTGACTATACGCTGTTGCCGGAGCAGCGGTGATGCACCGAGCGGGTGCAAGGGCATTATAGACAGGACATGGCCATTACCGTTGATGAGACGAGCATCGCGCTGCACGATGCTGTTCCGGCTCCTTATGCGATCGATGTCCGGGCAGTGACCAAGCGCTACGCAACGCGCACCGGTGCGGTGCAGGCGCTGGCCGGCGTTGATGTGACGGTGGCGGCTGGCGAGGTTGTGGCGCTGGTTGGGCCAAGCGGGTGTGGCAAGAGCACCCTGTTGCGGATCATTGCCGGGCTGGAGCAGCCGGATGCGGGCGAGGTGCGGCTGTTTGGCCTATCACCAGCGCAAGCGCGGCGCGAGCATCGGTTTGGGATTGCGTTTCAGGCTGCGGCTTTGCTCGAGTGGCGCGACGCGGCAGCGAATGTGGCCCTGCCGCTCGAGTTAGCTGGTTGGCCGCCGGCAAGGCGCACCCAGCGGGTAGCCGAGCTGTTGGCGCGGATGGGCTTGAGCGATGCAGCAAGCCGCTTACCGCGGCAGTTGTCGGGCGGCATGCAGCAACGGGTGGCGCTGGCGCGGGCTTTGGCGTTGGCGCCGCCGGTGTTGTTGCTTGATGAGCCGTTTAGCGCACTTGATGAACTCACCCGCGAGCAGTTGCAGGGCGAGCTGCTCGATCTGCTGGCGACGATCGAGCCGGCGCCGGCAGTGTTGCTGGTGACGCACAACCTTGCTGAGGCGGTATTATTGGCTGATCGAGTGGTGGTGCTGAGCCGGCGACCGGCGCAGGTGCTGGCGGAAGTGCCGATCGATCTGCCGCGTCCGCGCCGGGCCGAATTGCGCGACGACGAGCATCTGCACCGGCTGGTGGCCGAGGTGCGGACGGTGTTGCGGAGCGATGGTTGATCAAGCGTCATTTAGTACTGCCCTCACCCCTAGCCCATCTCCTACTGGGTTTCAAGGGTGGACAGAACCTCTGAATCCCGCTGCGCGGGTTATTGGCCCTCACCCCCGGCCCCTCTCCCACCTAACGGCGGGAGAGGGGAGCGTAGAGCTGGGCGTTGCGGCATCGCACAGCGATCAACGGGTGTGACCAACCACATGTTCTGTTTGCCCTTCCCCGCTGAGATAGGGGAGCGGATCGACCATCTGATCCGGCACCCGGCTCGGAAGGGTTGGGTGATGGGTACGAGGTCTGCTGCGCGGGCGGAATAGCCACGAAAAGACACAAAAGGCACAAACATCGTAAGATTGTTTGCATCGTTTGGGGGTCTTTGAGGCTATGCTGCGCGGTGGCCCTCACCCCCAGCCCCTTGCCGGTGGGTTCAAGGGCGGACAGAATCTCTGAATCCCGCTGCGCGGGTTATTGGCCCTCACCCCCGGCCCCTCTCCCACCTAACGGCGGGAGAAGGGAGCGTAGAGCTGGGCTTTGAGGCATCGCACAGCGACTCACAGTTATGATTGCCCAAGTTCTTTCCGTCTCTCTCTCGCTCGGCGGGAGAGGGGTGCTATGTTGGGGCGGAATGAGATAGCCGTAATCCGGTCATAGTAAATAGCGCAAAGATTGCTTGCCTAATGACAATCGAGTGTGCTATACTGCCTGTACCACCCCCTCCCCCGGGGGAGGGGGTATGCCAAACCGGAAGGAGGTGAGCCGATGGATCACGAGCACAAGCAGCAGATCCTCAACCGCTTAAAGACGATTGAGGGCCACATTCGCGGCGTGCAACGCATGGTTGAGGAGGATGCCTATTGCATCGATCTGCTCAATCAGACGCGCGCGATCCAGCAGGCGCTCGCCAAGCTTGATGCCGTCATCCTTGCCAACCATTTGCGCAGTTGCGTTACGACTGCGATTCGGAGCGAAGATGTCGGCGAACGCGAGCGGGTGCTCACCGAGCTATTGCAAGTCTTTGAGAGTACGCATCGTTAGTAAGGGAGGCGAACCGATGGTAACTGAGCAGTTCCGCGTTCCGGGGGTGTCGTGCCAGCATTGTGTCCATGCGGTGCGCAAAGAGGTCGGCGCGCTCGACGGTGTGTCGCAGGTTGAGGTCGATTTGACCAATAAGATTGTGACCGTCGTGCATGATGACGATGTTGATATTACCGAGATCGTGATGGCGATCAAAGAGGCCGGTTACGACGATGTGACGCCGTTAGGCATTGCGTGTTAGCGGTTATCCTGTAGAGCCGCACGGCGGTGCGGCTCCACCCCATTCAGGTGCAGCCGGCGGTATTGCAGGCCGGTTACGACGATGTGACGCCGTTAGGCGTTGCGTGTTAGGGGGTACCCGTAGAGCCGCACGGCTGTGCGGCTCCACCCCAATGAATGAAAACCACATTCACCCAAGGTAATCGCCATGGCCGAACGTGAAATCATCCTGTCTGTCACCGGTATGACCTGCGCGAGTTGTTCGGCGCGGGTCGAGAAGGCGCTGCGCAAGACGCCGGGAGTGCTGAGCGCCGAAGTCAATTTGGCTAGCGAGCATGCGCTGGTACGGTTCGATCCGGCGCAGGCGCAGCCAGCGGCGTTGCAGGCCGCGATCGAGCAGGCCGGTTATGGCGTGGTCACCGATGAGATCACGCTGGCCATCACCGGTATGACCTGCGCGAGCTGTTCGGCGCGGGTCGAGAAGGCGCTGCGCAAGACGCCGGGGGTGTTGAGTGCTGAAGTCAATTTGGCCAGCGAGCAGGCGCTGGTGCGCTATGCACCGGGCATGGTCGATCGAGCCGATCTCGTCAAGGCAGTTGAGCAGGCTGGCTATGGCGTGATTACGCCAGCAACAACTACTGCCGAGACGGAGGATGTCGAGGCGCGGGCACGGGCGCACGAGATGGCAGTACGCCGACGCCGGCTAGTGGTCGGCGTGGTCTTTAGTTTGCCGCTGTTTGTGCTCTCGATGGCGCGCGATTTCGGTCTGATCGCGCCGTGGCTGATCGGGGAAGGGGCAGCGATGGCGGCAACAATGGCCGGTTCATCAATGGCTGAAATGATGCACATGATCGCCGCCCGCGACGATCTGCTCAACTGGCTGTTCTTGGCCCTCGCGACGCCGGTGCAATTCTATTCGGGCCGTGACTTCTACCGCTACGCATGGCGGGCGCTGCGCATGCGCACAGCGACTATGGACACCCTGATCGCGCTTGGTTCGTCGGCGGCCTATTTCTACAGCCTCGTTCTTTTGCTCAGCGGCGCTCCCGGCCACGTCTATTTCGAGACCGCGGCGGTGATCATCACCTTAATTCTGGTCGGCAAGTACCTTGAGGCACGGGCGAAGAGCCAGACGAGTGCGGCGATTAAGGCGCTGATCGGTTTGCAACCGAAGACGGCGCGCGTGCTGCGCGGCGGCCAAGAGGTTGATGTGCCGCTGAGCGAGGTGCGGGCTGGTGAAATGGTGATTGTGCGTCCGGGGGAAAAGATTCCGGTCGATGGGGTCATCGTTACCGGCGAATCAACGGTTGACGAGAGCATGCTGACCGGCGAGAGTCTGCCGGTCGAGAAACGAGCCGGCGATACTGTCTTTGGTGCAACGATCAACCGTAGCGGCAGCTTCCAGATGCGGGCAACGCGGATCGGCAAAGACTCGGCGCTGGCCCAGATTGTACGGCTGGTGCAAGAGGCACAAGGCTCGAAAGCGCCGGTGCAGGCGTTGGTCGATCGGATTTCAGCCGTGTTTGTGCCGATCGTGATCGTGATCGCTCTACTGACTTTTGCTGGTTGGCTGTGGGCCGGGGCTGGTCTCACGCAGGCAATGATCTTCGCGGTGGCCGTGCTGGTCATCGCTTGCCCGTGCGCGCTCGGCTTGGCGACGCCAACGGCGATCATGGTCGGCACTGGCGCCGGCGCAACGCACGGCATCCTGATCCGTAATGCCGAAGCGCTGGAGCGGGCAGCGAGTTTGCAGACGGTGGTGTTCGATAAGACCGGCACCATCACTCATGGCCGGCCCGAAGTGACCGATATTGTGGCCGTGGCGCAGCCGGTGTTGGCGCAAGCTGGTGTGGCTGAGGCGCCGGCTGATTTGGCGCTGTTGCAACTGGCGGCGGCGGCGGAAAGTCGCAGCGAGCATCCGCTGGGGATGGCGATAGTCCAAGCGGCGCAGGCACGTGGGTTGCCGATCGAGCGTCCCACCCGGTTTCAGGCGGTGAGCGGGGCCGGCGTCGAGGCTGAAGTGAACGGACAAACGGTCCTGATCGGCACACCGGCATGGCTGGCCGAGCGCGGGGTGGATGTGACCGGGTTTGCAGCGACCGTTGTTCAGTTGCAAGCCAGCGGCAAGACGGTGATCGTAGTGGCGGCTGACGGCGAGGCGCGCGGTGTGATCGCGCTGGCCGATACCGTCAGACCCACCGCTGCCGCAGCCGTGGCCGAGCTGCGCCAGATCGGCTTGGACGTGGCGTTACTGACCGGCGACAACCAGCGCACCGCCGCGGCGATTGCGGCAGCAGTTGGCATTCCGGCCAACGCGGTCTATGCCGAGGTCAAACCGCATGAGAAGGCGGCAATCGTGGCTCGCTTGCAACAGAGCGCAGCCAGCGCCAAGCCGCGGCGCGTGGCCATGGTCGGCGATGGCATCAACGACGCGCCGGCGCTGGCGCAGGCCGATGTCGGCATCGCGATGGGCAGCGGCACCGATGTAGCGATGGAGACCGCTGACATTACGTTGATGCGCAGCGATCCGCGCGGTGTCGCGCAGGCGATTGCGCTGAGCCGGGCAACGGTGCGTACCATCCGCTGGAATCTGTTCTGGGCCTTTGCCTACAACGTGATCTTAATTCCGGTAGCGACTGGTATCTTCTACCCGCTGACCGGCTGGCAGTTAAGCCCGGTCTTAGCAGCGGCAGCAATGGCCTTTTCGTCGGTGTTTGTAGTGAGTAATTCGCTGCGGTTGCGCGGGATACGGTTGGGGTAGGGCGGTGTAGCCGCTCCATTTGTCATTGCGAGGGCGCACAGCGCCTGAAGCAATCTCCCGCTTCAGCGCAACCAACCTGCTCAGGCATAGCACTCGTGCATGGCTTCGCCGCACGGGGGCAGAGCATCGCTCTGCCCCCGTGCAGTTCGCAATAATCGTGGTATCATATCCTTGATACAGCAATAGTTCCCAATTGATGCCTAAAGGAGCCGCGATGCTCACCGATACTGCTCGCCAAATTATGCATGAATGGATTACCACTGATAGTCTGCGCAAGCATTGCGAGGCAGTGGCGGCATGTATGAGCCACTTTGCCGCTAAGCAGGGCGCTGATGTTGATCTGTGGACGGCGGTGGGGCTGTTGCACGATCTCGATTTTGAGCGTTACCCGCACATGCCGGAAGCCGGGCCGGCGACGACGGCTATTGCGGAAGCGTTGATCCGCGGTGATGAGGTGCCTGCCGAGTTGCCCGGCCATCCGTTCTACGGGGTGGCGTATTTGCGCTCGACGGGGTGGTCGCCGGAGATCTTGCGGGCGATTCTCAGCCATGCCGATTACAGCGGCATTTTGCCGGAAACGCCGCTTGAACGCACCCTCTACGCGGTTGATGAGTTGAGCGGGTTTGTGACCGCGGTGGCGCTGGTGCGGCCCGACAAGAGCATTCATAGCGTTGAGGTGTCGTCGGTGCGCAAGAAGATGAAGGATAAGGCGTTTGCCGCTAAGGTCAGCCGCGAAGGGATTGTGCATGGGGCCGAGGTGATCGGCATGGAACTCGACGCGCTGATCGGCGAGGTGATCACCGCGCTGCGCGCTGCGGCGCCGCGCCTCGGTCTGGCGGGGATCAACCAATGAGCCTCGCGCCGCACGTCTGGCCAGCGACGGCTGCCGTTACCGGCGGCAGGCTTGTCGTGGGTGGGTGCGATACGGTGGCGCTGGCCGAACAGTTCGGCACCCCGCTCTATCTGCTTGATGAGGCAACGTTGCGAGAGGCGATGCGCGCCTACCGGCAGTCGTTTGCCGCCGCCTATCCCGGCCCGGCGCGGGTGCATTACGCTGGCAAGGCGCTGCTCAATACGGCGTTGGCCCAGATCGTGGCCCAAGAGGGGCTAGGGCTGGATGTCGTGTCAGCGACTGAGTTGCTGGTCGCGCGGCGGGCCGGAGTGCCGATGGCGCATGTCCATCTGCACGGCAACGCCAAAAGTGACGCCGAGCTGGAGCGGGCAGTGGCGTGGCGGGTGGGGGCGATCGTGGTGGATAATCTCGACGAGCTGGCCCGTCTACGCGCCATAACTGCCCAGCTCGCCGAGCCGCAAGGGGTGTTGCTGCGGATCGCGCCAGCGATCGAGGCCGATACCCACGCGCACATTGCGACCGGTGGTGAAGCGGCGAAGTTTGGCTTGCCGCTGGCCGCGCTTGATGAGGCCGTGGCGCAAACGCTGGCTGCGCCGGGTTTGCGCTGGCTAGGGTTGCATGCGCATATCGGTTCGCAACTGTTTGCGCTCGATCAAGTTGTGGCCGCCGTTGACGTGCTGGCTGCTCAAGCTGCCCGCCTGCGTGAGCGGTTTGGGGTGATGCCGGTTGAACTGAGCCCCGGTGGCGGGTTGGGGGTGCCTTACACTGCCGAGCAGCCACCGGCCGATATTGCTCGCTATGCGCAGGTGGTGAGTGCGGCGCTGCAAGCGGCGTGCGCGCGTTACGATTTGCCGCTGCCCCGGCTGACGGTCGAGCCGGGCCGGTCGATCGTGGCGCGAGCAGGGGTGGCGCTGTACCGGGTGGTGGGGCGCAAAGGCCGGCGCTGGCTGCATATTGATGGCGGCATGGGGGATAACATCCGGCCAGCGTTGTACGGTGCGCGCTACAGTGCGGTGCTAGCGAATCGCGCCGGCGAGCCGGCTAGCGAGCCAGTTGCTGTCGGCGGACGCTATTGTGAATCGGGTGATGTGCTCTTGCCAGAGATTGCCTTGCCGCCAGCGCAGCCGGGCGATCTGGTAGCAGTGGCGACGGCGGGAGCCTATACGCTCAGCATGGCCAGCAACTACAATCTTGTGCCGCGCCCGGCAGTGGTGTTGGTCGGCGATGGCCAAGCGCGCCTGATCCAGCGCCGCGAGACCGAGGACGATGTGCTGGCGCGCGATGTGATGTTGTGATGGTGGTTGGATGTGGTCGTGGGACGCCGTGTTATCGGGGTGAGGTGTGGTGATGGCGGAACGGCTCTACGGCGGGATTGAGGCGGGTGGGACGAAGTGGGTGTGTGCGATTGGGACGGGGCCGGACGATATTCGGGCCGAGATCCGTTTTCCGACCACAACACCCGCCGAGACGTTAGGGCAGGCGATTGCGTTCTTTCGCGCCCATCAGCCAGCGCAATTAGCGGCAATCGGGGTAGGTTCGTTCGGGCCGGTCGATCTCAACCGCGCGTCGCCGCGCTATGGCTCTATCACCACCACCCCCAAGCCGGGTTGGGCTAACACCGACGTGGTTGGGGCGCTCACGCAGGCGTTGGGCCGTCCGGTTGGGTTTGATACCGACGTGAATGTGGCTCTGTTGGGCGAATGGCGGTGGGGCGCGGCGCGCGATTGCGACGTGGCGGTGTACATCACGGTGGGTACCGGCATTGGTGGTGGGGCGATGGTGGGAGGGAGATTGGTGCATGGCCTCATCCATCCCGAAATGGGCCACATCCGGCCTGTGCGCGACCCGGCCCGCGATCCGTTTCCCGGTATCTGCCCCTACCACGGCGATTGTCTGGAAGGGTTAGCGTGCGGCCCAGCGATGAAAGCGCGGTGGCAAACACCGGCAGAGCAGTTGCCGCCTGATCATCCGGCGTGGGAACTCGAAGCTGACTATTTAGGGCAGGCGATGGCGACCTTGCTCTGCATGCTCTCGCCAGAGCGAATCATCATCGGCGGCGGTGTGATGAGCCAGCCCCAGATGTTTCCGCTGGTGCGGGAGGCGACGCAACGCTGGCTGAATGGCTATTTGCAGCATCCGCGCATTCTCGCCAACCCTGAAGATCTGATCGTACCGCCGGCTTTAGGCGCGCGCGCCGGTGTGCTGGGGGCGATTGCGCTGGCGATGGCAGCGGCGGAGGGATATTAGGGGAATAGCCACAAAAAGACACAAAAATCGCACAAAAAATGACCATCATCGTGGGTGTCTTTCGTGGGGTGGCGAAATCAACCTGCGCGGCGGGCCTCGTCGTCGTTGCTGTTGCCCCCACCCCGTGCCCCTCCCCCGCTGGGGGAGGGGACGGATGACACCATTGCCGCTCTCCTCGCTAGGGGAGGGGAAAGACGGCTCCCTCCTCTGGAGGTTCAAGGGCGGACAGAACATCTGTCTGGAACCCGGCCCTAAAGGGCCGGCCTATCGTTACAAAGCCCGCTCGGGTTTTGCCCCCACCCCTTGCCCCTCCCCCGCTGGGGGAGGGGACGGATGACACCATTGCCGCTCTCCTTGCTAGGGGAGGGGAAAGACGACTCTCTCCTCTGGAGGGGGAGGCTATGGATGGGACAAGAACCGCACATCATCTATCAGCGTGAGCTGCGCGTTTGTGAGGCGAGGCAATCTCTTGATTACGGGTGATCTGTTCTTAGCGGTCGTTCGCGCTGAAGGAGGAGATTGCTTCGGGCGCTGCGCGCCCTCGCAATGACAAAGGGGGCGCGCCCTCGCAATGACAAAGGGGGCGCGCGCTCGTAATGTCTTATCTGTCATTGCGAGCCGCGCGTAGGGGCAGAGCGATGCTCTGCCCCCGCGCGGCGAAGCAATCTCCCGCGAGCACGGGAGCAATGTCCTGAACGCACGCTGTTCGCTAGCGCAGGAGATTGCTTCGGGCGCTGCGCGCCCTCGCAATGACAAAGGGGGTGCGCTCTGCGCAATGATGTGCAAGCATGTTAGTGATGATAGAAATGAGGAGACCCCTATGCTGCTCGCCCGTGATCTTGCCCCTGACCTGATTCTGCACAATGCGGCGATCTCTACGCTCAACCCAGCGTTGCCGCGGTGCAGCGCGATTGCCTGCAAAGATGGCCGGATTGTCGCGGTAGGAGATGACGCTGATGTCTTGGCGCTGGCCGGGCCGGCGACGCGCCGGATCGACCTCGGCGGGCGGACGGTGATCCCCGGCATTAATGACGCTCATAACCACATGCTTGAGATGGGTTTGAAGCTGCGCCGGATCGGGCTTGACGATTGCACGTCGATCGCTGAGATGGTCGAGCGAGTGCGAGCAGTGGCGGCGCATACGCCTGCTGGCCAGTGGATCGTTGGCGAAGGCTGGAACGAATCGCTCTTTCGCGAGGGCCGGCTGCCGAACCGCCATGATCTCGATGCCGCGACTACGGCCCATCCGGTCTTGCTCAAGCGATTCTTCAACATGGATGTGGTAAACACGCGGGCGCTGGAGCTGGCCGGGGTGACGGCGGCGACGCCTGATCCGGCAGGAGGCAAGATCGAGCGCGAGGCTGATGGCGCGCCCACAGGGATTTTGCGCGCTGCCGCCAAGGAACTCTGCCGGCGGTTGTTGCCCGCGCCAACGCAGGCCGAGTGTGTCGAGGGGCTTGAGGCTGCCGGCAGAGCCTACCTTTCCTACGGCATCACCAGCATTCTTGACCCCGGCTTGCAACCGTGGGAGATCCAAGCCTATCTGGCGGCGCGGCGGGCGGGCCGGTTGCCGGTGCGGGCCAACCTGCTCGTCTCGTGGCACGGCTTCCGTGAAAGTGAAACGCGCGCCGAGCTCGAAGCGCGGGCGGCTGCGTTGGGCGGTCTCAGCGGGTTGGGTGACGAATGGCTGCGGATCGGCGCGCTCAAGATGGCCATTGACGGCGGCACCACCTCGCACACGGCATGGATGTTCCAGCCATTTCTGGGTGAAGACCGGGTGTACGACTACAACCGGCTCGATCCCGAAGACCTTGTCGAGTTTTTTACCCGTGGCCACACCTTGGGGTGGGACATCGGCATTCACGCGATCGGTGATCGAGCGCATCATGAAGCGGCCCGCGCTTTTGCCGAAGTGATCGCTGCCCATCCGCGCGAGCATCGTCACAACCTGATCCACGGCTACTTCGCCACCGAAGAGAGCTTGCAACACATGGCGCGGCAAGGCTTAGCGGTTGTCATCCAACCCACCTTCATCTACTACGAGGGCGATGACCTCTTCCGCGATGTCGGGCCGGAGCTGGCGGCGCGTTACAAACCGATGCGCACCTACCTCGACCGGGGCATCCGGGTGGTGGCGACCAGTGACGTGCCGAGCACGGTGCATTTCAATCCCTTCATCGGTCTCTACGCGCTGGTGACGCGCAAGAGTTGGAAGGGTACGCCAATCGCGCCTGATCAGGCAGTTAGCCGGGAAGAGGCATTGTATGCTTACACCGTTGCCGGGGCTTGGCTGACCCGTGAGGAGCATCTGAAGGGGCCGCTCGCCCCCGGTATGTTGGCCGATATGGCGGTGCTTGATCGCGACTACTTTACCTGCCCCGCTGAAGAAATAAAGGATATTCAGGTCGAGCTGACGATTCTAGGTGGGCAGGTGGTGTATGAGCGGAACGCAGCTTGACCGTATGGAGTGCGGCAGTTTGACTGCCGCACTCCAAAACATTGCGTTACCGTAGCGCAGGTATCATCACAACAACGTTGCCCCCACAACACCGGCACTGCACCAGTCTGCACCGCCTCGGCAAGGTGGCAGCCAACGATCGCGGCAAACGGCATCCTAAACTGACGATTCTGGGTGGGCAGGTGATGTATGAGCGGAATGGGTAGGGGAAGAGTGTAGATTGGTTGTGTTATGATATGAGTATACGTAAACTGATGATCACCATCATGACCACCGATCAAGCAGTGCAGGCAACAGATTGGCAGATGAGCACACTATCTGAAATTATCCAACAATGTAAAGCTGCGCTGGCGGCCTACTATGGCGCACGGTTCAGAGGTCTTATCCTCTACGGATCGGTGGCGCGTGGCGAATCTGATCCAACTAGTGATATTGACCTCCTGATCTTACTTGATCAACCCTTTGATTATGTGAGCGAGCTGCGCCAGATCATCGATATTTTGTATCCGGTTCAGCTCGATTCACCGTGGTTGATTTCAGCCAAACCTGTGCCGGTTGGAGATTTCGAGCGGGGAGCCATCCAACTCTATCGGAATATTACACATTCCACACATATCAGAATGTAATCGGGCGTTCAGCACGAATATATGGAGTGCGGCAGTTTGACTGCCGCACTCCAAGACATGTCGCACAAACATCACTACACCAACGTCACCCGCTCCATCCCCAACAGCGCCAACGCCGCCGGCATGGTACCAGTCTGCACCGCCTCGGCAAGGTGGCGGCCAACGATCGCGGCAAACGGTATCTCGTATGGAGTGCGGCAGTTTGACTGCCGCACTCCAAAACCTTTCAATACCGTAGCGCAGGTATCATCACAACAACGTTGCCCCCACAACACCGGCACTGCGCTAGTCTGCACCGCCTCGGCAAGGTGACGGCCAACCATCGCCGCAAACGGTATCTCGTATGGAGTGCGGCAGTTTGACTGCCGCACTCCAAGACATGTCGCACAAACATCACTACACCAACGTCACCCGCTCCATCCCTAACAACGCCAACGCCGCTGGCATGGTACCAGTCTGCACCGCCTCGGCAAGGTGGCGGCCAACAATCGCGGCAAACGGCATGCCGTGGCCAGAGAAGCCGCCGACCGCAAACAGGCCGGGGGCAGGATTGGCCACAATCGGCAGATAATCGGCGGTGAACGCCATCGCGCCTGACCAGCGCCGTTCAATCGCAATGCCGGCGAGCGTGGGAAAGAGCCGGCCCAAGCTGGCCTCAATCGCATTCTGCACTTCGGGACTCACTTCGCCGGGGAGCGCACCCACATCGTGATCGGGCGCGACAGCGCGGCAGCCGCCGAACAGCACCTGCCCGCCGGGCAATTGCTGGCCATACTCGCCAGTAGGGGTCAGGCTAGCGCCGAAACCGCAGGCGATAAACGGCTCAACCGGCACGGTGCAGAGCGCCTGCCCGCGCACCAGCTTAATCCGTTGCGCCAATTCAGGCACTATCTCACCGCTCCACGCATTGACGGCGATGACCGCGGCGGCGGCGCTGATCGCACCGCGATCGGTGAGCAAGCGCAGCCGGCCAGCATCGCTGGCAATGCTTTGCACGGTGATCCCCCAACTGAAGCGCGCGCCGTAGCGGTGAGCGGCGGCGAGCAGGCCATGCACCAACTTGGCGGAATGGAGCGTACCGGCGGCGGGGTTGAGGCGGGCGCCGGTGACGGCGGCGCCGAGCGGGATACCCACCATCTCTTGGGTGGCAGCGCGATCGAGCAGGGCCGCTGGGAAGCCATCGGCTTGCAGCGCGGACACGGTAGCGGCGGCGATTGACAATTGCGCTTCGCCAATCGCAATATTCACGTTGCCGTGCAGGCGTAAATCGCAATCGATCCGTTCCTGCTCGATCAACTCTACTAACAAGCGCTGCCCGGCCAAGCTGAGAGCGTACAACTCGCGCGCCGCCTCGTGGCCGTGGCGGGCCGTCGCCGCGAGATAGTTTTCGGCCAAACCAGCCGAGAGCAAGCCGCCGTTATTGCCGGTCGCGCCGGCTGCCGGCCCCTGCCGGTCGATCACCAGCGGTTGCAAACCGGCTCGCGCGAGCCAGAGGGCGGTCGCTGCACCGACGACACCGGCGCCAACCACCACCACTTCGGCGGTCGCCGGTGGATCGATGGTCGGCAGTGGCGGACGATCGAGGGTGGCATGCCAGTGCGAGATCAGCATAGGCGTTCTCCAAGGTGAATATTACGCTCTACTATACACGTTTTAACGAAGGTTGCATGGTACCGTGCTTGTAAAAAGTGTGGCAATTGCCCTGATCCACCGTCCAATTGGGGGCACGCCTGTGGTTGCTAGAGACATGCCAATATGGAGTTCGGCAGCCAAACTGCTGCACTTCATGACGTACCGCATCAGTGCGGCTCGCACCGGAACCTCGCTGTAGGCGGATATGCATGGTATGCGAGAGTTTCACTGCTGCACTCCATCCATTTGTGCGGCAACCTTGCCGCGCGTAGATATATATGGAATGCGGCAGTTTGACTGCCGCATTCCAGCATGATCGAGCAGATTTTGCCAGATATTAGCGACCTGCTCGTTTCACGCGCCTAACGCACCTCGATCCGCAACTGTTCACCCTGATGCACCGAACAGATCAGCTCGTAGGTGCCCGGATTCCAATAGCGCTGGACAAAGCGCTGGCCGGGTACGATGCGGAAGGGGCCGATCGTGACTTCGGCGCTATCGTTATTTTGGATGATCAGCGTATCATGATAGCGCAAATCGATCACAATAGTAGAGGGAAAAATATTCACTTCTTCGCCGGCGGCAAGGCGGGCCGCCGTGCCGGGAGGAATCTCGTACACCAGTTGCCGCTGCCGGTTGGCGGTGGATTGCCACAGAAACACGCCAGCGGCAGCGATGATCGCAATTGTCGCCAGCAGAATGCCGATGCGCACGCGAGTGCTTAAGTTCAGATTGGCCATGGGTGATTACTTTTGGTAGACGCATACGCCAAGACACCGTCTAGTGGCGCCTTGGCGTGGATCGCTTACGAACGGGGCGGATTGCGCAGCAAGGCTTGCACATCACTCACAATATCATCAACCGGTGTGCCGTGCGCCCACAGCAAGCGCCAATTACCGGCCTGATCAATCGCGTAGATATAGCCTGAATGATCGATTGTATAGCCCAACCCTGAACCGGGCAAATCGCGGCGAATGACAGTTACGCCGTAATCTTTGTAGGCTTTTTCCAATGCAGCTCGATCACCGTTGAGGCCAAGGAAGGTCGGATTAAAAGCAGCGAGATAGCGCTGCATGAGGTCAGGTGTATCGCGTTCGGGGTCAACCGAGACAAAGACCACCTGCACCTTTTCGGCGTCTTTACCGAGCTTTTCCATAACCCGCTTCAGGTCGCCGAGGGCGGTGGGGCAAATATCGGGGCAGTGGGTAAAGCCGAAGAAGGCCAGCACCACCTTGCCACGGTAGTTGCTCAGGCGAAACTCATTGCCAAACTGATCGTTTAACGGGAGTTCCGGCGCCGGGTTGGGCGGTTCGAGCACGGTGCCGCGAAATTCATACGCGCCGCAGCCGCTGAGCGCTAGCGCCGC
Source organism: Chloroflexus islandicus (assembly GCF_001650695.1). Taxonomy (GTDB): domain Bacteria; phylum Chloroflexota; class Chloroflexia; order Chloroflexales; family Chloroflexaceae; genus Chloroflexus; species Chloroflexus islandicus. The sequence continues at coordinate 19,486 of NZ_LWQS01000069.1, forward strand.
GATAAGCACAACGAAACGTAAGAGCCAGCGTTGCATAGCTTTCACCTACAAACAGTTGTTAGAGGGACGAATAAGATACTTTCTTCTCATCCCCGACGTGCCCCAAGGCAGTGAGCAGGGAATGAGCGTATGTTCGCTTGCAACTAAAGGATTGATGGAGACGACCCTGTGGGTCGTCTCCGCACTATCGTGAACGAGCAGAGAAGAGAGCGATGGCGCAGTCCGTCCTCGCTCTGCGCAGATTACGGCTTGCGCACCGGCGCCTTGACTTCAATCGTCTTGCCGCTGCGGGTGGTGAGCTTGATCAGCACCTCTTCGCCTTCCTTGAGATCGCGGTTCAAGCCGATCAGCATCACGTGATAGCTGCCCGGCTTCAACTCAACCTGCCCGTTGGCCGGCACCTCAATCGCCTCAACTTGCCGCATCTGCATCACGTTGTTTTCCATAATCACATTGTGCAGCTCGACCGACTGGGCGACATCACTGTCGGCCTTGATGATTGCGTCCGCAGTGTTGCTGTTGTTGACCACCACCATATAGGCAGCGCTCACCGCAGAGCCGGCCATATTGCCGTGGCTCTGCATCCCGGCCATCGGCGTGCTCTGCATATTGCCCTGCTGCATATTGCCCATCGCACCCGACTGATCGCCGGCCATATTCATCATCGCGGCCCGCACCCACGGATCGCGCACAGTAATGCCGCCAGTCTGCGTCCCGCTCTGGCTTGCGCCACAGCCAGCCAACCCTACCACCATCATCGCCACCGCGAACAGCACAAACAGACGTCGCATGGTATCACCTCGTATAGTAATCAATGATTTCTGCACAAACAACCGCACGTTGCACGTATGAACGCGCAATGAACCTACAATGCCGGTTGGATGTGCATACGACGAGGTGGCGGCGGATCGGGAGTTAGGATCACCGAAGAGCGCATCACCGGTAGAGTGGCGACGAAGCGTTGGATAACAACCAGCCCGCCGATCACGATCATCAATCCAAGCGGCCACAACTCGTACCGTACCGGCGGCGGCGGGAGATCGTGTTGGGCAGCCCGGTTGGGTGCATCACATGAGAAAAACTCAACCCCCGCCGAATCAGTGTGCGGAAGGTAATGGCAGTGGATGATGCAAGATAACGCCGGCCAAGGCCCGACCAAGAAGGCCAGCATCCACAGTATGACAGCGCGCTGCGGTGACGCTGTATTTGCGCCGATTTGCACAATCATCGGAGGTAGTATACAACAACTTGGTGCAACCGAAGTAGAGATCTCTTCACGATCTGGGGGCATGGCGCGACGACGAGTCTGAGACCGATTAGGGCCGGGGCCGGTGCGGCGGTCATTGCGCGGGGGCTGCGCGCCCGCCTGTCATTGCGAGGGCGCGGAGCGCCCGAAGCAATCTCCTACTCTGGCGAAGGGAATGCGTGCAGGCAAGATTCCCGTCCTCGTGGGGGATTGCTGCGCCGCGCGGGGCAGAGCACCGCTCTGCCCCTACACGCGGCTCGCAATGACATGGGGGAAATGGGGACGGGTATCATTCTTCCCAAACCCATGGCCCCGCCGGACGACCGATCAGATAATGGTTGCCGGCAGTATCACGGGCAACGGCGTAGATTACATATTTCCCCGCTTCCCACCCGACCCATGCGGCAAAGAGCGCGTCGGTCGCGTCGCGCCAAGCGGTCGCCAGCGCCAGATCACGGTGTTGCAGCGCCGTCCAGTCAGGCGGGATCGCAATAGCGATAGCGGGCGGATCATCCGGCGCCGGCAATGGCTGTGGCCCATCGTTGAGCACGGCTACACCGGGTAGATCGGCGAGTGCTAGCCGTTCGCCGCCGTCAACCAAGCCGCGCCGGCCATGGGCGCTGGCCGGCAGCCACGTGATCAGAAACCGCGAGGCTGTCACCAGATTCAAGGCGTTTTGCACCGGGTAATAGCCGCGCACAAATGCGCCGGCGACGGCGTGCAGCCGGTTGAAATTGAGCAGTGCATTGGGCAACTGCAACGGATCGACCGTCCACTGGATGCAACGCACCCCGCGGGCCAGCGCAGCGCGGGCTTGCGCTCGTTTGAGGCGGGTGGCGAGGCCGTGGCCGCGGTACACCGGATCGACAGCCATTACTTGCGACTCGATCGCTAGTTCGTCTGATGGGTATGGTGCGCCGCCGAAGCGGAAGAAACCGAGCAGAAACCCGGCCAGTTGTCCGTCTACCGTTGCCACGAGTGCAGTGCCGGGGCCAAACTCGGCGCTGAAGAGATCGGTAGGATAGGGCTGGCTATTCCACACGGCCCGGTAGAGGGCGGCAATCGCGGGCAAGTCATCAGCTTGCGGCGGCCCGATCCACACGCCGGTGGGGCGAGGTGCGGGAGGGGCGAAGGTCTGGCCGTCGCGTGGTCGGTAGATGACCACTGGCACGGGGTGAAACGCGGTACGGAGGAGATCGTCGTCTAATTGCTGATCGAACTCGTGGAGCCGCAGGGTGTAGCTGCGCGTGCCGTCAGCCGCAATAGCGCGCGGGAAGAGCAATCCAACCCCAACAAGCCGTTGATTCGCATCAATGGTCGCTACTATTCCTCCCATGCGGGGGAAGGTGCTCTTGACAAAGTGGGGGGGCAGCAGATCAGGATTGTGCGGCGCACCGAGCTGCTGCCAGAGCTGATCGATGGTTCTATGCCACGCTGGATCGGCGGGGTTGAGAAGAATAATGTTGATGTAAGTAAACATTATGTTGGTTCTAGCGCGGAAATATGTGTGTCTTATGCGGGCCGATACTTACGATACGAAGCACACGCCTTTCAGTCAATGGGATGAGTCTGCAACTCCCACCGCTCGCCGCACCAGCGCCGCTATCTGCGCTTCGGCAGCAGGGGTAAGCTCGGTGAGGGCAAAGGCGGTCGGCCACATGACGCCATCGTCGAGCATGGCGGCGTCAGAGAAGCCAAGCGTGGCATAGCGGGTGTTGAATTTCTGCGCGCTTTGGAAGAAGCAGATCACCTTGCCGTCTTTGGCGTAAGCCGGCATGCCGTACCACAGCCGTGGTGTGAGGGCGGGTGCGTTGGTGGTGATGATGGTGTGCAGGCGAGCGGCCATCGTGCGATCCGGTTCCGGCAGTTCGGCGATCTTGGCCAGCACCGCGTTGGCCTCTTCTTCCTGTTTAGCGCGCCCGCTCCGGCGGGCAGCGGCTTTGAGTTCTTGCGCTCGTTCGCGCATTGCGGCCTGCTCTTCTGCCGAGAATCCTTCCTGTTCGCCATCAGCGGCGCGTTTGTTGCGTGCCATGCGAGCATCTCCTTTATTTCACTGATCGTCGTGCTGATGATAGTCTACCAACGAAACTGGCTCGTCGTTCCCGGCAAGGCAGCGCATCCGCTCCAGTAGGAGATTGCTGCGGGTGCTGCGCGCCCGCGCCATGACAGACGTGTACGCGCCTCCGCTCCCTGATGGTCATTGCGAGCGGCAGGGGCAGATCACGGCTCTGCCCCGGAGCGAAGCAATCTCTCCCGATAGCGGGAGGTAACTGCTCAGCGCTCGTTCTCGCCACCGCGAGAGCTTGCTGCGGGCGCTGCGCGTCCTCGCAATGACAGACAGGTGGTTGTCATTGCGAGTCGCCTTCGGCGGCGAAGCAATCCCCCGCGAGCACGGGAGTAACCGCTGCCGCCTTGGGTTCCGCCACACCAGTGCTAACGAGTCGTTCCCGGCAAGGCAGCGCATCCACTCCAGTAGGAGATTGCTGCGGGTGCTGCGCGCCCGCGCTATGACAGACGTGTACGCGCCCCCTCTCCCCGATTGTCATTACGAGCGGCAGGGGCAGAGCCGTGCTCTGCCCCGGAGCGAAGCAATCTCCCCCGATAGCGGGAGGTAACTGCTCAGCGCCCGTTCTCGCCACCGCGAGAGCTTGCTGCGGGCGCTGCGCGTCCTCGCAATGACAGACAGGTGGTTGTCATTGCGAGTCGCCTTCGGCGGCGAAGCAATCCCCCGCGAGCACGGGAGTAACCGCTGCCGCCTTGGGTTCCGCCACACCAGTGCTAACGAGTCGTTCCCGGCAAGGCAGCGCATCCACTACAGTAGGAGATTGCTTCGGGCGCTGCGCGCCCTCGCAATGACAGATGGACACGCTCCCTCGCAATGGTGGACGGGCGCGCCCCTGCACCCTGATTGTCATTGCGAGCGGCAGGGGCAGCTGTTTGTTGGTATCGCAACGGATGCGACGTATCCACCTGCACCCTGATGGTCATTGCGAGCGGCAGGGGCAGAGCACGGCTCTGCCCCGGAGCGAAGCAATCTCCCCCGATAGCGGGAGGTAACTGCTCAGCGCTCGTTCTCGCCACCGCGAGAGCTTGCTGCGGGCGCTGCGCGTCCTCGCAATGACAGACAACTCGTCACGGAAATCCGTGACGACGGCAACATCGACAACTTGCTGCGGGCGCTGCGCGTCCTCGCAATGACAGACAACACCTGCGTATTGCGCGTGGCGTCATGTGCTCTCATCGCACGGTTCAGGGCGCCGTCATCGCACTGCGCAAGAGAGCGAGATAGCGCCAATAGAATCCGCCAAATGCAGTATATACCACCACCCACAGCAGCGGAATGACAAACGGCAAGATTGCGTTCGGCAGCGTAAGGGCGATCACAAGATGAACGACAGTATAGATGATGTAAATGACCTTGATCGTTCGGGCCAAGCCTTGCACTGCCGTTCAGGCAGCGGTTGCGCCGAGCGCCGGCACTCTGTCAGCGCCGATGTGCGGACTACGACGGCATGTGCTGCACACCGATAGACACTGTTAAGCCGCCTTTCCTCACAATGCTATGTATCTTCCCCTAACAACTGCGCTGCACCGGATGCCCCCGCCGGCAACGGTTGCCGCCTGTACAGAATATGTTGTCGCTTCTTTCTGTTTGCGCCCCGCGATAGATGCTATAGTTGTCACGAGGAATGATTTCGGTCAGCGTTGACCGTAGGAGGAACCAATGACAACCCCAAACATCACGATTGACAAAGAGATTGACGCGCGCGGCAGCCATTGTCCCGGCCCGATGATGGAACTGATCCGCGGTATCAAGAGTGTGCCGGTTGGCTCGGTGGTCGCCGTGTTGTCGAGCGATCCCGGTTCAGCCAAGGATATTCCGATCTGGGTGCAGAAGGCCGGTCACGAGTTTATCGGCGCGTTCCCAGAGCAGGGGTATACCCGCTTTATCGTGCGCAAGACGCGCTAACGCAGGCCGCCACGACGCGCAGAGGTCAACGCAACGGCGCAATGGGGGGATGCGTAACTACTACGAATCATGACGGCCTGTTACCCTTTGCGTCGTTGTATTTGAGTTTCATTCCGTGTGCGCCGCCAAGTGGACGGCGCAAGGTTCGCGTTGGGTTTGCCCAATGCGCAGAAGGTCAAGACCATGACTGTCAAGCAAATTGTGGTATTAGGCGGCGGGGTAGGCGGCACACTGGTTGCTAACCTGCTCGCTGGCCAATTGACGCGCAAACAGGCGCAAATTACGTTGATTGATCGCACTGGCAAGCATGTCTATCAACCCGGTTGGTTATACGTGCCGTTTGGCGGCGCGCCGCCGGAGCGTTGGGAGCGGAACGAACGCTCGCTGTTGCGCCGCTCGGTTGATCTGCTGATCGGCGATGCGGTGAAGGTCGATCCGCACGAGCGTTTTGTTGAGATGGCTGACGGCACGCAGTTGCCGTTCGACTACCTCATTATCTCGACCGGCGCCCGGATCGATCCCGATGCGGTGCCCGGCTATCGCGAAGGCGCTCACCATTTCTACACCGCCGAGGCGGCGTTGCGCTTGCATGCCGCGTTGCGCGAGTTTACCGGCGGCAAGGTGGTGATTGGCGTGGCCGATATTCCCTACAAGTGCCCGCCGGCTCCGCTCGAGTTTACCTTTATGCTGGAGGATGAGCTGCGCAAACGCGGCTTGCGTGAGAAGACCGAGATTACGTATCTCTCGCCGATCGGGCGGGTCTTTACCATCGAGAGTGTGGCCGAGTTTGTCACGCCGATGTTAGAAGAGCGCGGGATTAACTACGAACTCTTCTTCAATACTGAGTCAATTGATCCGGTTGAGCGAACGGTTTCGTCATTGGAGGGCACGACCCTGCCTTACGATCTGCTGGTGTTGGTGCCGCCACACCGCGGCGCGAAGCTGATCATCGATTCGGGCCTCGGCGATGTGCAAGGTTGGCTGCCCACCGACCGCGAAACGCTCCAGCACAAGCAGTTCCCGTACATCTACGGCTTGGGTGACGCCACCGATCTGCCGGTGAGCAAGAGCGGCGCGGCGGCCCACTTTGAGGCGAAGGTGATCGCGCACCGCATTGCCGGCGAGATTAAGGGCAAGCCGAGCGATGAGCGCTACCACGGGCAGGTGATGTGCTTCCTTGAGACCGGGCGCGGCCAAGCGACCCAACTCGTCTTCGACTACACCCATCCGCCGCAGCCGCCTAAGCCAAGCGCCTACTATCACTACGAAAAGGCGCTGCTCAACCGGGCCTACTGGCATTTGGTGCCGACCGGAATTGTGTAAGGGTTGCGTTAAACGCAAAGGCGCAAAGGATGGCTGCTTGCGAGCGGATGCAATGCGCAATGGGGCGTCTTGGCATCATATGCTTTTGGCCTTTGCGAGTAACGTTTGCACGGGGCGACAGTGCCGTCGCCCCGTTTTGCATGACTTCATAGCAAGGAGGCAGCGCGATGGAGATGGAAGATTATCCACGCACGATGGGGCAGCAGTTTGGCCGCCGCTCATGGGCCGAGCCGTGGAAGATTAAGATGGTCGAGCCGCTGCGCATCATTAGCCGGGCCGAGCGCGAGGCGGCACTGAAGGCCGCCGGCTACAACACCTTTTTGCTCCGTTCGGAAGATGTCTATATCGATCTGCTCACCGATAGCGGCACCAACGCGATGAGCGACCGGCAGTGGGCGGCGTTGATGATGGGTGACGAGGCGTATGCCGGCAGTCGCAGCTTCTACCGGCTGGAAGCGGCGGTGCAGCAGGCTTACGGCTACCGCCACGTCATTCCTACCCACCAAGGCCGCGGCGCCGAGCACCTCATCAGCCGGATCGCCATCCAACCCGGCCAGTATGTGCCCGGCAATATGTACTTCACCACCACCCGCCTCCATCAAGAACTGGCCGGCGGCACATTTGTCGATGTGATTATCGACGAAGCGCACGATCCGCTCAGCCAATACCCCTTCAAAGGCAACGTCGATCTCGACAAGCTGCAAACGCTGATCAATCAGGTTGGCGCCAAGCAGATCGCCTACATCAGCCTCGCCGGCACCGTCAACATGGCTGGCGGCCAGCCGGTCAGCATGGCCAACGTGCGCGCCGTGCGCGAACTGTGCGACCGCTACGGCATCCGAATCTTCCTCGACGCTACCCGGCTGGTTGAAAACGCCTTCTTCATCAAAGAGCGCGAACCCGGCTACGACACGCGCACCATCGCCGAGATCGTGCGCGAGTTTTGCAGCTATACCGACGGCGCATGGATGAGCGCCAAAAAAGACAGTCTGGTCAACATCGGCGGCTGGCTGGCGCTTAACGACGACCAGCTCGCCGACGAGGCGCGCAATTTGGTGGTGGTGTACGAGGGATTGCATACCTATGGCGGCATGGCCGGACGCGATATGGAGGCGTTGGCGGTTGGGATTGAAGAATCGTTGCAAGAGGACTACATCCGGGCGCGGATCGGCCAAGTGCGCTACCTCGGCGAACTGCTGCTCGATTGGAATATCCCGATCGTGGAGCCGATCGGCGGTCACGCCATCTTCCTCGACGCCCGCCGCTTCTACCCGCACCTACCCCAAGACCTCTTCCCGGCCCAAACCCTCGCCGCCGAGCTGTACCTCGATTCAGGCGTGCGAGCGATGGAGCGCGGCATCGCCAGCGCCGGACGCGATCCCAAAACCGGCCAGAATCACTACCCAAAACTCGAACTCACCCGCCTCACCATCCCGCGCCGGGTCTACACCCAAGCCCACATGGATGTGGTTGCCGAAGCGGTGAAAGCCGTCTACGACCAACGCGAACGCGCGCGCGGCCTGCGCATGGTCTACGAACCGCGTTACCTGCGCTTCTTCCAAGCCCGGTTTGAACCGATCGAGGGCTAGGTGACACAGATTGGCACGGATTGGGCAGTGGTGGGCTTTGCTACCGATGTCATTGCACACCCCGCTCCCCTGTTGTCATTGCGAGCCGCGCGTAGGGGCAGAGCGATACTCTGCCCCCGCGCGGCGAAGCAATCCCCCACGAGCGTGGGAGTAGCCGCTGCCGGCCTTGGGTTCCACCCTCCAGTGCTGGTGTGTCGTTCCCGGCAAGGCATCTTGAACTGGGCGCTCGATGGGTACCGGCTGTGTTCCACCACACCAGTGCTGGATGGTCGTTCCCGGCAAGGCATCCCATCCGCTACAGTGGGAGATTGCTTCGGGCGCTGCGCGCCCTCGCAATGACAGGTGGGCACACCCCCTCACCCCCAATGTCATTGCGAGCGGAGGGGCAGAGCATCGCTCTGCCCCGAAGCGAAGCAATCTCCCCCGATAGCGGGAACGATCGCTGCCAGCCTTGGGGTCCGCCGCGCCAGTGCTGACTTGTTGTTCTCGGCGAGGCAGCGCATCCGCTGTAGCAGGGGATTGCTTCGGGCGCTCCGCGCCCTCGCAATGACAGACGGGCGCACCGCCGCTCCCCCGATGTCATTGCGAGCCGCCTGCGGCGGCGACGCAATCCCCCGCGAGCGCGGGAACGACCGCTGCCGGCCTTGGGTTCCACCCTCCAGTACTGGCGTGTCGTTCCCGGCAAGGCAGCGCATCCGCTACAGTGGGAGATTGCTTCGGGCGCTGCGCGCCCTCGCAATGACAGATGGACGCGCGCCCTCGCAATGACAGATGGGCGCGCACCCTCGCAATGACAGATGGGCATGCCCCTGTGCAATGCCAGCGGGGCGGCAGATGTGACAACTGTGGCAGGTTTGTGTTATGATAGATGGCAATAATCCAGTCTCGTACCGAGTTCTTCATCTTTGCCATCATCGCAGCCGACGCTATGGAACTCGTACCCGTCCTTGTCGCGCTCCTCTTTATCACCATCGGCGTCATTCTCCTTGGCGCTGTGACCGCGCTCGCCATTACCTCCGCTGTCAGCAAACGCCGTCCAAGTTCCCCCGTGATTCCGCCGGCCCAACCGTCCTACCCGGCGCCAGCGCCGTTGCCAAATCTCGCCAACGACCACGCCGAGCCAGCCGCTGCCGTGCTTGACGATGAGGCATGGCCGTTCTACGCCAAGCGGTTGCTTACCCACCCCGAACAGGCCCTCTATTACCGGCTGGTGCAAGCCTTGCCCGAATACCTCATCTTCTCCCAAGTGCAGTTATCGCGTATCCTCGGTGTCAAACAAGGGTACGACTTCTGGTATTGGCACAACCGGATCAACCGCATGAGCGCCGATTTCGTGGTCTGCCGCAAAGACAGCAGCATTGTGGCGGTGATTGAGCTTGACGACCGCACCCACCTCGATCCCGTGCGCCAAGTCGCCGATGCCAAGAAAGACAAAGCGCTCGCCGCCGCCGGTCTGCGCATCATCCGCTGGCCAACCCACGCTATGCCCGATGTGGCTGCGATCCGGGCGACGGTATTGGCCGGCGAGCATCGGCGTGTCATCAGTGCAGAGAACGAGCGGGTGGTGCGGTTGTGAGGGTGGGTTGTCATCTGACCTCGCCGGAGCAGGTAGAGGCTTGCGCAGCCTGCTGCGCAGGCAAAGGACGGCGAATGGAGCGACCTGCATGCCCACTCACCATAACGATTCCTGCTACCCTCGTTTTCTAAAACGGGTTGCCACACTCTCTGTTTTTATCCTCATTTTGGTTTGTGAAATCCACATTTGTGAACGAAATTTGTGCTATAACTAGATCATTAGGAATAAGGTTGGTTTGACGCGCAGGAGGAATGCCTATGCTATGACAGACAAGCAGTAAAGTTCTGGTAGGGAATGCGTTACTAGTGTGCTGCGCTCGACGCATCGTCTTGTTCGCGATTGCTACGCTGGATCAGGTCCAATAGCGAATCATGTAGCTTACTGAACCCTTCACTCCTGCCGTCAATAGCGCTCAGATTCGCAATATCTGGCAGATAATTGCCACATTTGTGAAATGATCATCGGCTATAACCGGAACAAGGCAGAGCTATTCGTGCTCTGCTCGCGCAAGCAGGGTGCGTGCTGGAGAGGAGGTCGTTCGATGATGGGAAGTTTTCGCCCCGTATCGTCGATTCGTGCTTGGCTGGTATGGGTCATGATTGCTGGTTGTGTAGCAGGTAGCGTGGCCGCGATCCCGCCCTCGATCGCCAGCCAATCGTCTACAGTAGCCGCCGAAGGCCGTTGCGGCGTGATCGTGGAGCCATTCCCTTTGCCTGCTGATCAAGCGGCGCAACGCCCCAAGATAGCCTTCTTCCCGCCTACCGGTGAGGTGTTTGTTAGTGTTATCGGCGTCACTAGATGGGTGAGCTCAAGCGATAATATCCCTCAGATCGTAGGGTGGCCAACCGTGTGGACGATCCGCCCTTGGCGATTGCAGGGGGCGATAGGGATCTATTCCTTAACAGATCGTCCCAATAGGATACGAGATTATACCGATCCGTATTATCACGCGTCTGAGTTGCAATATATGCCGTTGGACGATGGAAGGCATGGTTATCTCTCGTTTTTGTGGGGAGTGGGTTGGTTGTATGAAACCCAACTCCAACCGGGACCAAATATTGCCGAGAGTCCGATATTGTGGACAATGGTCGGCAATTTTCTCTGGGAACCGCGCCTATTGCCGGTGGTGAGCAAGACGTTCAATGGCCTGCCATCGCATATCATCGTCGTAAGCCATCTCTATCCGCTGCAATTTGCCGGTGAGCCGATCCAATACTATTGGACTTATCAGTGGCGATCCACGTTGACGCCCGACTTTCGCTCGATGCGGCATTTGTGGCATTCTGGCATTTCTACCAGTTCAGGCAATGTCCTCAAAGCGCACGTAAGCGCGCCGGGATTGGCTGTTTCCGGGTCGGGCGAAGTCTTTGCTGCGCTGAACGAAGCACCGCTGTGGAGTGAGCCGCAGATTGGAATTTGGCGCTTCGATACCGATGCGTGGGTGTGGGATGAGACGGTGGACTCGGGGAATAAATGGGTTGAAGTGCGACCGGCTTGGACGCGCTGGTCACAGGTGCCGGCTGCGCCGGGTGATGCGACCGGGAGAACAACTGAACCGGTGCTGGCTTTTGCCGGCGAGACGATGTTGGTGACGTACCGCGATAGCAACGGGTTGCCTTTGCTGGCGTGGACGACGACGGACGCGCCGGATAACTGGCGCCTTATCCGCCTCGATGATCAGCCGACGACCGGCCGGATCCACATCGTGGTCGATGCGGCACGGCACCGCTACGTGGCGGCGTGGGCTCGCCAAGGAGCAACCCGTACCCAGAATCAGATCGTGATAATGCATGGTCTGCTGGCCGATCCAGTCCTGCATAACGCGCCAACTGCGATTACTACGCCGGGGCCGTGGTTTGACCCTACGCTGCTCGTCACCCCGAACGGTACGGTGCATCTGGTGGCTGACTTTGTGCCGGTTGAACGCGGCGGCATTCCGCAGCTCCTCACGTTGCCGGCGCGCTGGGATGCACCCCTTACGACGCCGCAGCAGCCGCTGGCTCCTGAGTGGCGCCAAGGGCGTATCTTTTGGGAGGAGGGCGTGACGATGCCGGCAGGGACGCTGCTCAACGTGCGTTCGCGTGCCGGGAGCGCTAGCGTCGCTGTTACCAACCCCGCTGCTGCAACGCTGCCCGATATGCTCGACCCCGGCCCGGCGCTGTTGTCGCTGACCCAACCCGATTGCGGCGACCTCCCCATTGGCGGTATGGAAGTGACGCCGCCGCCGGCAGTCGCCTATCGTACAGCCGAGATCGCCGTCGCGGCGACTGATCCGAAGCAGATCACGGTACGGCTAACCGATGGCACGGCGGATCGTCCGCTGTATCTGCGCCTGCACGTGCGTGCGCTTAGCGATGCCGATAACCAAACTCGCGAGATGACATGCACGACGCCCTTCATCACCAGCGGCACGGCTCTCGAAGCGCGCTGTTCGTTGCTCGACTTGGGGGGTATGCCAGCCGGTACGGCCACTTTGCAGATCGAAGCCGTCTTACACGATCAGTTCGGCCAAACGGCGACTCCGCTGCCGCAGACTACCTTCGCCGCGACTCGTCAAGTGATCTGGACAGAAACGTGGACAACCGTGACGGTATTTATCTCGCTGATCCAACGGTAGCTGTTCTCTACTAGGCCGGCGGGCAAGAGCGACGGACTGCTGCGCCGTCGCTCATTGGCGTGGTCAGGGTGTTTCTAGTTCTTCCATCGCCGGCCCGTCGCCATCACCAGTGGCGGGAACGAGCTTGGTTGCGGTATGGGCAAACGTCGTTCCATCCCAGCGGTACCAGTCGATCTGCCACTGTTCTGGATGGATTTCGGCTTCGGCTTGACCAACGATGTTGTGCCCGCTGCGGGTGACGATGGTCTGGCGGTCTGACCAGAGCCGCCAGCCGCCAAACCGGTCGGGTTGGGTGGCAAAGAGGAGTTGACCATCAAGTGACCATACCGTTGCTTGATACGAGCAGTGATTGCCAAAACCAGTGCAACCGCTAAGCACAAGCTCTGCTTGGCCGTCGCCAGTCACGTCAATAGCATCGAAGATGCGTTGCGTCCACGGCGTGATCATCCGTTCCGGCGCGAGCGGGCTTTCAATGGCGCTCATCATTTGCCACGCGCGCTGGTACGAGCCGGATTGAGCATGCAGCACCATGACGCCGATGGGTGACAAAGCCGGCGCTGGCTGACCGGCTTTGTCGTGGCCGATCGCAGCATAAAAGATAACCGCCGTTTGCGCTGAAGGCATCGCTACCGCCAACACGTGCTGGCCGCGCTGAACCAATTCTTGATACGCGGCGCTCTGTTCGACCGGGGTGGTCGCAGCGGCTGGCGTAGGTAGCGGCGCGGTAGCCGGCGCTAGGGCCAATTCCGCGATCATCGCAAGATTACTATCCAACGCCGCTTCAAACGTGATCAACAACTGGCCGTCCCGTTCTTGTTCGTCGCGATCGAGGCCAACAATAGCATACGTCAGCTCACTGGTTCCGCGTACCATGCGTTGGTAGACAATGGCTGGCTGTCCGGCGATGAAGGTCTCGCGAATGGTCGATTCATCAATGGTATTGCCGGCCATGCTCGTGGCATTGGCACGCTCGCGTTGCAGCCAGTCAGCAGGTGTGCCGGCAAATTCAACTATCGTGAAGCGCGGCCCCGAAGCCATTTCGACGGTCGGGTTCAGCGCAGCCATGGGATAGGTCACGTATCCCTGTGCGCGGATCGGAACGCCGTTCAGTGTATCAGTCGGGTTCTCCTCATGCCATACCGCATACTCCGGCAGCCGGATCAGTAATCCTTGCCATAGCACCGTATCCGGATCGTTGTTTCCCACTAGCGCCGGCGTCGCAGATGGTGTGATTGGGGTGGGGGTGACGGTGGCGGATTGCACTGGCGTTGGTGCAGGAGTGGGAAGAGGGGCCGCTGAACCGCAGCTACTAAGTATGATCAAGAAAAGGGTTGACAGAGCACTATATCTCATGGCGTTGCTCGCTTGGCGATTGATCCCCCGATAGAGGGCAGCAATCAACGCAATTGCATTGAACGCATCGTCATCTTTTACTATACCACACCCGCGCCAATTTGTCAAGAGCAGCAATCAACGCAATTGCATTGAACGCATCGTCATTGTTCCTTTACACCCCGCCACTCACCAGCTTCCACGGGTTAATCACCGTTATTCCGGCGTGACGAACGTCACTATCGTTGCGCGTCACCAAGGCAAACCGGCCTTCGAGAGCGATCGCGGCGTATACTACATTGTTGTAAGGTTAATCAATACGCTTTTGCAGCAATACTGCACCTTATCCATTGCTAAAATAATCTGAGTCGATTCGCTTAATATGATAGGTAAAAATCGTTGTGACACCGACATCATAATCAATCATGAGTTCTGCTAGACGCTTGCCATCAATGAGCACAATCTTGGCGTCAATGTTGGCTGCGTAGGTAACGGCCTCTTGAGAAAAAGATGATGTGGTGATGAAGATGCCTTTCTTCGACCGCTTGCCCATTAACGCGCCGGCAAATTTCTGAATCTCTGGCCGGCCCACAATGTGCTCCCACTTCTTAGCCTGAATGTAAATCGTATCAAGGCCAAGCCGATCTTCGTCAATGATACCGTCAATCCCCTCGTCACCGGCTTGGCCGACGGCACGCGCTGCGTCACGGTGCGATCCGCCATACCCCATCTTGACAAGGAGTTCAACCACTAATCGTTCAAAGAATAACGGACTATTTTGTTTGATCAAACTGAGCGCCTCTTGCGCCAGCCGGTCTTTGATTTCTTGGTAAGCTGCTTCGAGGATCTCTTCTGGTGTTTTGTCATCTTCGACTGCGCTCGTGGGATCTTTTGGTTTGTGCAATCCACCTTCACGCTGGCGAAACTCGACAAACTCCGGAAATTGCTCAAGAAATTTTAGGTCAATTTTAGCTAGATTACGCTTAAGAATGCTCTTTCCTCGTTCGGTAATGCGACAGTATGAACGGCGCGGCATTTCGAGCAAACCGGCTTTGGCGAGGTAGGTTCTGGCCCAGCCAACGCGATTGTAGAAGACCGTCTGCCGTCCGCTCGGCAGCAGCGCTTGCAACTCTTCCGCGCTAAGCTGGAACTGCTCGGCTAGTTTGGCGGTCAAACTTGGCATGTGATGATCATTGCCGTCACCAATGGCTTGCAACAACGGCAGCATGATCGTTTGAAAATCTGGGATAGGCATAGGTGTCTCGCTCTTAGTACTGCCGCGCCGGTTTAGCGATAGTTTGGTTAAATATAACCCTCCTTGCACGGCAAGGGCCGGAATGATTCGTATTATAGCTGTCGCGGATTGTTGCTGGCAATAGCCTTTGGATGATGGGATCGGGTGTGTTACAATACAAGCGAGCGGTACTGTAGATGTAATCCCTATAACAGAAATTGCATGCAATGGGTAGAACATACACTCATCCGCCTATCGTAGAGGCGGTTTGCGAATTCCGCTTAAGTCCCGAGACGCAATGGGATTTAGCTATTCCGGGTTTACTCTACGAAACGTTGCGTGATCGGTTTCCTCACCGTGAATCACGGTTGCTGCCAGAATTGGGCATCGAACAAAGTCAAGAAGGGATCCGTCAGGAAATTCGCACCAGCGAACGTATTCTCTTCTTTGCTGAAGACCGGCGTATGTTTATCCAAGTAGGTCCGCGTCTCATTGCAGTCAATTGCCTGAAACCTTACCCAACTTGGACGCAATTCAAACCAATCATTGCGCAGACGTGGCAGAGCTTGATCAATACAGTGGTGGTGAAGGGGATTGATCGAATCGGTCTTCGTTATATCAATCAAATTAATCTTGCTTAGAATGATGTTGAATTGTCTCAATTTTTTCAGTTTTATCCGTTTTTAGGTCCGCAGCTCCCCCAAAAGATGGCTTCATTTGCTGTCGTCAGCGAATTTGTGCTACACGAGATGCGTGATCGTTGCCGTGTTCAACTCACGTCGGCAGAAATGGGCTCACCAGTTATGACAACGGTTTTGCTCGATATTGACTATTTCCTTGCTCAACCCAATGGGGTAAAGATAGCGGAAGCGCTCGATTGGGTTGAAACGGCGCATAACGAAATTGAAACAGTTTTTGAAGGGTGCATTACCGATCAACTACAAGCTGTGTTTGATGAGGATAAGCAATGACGCTCCTTTTCGCTACAACCCGTTCAACGGCGATCATTTCACCACCGCTGGTAAGCAGCTTGTTGGCGTATCATACCCTTCGGCCAACGAGCGCGCTGACAGTTGATACGAGCCGCCACATCGCTTGGCTGCGAGCGATAGGGGTTGAATTACAGGGGTATGATGAGATTTTGAACTATCTCTTGCAGTTTCCCGGCATGGTGAATGTGCTCCATGTGGCGGTGCAAGCTGTCCGTAAGCACCTTGCTGATCTCCCGATGAAGCTTGCAGTCTACCGCGATCCAGAGATTGATGACCGCTACTTACTGCTGAGTGTACAGGCGCCTGCCTACACGACGGCGGTTGCACAAGGTCTCGCCGCAGCAGAGGCCGAGTTCCTGCCGTTGCTTGCCAACGAAGAGGGATGGCTGCAATTGAATGCCGAGATTGTGGAGTTGGCTGATGTCGTTTGACTGGCGTGAATATCTTGCGCTTGCTCGAGGGTTGGCCGGCGATAGCGACGCATCATATTCAGCCGAGGCTGCCCAGCGCGCAGCGATGAGCCGTGCCTACGATGGAGCGTTTGGTTTTGCGCGTGACGTTGCCCAAGCAAAGGAAGGTTTCTCACCGGCTGGCAGTGCCGATGATCATCGCCGTCTACGCGAACATTTCCAAAGGTATGGACGAATTACTGTTGATTCACACTTGAAAATGATTGTGATTATCATGATCACGTCGCTGCTCTTGATACGCTCGTGCAGCGTGCGGTTCAATGAGCCGATGAGGTTGTGCGCGAACTGGAAGAGTAGGTTCGTCTGAAGGAACCTTTATACCACTCCCCATTTCCCATCCCCCCCAACTTCCCTGATCAGCCAAATATCCGCCCGTAGACGCTGGTCTTTACCAATACTTCATGGTAGCCTACATCATGTGCCGGCGAAATCCGCCGGTTCTAGTGCATGGCGAGGGGCCTGTGACCACCACTACGCGCGTTGAGCAGCCGGTCGTGTTTGCCGGGTTGACCCGCACCGACCTGACAATGCTGCTGGTTGTGTTGATTTGGGGGGCGAATTTTAGTATTGTCAAAGCTGCCTTAACCGAGATTCCGCCGCTGGCCTTCGCCACGCTGCGGTTTGCTAGCGCTAGCGTGTTGCTGCTGGCCTTTACCTTCTGGCGCGAAGGGCGGCGCGCGCTGCCTCCTGACCGGAAGACGTGGTGGAAGCTGTTTTGGGTCGGGTTTGTTGGCAATACGTTGTATCAGGCCCTTTTTACCTATAGTTTGACCATGACCACGGCGGCGAATGGTTCACTGATCATCGCAACCACGCCGGCATGGGTGGCGCTGGCGGCTGCCTTGCTCGGTATCGAGCGCGTGCGGGGCATGATGGCTGCCGGTATCGCGTTGGCGATCGGCGGGGTGGCGTTGGTGGTTGCTGAACGCGGCCTCAGCCTCGGCGGGAATGGGTTGTTGGGTGATCTGTTGATGCTTGGCGCGGCGCTGTGCTGGATGATCTATACCCTCGGCGTGCGCACGCTTGGCCAAGGTCTCTCGCCGCTGGCCATTACCGCGTGGACGATGGTCACTGGGGTGCCGGGGATGGTGCTGGTGAGCATTCCTGATTGGGGCCGCGTCCCGTGGGCCAGTGTGAGCGCCAATGCGTGGCTGGGTTTGCTGTACGCGACGTTGCTGGCGTTGGTGCTGGCCTATGTGCTGTGGAATAATAGTGTGCGCGTCGCTGGCAGCGCTCGCACCGCGATTTACGGTTGCGCTATCCCGTTGGTGGCGACGCTGATTGCGTGGCCGTTGCTCGGCGAGCAGCCGACGTGGGTGCAGGGGGTGGGTGGTTTGCTGATTGTGACTGGTGTCTTGTTGACCCGCCGGACGTGATCGCGGTTGTTGCTCGTGGTACTATACTAGACCAAATCGGATGGTGAGGTAGCGACGGACGGCTGTCCGTCGCAGGCGCAAAGGGAGCAAAGGCGCAGAGGATAAACACGCAAAGGCGCAGAGGACGCAAAGGGTCGCTAAGGATACATAAGTATAAACCTCTGCGTCCGCTGCGGTCAATGTGCCCCTACCCCAGCCCTCCCCCTCCGGGGAAGGGAGTCATACCCCTCCCCCCAGCGGGGAGAGGTTGGGAGGGGGGCCATCATGAAGACGCAGAGGCCGCAAAGGGTCGCTAAGGATCAAAAAACTTCTGCGCACTCTGCGGGCAATGTGCCCCCACCCCAGCCCTCCCCCTCCGGGGGAGGGAGTCATACCCCTCCCCCCAGCGGGGGGAGGTTGGGAGGGGGGCCATCATGAAGACGCAGAGGCCGCAAAGGGTCGCTAAGGATCAAGAGGTGCCCCTACCCCAGCCCTCCCCCTCCGGGGGAGGGAGTCATACCCCTCCCCCCAGCGGGGGGAGGCTGGGAGGGGGGCCATCATGAAGGCGCAAAGGGTCGCTAAGGGTCGCCAAGGATCAAAAGGTGCCCCCACCCCAGCCCTCCCCCTCCGGGGGAGGGAGTCATACCCCTCCCCCCAGCGGGGGGAGGTTGGGAGGGGG
>NZ_LWQS01000070.1 GCF_001650695.1 Chloroflexus islandicus
ACGTCGCTTGGCCTAGCTGGCTCGTCCGCCTGCAACCACGCCGGCACGTCGCTTGCTGCGGCTGGCTCTTCCGCTCGCAACCACGCCGGCACCTTGTCCGGCTCTGCCAGCTCGTCGGACTGCAACCATGCCGGCACCTCACCCGGTGCGGCTGGCTCTTCGGTCTGCAACCATCCCGGCGCCTCGCTCGGCCCGGCGGGCTCTGCCGTCTCCCAAGCCGAAAGATCGCTGGCATCAGCCTCGCGTAGCCACGTCGGAATCTTGCTCGATGTTGTTGTCGGCGAGCTATCAACGAGGCCAGACGGTTCCGCCTCTTGCAACCACGCCGGCGCTGCGCCTGCGTCCTCCTCTGCCGCTTGCAACCACGCCGGCGCTGCGCCTGCGTCCTCCTCTGCCGCTTGCAACCACGCCGGCGCTGCGCCCGCTTCTGATTCAGCAGGCTCCCACCCAGCGAGATCACCGGCGTCAGCCTCGCGTAGCCACGTCGGGACATCGCCAGTAGAGCCGGCAGTTGGCGGCGTATCAAGCGGCGCCGGCTCTAGTGGAGCGGCGCTCAACTGCCGTTCCGCTTCCAGCAACCAATCAGGCGTCTCTTCCGGCGCTTCCGGTTGCAGCGCTGGCGCAGTTTCACCGGTCATCCAAGCCGGAACGCCAGTATCGGAACCGGTTACGTTGCGCAGAGCCGCATTGCTATCAGCCACTAAGGTTGGCGCATCCGGCGCAACTGGCGGGGTGGTTGTCGTCGGAGGCGACGAGAAATCTTCATCCAGCAGCCACGACGGCAGATCAAGGCGCACCGAACCGGGAGCAGCCGGCGGCTCATCACCGGCAACATTCTGCAACCACGCCGGCAAATCCGGCACTGGCGGGCCACCGGCTGGTGGACGATTCGGCGTTGCCCATTCCGGCACATCGGTCGCAAAGACCGTCTCGTCATTCGCGGCTGCGCCGATCCCCCAATCCGGCGGATTGGTTGGCGGCGCCATCTCGGCCAATTCATTCAGCCAATCATCGAGCGCTGGTTCAGATGGCTGCTCGGCTGCCGCAACCGGCTCGCTCGGCAACACTGACGGCTCCGATGGCGCTTCAGCAAAGGCCTGCGTAATCTCTTCCTCGCTCAGATCGCGCAACCATTCGGGCACACCAGCATTGGGGTCAAGCGAGGCCGGTTCTGGCGCCGGTTCTGGCGCCGGTTCGGCTGACTCTTCGTGGCCAATGCTCCGCAACCAATCAGTGGGGCCAACGGGCATACGCACCCGTGAACTTGTGGTTGGCGGCGGTTCGGCTGGTGATTCGGCAGCGGGAACTGCTTCGCCACTGAGGCTCTGCAGCCAACCGGTGGCGCCGAAGGGTGACGGTCGTTCAGACGGAGGTTCCGGCGCAGCCTCGGCCAGCCATGCCGCTGGCTCGGCGCTAGCAAGCGGGTCACTCACCTCGGACTGCAACTCAGCCAGCCAATCGGGCACATCAGCGGGAGCAGCTTCCGGTTCAGGCGCAGTTAGCCAATCAGGAATCGCCTCAGCAGACGGTGGTGAGGGCGGGGTTATCCGATCAATCCCGCGCAGCCACGCTGGCGTCTCATCGGAGTCGCCCGGCGGCGGCGGTAAGGGCACATTACGAAGCCATGGCGGTAGATGTTCCATAGTGGCATCATCAGCGCCGGTGCGCGACCGCCTCAGCGATCGGCATACGGCATATCAAAGCCAATGAGTAGACGCACACCGGCTACGAGCGCGCCAATCGCTGATCCAAGCAACAGGCCGCGCGCGCCAGCAGCAATCAGATAATCATTCAGCCACTGTACAGTTTGGCCGATCACTGGGATCAAGGTCAAGGGCGGCAATTGAATAATCAGCGCCAACAGCGCCACAACGACCACAACCACTGCTTCGGTGCGCCCGCTGCGCAACGCGCGCAGCATCGCGCTGAGCGCGAAAAAGGCAAGGAGCGCAAGCAAGCTCGCGGCGAGCGGTTCATAGACCAAACGAAACACCGTGCGGATCGGCGGTGCAGCTAAGGTTGCGGGCAACGCCAAGCCGGTGGCAGTGCGGGTCGGGTAGAAGATACCGGCCACAATCACGATGCCCATCCCCGCAATCAGCACAATGCTATAGCGAGCTTCTGGCGCGCGCATCCGCACGCGCCGTACATGCGCCTGCACCACACTCCACGCCCCAATCAGTACCGCGATGGCCGTAATCAACGCCGCCCACTGCACCAACACCGCCGCCAAGGCAGCGACTGCCGGGCCGGCGCCGACAAAATCAAGCAGCACGATCAACCCGCTGACACCGGCGATCACCACCGCGATTAATTGGCGCGGATTGCGCAACGGAGACGACATGCGATTACCACCCCGGCAAGAACGGCCATCCCAACAGCGACCGGATCACACCGTACCCAAAAGCTAACACCAGCAACCAGATTACTACTGTCCGCAGCGTATCGTGGGTCAACAAGCGTGCTTGGGGTGCAGGGGCCGCGGTCAGATACGCTTCCGCCGCAAAGATCTCTTCGCCAACCAACACGTGCGGCGTTGTCACCGCCATCACACCCAGCGCCGCTGGATGGGTGCTGCCCAATACTTGCGGGATCTGTTGTTGCGCGCCAATCTCCGCTGCCAACAACACTTCTTGATCAAAAGCGCCGGCAAGTACGCTAGCCTCTAACGGTTCACGATGATAGCGAGCCGCCACAGCCGCCGCATACGCCATCGCGTCGGCGTGCGCCCACAGCTCGATCTGGCGCGGGTCGAACGCCTGCGGCTGGCCCACAGCGCGGTACGACTGGCGAACGGCGCCCCGCAACGCGAGATGGGCCACGGCATCAGCCGAGCTAACGACAATTGTTGCCCCGCTCGCCGCTGCCTGCTCGCTCGCCTGCCGCACAACGTTCAAGCCGGCCAGTAACTCAGCCGTGCTCGCCCGTTGCCCATCGCCAGCCCCAATTGTGCTCGCGCCGGGAGCGAGATGCACTGCCCGGCCTGTTTCGGCACTGCGCGCCAGCGCCGCCTGTAAAGCATCCAACGCCGGCAGTGGCCGCCGTACCGGCAGCCGGCCAGCGAGCACACGCGCGTGATGCAGCCAGACAAGGGCGATGACCACGGCAAGCGCAATGATGAAGAAGATTGCCGGCAGGCCCATCAGATGCTTCCTTCTTTCCGACAACGCGCAATCGTTTACAGCTTGGCTGCCAATTTCTTATTGAGTGTAACCCACTAGATCGGCTTTGTCAATTGTTTGAGGCAAGAAAAAGCGTCACAAAGCGATAAAACGATACACAATCGTAGAAAGAACACTATGCTTGGGACGCTGGAAGGCCAGTGATGGCGTGCGGCTGAAATGCTACCGCATGCCGGCTGCCCATAGCGGTATGCCAGCAGGAGAGATCAGACAACGCACGCCACAAACAGCTACGACTGTTTATGTAAACGCTCCTGTAACAGATCGCGCAGCGCAGGCCAATGGGCCGGCATCGTCAACAGCTCGATCACGCCAGCCCAGCGCGTGCCGCGCGCCAATGGCGCCAGCGCCTGCGCGCCTTGACTGCACACCACATCGAGCGGGGCAACGATCTGCAACACCATTGCGACCGGCACACTCAAACCGGCCCGCTCGATCTGGTCAGCTAGGTGGTGAAGGGGGTGAGACGGTTCCATTTGGCGTTTGTTCAACCACCCGGCGCAACGCATGCAAAAACTCAAGCGCCAGTTTCTCGAAGCGTTTGCGCTGGGTGGCATCGATCAGGTGGGCAACTAAATCAGGCAATTCCAGTTGGTCAAGCCGCTCGATCCGGTAACGGCCATCCTCAAGCGGCACCAGCCGGCAGCGGTTGACGCCTTGAAACGGCGGAAAACTGATTCGGAAGCGCGTGGCCCGGCTCAACGGCGTATAATCGATCACTTCCATCTCGGCATGCACGAGCATGCCGTGCAGTTTGAAACGATACCCATGCCGCGGACGGTCATCCGGCGGCAACTCAATCCGCACCCGTTCCAGCGATGGCATCCAACGTGGCCAATTGCTGAAATCATCAAGCACAGCCAGCACCCGCTCCGGCGGCGCGGTTGTCACCGTCGTGGCGGCGATCTCATAGCGGATCATCGTCTCGTCACCTCTGCGCTGATGCCGGCAACGCGGGCGGCATCAGAGTTCATCACCAAACACGATTCCCAAACTCCGCGCGCACAGCACTAAATCGCTATGCGGGCGCACCCGATTCAGGTAGCCGCAGGCTTCGGCCAGCGGCACTGTCACAATATCTTGCCCGCGCAGCGCCACCATCTCGCCATAGATCCCGCGCGCGGCGGCTTGCACCGCCGCCGCACCGTAGCGCGTCGAAAGCAAGCGGTCGTACGGCGAGGGTGAGCCACCCCGCTGCAAATGGCCTAACACCACCACCCGCACATCTTTGCCGGTCAGATGCTCGAGCTGTTCGCCAACCCAGTGCCCGATCCCGCCCAACCGGCCTTCAGCGATATACATCTCTTGACCACCGCGCGGGCGCGCGCCTTCCGCCACCACGATAATGCTAAACGCGCTCCCTTGCACATCGCGCGCATGCACCTTTTCCGCCACCCGCTCAATCGAAAAGGGGATTTCCGGGATCAAGATTACATCGGCCCCGCCCGCCAAACCAGCGTGCAACGCGATCCAACCGGTATGCCGGCCCATCACCTCCAGCACCATCACCCGGTTATGGCTAGCCGCCGTGGTGTGCAGACGATCAATCGCATCGGTCGCCACTTGCAACGCGGTATCAAAACCGAAGGTGCGATCGGTGCCGGCGAGATCATTATCGATCGTCTTCGGCACCCCAATCACCGGCGCACCCAGTTTGTGCAGCTCCAGCGAAATACGTTGGGTGCCCTCGCCGCCAATCGTGATCAGCGCCCGCAAGCCCATCTCTTCAATCGCTTTGACGGCGCGGACATACGGATCCTCTTCCGACAGCTCATCGCTGCGGCGCGGGCCAAAATGGCCTTTATTCGTCGTGCGCAGGATCGTTCCGCCACGCGGCAATAATCCTTGCACATCGGCATTGGTCAACACACGGTAGCTCTTCGTCCCCAACAGCCCCTCGAACCCGTCATGAATGCCGAGCACTTCCCAACCGAGACTGGACGCCGACTTGACGACTGCACGGATGACGGCGTTGAGACCCGGCGCATCGCCTCCGCTGGTGAGCACGCCGATCCGCTGCTTCTTGCTCGCCATGGCTTACCCCCTCGGACTTATTTCGGTTATCACAGTTTGCCAGCCTGACACACAGATTATACCACCCGCAACTATAGCGTAGCGGTAAATTGTGACGGTTTTTTGTAGTTGTGAGGCAACCATGGGAGGGATATAGCATCGCTATGTCCGTAAGGATAGAGCATCGCTCTATCCCTACTCCACGCCAAGCTGGCGACAAACATCGCGCAAAAACGCCATCGCTGCGGGATGATCGAGGATGCGCGCATCGTACCACACACTGAGATGCGCGATCGCACCTATCACCATAGTTGTGGTATCAAGCGCCACCGGTTGCGAATGGGCCGCGCTCAGCGTCAACGCCGCCGATGTGCCCGGCAACGGCGGCACGACCTGCCACCAGCCGTTCGTTGCCGCAATCACACATGTCGCCCCGCTCAGATCGTCGTTCGCTTGCGCCAAGGCGCGGGCAATACCGCGTTCGGTCAGATCACCGGCATCAGCGATCAGGCGCCAGCGCCCATCAGGCAATCCAGCAGCCACGTGGTAGCGATGGCGCACAATGATGGCTGAATCGCTCCACGCGGCGTTGATCAGTGGATGCATCGGGAAGAGCGCCGCTGCCGCCGCAATCAACGCGCCGAGCGGGGTGGCTTGCAGGCCGCGCGCGGCGAATTCGGCGGCCTGCGCCGCGCACCGGCGCGAGAGCGGCTGCACATCTACAGCAATGGTGGCGCTCGCCAGCGGGATGAGTTCGGTGATGGCCAACGGCGGTTGAATAACAGTCGCGACGGCTGCCATCTGATCGGCCAGCATCGGCGCCGGTTCAACGATAGTCCCCACCGGTTCAGGCGGCATCACCTCAGCCGAGGCCATGATCATCACCGGTTGGAGTTCAGTGGAACCCTCGCTCGTTCTCACCGCCGCCAACACATCCGCGCGCCCGATCCGGCCCGCCGGCCCGCTGCCGGTCAGAGTGGCGAGGTCGATCCCTAGCACCGCTGCCATGCGCCGCGCCAACGGCGTCACCCGGAGGCGGCGCGGCGGCGCGTAGCGGGCAAGGACTGCGCCGGCAGCCACCTGCGCCCCCGGAGCAACGAGTTGTTCGACAAGTACGCCGTCACATTGCGCCGGCAGCACCCACTCGGCGTCAGCCGTAAGCACCCGCGCCACCGGGGTGGCGGGTGTGAGCGGGTCGCCTACGGCGACGAGCCATTCCAACAAGGTCGCCTCACCCAGTGCCGGCGGCAACGTGATGGTCTGTTGGTGCATGAGCAAGCTCCATTGCTGCTGAAGACGCGGTAAAGGCGACGCGGCGCGTCACCCTGTTTCCCCTCTGACGACTCAGCTCACCCCGCTTGCAATGCCTCGGCCCAGAAGGCATCGACGTTTTGGCGTAACAGTTGATGTTCGGGGTGCGCCAGCTCCGGGTCATCATTCAAAATCGCTTCGGCCAGCCGGCGCGCTTCGGCCAGCAGCCGGGTATCGCCCTGTTGGGCCATCTTCAGGTCGGGTGTCCCGCTCTGGCGGGTGCCGAAAAACTCGCCCGGCCCGCGCAGTTGCAGGTCGATTTCGGCCAGCTTAAAGCCGTCGTTGGTTTGTTCCAGCGCCGCCAACCGCTCTTTCGATTGCTGGTTGTCGCTATCGCTGATCAGAATGCAGTAGCTTTGGTGGCTGCCCCGCCCCACCCGGCCCCGGAATTGGTGCAATTGGGCCAAGCCAAACCGCTCGGCGCCTTCAATTACGATCGTGGTCGCGTTGGGCACATCGATGCCAACCTCAATCACCGCCGTCGCCACCAGTATATCGTACTGGTGATCGCGAAACGCGCGCATGACCTCATCTTTTTCACGGGCCGGCATCTTGCCGTGCAACAAGGCCACGCGCAAATCGGGAAAGACCTCGTGTTGCAAGCGCTCGTACATCTCTTCGGCAGACGGCAGATCGAGCTTCTCACTCTCTTCGACCAGCGGACATATCACGTACACCTGCCGGCCTTCGGCCACCTGCTTGCGGATGTGGCGATAGGCTTTTTCGCGTTCAGACCGGCTGATCCGGCGGGTGCGGATCTCTTGCCGGCCCGGTGGCCGCTCGTCAAGCACCGAGACATCGAGGTCGCCGTAGATGGTCAGGGTTAGGGTGCGCGGGATGGGGGTCGCGGTCATCACCAGCATGTGCGGGTTGCAGCCTTTGTTCTTCAGCCGTAACCGTTGCTCGACACCGAAGCGGTGCTGCTCATCAACCACCACCAAGCCTAAATTGGCGAACTGCACCGTTTCGGTGATCAGCGCGTGGGTGCCAATCACC
Source organism: Chloroflexus islandicus (assembly GCF_001650695.1). Lineage (GTDB taxonomy): Bacteria > Chloroflexota > Chloroflexia > Chloroflexales > Chloroflexaceae > Chloroflexus > Chloroflexus islandicus. Next base: position 7,503 of record NZ_LWQS01000070.1, read on the forward strand.
AGATCGATCTCGCCGCGCGCAATCCCTTCCAACACCCGTCGCCGGTCGCGCGCGCCCAAACTGCCGGTGAGCAACGCGACCCGCACCCCCTGCCCCTCCATATCCTCTTCGGGAGTCATGCCCAAAATCGCCACGATCTCGGCCAGCTTGGCCGCATCATCGGGATCGAGCAAGGCCCGCCAGTCAGCTTGTTGGTACGTCTCGGCAGGCGTGGTTGCCGTCGCCTTGCGCGGCACCCGTACCCGGCTAAGCAACTGTTTGAGATTTTTGGCGTGCTGTTCAGCCAAAATCTCGGTGGGAGCCATCAGCGCCCCCTGAAAGCCGTTGGCGACGGCTTGTAGCAACGCTGCCGCCGCCACCACCGTCTTGCCGCTGCCGACATCACCCTGCAACAAGCGCGCCATCGGCGACGGACGCTGCAGATCGGCAAAGATCTCACCGATCGCCCGCTGTTGGGCAGCGGTGAATTGAAACGGCAACCGGCGCTGCAACTCGGCATGCACTTGCATGTCGATGGTGAACGGCAAGCCCAGCTCTTGCTGCCAGAGCCGTTTGCGCTGCAAGACGCCGAGCTGGATGAAGAGAAACTCGTCGAAGCCGAGCCGGCGACGAGCGGCGGCCAGCGTCTCGTGCGAATCGGGGAAGTGAATCTGGGCCAGCGCCTCACCAAGCGGCAACAGCCGCGCCTGTTCGCGGCGGTGCGGCGGCAGGTGATCGGGCAACCGCGGCGCCATCGCATCGATCACGTGCTTGATAAAGCGGCGGGCCTGATTCTCGTGCAAACCCTGCGTGAGCGGGTGGATCGGCACTAGCCGGCCCGTGTGCAAGAGCGCATCAGGATCAGGCGTATAGCGTTCCCAGCGTGGACTGCTGAACTGGCGCTTGCCGCCGAACGCCGTCACCTTCCCGCTTAACGCAATCGTCTGGCCGACCTTGATCTGCTGCGCGATCCAGCGTTGATTGAAGAAGATCGCTTCGATCGAACCCGTCTCATCGCTCACTTCCACCCGCACTCGCAGCTTGGGGCCGGCGCCGATCGTGCGCACGTCGGTCACTTCACCGATCACCGTCTCTTCGGCGCCAAGCTGCAATTCGCTGATCGAACGGCGGCGGCTGACATCATCATAGCGGCGGGGGAAGTGGTAGAGCAGATCGCGGATGGTCACGACGCCAAGCCGGCGAAAACCGCCCACGAGCCGCGCTTCAACCCCGGTAATCTGTTCAAGCTTGGCATCAAGATCCAGCTCAGCCAGCGGATGCTTCGGCATCTGCGCCGACCGATTGCGCACTTGCCGCGTGGCCGTGCGGCGGGGAGCGGGTGGCGCCGGTTCTGGCGCCGGCGCGGGTTCCGGCGGATGAGGGGCAGGCCGGAAGAGCGACCGCAGCTCTTCGATCGCCGCTGCCAACGCTTGATCGCGTTCGGCAAGCGTCATACCGTCGTACCCCACCAACCACCCGATCGCACGTTGCACCGCCGGCAAGTGTGCGGCGCTGCCGGCAGCAACCGACCAGCGCCGGAGAAACGCCAGCAAACCGTCATCGGTCACCCGATCGGCGCACCCATCACGGCGCTCGGCGGCCAATACTTTGCCAAGCGCCGTCACCTGCTGTCGCTCAACCTCGGTCATGCCTCATCGAAGCCTTCAAACACCGTCACCGCCATCGCGCCGGGGCCAAGCCGGGCCGCAATCGCCGGCCCCATCCGTGACACCTGCACCCGATCGCGCGGGAAAATCGGATCGAGCTTCTCAAGCAACTTCTCAACATCTTCCGGCGTGGTGGCGTAATGAATGATCACATCTTCGACATGCGGAAAATCTTCGACAAACGTAAAGAGACCCTCAATCGCCTTGGCGCGGGTGCGCGTGCGCTCGTAGGGCACAATCTCGCCCTCATCGAGGATCATGAGCGGCTTGATCCGCTGCATCGATCCGATCAGCGAACCGCTAAACGTCAAGAGCCCGCTCTGCTCAAGATATTCCATCGTATCGACGAAAAAGGCGGTATGGGTATGGCGAATGGTCTGCCCGATCAAGTCGCTCACCTCAGCCGGCGACATGCCATCGCGGATGGCGCGAGCGGCGGCGATGGCGACCGACCCCTGCCCCATCCCGGCTAGCTTGCTATCAATCACCTCAATACGCGTATTCGAGGCCGGCAACCGCGCGCAGGCAGTTTGCGCCTCGCTCAGAATGGATCCGAGCCGGTGGCTGAGGTGGATCGAGTACACATAGTCATAGCGCCCCAACAGGCTACGGTAAAGCTGCTCGAAGACCGTCGCCGACGGTTTGACGATCTCAACCCGGTCGTGGCCATTGAAGAGCAGATCGTAGACCTGATCTTCGCTAATATCAATCCCAATCCGATACAGCCGATCGTCAATCTGCGCCAAAAGCGGCACAACTTCGATCTCAAGGTCGCGCGCCACCTCAAACGGAATGTCGCTCGCGCCGTCAGTAATGACTTTCATCAGTGCCATGGTCTGCCCTATGGTACGGAGCGGTTTGCCAAAGCGGATACAATATGGTATAGTCTCGCAAAGTGTGACTATTAAAGAGATGTACGTTTCGGAGCGTAGTCCTATGGCAAAATGTGAACTCTGCGGCAAACAACCTTCATTTGGTCACAATGTCAGCTTCTCAAAGCGCCGGACCAACCGGATCTGGCGGCCCAATATCCAGAAGACGACGTTGATGGCACCCGGCGGCCAGCCGGTGCAGGTGCGAATCTGCACCCGCTGTATGCGCACACTGGCCAAGACGCGCTAAGGTGCGGTTCGGCATCCATTAGGAGAGGCCAGTGTCCGGCAGGGACGCTGGCCTCTGCGCTTTTGCTCATTATAGCCGATACGCTAGTGCCGCGCAAACCATCACGGCAGCGGGCACGTCCAAAACTGGGCCAACAGTTGTTCGCCTTTTATGCCGTCACGGTAGGCTTGGGCTGCCGCGCGCAAATCAATTGCGCAATCCGCCTTCGCATCCGGCGACTGGAACGTAACCTGCACCGATGTATTGTGGACAAGGTGAGGCACGCTATCGATAGTGTCCATGACAAGGCCGAGCTGATCGCCTAAAGCCGCGCGATCAGCCAGATTAGCAACCTCCAACGTCACGCCAACCCACTCTGATTGCACCCCAAACCCCTTCACCGTACCGCGGCTGGTCACGCATACTTCGCCAAAACCGCTGGCCGAAACCTCACGCACTCCAATACCAGCCGCTGCCAATGCTTCCTGCACCGCCTGCGCATCGTCAGGCAACGACCGGGTCGCCCACTGAAACCAGCACGGCGCATTGGGGTCTTCAGGCATGAAGGGCAGATCAGAGAGATCACACGCGCCGAGCAGCATCACCAGCACCGCCAAGAGTACCATTGCGCGTTTCATAACCAGCTCCGTTGCTGAATGAACCCTGCTTTCAGCGTAGCCAGAGCGGTTACAGGTATCCGCTGAGTGTCTGTTGCCGCTAACGCGGGAGATTGCTTCGAGGGCTACGCCCCCTCGCAATGACAGGGTGGTTTGTCATTGCGAGCCGAGCGCAGCGAGGCGAAGCAATCTCCCCCGAGCACGGACTGAACCCCCTCAGGCTCCGTTTCCGCTGACGCGGGAGATTGCTTCGGGGGCTGCTCCCCCTCGCAATGACAGGGTGGTTTGTCCTTGCGAGCCGAGCGCAGCGAGGCGAAGCAATCTCCCTCGAGCACGGACTGAACCCCCTCAGGCTCCGTTTCCGCTGACGCGGGAGATTGCTTCGGTCGGGCCGCATCCAGCTCCGCTGGACGCCGTCCCTCCCTCGCAATGACAGATGGGCACGCCCCGCCCCCCACTGTCATTGCGAGCCGAGCGCAGCGAGGCGAAGCAATCTCCCCCGAGCACGGATTGAACCCGCTCAGGCTCCGTTTCCGCTGACGCGGGAGATTGCTTCGGGGGCTGCGCCCCCTCGCAATGACAGAGCCGGCAGGTCATAACCTGCCGGCGATGAGACTTCCCATTCGCTTATTCGTTCCCCATTCGTTGTCAATTAACCGAACCGGCCCGAGATATATTGCTCGGTACGTTCGTCCTTCGGGTTTTGGAAGATCTGCGAGGTTGGGCCATACTCGATGAGCTGGCCGGCGCGGTCGCTATCCATCAGGAAGAAGGCGGTATAGTCAGACGCGCGCGACGCCTGCTGCATATTGTGGGTCACGATAATAATCGTGTAATTCTGGCGCAGCTCGAACATCAACTCCTCAATCTTGAGGGTCGAGATCGGGTCAAGCGCCGAGCACGGCTCATCCATCAAAATCACTTCCGGCTCGACGGCGAGGGCGCGGGCAATGCAGAGGCGCTGCTGCTGGCCGCCCGACAGCGACAAGCCGTTCTGATTGAGCTTATCCTTCACCTCATCCCACAGCGCCGCGCCGCGCAACGAACGCTCAACCAGTTCGTCCATCTGGGACTTCGACAGCTTCCAGCCATTGATACGCGGGCCGTAGGCCACATTCTCGTAGATGCTCTTGGGGAAGGGGTTAGGCTTCTGGAACACCATCCCAATCCGGCGGCGGACATTGACCGGATCGACTCCCGGCGCATAGATATTCTCGCCGTGGAAGAGGATCTCGCCCTCAACCCGGGCCGAAGCCACCAGATCGTTCATCCGGTTGAACGAACGCAGTACGGTGCTCTTGCCGCAGCCAGAAGGGCCAATCAGCGCCGTGATCCGGTTCTTCTCGATCGCCAGATTGACGTTTTTTACCGCGCGAAACGAGCCATAATAGACGCTCATATTGCGCGCTTCAATTGCGTTCGGATTACTCCGATCCATCTCGTGAATGATTGTCATTGCGTACCTTCACCTACGCTTAGTAACGCTTCTGGTAACGATTGCGCAGATAGATTGCCAGTGCGTTGATCGTCAACAAAATTGCCAGCAAGACGAGAATACCGGCTGCCGCGAGGGCGCGGAAATCATCGTTCGGACGCGACGTCCAGTTAAAGATCTGGATCGGCAGCACGGTAAAGACATCGAAGAGATTACGCGGCAGGAAGGGCACAAAGGTTAAGGCGCCGATCGTAATCAGCGGTGCAGTTTCGCCAATCGCGCGCGAGACTGCCAGAATGCTGCCGGTAAGAATACCGCCGATCGACTGCGGCAGCACGACATGCCACACCGTCTGCCAGCGGGTAGCGCCAAGCGCATAACTAGCTTGGCGCAAACTCGAGGGCACCGCACGGATAGACTCACGGGAAGCGACGATAATAATTGGTACGACGAGCAGTGCAAGGGTCAAGGCCCCAGCTAAAATGCTGCGGCCAAACGCAAACCAGCGCACGAAGACCTGCAAACCCAGCAACCCGTAGATAATTGACGGAACCGCAGCAAGGTTGCTGATATTGATTTCGACCAACCGGGTAAACCAGTTGTCTTTGGCATACTCTTCAAGATAAATCGCCGCCGCTACACCGAGCGGAAAGGCGAAGAAGATGGTCAACGTAATAGTATACAGCGTGCCGTAGATCGCTGCTTTCGCGCCGGCCCGCGCTGGGAAACGCGAGTCAAAGTTATTAAAAAACTCCCACGTCAGCCAATTCGTGCCGCCGCTGAAAATCCCCGTCGCCTTATTCACGACATCGAGAATCAACACCAGCAGCATGCCCAAGCCGAAGATGATGCTAAACCATCCCAATACGGTTAGAATTTTACCTTTGAAATGGCGCCACTTCAGATTGCCGCTGCCGCGATCAACGCTCGTCTCCACCGTCTGAGCCTTCACACCAAGTTGTTCTTGTGCAGACATTAATCGTAGACCTCCCGGAACTTACGCACCATCCAGTAGCTGAAGATATTCAGCACGAAGGTGAACAGGAAGAGCGTAAAGCCAACCGCGTAGAGCGTATGGTAGCTCAGTGACCCGTATGGCGTATCGCCTAAGCTCACCTGCACGATGTACGAGGTCATCGTCATCACCGGCACCGTGGGATCGAACGTCAGCCGCGGGTTTTGACCGGCAGCAATCGCGACAATCATCGTCTCACCGACGGCGCGCGAGAAGGCGAGCACAATCGAGGCAATCACGCCAGAAATCGCCGCCGGCAAGATCACATGCACTGCCACCTCGAAGCGGGTGGAACCTAAGCCATACGCCGCTTCACGCAATGAATTGGGCACCGCCGAGAGGGCATCTTCACTGAGCGAGGCGACAATCGGGATCAACATCACCCCCATAATAAGCCCGGCGCTCAATGAGTTAAAGATACTGAGCGTAGGGATGAAATTACGCAGCAGGGGGGTCAAAAAGGTGAGAGCAAAATAGCCATATACCACCGTGGGGATGCCAGCCAAAATTTCCAATAACGGTTTGACTGTGCGCCGCACTCGATCATTAGCGAATTCACTAAGGAAGATGGCAGCAATCAGACCAAGCGGCACTGCCACCACCATCGCAATCGCCGACGTCAGCACCGTCGCCGAGACGAGCGGCCAGATTCCAAACCGTTGGTTGGCAAAGAGCGGCGTCCATTCAGTATCGGTTAAAAACTCAATAATGGAAACTTCGCTAAAGAACGCAATCGTTTCAAAAATCAATGAGAATACGATGCCAGCGGTGGTGAAAATCGAAACGGCTGCCGCCAACAACAGCGCAATTTGGATAATTCTTTCGCCAATAGCGCGGACCGGATTGATCGGCTTGCGGAGATCGGTAACAGCCACAAACGTCTCCTTCGCAATAGATGACCCCTCGCCTCTAGCCTACCATAGAGACGCGGTATGAGCAAGAGCGGCAACTCTTGCTCATACCGTGCCGGTCATCAACCTTACTTGCCCAGATAGCGGTCGAGGGTCAGACCAACCTCTTCACCCTCTTTCACCAGCGTGCCGAGGACACGGTCGTTGAAGCGCTTGGCGATCGCCTTGTACAGATCCTTCGACAGAGCCACGTAGCCGATCTCCGGGGTCTGGATCTCAGCCGTGAACGTATCGCTATACACGTAGCTGATGAACTCCTTGACTTCCGGCCGCTCAGCCGCTTCCTTGCGGACGTAGATAAACAGCGGGCGCGACAGCGGGGTGTAGGTGCCGTTGGCAATCGTCTCGAAGCTCGGCTCGACACAGCCCTTGCCGCCATCGATCGCTACCGGCTTCACCTTGCCCTTGTTCTCGATCACGTAGGCGTAGCCAAAGTAGCCAAGCGCGTTCACATCACCCGACACACCGGTCAGAATGACGTTGTCGTCTTCCGAGGCTTGGAAGTCGCCGCGGCTCGCCTTGGCCTTACCGACAATCGCCTCAGTGAAGTAGTCGAAGGTGCCCGAGTCGGTGCCCGGCCCCAGCAGCGTCAGCGGCCGGTTCGGGAAGCCATCACGGATCTGATTCCAGTTGGTGATCTTGCCCTGCGCGTCCGGCTCCCACATCTTCTTCAGCTCGGCCACCGTCAGACAGGTCACCCAGTCGTTCTGCGGGTTGACCACCACCGACAGACCATCGTAGGCCAGCGGCAGCTCGATGAACTCGATCCCGTTCTTCTGGCACGCCTCGATTTCCGAGGGGCGGATCGGGCGCGAAGCGTTCGAGATGTCGGTCTCGCCAGCGCAGAACTTCTTGAAGCCGCCGCCGGTGCCCGATACACCCACGCTCACCCGCACCTTCGACGCCAGCGCCGAGAACTCTTCGGCGGCAGCAGCAATCACGGGGAACACGGTCGAAGAACCGTCGATCACAATGTCACCGCTCAGCGCAGCATAATCGAAGGTCGGGCCAAGCGGCGGCAACTGGCCGGTGATGTAGCGCTCGAGGGTCAGGCCAACCTCTTCACCCTCACGCACCAGCGTGCCAAGGGCGCGGTCGTTGAAGCGCTTGAGCGCGGCCTGATACAGCTCCTTCGACAGCGCCACATAGCCGATCTCCGGGGTCTGGATCTCAGCCGTGAACGTATCGCTATACACGTAGCTGATGAACTCCTTGACTTCCGGCCGCTCAGCCGCTTCCTTGCGGACGTAGATAAACAGCGGGCGCGACAGCGGGGTGTAGGTGCCGTTGGCAATCGTCTCGAAGCTCGGCTCGACACAGCCCTTGCCGCCATCGATCGCTACCGGCTTCACCTTGCCCTTGTTCTCGATCACGTAGGCGTAGCCAAAGTAGCCAAGCGCGTTCACATCACCCGACACACCGGTCAGAATGACGTTGTCGTCTTCCGAGGCTTGGAAGTCGCCGCGGCTCGCCTTGGCCTTACCGACAATCGCCTCAGTGAAGTAGTCGAAGGTGCCCGAGTCGGTGCCCGGCCCCAGCAGCGTCAGCGGCCGGTTCGGGAAGCCATCACGGATCTGATTCCAGTTGGTGATCTTGCCCTGCGCGTCCGGCTCCCACATCTTCTTCAGCTCGGCCACCGTCAGACAGGTCACCCAGTCGTTCTGCGGGTTGACCACCACCGACAGACCATCGTAGGCCAGCGGCAGCTCGATGAACTCGATCCCGTTCTTCTGGCACGCCTCGATTTCCGAGGGGCGGATCGGGCGCGAAGCGTTCGAGATGTCGGTCTCGCCAGCGCAGAACTTCTTGAAGCCGCCGCCGGTGCCCGATACACCCACGCTCACCCGCACCTCCGGCGCCAACGCCGAGAACTCTTCGGCGGCAGCAGCAATGATCGGGAAGACCGTCGACGAACCATCAATCACAATGTCGCCCTTCAACGAAGCGAGCGACGATTGGGGAGTAGCCGTCGGCTGCGGCGCTGCCGTCGGAGCGGGAGCCGCCGTCGGGGCCGGAGCCGCCGTCGCTTGGGCAGCCGGCGCCGTAGTCGCCGTCGGCTGCGCCTGCTGCTGGCCGCCACACGCTGCGATCATCGGGATCAACAGCGCCATCAGCATGAGACCGTAGATCCACCGTTTCGCATTACCTACCATACGTTTCGTTTCTCCTTACACCTCTACTATCTGCAAACTGCAAGCGCACCCTACCTTGGCAGAATGTCTGCCCGGCTTATGACACATCATGGTGCGACACTCTGGCAGGATGCAGAGAGCGACGCTTGCACGCATACGATACAGGGTGTGGGTTAAGAACGTATCATTGAATTGTTAAGCGAGTGTTAAATGCAGGTGAACGTTCGGCGGGAAACGAAGGTTATGGACGCAATGCCAACGGGATATAGACGTGTGAGACAAGCGCCGCGACCCGCACCTGCGCCGTGCCGACGACGCTCCCCGGGCCGCTCAGACTGATGGTGAGCAGACCAACATCGGCGACATCAGCCGGCGTGAGCGAGACACGCAAGGTTTGGCTATTGATGAAGACCGTGGTACGAGACTAGCCGTTCACTAAGGCTTGGGTCGCCGCAGTGAAATCAATCCCGTAGAGCAGCAGCGCCGGCGACGGTTGGTTGCGCGCTACCATGGGCGGCGTAGCGACCAACGACACTTGCAATTCAAAGGCCCCCAGATCGCAGGCATTGAGTTGCGGGCGAGCGACGCCGCGTTGATCGGTGGCCGGACAGGCAGCGCCGGCATCGCGGGCCGGGCTATCGGCGGGGATCGCCATCGTCAGGGTTGGCCCGCCGTTGTTGGCCAGCGCGCGCAGCATGGGATCGCGAAACTGCGGGTCATTGGTTTGGTTAGGCGCGCTCTTGCCAGCAAAACAGGTGACATCATTCCAAAAATTCGCGCCGGTCAAGCGCGGCGGGTACTGCAAACTACGGCCATCGTGGGTCAGCTCGCGCGAACAGTGTTGCTGAATATTCCAGCCATTGCCGCCATTGCCGGCAGTATTAGAAGCAAAAAGGCTATTGCTGACGCTACCATTGCCAGAGTGGCTGATCGCGCCACCCACCCAACCAGCATAATTGTTGGCAAAGGTGCTGGTTTCAATCGTGAACGGCGCTGGCTGGTTGTTGAGGACGTAGAGCGCGCCGCCGTTCGCATTAAAACCATCGCCCTCCGCTCGATTCGCGACAAAGGTGGAATTGACGATCCGCAGCGCCACTTGCTGGGGAAACGCCACCGCGCCGCCAGAGCCATCTTCCCGCGAATTGCCATCAGCCCCCGGCGTGCGGCGGGCGCGGTTGGCGTGAAACAGGCTGCCGCTAATCAACACGCTGGGGTTGCCGGTGCCGGGGCCAATGCTTGATCCGCCGCCGCCGATCGCACCGCCTTGGCCGCGACTGCCACCGATCACCGCGTTGTTGAGAAATGAGCTATCAATCACCTCAAGGCCGCTGCTGTCTTCGTACATATTGGCGTGAATCGCGCCGCCGGAATTGTAGGTCTGGTTGTCTTGAAACAAGCAGCGCACCACCCGCAAACGGCGGTTGGCACCGCCCAACCCATCTGCCGAAATTGCGCCGCCAAAGCTATCTTGCGGACGGGCGCCGATGGCGGTGTTACCCACAAAGACGGTATCCTCCACCAACAAACTGCTCTGCAACAGGTGGATTGCACCGCCGGCGCCATTGTTGGCGTGATTGCTTTCAAACCGGCTGTTGGTGACAATCACGGCCCCGCCGCGACTGTAGATCGCGCCGCCGCCGTAATCGTAGGCATCGCGGCCCGCCGGCACCGCAGTGAGCGTCGTTTGATTATCGCGGAAGGTCACGCGATCGATCACCAATGTCGGGGTAAAGGCAGGGTTCGCCGCCGCGAAATAGCTCCGGATCGCGCCGCCGCTGCCATTAACCGCCGACGCATCGGTGCCGCCGCCGCTGGCCCTGCCGCCAATGATCGTCAGGTTCCGCAGTTCGAGCCGGCTGGCGCCGATCAGACCGGTGGTGTAATGGTCAATCAACCGGCTATTATTGCCTTGCAAGGTGATCCGTCCGCCGCCATCGATGATCGTCTGCGGCGCGGTGATGATCAACGGAGCAGCGAGCGTAATGGTGTGCGGATTGGGCCCGCAATTGAAGCTAATCTCGCCGCCGCCGGCAACTGCTGTCGCCAACGCTGCGGCGGTGCAACTAGCCGGCGTGCCATTGCCCACCACGTTGGCTTGGGCGCGCGCCGGCGACGCCGGCCAGCCAGTGAATGCCAATATGGCGATCCACACCCAAAGAATCGACCAGAACCGCTGGGCAGTAATGCGAGCAACAACCCGGTTCAGGATGGTCTGCATAGCCGGCCTTTCTGAGCGGAGCTGCTTGGTTAGCGCGGCAGAGGGGCATCACCGCCCGACACCCCTCTGCATCAAAGACGCACCCGGTCTACCCCATCAATGCCTCGCGCAATGCGCCAAGCGGCAACCCGGCCAACGCCTCTTCATCGCTACCGGCCAGACTCGACCAGAGCACAATTGCATCGGGATCGAGCCGGTAACGGGCGTCGAGCTGGCGCAGCAGCCAGCGCAAGGCGCGTACCTGCGCATCGGTATCGCCGGCGTCGCGCGTCGCTGGCCATCCCGCCGGACGCTCAAGGGCAATGCCGACACTGATCCGGTTGAGATTGTAGCGAGTGCCGCCGCTAGTGGCAAACCCGGCATGCCATGCCGCCTTGGCTTCATCAACGAGCCGGTAGATGCGGCCATCGAGGCCGATCAGGTAATGGGTGGCAAAACGGGCATTGAAATCGGTCATTGCGGCGATCGTCGCCTCGGCCGGGCCGGGAATCGCGTGCAGCACCACCATACTTACCGGCTCGCCGCCACGTTCGCCAAAGGCCATTGCCGGCGGCGCAACCTGCGTGATACTGAACCCGCCATCGGACGGCGGCACGATCTCGGCGCTGCGCACGGCTAACACCGGCGCCGGCATCGCCGCGCCGAGCACCGGCATCCCGTGTTGGCGAGCCAAATCGCTCAGGCGCTTCACCTCGCTCCACTTCGGCACCACATTGTAGAGCACGTCGAGCGCAAACGGCTGCAAGGCGTAGGTTGTCTTTTCGAGCGTGATTTGATAGCTATTGGCCAATGGCACACCGATCGCCCACTGGCGGGCCAGTTGGTGGAAGGCCCAATCGGGGCGATAGGTGGTTCCGGCCTGTTTGTACGTCTCGGTAAGCAACGCATCGCGCAAACGCACCGTGGCCGGATCGGTCGCGGCGCCGATCTGGCTCAACTGGCGGACATCTTGCCAATTGGGCACCAGATTGTAGAGGGTGTCAACTGCAAACGCCTGATACGCATACTGTTTGCCGTCAACTGTAATTTGGGCGCTCTTGCCGACCGGCGGCCCCAACTTACGGGCCACGGCGTACTGGTGGAAGGCCCAATCAGGCCGGAAGGGCGAACCGCCGGCTTGATAGGTTGCATCGAGCAAAGCGCGGCCCAAGCCGCTGGGAGGAATACTGCCGCCAAGCAAATCGCTTAGCGTCTTGACATCACCCCAATTCGGCACCTCGCAATAAAGTGTATCGCGTGCAAAGGGCTGGTAATTGTAGACCTTGCCGTCAACTGTGATCCGCGCACTCGGCCCCATCGGCATGCCCAACTTATGCTCAAGCGCGTACTGGTGGAAGGCCCAATCGGCATTGTAGCCTTGGCCATTTGTCTTCTGTTTGTAACCCTCCTCCAACAAGGTCTCGATCAACAGTTCATCATCAGGCGTCGGCGTGCCAATCGGGCCGGGAGGCGGCGCCGGCGGCGGCGCGGCGTTATTCAGATAGGCTTCGACTTGCGACCAGACCCATTCTTTGGTGACGGCCCAGCCGGGGCAGCTCTTCTGATTGGTGTAGTCGCGGTGGAACGAGATGAGCTGGCGGGGCGGAATCTTGAGCCGGCGCGAGAGTTCGCCCATCACAGCGACCGAATGCTCCCAGACTTTCCCTGACGGCAACACCTTATCGAAATAACCAACCATCTCCAAGCCGATCGAATACCAACCCTGCGCCAGCGAGCCATTGCCGGTGCCGGCGTGAATACCGATCTGCGACATCGGCGTCGCCAGCCAGATTCCATCAGGGCCGGTAAAGATATGCGGCCCGGCCGTCCAACCTTTGCCAGCATAAAACTTCTGAATCCCGCGCATGGTGGTCAACCCGCGCCACGTCGTCTCATCAGGGCGATAGGTGTGGTGCAGCACCAACCGGCTGGGCGCTAGGCGACCGAAATCGTACTTGGCCACATACTCGCGCCACTCAGCGATGGTCAACATCCGGTTGATAAAGGGCGGCGAGCCTTCGGTGGGAAAATCGGGCATAACCAAGCTCCTTCCGGCGCTAATCGGCCGCAGCGGCCAATCGCCGCGACCGGATGATCGATGCTGCGACCGCGACCAGCAACGTGACCACAATCACCGCGAGCGAGACGGTGGTGGGAATGTGCAACCCATGGCCGCCGAGAAACCAACCGGTAACCAACGGGGTGAGCATCTTTACCCCAATGAATGACAAGATAATCGCCAGCCCGAAGCGAAGGTAATAAAACGCGCGCATAAAGCTCGCCAGCAGGAAATAGAGCGAGCGCAGGCCGAGGATCGCGCAGATATTCGAGGTGTAGACAATAAACGGATCGTGGGTGATGCCGAAGATAGCGGGAATCGAGTCAACCGCAAACAGCAAATCGGTACTCTCCACAATCACCAGCACCAGCAAGAGCGGGGTTGCGCTGAATCGGCCCTCTTCACGCACGAAGAACCGGTCGCCGCGCAGATCGGCAGTTACCGGCAAGAACCGGCGCACCAAGCGGGCCAATGGGTTCTGCTGCGGATCGACGTCGGGATCATCGTCTTGAAAGAAGAGCTTCACACCGGTCACGAACAGAAATGCACCGAAGACATAGAGAATCCACTGAAACCGTTCAATCAATGCCGCGCCGAGCAAAATCATCGAGCCGCGCATCAACAACGCACCCAGAATGCCCCAGAAGAGCACACGATGCTGGTACTGCGGCGGCACGCGAAAGTAGCCGAACAGCAATACAAACACAAAGATATTATCAACACTCAGCGAATATTCGACCAAATATGCGGTGAGGAAGTTCAGCGCATCTTCAGGGCCGCGCCAGAGCCAGATCAGGCCATTGAACGCCATCGAAAGTGAAATCCACACCAACGTCCAGATCCCGGCTTCACGCGCCGACACCCGGTGCGAACGGCGATGGAACACCCCCAAATCAAGGGCTAATACGAAGAAGACAACTGCATGGAAGGCAATCCATGCCCAAATTGTGGGTTCCACAATTGCTCCTTGGTTGTACTACGATGGCGGGACGCACAGCCGTGCGTCCCTACAGCAGGGTTACACATCGATGCGGTCGTCTTCGACGATCCGCTGTGGGAACCGCACCTGCGCCCGCATCCAACCGGCGGCTTCGTCACGGATCAAATTGAATGACCCATCCAGATCACTCTTGACCAGTGTTTCGATAATTTGCAGGCCCAACCCGCTGCTCGGTCGGGGCGGCGGCGGCGGATGGCGCGGGCCGTCATCGCGCACTTCCATGAATATTTGCCCTTGCTCAAGCACCGCTTCCACCTCGATCCGGCCGCCTTCGGCAGCAAGTCCGTGCGTCAACGCATTATCAATCAACTCGTTAATGACTAACGCCAATATGGTCGCATCGCGTGAGCCAATCCGCACCTCATCGCCAAGGATGGCAAACTCAACCCGAACATCAGACTCGATCAGCGGGGTCTGGACGTTCTCGATCACTTGCCGGGCAACGGCGCCGACCGTCGTCACGCCGATATCATCACGCGACAGCAAATTGTGAATGGCGGCAATGGCTTGAATGCGGGCAGCGCTCTCACGCAACGCTTTCGCGCCGGGACTGGCGGGGTCAAGCCGGCGCAACTGCATCGACAACAGTGCGGCGATCGTTTGCAGATTATTGCGCACGCGGTGGTGCATCTCTTTGAGCAGGGCCGACTTGACGCGCAACGCGCGCAGGCTCTCTTCGTAAAGCCGGGCATTTTCGATGGCAATCGCCGCTTCGTCAGCAAAAGTATTGAGCAAGCGCACCTGCTCGTAATCGAACAAGTGCGGTTCGCTGCGGTAGAGGCAGATGCCGCCGATCGTGCGGCCACGGGCGCGCAACGGCATGCAGAAGAGCGAATGGAAGTTCTCGCGGCGAGCCACCTCCGGCAACTGCGGAAAGCGCGCATCTTGATAGGCGTTCATCACAGCCAGCGGACGGCCATCACGCACGGTCTGAATAATCAGGTCGCGCACGCCGTCACCCTCGCCGCCATAACTGGCCACCAGCTTCAGATTGCCATCCTCGCCAACTTGAAAGATGGTCGCCCGATCGACCTTCGACAAATCGACCGCCTTTTCAGCGATCAGATTCAGCACATCGTGCAAACCGATCTGTTCGGCGATCGATTTTGAGACCTGTTGGAGCGTGGTCAACTCACGCAATTTCTGATGCAGACGTTCATCGGTCTGCTGATAGAGCTGGGCATTGGCGATAAAGAAGGCCAATTCGCCGGCAGCCATCTCGACAAACGAAATCTCTTCTTGGGTAAAATCGCGTGGCGCGATCGTCTGCACCGTAATCACGCCTTGCAGTTTATCGGCGCTAAACTGAAACCGTTCAGCCGAGAAAAGCACGATCGGCACCGCCAGCATCGAGCGAAAAATCTCTTCGCCGAGTTGCGGCTCGCGGTGGTAGCGCGGATCTTTGTAGACATCGCTCACCGAGACCGGATAACCGAGTTGGGCCGCCCAACCGGTCACGCCTTCGCCCAAGCGGGCCACCACCTGCCCGACCGCTGCCCGGTTGAGGCCATGGGTCGCGCGCAAGACCAGATCATCACGGTGCTTGTCGTAGAGGTAGATCGAACAGACCTCGACGTTCATCACGTGCGCCACCGTCTCAACCACCGTTTGCAGTGAGGTATCAAGGTCGAGGGTCGAATTGGCGGCGGAAATAATCCGGTGGAGACCATCGAGCTGGTCGGCGCGTTCGACCAGCCGCGCCTCCCATTCGCGGGTACGCTGCTCTTCTTGGGCGGCGCCAAAGGCGAGCAACAATTCGCTGACCACCACCCCTTGCGACATCGGCAAGCGGGCAGCCAGATGCAACCCCAGCTCGGTCAACACCTCGGCCAAACCGCCGCAGGCATGCCACTCGGTACCGATCTGCCGCAACAAGCTTAAGCGCATCGCCGGATCAGACTGGTGTTCCAGCGCATCGATCAGCATACCGATCGATGGAATTGTCTCGCGCAACGCGCCGATCAGATCAGGCGGTTGCGATGTCAGCACCTCATACATAGGCAAGCTGGTTGCGCTCATAGGCCACCCTCAACGAATGTTTGGGTCAATTATACCCCGTCGCGCAAGGTTGATCAGCGCCAGCGCGTGAGAATCTTCTCGCGCTGAAAGGCTTGGGTTGCTAGCCACAGCAAACCAACTGCAACCAATGCCAACACCAGCGAGAAGAGCAGCGCAACTGCCGGATCAAGCACAAATAGTCCCAGCATCTGGCCGAAGAAGAGCAACATCACCGGCACAATCAGCACGCCGGCGATCTGCTGCGCGCTGCGCGGATCGTTCACCCGCGCCGAGACCATCACCGTCAGCGCAACGGCAATGAGGGCCAGCAGCGGGCTCGCCAACAGCAACATGACGATCCACCCCGGATGCAACACCAACCCCGGCACCACTGGATCGATGGCGACGAAGCCTAACCCGGCGGCAAAGAGCAGTGCGCACAGCCATGTCAAGGCGATACCGGGAATAATCGCCGCCAACACCTTGCCCAACAACAAATCGCCGACCGAAATCGGCGCCGCCAGCAGCGGCTCAAGCGTGCGGCGATTCTTCTCGCCGACGATGCTGTACGACGCGAGCACATTGGGAATCACCATCGGCAACAATAAAAAGAGGGTGGAAAACTGGCGGCCAAAGATCACTTGGGCCAAGGCTTCGAGACCGAGACCGGCCAGCGCCGGATCGATCGCCGCAGCCGGGATCTCGGCCGTATCAGGATCGCTGACCAGCCCCATCGCGAAGATTAAGCCGAGGGCAAAGAGCGGCAAGATCAGCGGCGGCACAAAGGTGCTGAGCAGCAAACCGCGCGAACGGCGCAGCTCCAGCCACTCTTTGCGAATCAAGACGGTGATGCGATCCCAATGGAGCATACGGATTCTCGCTCTCTTTGTATTGCGCCATCCTATAGAGTGCGGCAGTTTGACTGCCGCATGCCACCCGTGCAAGAAACCACCCTCGAATTCCGTGACCCGGTGAGCACAGTTTCGCCGGGTTTGACTGCCGCATGCCACACGTACAAGCGACCACCTGATACGCCCAACGTTCAGCTTGCGCTGTCTACCGTGACCGCTTCTTGCATCAGCTCGAGATAGACCGTCTCAAGCGAAGGGGTAAACGGTTCGAGATAGCAGACATCGGCCCCGGCAGCGACCAACGCTCGCACCAGCGCCGGATTATGCTGGTCAGGATTGGCGAGCCGCACCAACAACACTCGCTCCTCGGCGTCCACACCGGACACAAACGGCAACTGCTGCACCAATGGCGCCAGCGGCGCCGCAGGGCCGGCCAGCACGACCCGCACGCTCTGGCCGAACAGGCGAGCGCGGAGGTTGGCCGGCGTATCGAGCGAGATCAAACGGGTACGGAAGACGCCGATCAGATCGCACAGCTCATCAGCCTCGGCCAGATTATGGGTAGTGAGAAAGATCGTACGCCCGCCGGCGCGCAGCGTCTTAATCACATCGCGCACCGCCCGCGCCGCAGCCGGATCGAGGCCGGCGGTCGGCTCATCAAGAAAGACCACCGCCGGATCGTGGAGCAAGGCCCGCGCGATCGCCAACTTCTGGCGCATGCCTTTAGAAAAACCGCCAACCGGATCGTTGCGCCGTTCCCACAATTCAAACAGCCGCAGATAATGGGCAGCGCGCTCAGCGGCTTGCGTCGCCGAGAGACCGTAGAGCCGGGCGAAAAAGGTCAGATTTTCGAGCGCGCTGAGAGTATCGTACAAGCCGGGAGTTTCGGTCAAGATACCGGTCACGGCCCGCACCGCGGCGGCTTGGGTTTGCACATCAAACCCAGCCACCCGGGCAGTACCGCTCGATGGCGCAATCAAGGCGCACAACATGCGCACCGTCGTCGTCTTACCGGCGCCGTTGGGGCCAAGAAACCCAAAGATCGTCCCCGCTGGAATCGCCAGATCGAGATCGGCAACCGCCACTAGACGATCAAAGTGGCGGGTGAGACGGTGGCATTCGATGGCATTCATAGCATTCTCGTGATCAGATCGCGGAAGTGGCTGGCGGGGCAGCCAACAGGTGCATAGGATTGCAGGCTGTGTTTATCGACGCTGAAAAATATTATGACAAGTTAAACCTACAGGTAAGGCGCGTTCCTTACGAAGTGCGTTAGCGCTGGTTGATCCATTACTGGTAGCAATCTCGTTAGAGGATTGCTGCGGGCCTGACGTACCCGCGCCATGACATAGTACCACGAGCGCGGAAGTGATGAATAAGCAAATCGGTTCCGCTGAAGCGGGAGATTGCTGCGGTCGGGCGGCCCCGCTCTGCGCTGGGGCCGCCGCTCCCTCGCAATGACAAGAAGGTATGGCCCCCACCCCCGGCCCCTCTCTCGCTGGGGATGATCTGCCCCCACCCCTTGCCCCTCCCCCGCTGGGGGAGGGGTGGATCGCTCCCGCTCCCTCCGGGGAAGGGCGAGGGTGGGGCTACCCCCAATCCAACGTTCGCGACGCACATCACAAAGTATCTCGTGCAAAGCTTCCTGAGTTCTCTATAATAGCAATAGCGAGGTTGGATATGTGACATCGATTTCGCGCAATCCGGCTCGCAATGACAAGAGAAAAGCGGGAGCTGGTTCACCCTCACCCCCGGCCCCTCTCCCGCTGGCGCGGGAGAGGGGCGCTCCTGCGTTCCGCGAGAACAGGGTCGGTGCCGCCCACCCAGCGGCTCCCCTGCGCCCGCCGTCAGGTGGGAGCAGGGGCGGTGGGATGAGGGCCATCTACCCGCGCAGCGGCTCTTCTCGCTGAAGTGGGAGATTGCTTCGGTCGGGCGGCCCCGCGCTGCGCTGGGGCCGCCGCTCCCTCGCAATGACAGATGGGGCGCACTCCTGCCACGAGAGCAGAAGCAGGAAACATCACGTCTTGCCATTTGGCTGTATATTTATAGATTGCACATCGCAAGCATAGCGAGACAACCAGACCCCACTCGCGACGCACATCACAAAGTATCTCGTGCAAAGATTCCTGAGTTCTCTATAATAGCGAGTGCAGGGGCAACTGTTTTATGATGGAGGGTGTATGGCGCGGCAAGATTTAGCCAGTCTGATCCGGAACATTCCCGATTTCCCGATCCCCGGCATTCAGTTCAAAGATATTACGACCCTGATCGGCAACGGGCCGGCGTTTAGCGAAGTGATCGACCGGTTGCACGAACGGTATCGCGACCAGCAGATTGACGCCGTCGTCGGCATCGAGTCGCGCGGGTTCATCTTTAGCGCGCCGCTGGCCTACCGGCTCGGCGTCGGGCTCGTGCCGATTCGCAAGCCGGGCAAACTACCGGCAGCGACCTACCAGATCGAATACCAACTGGAGTACGGGACAAACAAGTTAGAGATTCACCGCGACGCCTTCCAGCCGGGGGCGCGGGTGCTGGTGATTGATGATCTGCTGGCGACGGGCGGTACCATTGCGGCGGCGTGCGATTTGATCGGGATGGCCGGCGGGCAGGTAGCCGAATTAGCATTCGTGATTGAACTGACGTTCCTCAACGGGCGGGAGCGATTGCGCAATCATAACATCTTCTCGCTGATTCAATTTTAAGCGCCCTTGGCGCGAGAGCGCGGCGGCAGGCAAGGCGCTTGCCGCCGCGCTTTCAGCGCAACAGCTTGCGGTGATCTTGACATACGTGTTATACTAAACCCAAATCCCGGATGCAAGATGATCGTAGCGCTCCGTGACTCCTGCGCCGCTGGCGCTGCGACAATTTCCCCATCTTCACATTGCCAAGCAGGCATCGCGCTCATTACCGGCTCTCGTTGTATGCTGGTTCAATACACAACAAAGTAAGTTCGTTTCTGCATGCTTCATGAAGACCGCCTGATCCAACCGGCCAAAGGATCTGGCGCGTGTGAGTGAATTCAGTCTTGTTTCCCTTCATTCTTGCTGTTCCAAGGAGTACGTATCGTGATGACGGTGGCCGAACTAGAAAACAAAACCCTCGCGGATTTACGCGAGATGGCGCGTAAACTTGACATCTCAGGGGTTAGCGCCCTCAAAAAACGTGAATTAATCGACAAATTACTGCATGCCCAAACGATTGAACAAGCGGTTGATCCCGGCACTATTTACAGTGACGGCATCTTAGATATCATGCCGGAAGGTTTTGGCTTTTTGCGTGGCAATCGCATGCTCTCCAGTCCCGAAGATGTCTATGTGTCGCAATCACAGATTCGCCGGTTTGCCTTGCGCAGCGGCGACCGGATCTGGGGGCAGATTCGCCCGCCGAAAGAGAGCGAGCGGTATTATTCGCTCTTACGGGTTGAAAAGATTAACGACCTCGACCCCGAAACAGCGCGCAACCGGCCCTTCTTCGATCAACTGACCCCGATCTTTCCTAACGAACAGATCAAGTTAGAGACTGAGCCAAACCTCTTGCATACGCGGCTGGTCGATCTGATTGCCCCGATCGGGCGCGGACAACGGGGCTTGATCGTCTCGCCGCCCAAAGCCGGCAAGACGATGCTGCTCAAAGCGATCGCCAATGGCATCACCACCAACTACCCGGACATTCACTTGATGGTGCTGCTGATTGGCGAACGGCCTGAAGAGGTGACTGATATGCGCCGTTCGGTGCGCGGCGAGGTCATCTCTTCGACTTTTGACGAGCCGGTCGAAAATCACACCAAAGTCGCTGAGATGACGCTCGAACGGGCGAAACGGCTGGTTGAGATCGGGCATGATGTGGTGATCCTGATGGACTCGATCACCCGATTGGCCCGCGCCTACAACGTCGCTATGCCGCCGAGCGGGCGCACCCTCTCAGGCGGGATCGATCCGGTGGCGCTCTACCCGCCCAAACGATTCTTTGGCGCGGCGCGCAATATCGAAAACGGCGGTTCGCTGACGATTATCGCCACCTGTTTGATCGATACCGGCTCGCGCATGGATGATGTGATTTACGAGGAATTTAAAGGCACCGGCAATATGGAGCTGCACCTCGATCGCAAATTGGCTGAAAAGCGCATCTTCCCTGCGATCGATATTCAACGTTCGGGCACTCGCCGCGAGGATCTCCTGCTTAGTCCAGAGACGCTCCGCCAAGTGTGGACGCTGCGCCGCATGGTGAGCATGCTCGGCGACAATGAGGGCACCGAGCTGATGCTGACCCGGATGGCGAAGACCAAATCGAACGCCGAATTCTTGCAAACCTTGAGCAAGAGCTGAAACATTTACGAGGCGTGGCGCGTACATTGTTGCGTCTGATATCGAACCCGCCGCAGTCGTAGGAGGTCGCGGTATGAATTGTCCGCAATGTGGCTCACCTGTTGCTCCCGGAACACGTTTTTGCACAAATTGCGGGTATCGGCTGGCGCCAGCTACGCCAACTCCGCCGCCAATGCCACCCACCCCACCCTCGCTGATCCCGCCGTCAGGTGATGCTGCGAGTATGGCCGATGTGTACGACAACCGTCCCGGTGAACGGCTCGATCTGCCCGAACCGCCAGTCGCTGGCGCCGGGGTTGGCGCCAGCGGTCTCCGCTTCAAGATTATCGGCACCACCATGCAGGCGGTCGTTCTAGAGGTGCCTGCCGGCCAGACTGTCTTTTCGGAACGCGGCGGCATGAGCTGGATTGAGTGCCAACGTCCAAATGCAGACCAATATGGAAGGCGGCTTGGGCGGGGCGTTTAAGCGGATGTTTTCAGGTGAGTCGATCTTTATGGTCAACTTCACGCCGCAAGGCGGGCCGGGGATCATTGGCTTCTCGGCTGAGCTGCCGGGCAAGATCATCCCGCTCAACCTTGGGCCGGGCCAATCGATGATCTGCCAAAAGGACGCCTTTATGTGCGCTGAGCGCAGCGTCTCGCTCGATATTCACTTTCGCCGCAAACTCGGCGCCGGTTTCTTCGGCGGCGAAGGCTTCATTATGCAAAAACTGACTGGGCCGGGGCTGGCGTTTGTCGAGCTTGACGGCGATATTATCGAGTATACGCTGGAAGCCAACCAGATGCTGAAGGTGGACACTGGTCACGTGGCGATGTACGAGCCGACCGTCCAGTTTGATGTTGAGATGGTGCGCGGCTTCAAGAACATCCTCTTCGGCGGTGAAGGGTTGTTCCTAACCACCTTGCGCGGGCCGGGGCGAGTCTGGCTGCAAACAATGCCGGCGATGAATTTGGCCAAGAAGCTTGCCCAATACATGCCGAGCACTGGCGGATCGAGCAGTTCGAGTGGGATCAACTTAGGCAGCTTGTTTACGAACTTTCTATCTGGCTAACGAAGTTGGGGTTGGCGACTAGTTCGAGTGGGATCAACTTAGGCAGCTTGTTTACGAACGACTAGGAGGGCCGAGCGACACGCTGGCTATCCGTGAAAAGATTGGGGGCAGAGCGTTGCTCTGCCCCTTTACGACTATCCATCGTAACCACCCGCAAGACACAAACAGCCCGCCGAGAGCGGGCTGTATGAGCATCTTCCCGGCTGGCTGAGCGAGCAAGGGCTAGACGAGGTTGACCAACTCGTTCGCCGTGCGCCGCATATCGAGGAACACCAGACCGAGCTTGGCCCGGCTTTGCGCCAGCGCAGTCAATACCGCTTCTTCACCGATAGCCATCAGGATGACGTACCCATCTTCACCACGCACAAAGACCTGATCGAGCTGCCCGCGCCGCAACTCGCTGGCGATCCGCTCACCGAGCGAGAGCATAGCGGCGCTCATCGCCGAGACGCGATCTTCTTCGACATCTGCCGGCAGCGCCGAAGCCATGATGAGGCCATCGACGCTCACTACGGCGGAGGCCTCAATATCGGGCGTGTTCATCGATAGGGCCTTTAGATGCCGCACCATCTCTTCGGTTCTGCTTGCCATTCATATCCTCCTTAGAGGCCGTCAGCCAGTTCGGGACAAAGACGAAACCGTGTGGGCCTTGACACTGACTAGTGCAGAACTACCTTTACGACGGCCTACACGTCGCTTATTCTACTACATCTTTGCAAGCACAGCAACTAGGTTTGCCGGCTTTTTGCCCATGGAGCGTTTGGTAGACCGTGAACGTTGCTGTCATTGTAAGGGGTTTTGCGCTGTTGGTCAACTCGGTTACGGTGGCGCAAACCGGCTGCGGAGAATTTCATCGGCGATGGTCACGGCCTGTTCCGGGGTGAGCAAGCCGCGCACCGCGCTAAGGTGCATATCGACCAGCGTCGTCCAGACCACTTCATTCGCGAGCCGGTCGGCAGGCATTGGCAAGCCTTGCTGAGCTTGGGCGCGAAACGCGCGGGCCGCCGCCAACTGCACCCGATCATCGAGGTCAGTGTCACTGAGCTGAAGGGCCAGTTGGGTGGGTTGGCGACCGGCAGCCAACAAGGCGCGCTGGCTACTGACCTCGATCATAAACCGCATAAACGCTTGCGCAGCAGCTTGTTCGGCCTGATCGGTTAAACGCGCATTGACCACGATCACATCGGCCTGCACATACGGTTGCGGCGGGCGATCGGTAGCGTTCAGCTTCGGCAGCGGCGTCACGCCAAGCTGGTCATTCCAGATCGCGCGATACTCGGCTTGGGCATGGGCCCAATCGATGGTCATAATCGCCTCACGCGCTTGCAAGACTCGATCGACGACCACGCCGTCGAGCGTCGCCAGCACACGCTCATCGCGGTAGAGTTCGCTCAACCACGCTAACCAACGCTCGGCGCCGGCCCGCCCGCCGTCACCTAACACCACAGCGCCATTCTCATCAAATACCCGGCCACCAAAGGCATATAGGTAGCCGATAGTTCGATCAAGGGCAAGATTGTAGGCAAACCCCCACACCGGCGGCACCCGCTCGCGATCGGTCAGCGCCCGTCCGGTCAGCAGTAGCTCTTCGACGCTACCCGGCGGTTGTAATACGTTGGCGCGGTTGTAGTACAAGGCCAACGTATCAAAACTGATCGGCAGGCCGAACAGCGTTGGCTGATCGCCGACGGTCACGCGAGCCGCTCCGGTGGCTGCGGGAATCAGGCTATTCAATTCGCTCGCCGATATCAGATCATCGAGCGGGCGCAGCGCACCCGCGCTCACGAGCATACCGAGGGTATGGCTCTGAACGATCACGAGATGCGGGCCGCCGCCTTCGTTCACTGCCGTGGCCACATCCATGGGCAGCGACACCGCCGGTCGCGCTTGGACAATAATCTGCCATTGCGGATGCGTCTGATTAAACTGATCAACGAGGGTCTGCAAGACACGGCCTTCCGCTGCCGGCCACGCATGCCAGAGGCGCAGTATGACGCGGTCGGATCGATTGAGCGGTGCGCTGGCCGGCGGCGCGGAACATGAGATAAATACTAGCAGCCAGAGCAGCAGCAAGCGGCGAAACAAAAACTGGCAACGCACATCATCCTCGCTGGGTCAGCCGGGCTGTTTCATTATAACAGGATGCGTGCGGGGATTGAGGATGGCGGCAAAGATACGCAACTAGCGCAACGATACAATGCAACGCTTATCAGCCTTGCGCCCGATTGACAGAATCATCAACACCCGCTACCCTAACAGTTCAGCCATCAACCAGAGGAGGTGTGATGATGCGCGTCGGGCTTGACTTTGGCACCACCAACTCAAGCGCTGCGGTCTACGATGGTCACAATCTGCGCTTGCTCGACCTCGACCCGGTGAATGCGCAACCGGCGATTCTGCGCTCGACGCTGTTTATCACCCGCGAGGGCGTGCCGTTCATTGGCCGCGAGGCGATTAACCGCTTTACCGAAGGCAATGTCGGGCGCGAGATCGAGTATGTGTGGAAATACATTGGCGACGCCGAACTGACCTTCGCCGAGAGCGGCACGGTGACGCAGGCGCTGTACGTTAAAGTTGACGCCAACGCGCCGGGCCGGCTGTTTCAGTCGCTCAAGAGCAGTCTGCGCGATCGCAGCTTTCAGAAAACCAACGTCTTTGGCGTCTATTACACGCTGGAAGAGCTGATTGCTCTCGTCTTGCGCATGATCGTCGAGCGGATCGAGCAGCAGCTCGGCCAGCCGGTCAGCCATCTGGTGATCGGGCGACCGGTGCATTACGCGACTGACCCGGCCAGCGATGCGCTCGCATTTCAACGCATGCAGGCAGCTTGCCGGCTCGCCGGCATTCGCTCGTTCAGCTTTCTGGAAGAGCCAACGGCGGCAGCGCTATCGTATGCCCGCACTAACCAGCGCGAGCAACGGGCGCTGGTGTTTGACTTTGGCGGCGGTACGCTCGACATCACGATTATGGAACTCGACGAGCGTGGACGGCCTACCTTCTTGGCGACCGACGGCGTACCGGTGGGTGGCGATCTGCTCGACCGCCGGATCGTGATGGGCCGGTTGCTGCGCCACTTCGGCGAAGGGGCAACACTGGGAGCACGCCGGTTGCCGTTTCCGAACCACGTACTCGAACACCTGAGCGAGTGGCAGGCGATTATTGACCTGACGCAGCCTAAATATCTGGCGATTATTGATGAAGCGGCAGCGATTAGCGACCGTCCGCGCGAATTGCAGGCGCTGCGCACGCTGGTGCGCAAGAACTACGGTCTGCCGATGTACGAGGCGGTGGAACGCACGAAAGTGGCGCTATCGCAAGCTGAACGAGCGACGTTCACGCTCGATATGGGTGAGATCACGGTGCGCGATGAGATCCCGCGCTGGGACTTCGAGCGGCTGATCGGCCCCGACGTGCGCGCGGTCGAGGCGTGCATTGATCGCGCCCTAAAGACAGCCGGATTGCGACCTGAGCAGATCGATGTTGTGCTGCGCACCGGCGGCAGTTCGCGCGTGCCGCGCTTCGTGCGGATGCTGAGCGAGAAGTTCGGCGCTGACAAGCTGCAAGAGATGGATGTCTTTACCAGTGTCGCGGCTGGGTTAGCGATTCAAGCGGGCAACGAATGGGACAACGAATGGGATAACGAATGGGACAACGAATGGGATAACGAATGAACGAATGGGAGGGTATTGATCGCGTAAAGTTGACCGGCGGTGTGGTTCGTCACTGGCCGGCAAGGTGCAGTAGCCGCACCGCCGGCTGGTTCGTCACTGGCCGGCAAGGCGTAGTAGCCGCACCGCCGGCTGGTTCGTCACTGGCCGGCAAGGCGCAATAGCCGCACCGCTGGGCAGCGCTAGAGGGCTTGCCCCTTATCGCTAGCCGTCCTGATGTACAATGCACATGAGGTTCGGTTATGCCATCGTTACACCCTCTGGATATATTAACCGCAGTGATAAATAAACCAGAAGGGTTACAGTATGGATGCCATCACTCCCAGCAATGCATCCGCCTACATGTTCCAATGGCCGTTTGGCGCCGCCGGTTTTGAAGAGATTGTCCGCTCGCCAGAGGTATTCGCCACCCATCTCAATGCATCGCTTGCCAGCAATCTCAACCACCGGCTTGCGAGTATGGGCATTGGCAACAGCAGCACCATGCTCGTGCAAGCGGTCGAATTGAATGCGAGCAAGGGTGCTTATACCGTAGTCTTTTCACCAGAAGGCCAGCGCTTACTGTCACTCGGCAAAGCTACCCTGATGGGCAACGGCCAGCGTCCAATTCTCGTCGATGTGCAGGGGCGGATCGTGGAAATGGGCCGGATTTCCCAGCATTCTGTGCGGGTGGTGGCAGCGCTGGCTACGGTGGCGGTGGCAGCGGCGCATATTATCGCTACCGGCGATCTCGTCCAGCGGATCGAACAGATCCGCCAAGGCGTGAACTGGCTCATCATGATGCGCCAGATCGATCAATGGGCCAAGGTTGAGCGCATCTTTTATGCGGCGCGTGAACTCTGCGCGCGACCGATCGATCAAACGGCGCGGATGGAACTGTGGCGGATGCGGCAAGAGCTGCGCGAGCTGCGCGCAGTGCTGCGCCGGGAATGGCAGGCCAAGCTTGAACAGATAAAGGTGGAACCGCTCTGGGTTGATCAATTGCCACCCGACCTCGTCGAGTGGGTCTTACAGAATCTGTTGATCCCGCAACAGTATAAAGAGGCGCTGCGTAATGGCGGCAAACTGCCCCCCGACGTCATTGAGTGGTTCTTACGGAATCCGTTGATCCGGATGATATATGATAACGCTCTTGCCCAAGAACAAAAGAAAGCAACCCAAGCGTTTGATCAGACGTTGGTCTACCCGTTGCTGATCGAACTGGGATGGCGGCTGGAGCATGTGCTGGCGATTGCCAGCCAGACCGAGCAGGAGTTTTGGAAGTCGATCAGCAATGAGGTGGATGAGGTTGCGAAGATTGTGCAAGCCATCGCCGAAAAAGGGCAGCGGGTCAAATTGCAGTATTGGCTCGTCAAGCCGTATACTGAGCTGGTTGAGCGTTATCGCCAGCTCAGTACGCTGAGCGCATTGTCGGCGTAGCGGCTGTTGGCCCGCACTCCTAGCCCCTCTCTCACGTGATGGGAGAGGGGTTGTTATTGTCTATGCGGCAGTGAAACTGCCGCACTCCAGCAGGAGCTTCCCCTCACCCCCGGCCCCGCTCCCGCTGGCGTTCAAGGACGAACAGAACACCCATCTAAAACCCGGCCCTAAAGGGCCGGGCTAGGGGTACGAAGCCCGCTGCGCGGGCTGCTTGCCCTCGCCCCCGGCCCCGCTCCCGCTGGCACGGGAGAGGGCGGACAGAACATCCGTCCAGAACCCGGCCCTAAAGGGCCGGGCTAGGGGTACGAAGCCCGCTGCGCGGGCTGCTTGCCCTCCCTCCCGGCCCCGCTCCCGCTGGCGTTCAAGGACGGACAGAACATCCGTCCAAAACCCGGCCCTAAAGGGCCGGGCTAGGGGTACGAAGCCCGCTGCGCGGGCTGCTTGCCCTCCCTCCCGGCCCCGCTCCCGCTGGCGTTCAAGGACGGACAGAACATCCGTCCAAAACCCGGCCCTAAAGGGCCGGGCTAGGGGTACGAAGCCCGCTGCGCGGGCTGCTTGCCCTCCCTCCCGGCCCCGCTCCCACTGGCGTTCAAGGACGGACAGAACATCCGTCCAAAACCGGCCCTAAAGGGCCGGGCTAGGGGTACGAAGCCCGCTGCGCGGGCTGCTTGCC
>NZ_LWQS01000071.1 GCF_001650695.1 Chloroflexus islandicus
TCCCGAACCGGGTCGTGAAACGTCGCAGCGCCGATCCTACTGGCGGCTCTCCGCTGGGAACCTAGGTCCACGCACCCTCCCGATGCGCGGGGGAGCTGTCGCGAGGCAGTTCCCCCGTTTGTCTGCCGCGGCGTGGAGCAGTGGCAGCTCGTCGGGCTCATAACCCGAAGGTCGCAGGTTCGAATCCTGCCGCCGCTACCACCAGCACCATCACCCCCGCTAGCGCAGCTAGCGGGGGTGATGTGGTTTTTGGTGGGCATTGTATCTGCACGGAGACGCTATCGTTCTGAGGGGCGGGGAGACCAGCCCCGGCGCAGCAGCGGCCACGCTTGCCAGAGGTATTCGATCCCGGAACCAATCGTCCAGATGAGAGCGAGCGCCATCGGGACGGGCCAGAGATTGAGGAGTGGGATCAGCAAGCCACCGGCGAGCAGTCCGAGGAAGCCGCCAGTTTCGGCGTGGGCGGCAAGGAGGCGCCAGATTAGGGCCACGACTGTAATTACGAGCTTCTGCTTGCCAAAGCGACGGGCTGAAATAACGACCCCTTCGGCAGCGGCAAATGAACGGAGACCGGAGACGACAAATTCGCGCACAATGATTGCAAGGGCAACCCATGATGGCAGTAACCCAACCTCAATCATAGGGATAAGGACGCCGGCAACGAAGATCTTGTCGCTAATCGTATCGATAAAAATGCCAAGGGGTGAAACTACCTTCAGATGGCGAGCCAGCCGTCCGTCGGCCATATCGCTCAATGCCATCAACAACAGCAAAAATGCCGCGCCAAGATAGGCGGTTGGCGTTGCCACCAGCACCAGCCACGCCAGAATCGGCGTCGCAATGATGCGGAAAAGGCCCAGCAGATTGGGAAGCTGTCGCATGGTTTCCTACTCGGATCTACGCCTTACTCTGCACTTCGATTATAGCACACCGGGTCTCTGATATCTTATTGACATAATTTTAGAAAGTAAATCCCTTGCTACCTGCCATGGTATAATTCAGATCAATCATCATGACTGGCAAACAACGTCGCTCAGCGCGCCAAACGGTTCGTCGCCGAAAACCGATCGTAACGGAGCGACTATTGCCAACGTGAAGGTGAGTAAGGAGCGATACCGCTGCTTGGAGAAGAGACGTTGCACTGCAACGTCTTTACCTTCCGTATAAGGATGTGAGTGCGTGACCCGATACCACCTCATTGGCTACTCTATGCAGGTCATCATTGTTGCGATAGAAATTTGTACTCTGTGGTAGTTGCATGAACTGCGACGCATACCGATATGGTCACTCTGCTTGAACGCATCAATGAAGTACTGTTTGCCGCAGTATTGATTGTCAGCTTTTCATTGTTAGCCTACATTGTGCTGCAAAACTGGCGCAGCGATATTGTGCGCGCGCTTGGGGTCTTGTTGGCTGGCGTCATCATTGCCTACAGCGGTGATTTACTACTGGCCCGTGCGCAACGTCCGGAGACGGTTGAATTTTTGGGCAGGGCGCAATGGTTAGGGATTGTCTTGGTTCCGGCGGGTTACATTCACTTTGCGAATGCCTTGTTAGCGTTTGGGAATGCCAATACCCTTGCCCAACGCTGGCGGCGCAGCGTGTATCTCGCCTATCTAGGCAGTATTATCATCTTTCTCCTTGTTGCTCTTGGCACGAATTTAGTGATTCACACCGGGATGCCAAGCGGCCCCGTCGCCCAATTTCAAGCTGGGCCATTGTTTTGGTTTTACGTCGTCTTCTTTGTCGTGGCGGCGGCAACTGCGTTGATCGCCATCCTGACTGTGCGTCGTTCGGCGCTAACGCCATCGCAACGCCGGCGGTTGAGTTATCTGAGCGCGACCTTTGCCGCGCCCGGGATTGGCGTCTTCCCATTTTTGTTAGTTGCCTCGCCGAGCGCTGCACCAATCAGCCTAATACTTGCGTTACAGGCGATTGCCAGTGTCATCGTGATCGTGATGGTCACGATTATGACGTATTCAGTAGCGTTTCAGGGTATGCTTATTCCTGAGCGGCTGATCAAGCAAGATTTTGTCCGGTGGTGGTTATACGGCCCCTTTGTCGGTATTACCACGATTCTATTTATCCAGGCCGTGCCGGTCATCGCTCAGCAACTTGGCTTGCCGCCAGAGACGCTCATCACTTTTGGGGTGATGGTGATGACGGTCTTAATGCCGATCTTTGTGACGCAGGCCAAACCATACCTTGACGCTCTGATCTATCGCCAAGACCATTCTGAGATCGACTATTTGCGCAACTTGCCGCGCAATATGTTTACCCGAGCCGATCTGCGAGCGTTGCTCGAAAACTCACTCGTCGCGATCTGTAACCCCTTGGGGGTGAAAACAGGCTTTGTAATTGCGCCGGGGGAAGACGGATTTAGCATCAAAGCCTTATGGGGATCGCGCCGTGAAGTGCGCCGGTTTGTAACCGAGCATCCAATTGCCAACCTGATTCCGCAGCTTGATGCGATGCCGTATGATGCCAGCGCTAGCCTTGATAGCGGATCGTTTGTGGTGATCGGGTCGTTTTGCTTATTGCCGTTGCGCAGTCCTGATGGCGTCTTTCTGGGTGCAATCGGGCTTGAGGCCACGCCCGAACAATTGCAACGCAACGGCGGGATGTCTACCGAGATGCGGCGCATGGTGACCGGGTTGGCCCACCAAATCGAGTTAGCCCTGACGACGGCGCAGATGCAGCGGCAAATTTTTGATGCGCTGCGCGGGTTAGCGCCAGAAATGCAGTCGTTGCAACAACTCAGTTCACGCTTAGAGCAAGCGACCCCGAGCACCTTAAACGCGATCGAGGATGACATCGTGCTCCACCCCGATTTTCCGCAACTGGTCAAAGATGCGTTAACGCAATTTTGGGGCGGGCCGAAACTGGCCGACAGCCCATTGCTTGGCTTGCGCAGTGTGCGGCGGGTGCTCGCCGAGCAAGGCGGCAGCCCGACCAAGGCCTTGCAGGCCGTCTTGCGGCAAGCGATCGCGAATTTGCGACCTGATGATCAGATTGATCCTTCGGCGCAGGAGTGGCTATTGTACAATCTGCTAGAAGGGCGATTTTTGCGCCGGCAGACGGTGCGCGATGTCGCTCATCGGCTCGCGATGAGCGAGTCGGACTTTTACCGGAAGCAGCGAATTGCGATTGAAGAGGTCGCGCGCCAAATCTTGTTGATGGAAGAACATGAGTACGAAAATTCTACTGGCCGAAGATGAGCCCGATCTACAACTAATCACGCGCATGGCGCTCGAAGATGCGAACTATACCGTTGTTATCGCGAATAATGGTTTTGAAGCGTTGGAGCAACTTGCCCGTCAGACCGTTGATCTCTTGTTGATCGATGTCATGATGCCGCAGATGGATGGATTAGAGCTGTGCCAGCGGTTACAG
Organism: Chloroflexus islandicus; assembly: GCF_001650695.1. Classification (GTDB taxonomy): domain Bacteria; phylum Chloroflexota; class Chloroflexia; order Chloroflexales; family Chloroflexaceae; genus Chloroflexus; species Chloroflexus islandicus. Next base: position 3,394 of record NZ_LWQS01000071.1, read on the forward strand.
CACCATCCGGTTTGGCGCCAGATCCCGATCGTCTTGCTTACGGCTAGCCCCAGAGTGCGGGAGCTTCCGCAACACTTGCCGCCTTCAGTGCGCGGTTGGGTTGAAAAACCGTTTAATGTATTTGCACTGGTCGAGAAAGTCGAATCCGTGCTCGCCGGCGAGTGTTGATACGTGCATGCTTCCATACATCCTAGCATTCATACGAAGGTGTAAGCTGTCGTGGAATTGTCTGATCGATCAGCCCTTCTAGCCATCCTATGCCGGCAGATGTATCGCGCCCCATCGCGCGAGGTCGTGTGGCAGGTATTGCTTGATGGCGCGCGCAGCCTTGCTATGGCGAGGGTGGCGTTGATCTATCAGCTTGGGCCTGAAAGTGATCAATTGCAACGTTTTAACGATCAGGCTGATCCGGTAGCAGGCGTGACTCCGCAACAGATTAGCATTCCCCACTACTTGATGCATGATTTGCGGTTGTTGCGGCAACCACTGCTCTTTACGCCCGATCGCCAATCAACCCCGCTGGCCTTGGCGTTGACCAATGCGATCTGGCCTGAACAGCCGCCAACGCAGATTGTGATCTTGCCGCTCGTAGCCAATGGCGCGTTGCAGGGCTTGTGCATCTGTGGATGGGAGGCGCAGATCGCCCATGAATACATCGGCGTATTGCAATTTCTCGCCGATGATGCCATTTATGCCCAGACGCGGTTTGATCAGGTTGACGGTCTGCATGAGCCTGAACCGCTGCCAGTTGATGTCTTTGTCGATCTGGCTTTGCTCTACACCCATACTCCCGATCAACTGGTTGGGGTTGCGCTCGAGCAACTGGTGAGCGCAGTTGGCGCCGCAGCCGGTGCGCTCTATCTCTACCATGATGAGACCAGCCAGCTTGAGTTAAAGACGGTGACGACCAGCGCATCGTTGCCAGCTTTCGCGACCGTATTCCACCAGTTATGGCAACACGAGCTTGGCCAGCAGATGCAAGCGTTGGCCGCGTCATTGCTCGAGTCAGCCGAGGAAATCGCTTATCTGCCAACAGATTCTTCACCATCACCGGTATCTGAGACATTACACGCATTTCTGCGTTCGCATGCCATTACTGGTGTGGTTTCACTAGCTATCGTAGCCGGTGGATGGCAGGCTGGCGTTGTGCAATTAGCGCCGTGGCCAAGCAATCGTTTCAGTGAACGGCAGATACAGTGGCTGCGCCTATTGGCGCGGCAAATTGGTGCAGCAATTGAGCATACCCGGCTTTTTGATCATTTGCGGATCGAGCTTGATCGGGCGCAGGCTGTCGTAGAAACGACCAACGATGGCATTATTATGATTGACCGTCAGCGCCGGGTCGTGATGGTCAATCGACGAGCTTGCTATTTCTTTGGCGTGGCCGAGCACGATCTTAAGGGCCGGTCGTATGATGACCTGTTGCTCATCTTTGGCCGTGTCTTTGCCAATAGTACCCGCTTAACGTTCTGGTTGGGGCAACTGCTAGGTTCAGAAACCGACCGCGCCTATGAAGAGTTTCAAGTGATTTGGCCAGAGGCGCGCCGCTTGCACTGCTTCTCAGCGCCAGTGATTGACCGGCGTGAGCAGTATTTAGGACGAATCTTGATCTTCCGTGATGTGACGCGCGAGCGTGAAGTTGAGCGCCTGAAAGACGAGTTTGTCTCAACCGTATCGCATGAATTGCGAACGCCATTGAGTAGCATTCAGGGGTCACTGCAACTAGTGTTAGGCGACGCCACGCGGGGCAAGCCCGGGCTTGCTCCTGATCTCGCCGCGCCGGTACGTTCAATGCTCCAAGTGTCGCTGGCGAATACCGAACGTCTCATCCGGTTGGTGAACGATATTCTCGATATTGCGAAGATCGAGCAGGGACGGTTGCAGTTGCAGCCGAAACCGATCGCGCCGATCGAGATCTGCCGGAGCGCCATGGAAGAACTGCGAGCGTTCGCGCGCCAGTATGGCGTGACTATTTCGCTGAATGTGCCGCCCAATTTGCCATTGGTGGAGGTCGATCGCGATCGGATTGTGCAGGTGGTGATCAACCTGTTGTCGAACGCGATCAAGTTTTCACCGCAAGGGCAGCAGGTGCTGCTGAGCGCTATCCACGAGCAGAACGTCGTGCGCTTTAGCGTGCGCGATTGGGGCCCCGGCATTGCCCGCGCCGATCAGATGCGATTGTTTCAGAAGTTTCACCAGCTTGATCAATCGATCAGTCGCGAAAGAAGCGGTTCTGGATTGGGGTTGGCTATCTCGAAAGAGTTAGTTGAATTACACGGCGGCAAGATTTGGGTCGATAGTGATCTTGGCCGGGGAAGTACGTTCAGTTTTACGGTGCCGGTAGCGAAAGTGCAGCCGCAACCGGTGGAAGGCCAACTCCCGCTGATTGTCGTTGCCGACGGTGCCCATCCGTGGGTCGCTAAGCTATGCGCTGCGCTGGAAGCCGATCCAAACTGGCACGTGATCCAGATGCAGGCGCGTGACATTAACGTCGCTGCGCCAGCACGCCAGCCGGCATGTCTGGTGCTCATCGACTCTGGCGATCTCGATGAGCGAGTCAATCAAATTCGCGCACTTCCGCTCTACCGGATTGTGCCGATGATCGTGATCAGTGATGCGCCGGGGGCAAGCCGCCTGCGTGATGCCAGTGTCTTGCCGGTTCATAGCCCGATCGAAGACATTATTGCCGAAATACGCCGCCAGATTGCCGAACCGCAGCCATTGGTGCTGGTGGTTAATGATGATCCGAATGTGCGGACGGTGTTGGTGCGGATTTTGCAGCGGCATCGCATGCGGGTGTTGGCGGCGAGTGATGGGGTTGCGGCACTGGAATTAGTCCACCATTCGCGACCGCATGCGGTCTTGCTTGATCTGCGTATGCCCGGTATGGACGGCTTGGAAGTGTTGCAGCGGTTACAGGCGCAGCCAGCTACGGCCACGATCCCCGTTGTGATTTTGACCGCCAATGACTTGGGGCCTGATGCGTCAGCGCAGGCATTCAATCTTGGCGCACGCGGGTTTCTCGAGAAGCCGGTTACCGCTGAGCGTCTTATTGCCACGTTGACATCCGTTATGAAGACACGCGAGGGTGGTGATGAATAAGGCTCCTTCCGAAGTGGAAAAGTTTATCCATCAGCTTGCATCACCGCTCACGGCGTTGCAGAGCGCAGTAGACCTGCTGGTGCATCACTATGGGCAGAGCGATGATCAGCGGCTACGCACTTTGATCGGCTCGTTACAGCGATCGACGGCCCGTTTGCGCCAGTTTAGCGAACATTTAACTGGCCGGTTGCAGGTGGAGGGCAATATGATCGTTGCGCGGGTGCCAATTGAAGCGTATCAGCCGGCATCGCCGGCTGCACCGGCATCGTCGCCAGCCGTTTCAATCGGTTCAGGATTAGCAGTATTGGCGGGTGGGGCGACGCTTGACGGTTGGAGCAGGCGTTGGTGGCAGCGGGCTTAGAGGTGCAGCGTGTAACGACTGGAGCTGCCGGCCTTGACCTTGCCCGTCGCCGCCGGCCACGCTTGCTGGTAATAGCTGAGGAAATCACCGACATTGATCCGCCTACCTGTGTCCAGATTGCCCGTACCGATCCGGAGACGCGCGAGGTGGCGGCGGCGGTGGCAAGCCACCACCCATTGGTTGGTGGCAATGGCTTGTTGATCGATCTGAATCAACCGCTGCTTGATCAGGTGCAGCGCTTGTTGACCGCACATCATAGCGAGCGGGGGGTGCCACGAATTCTCTTGGTTGATGACGAACCAGAGATTCGGGTGACGCTTGGCCAACAATTGACCGATGCTGGGTTTGTGGTGGTGACGGCAGCGGATAGTGCGACAGCGGTGCAGTTGGCGACAACTCAGCATTTCGATCTCGTTGTGCTTGATCGATTGTTGCCCGATGGCGATGGTTTGCAGATATTGCATACCCTGCGCACTACGCCGGCGACGCGGTTGGTGCCTGTGGTGTTGCTGTCTGCGGTCAGCGCACTGGATGAAAAGGTGCGGAGTTTGCAATTAGGCGCCGATGACTATATCGTGAAACCGTGCAGCGCAGCAGAATTGGCAGCGCGGATCCGTTCGATTTTGCGCCGGAGTGAGCGGGATAGCAGCGTGAATCCGCTGTCGCGGTTGCCCGGTAATATCGTGATCGAACAAGTGATTCACGAGCGGCTGGCGAAACAGCAATCGTTTGCGGTGGCGTATATCGATCTCGACCATTTTAAGGGGTATAATGATCACTACGGTTTTTTTAAGGGCGATGCGGTGATTGTCCATACGGCCCGGCTTTTGGCCGACATCGTTCATTGGTATGGCGAAGCGGACGATTTTCTGGGCCATCTCGGCGGTGATGATTTTGTGTTGGTGACGACGTTGGAACGAGCGCAACGCCTTGGTCAAGCAATGATCAAACGCTTTGACGCGACGATTCCTTATTTTTATGCCGCAGAGGATCGCGAGCGGGGCTATATTTTCGGTCACGATCGGCAAGGTCGTCCGTGCCGTTATGCATTGCTCAGTGTCTCGATTGCCGTTGTGCCGGTAGCGCCATCCCAATATCAGCAACCCTACGAGATTGCGCAGCGAGCAGTTATCGTGAAGCGACAGTCAAAGACAATGACCGGCAGTTGTTTGCTGGTTGATCAATCAGAAAGAGGATGATATGCCGTCCATTCCGGTGCCAACAATTGTAGAGCGCACTAGCCGCGGTGAGCGGAGTTGGGATATTTTTTCCCGTTTGCTCAAAGAACGGGTGATTATTATCGGCGAGCCAATTGATGATGAGCTGGCCTCGTCGGTGGTGGCGCAGTTGTTGGTGTTGCAACAGCAAGACCCTGAACGTGATATCTGGATGTACATCAACAGTCCGGGTGGTGTGATCCGGGCCGGGTTGGCGATCTACGACACGATGCAGTTGGTGACTCCTGATATTTGCACGGTGTGCGTGGGCCGGGCGGCGAGCATGGCGACAGTGCTGCTCTGTGCCGGGGCGAAGGGCAAGCGGTTTGCCTTGCCGCATGCGACGATCCACTCGCATCCGGCAGGCGGCGGCGCCGAGGGGTATGCGCCGGATGTGCAGATCGCAGTCGATGAGATGCTGCGTTTGCAGCGGCTGTTGCGCGAGATTATGGCGAAACACTCCGGCCAGCCGGTCGAACGGTTAGAGGCCGATTTTAGCCGCGATTTTTACATGACCGCGTCGCAGGCGCTCGAGTACGGCTTGATTGACGCCATTCTGACCCCGCAGCAGCGGTGAGCTGCCGGCGGAACCAGTCGCTGGTCAGGGTGATGTTGGCCATATCGATCGGCAATGAGATATGGCTGGCGAACGGCAACAGATGGTATTCGGCCCAACCGGCGGCAAGCGAAGCGATTTCGGCGGCTGCCGCCGGCGGGACAATGGCATCGCGGCCTGCGTAAACCATCAGTGTAGGTGGCGGAGGTTGGCGCTGGGCTATGATTCGCAAGCTGCCGGGCACGTCGAGCGCGTCGAACAGATCCCACGTGCCGATCGTGGCCCGGATGCCGCTCGTCTGCCATGCGTTGATCACGTGATCGATGGCGCCATCGCGGAACAGATGCAGCATGCGCAGTTGCACAATGGCAATTGCTTCCCGAATCTGCACCTGACGGTATTGGCGCGCATCGAGCCGGAGTCGCGGCGGCACTTCCCACAGCGCGAGCGCATCAACTGGCGCACCGTTGGCGACAGCGCGAGCCAGCACGGCGCCGCCTAAACTCATGCCAAGTGCGCCGATCCGGCAGTAGCGTGCTTGTAGCCAAACCAGCGGATCAGCGACACTCTCAACCATCTGCGGGAACGACTGCGGGCGCGGGCTTTCGCCATGGCCGTCAAGGTCGATCAGCACGACCGCTAAGCCGCGCGCAATCAAGGCATCGACCAGCCGCCATGCGTAAAACGTTTTGTCGCAACCCGACCCATGCGTTACGAGCACGGCGGCGGCGGCGCCGCCGCGGGGCACGATGTGCAAGGCCGGCACCGGGCCATGGCGCGCGGGCAGATCGAGCCGGGTAATGTGGCGATCAGCATAGATTCCCGGTTGGAGCTGCCGGCGCGGGTTGAGTTGGCGCCGGCGCAAGGTAGCTAGGCTAAGCTGAATAATGAGCGCCGGTAGCAAGAGGGCGATGGCCGCGCGCCAACTTGCTGCCGGTAGACGCCAACTCAGCGCCGCTAGCGGGATAGCGAGCCGTTCGCTCCAGCTTAGGCCGCGCAATCCGGCCAGATTGGCGAGTGTATTGTAGAGGGTGATCAGGCGGAAGAGTGTAGCCAGCAGACGCACGGAACCTCAATGAGCGACACGATTGCAGCGATTGCGACCCCTCCCGGTGAGGGTGGCATTGGTATTATACGGCTAAGTGGGCCAGATGCTCAATCGATTGCGCTGAAGATCTTCCGTCCGGCGCGGGCGGGCCGGTTGCGCAGCCATCGGGTGCGCTATGGGCATGTGATCGGGCCTAATGGGGCAGTGATTGATGAAGCGTTACTGACCTTCATGGCCGCGCCGCACAGTTTTACCCGCGAAGACGTCGTTGAAATCTCTTGCCATGGGGGCGCGTTGCCGGTACAGCTCACGCTGGAAGCGGCCTTAGCTGCCGGCGCGCGCTTGGCCAATCCCGGCGAATTTACCATGCGCGCCTTTTTGAACGGGCGGATCGATCTGAGCCAAGCTGAGGCCACGCTCGATGTGATTCGGGCGCAGACGAGCGCGGGGTTGGCGGTGGCGCAGGCCCAACTTGGCGGGTGGCTGGCGCGGGAAGTGCGGGCAGCGCGGGCCGCCTTGCTCGAACCGCTGGCCTACATCACTGCGCTGATCGACTTCCCGGAAGAGGGGATCGAGCCGCAGGCAGTGGCTGAGCCAGTGGCGCAAGCGTTAGCGACGGTAGAGCGGTTGTTGGCTGGGGCCGATCAGGGGATGGTGATCCGCAACGGCGCGCGGGTGGCATTGGTCGGGCGGCCTAATGTCGGCAAATCGAGTTTGCTCAACGCTTTGTTGCGGGTCGAGCGGGCGATTGTGACGCCGATCCCCGGCACTACCCGCGATACGCTCGAAGAGACGGCCAATCTGGCCGGGGTGCCGGTGGTGTTGATCGACACTGCCGGCATGCGGGCCAGTGATGATCCGGTGGAACAGATTGGGGTTGAGCGGGCGCGATCGGCGTTGGCCAGCGCTGATCTGGCATTGTTAGTGTTCGATGCCCAGCAACCGTTTACCGCCGAAGATGCGGCGATGCTGTCAGCCACTGCCGAACGGCCAACCATTATTGTCTGGAACAAATGCGATGATCCGGCCAGCGCGCCGCCGCCGGCACCGGAGCATCCGCGCAGTGTGGCGGTCGTAGCCTGCTCGGCGCGTTACGGTCATGGGATCGATCACCTCGCCACCACGATTGCAGCGACGTTGCTCGGCGGCACATTACCGGCGATGGGAACCACCCATCTGGTCAGCAACCCGCGCCATCGCGCCGCCTTGCGCCGGGCGGTTGAGTTTTTGCGCGCTGCCCAAGAGACCTTAGCGACCAATGCGGCGACCGATCTGCTGGCTGCCGATCTGACCGGCGCCGCCAATGCGCTCGGCGAGATCACCGGCGAGACGGTGGGCGAAGACCTGCTCGATGTGATCTTCAGCCGGTTTTGCATCGGCAAGTAGCCACTGTGTTACAATGGCACTGTGCCGTTACACCGCGAATAAGGAGGAACGCGCATGAATAAGAAGACCATCCGCGATGTGGATTGGGCCGGGAAACGCGCGCTCGTGCGGGTTGATTTCAACGTACCGCTCGATGATCAGGGTCTGATTACCGATGACACGCGCATCCGAGCGGCGTTGCCGACGATTCGGTATCTGTTGGAACACGGCGCCAGCGTCGTGTTGATGTCACACCTTGGGCGGCCCAAAGGCAAGCCCGATCCGAAGTATAGCTTGCGTCCGGTGGTTGAGCGCTTGTTTGAGTTGCTGCCGGAAGCGACTGAGGTCAAGAAGACGGAAGCCATTACCGGCCCAGCCGCCGAAGCAGCGGTGGCTATGCTCAAGCCGGGGCAGGTACTGGTGCTGGAGAACACCCGCTTCGATCCGCGGGAAGAGAAGAATGATCCGCAGATGGCCGCCGAGCTGGCCAAGCTGGGTGACGTGTATGTCAACGATGCGTTTGGCACCGCGCACCGCGCCAATGCCAGCACCGAGGGCGTGGCGCATTATTTGCCGGCGGTGGCCGGTTTCCTGATGGAGAAAGAATTGGCCTACATCGGCGGTGCGCTGAACAATCCGCAGCGCCCGTTTGTGACCGTGATCGGTGGCGCCAAAATCAGCGATAAGATTGGCGTGATCGAGAACTTGCTCGGCAAGGTTGATGCGCTGCTGATTGGTGGCGGAATGGCCAATACCTTCTTGCTGGCGAAGGGGTTGAATCTTGGCGACTCGCTGGTGGAACCGGATAGTGTCGCAGTGGCGCAGCAACTGATGGCCAAGGCCGAAGAGCGCGGCGCGCGGCTGCTCTTGCCGGTCGATGTGGTGATCGCCGATGCGTTCAGCGCTGAGGCTCAGCGGCAGGTGGTTGATGTTAACGCCATTCCAGATGGTTGGCGGGTACTCGATATTGGGCCAAAGACGATTGAGCTGTACAGCGCCGAGATCCGGTCGGCGCGGACGGTGATCTGGAATGGCCCGATGGGGGTGTTTGAGCTGGAGCCGTTTGCTGCCGGTACGCGGGCGATTGCTCAAGCGATGGCGGAAGCTTCGGCGAACGGCGCGATCACGATTGTCGGCGGCGGTGATAGCGTCGCGGCGGTCGAGCAGGCTGGGTTGGCTGAGAAGATGTCACACGTCAGCACCGGCGGCGGCGCGTCGCTTGAGTTGCTCGAAGGGCGGGTGCTGCCCGGTGTCGCTGCATTGCAAGACGCTGAGTAAGCGAATGGCAAGGGACACGGCAGCACCGTGTCCCTTGCCCATGATGGCGGATCGGGATCAGCGGGACACGGCGTTGCCGTGTCCCGAGCGCATTATGGCACATTAGTGGTGTCAGCAATCGCAGCTTCTTCCCACGGCTCGACATTGCCGGCCCAATCGCGGGCGCGCACGCGGAAGGCGAACTGCTTGCCCTCATCGGGGCCAAACCACGCGCTCAGATCAGTTGTCTCTTTCTTCCAATCAGTCCAACCGCCATCGGGCAACAACCGTACCTGCACATCGTAGCTAGCGATACCGGTCATATCATCGTTGCCGCCCCATTTGATCGAGAAGCCGTTGCCGGCGCGCGTCATCGAAAGAATCTGGGTATTGGGCGGGGTCGTATCGCTGCGCGGTTCCCATGCAATTGCGTCGTAACGCACGGACATGCCGCGATCACCGGTGAGGTCGCTGAGGAAGACCTGCGGCACTTCGTTGCCGGGGCCGCCAAAGTAATAGGTGCCGAGTGAAGCCCACTGGCCGCTGGCTGAACGTTGGTCAAGCGTCACTTCAGTCGTCGCTCCGGCATGGCTGATCCGGTAACGGGCGCTGGTGGTAGCTGGATTGCCGCAGGTTGGGATGTAGGCTTTGACCTCATAGAAACCGGGGTTGAGGTTGGGCGCAGTCCATGCTGCGGCAGTGGTCGCTTTGGCTGGATCAGTGGTGGAATAGGTCCATTGATGCTGGCCATTCAAGCCGCACCGTTCTTCGTACCAATCCTTGCCAACCGGGTCAAACGCCGTATCAGTATTATCAATGGTGAACGCACCTTCGGGCGCGGTAACGGTTTCTTGCGCAGCATCATCGGTGAACTGGCTGGGACCAACCTCAACCGCATCACCGGGACCGGGGTCTTCGCCAAGCCAGAGGAAGGTGACGTAGACATAATCGCTACGAGTCATACCGAGGTCGTCCCAGAACGTACCATCAGCGATATCGATCCCGTTGGGGAGGGTAATCCGCCGGCCCCACTCATCGCGGCCACCGTTGTAGCCATGGAAGTAGGCTGCTTCGGCCATTGGCATACCGATCGGCAGGTCGCTGTAACGGCGGTTCGGGTTCCAATAATCGTCGCGCGTATTCCACGGCCCGACATCCCAGACGGGCACCACCACGGAACGGCCGTTGTAGGTAAGGCGAACTTTGAACTTATCGGTGCCTTTGGGTGAGAGCGCGCACCAACAGGGTAGGGCCACGAACCGGTCGCGGGGTTGGATAATGTGGCCATTAGCGGTGCGGTAGCCAACCAGACCTTCACGAGTGGCGAAGATGCGGTACGTGGGGGCGACGGGTGGCTGCTGGGACGGTGCGGTCGTCGGGGCGGCCTGTACGTGGGCGATGGCGGTCGAAAGCACGACCAGCACAGCGACAATCAAGCCGCGGCGAACGATGCTTCCTCTCATACAGTCTGTTTCCTCCTTTTATGGCGGCATTCGGCACAGTGTGCCGGGCAGACGCGGGGCAGCCGCCGCGTGGTGGGGCATGCTGGCTTGGATACACGCCACCATTACCCCGTCATGGGATAATCTGAATGTGCGTCTGCCGGGGCGCCGCTTGGTGCGCTGCAAGGCGCAATAGCGTGGTAAGCGGTAGATCTGGCAAACAGAGCCAGCGCTTTGCGGCGCCCGCCCAATCAAGCCGGAGCAACGGGCTCCGGGGTGTTGTGTTAGCGCCCGCCCTCAACCGTCAGATTGGCGAGGTCGGGAATGGCGGCGATCCAGACCGAGCCGGGTGCGAGCGGCACTTCGTTGCCATCAGCATCAACGAGGTAGAGCTGGGCATAGCCTGCCGCTTTGCGCCATGTGGCCTCGATCATGCGGCCATCGCGGAAGATGCGGGCCGGGCCTTCGCCGATCACATCCTGCTCGATGCGCCCTTTCGGATCATTCGGGATAGGCCGTTCGGGCACCTCGAGAATGACAACATTCTTGAACTGCAACTGCGCGCCGGTGGCAGCATCGACGTGCGGACGATTGCCGCGCAGATAGCGATAGCTATTCGTGGCCGGATCGTACTGCCAGCCGACGCTTGCTTCGCGGTAAATGAAGAAATAGCGTAATGCCTGTTGGGTTGGCCGTTCGGAGGGTGGCGCTTCGGGTGAATAGGTGAACCCGATCTCTGCCAAGCCTTCCACTGGCCGATCATTTGCCGCAGCAAACTGGGCGATATTGGCGCTATTGGTATACAGGTTGTGCGGCGCGCTGCGATCGCGGGTGCGGTAGAAATACCCGCTGGCATTGCCGCGCAGCGCATCCATATTGATCAATTCGATCGAGGTTTCAGCCAGTAATAAGCCTTCGGGAGAACCGCCGGCATGCACATAGACAGCGCGGAAGCCCTTGGCCCATTCGACATAATACGAGCGGGCGCTGCGGACTGGGCCGATCACCGGGACATCAGGCGAAATGCCGGGGATAAAGATCGCCATATAGCGAGTAATGCCGAACTCGGCCAACGCCTCGAACACGATGGCCGCCTTATCCATCCCGGTTTGCGGGTAGGCATTGGGATGGTTATCGTACATCACCGCAAAGGGCCGGCTCGTGACCGAACCGCGCGGCACGGCGAGCGGCGCAGTGATGGGTTCAGGAGTGGCAGTGGGCGCTGGAGTGGCGGTCGGTTCAGGGGTGGCGGTCGGTTCGGGGGTAGCGGTCGGTTCGGGCGTTGCGGTGGGCGGAAGGGTTGGCACGGCTGTTGGCTGCGGGGTGTCTGGCAGCCGGGTGGCAACATCGATAGCTGTAGGCAGTGGCGCTGGCTCATTGGCTGCTGCCGCACCACATGCGCTGATTAACAACACACTGAGCAACAGGGCTAGTGCAGAAAAGCTACTCCTCATGCATTTCTTTCCTTGTGTGCCGCAAGTCGTGGCGGAACAACGCGGGCGGCCTATTATACCATGGGTTTGGCGGGGTGCAAGTTGGGCGGTTTGGCGCAGGCACAGAGGGTTGGGATCGCTGGGCAGTGTGCGATCGGGTTGGGCCGCTTGCGCACGCTCTAGCCTGCTCTTGCTATGGAGTGCGGCAGTGAAACTGCCGCATTCCATCCTCAATCATTCGGTAGTACGGGCCATCATTAACTCCCCGTGCGGAACTGCCACGTGTAGGTAAACGGTTGCCCATCATACGATCCGCTGATCGAGACTTCGATCAGGCTATTGGCGGGCAAATTGACGGTAGGGGTGACGGCGATCCCTTTATGGCCGACCGGCAAGCTGGTGGTGCTGGTATGCGGAATGGCATTGCCGCCGACGACACGCAGATCCGTGCTGCTGATCACCGGCGTACTGCCAAAGTAGCGCCATTGCAACGTAATCGGATATTGGGTCGCCGGCACATCGGTTTGGTCAATACCGGGGTAGCGCACCGGCCAACCGGGGTAATCAGCATCAGCCCTGTAATTAAAGTAGGAGAGCACATCGAGCGCGGCGCCGTTACAGTGCCAGTTCACGTTATTCACCCGGCATTTTGCGGTGGCGGTGGTGTAAAACCCAAACCCGAAGGTGGGCGTGGTGGGGTAGAGCAGCCAGATGCGATGGCCGATCGATTTCATCCAGCTATCAACTGCGTCAGCGGGCTGCCAACTGTTGCCCCATCCAATCCACACATTGCCCTTTTGTGCGCAGATCTGGCCGGTGGGTGAGGCAAAGGGCTTGGTTGGGTCTTGGTTGTGGGTGATTTGGTTATTTTCGGCCATGTAGCGCGCATGTTCCCAGCAGTTGCTGTTGAGCTCGCTACTTTCAGTGACCGGCGGCACCCCGGCCCGCGCTCGATAGGCGTTCACCCGCTCTAACCAGTTGGAAGAGAGCGGCGGGTATGTCACCGTGCGGGTGATCAGGGGGATAAAGATAGTGCGTGGTTGATCTTGCGGCGTTTCTGATTGGGCAACGATGTTGGCCGGCAGTGACAGCAGGACAAGGAGACAGATGACGATTGGATACAAGAGCAGAGATCGACGCATAAGATGTAGCTCCCGAATTCCATTATTGATTGGCGCGATCTGTGTAGTAATGTACCAGCCAATCTATGGAGCAGGCAATAGGGTTTTTATACTATGTTGCGAGTAGTCCCTTGTGCTATGTTCAACCGGCGGCGCGCGCTGAAGCGGGGGATTGCTGCGGTGTATAGGCCCGGCCCTGAAGGGCCGGGCTAGGCTTACGAAGCCGCTGCGCGGGCTAGCCCTCATCCCCCCGCCCCTTCTCCCACCTAACGGCGGGAGAAGGGGAATGTTTGTTTACCGCAGAGGGCGCGGAGGACGCAGAGGGGGATCCGCTCGGTGGGCGAGAGCAGTTTTGCTGAAGCAGCAGCTAGCAGCGTCCTGCTCCCGCGACGCGGGTCGGGGCCGGGGGTGCGGGTGATCCCCCTCCCCCAGCGGGGGAGGGGTAAGGGGTGGGGGCAAGCAATTGCGATACCACGACGCAGACGAGTTGGGAGGCGGTGCCATGCGATGAGTAGCAGCATGCCGCTCTCGTGGGGGATTGCTTCGCCTCGCGTCGCTCGGCTCGCAATGACAACCGGGGTGCGGGAGATTGCTTCGCCTCGCGTCGCTCGGCTCGCAATGACAACCGGGGTGCGGCCCGCAGCAGCGTCTCGCTCCCACGCCAGTGGGAGCGGGGATGGGGTGAGGGCATGGGGCCGAATAGCCACAAAGACACGCAAAAGACGCAACAATCGCCCGTTTTTGTGCCTCTTGTGTCTTTTCGCGGCTATTCCACCCGCGTAGTGGGCTGACCCTCATCCCCCCGCCCCTTCTCCCACCTAACGGCGGGAGAAGGGGAATGTTTGTTTACCGCAGAGGGCGCGGAGGACGCAGAGGGGGATCCGCTCGGTGGGCGAGAGCAGTTTTGCTGAAGCAGCAGCTAGCAGCGTCCTGCTCCCGCGACGCGGGTCGGGGCCGGGGGTGCGGGTGATCCCCCTCCGCCAGCGGGGGAGGGGTAAGGGGTGGGGGCAAGCAATTGCGATACCACGACGCAGACGAGTTGGGCAGCGGTGCCATGCGATGAGTAGCAGCATGCCGCTCTCGTGGGGGATTGCTTCGCCTCGCGTTGCTCGGCTCGCAATGACAACCGGGGTGCGGCACTTCCCAAACTCCTTCGCTCCCTCTGCGGAGCCGGACAGCCGTCCGGCTCTACGGCGCCTTTGCGTTAAGAGTCTCTGAGTCTTTGCTCGTGTTGCAACAGGGTCATCGGCCCTTATCCCCCGCGCTGTCTCCCTCGATGCGTTGCCTTCTCTACGGCACTGTGCTACGATGAGCCGAGAATATTTTTTAGCAATGATGGAGCGTGCCATGAGCAGCGCTGAGGTGCAGGCGATCACGGTGGGAAGACCGGATCGGGCGGGGAGGAGTCGCGAAGGCAGCCCGGTGGCGCTAGTGGTGGCAGTGGCTGACACGCAGCCTGCCGCGATGGCGCTAGCCGCCTACCAAAGCGCGGATGCGGCAATGTTGCCCCATTTCTACCTTGATCGGGATGGGGTATTGCATCAACTGGTCGCTACATCACGTGCCGGTTATGGGTTGGGCCGGGCAATTTGGCGGGGGCGAGTGCATCATCTCGACCGGGCGGCGGTGATTGTGAGTCTTGCAGCGCCGGCGCTGACCGATCTGAGCGAGGCGCAAGCCGCGGTGCTGGCTGATTGGTTGCCGGCGGTAGCCGAGCAACATGGCCTGTCGTTGGCTGATATTGGCATGCTGATTACCGATGCTCGCGGGAAGCGCCGGGTGCTACCGTATTTGCCGCCGGCGCCGCCAGTTGTTCCTGCTGATGAGTTCATTCTCGGCAGCGGCGTGCGCTCTCCCGAACAAGAGCTATGGGTGGGCTTGGCGACGGTGACATGGCGGCAACGCGGCGGCCAATTGCGGCTCAACCAAGCCTTTTCACTTCACTGGGGCAAGTTTGATCTCGGTGCGCCGCTGGCCCCTAACGAGCCGCCGCCAGTGGCGCTGGACGGCAAGACGTATAACTTTCAGGTCTTTGCTCGCGATACGATCTTTAATGAGGGGACGCAGTACGCTGCCGTGCAGAGTTTGGCCAATCTGCTGGGGCCGGACATCGGCGCAATTCCTGCCGGCGGGGTGAGCCGGGCCTTGATTGAGGCGAGCTATCGCAGTGCGTTGAAGGCGAGCGCGGCGCGCGCGCCGCTCGAGGGCAAGACCGAGTTTCGCGCCGATTGGCGCTTCCATTTTGTGGCGCTGCAAGCCAAACTTGGCCCGGCGCTGAGCGGGAATTACGTTACGGCTGACCGCGCGTTTGCGCTGCAAGTCTTTGCTGGCGACACCCTCTATACGCCGATGAGCCAGCAATCCGGTTGTTTCTTTCTCAGCTTAACCGACCCGGCTAGCCCGCAGTATGCCCAACTATGGGCCGAAACGTACAAAGTCGCCGGCGTGCCGTACAATCCTACCGATCCGTTTCACCAGCGGGCGTTGGAATTAAAGTTGGGTACGCCGCTGAGCGGGGTGGTGCGTGAGACGATCAATGGGACGGCCTACGAGCTACAGGTCTTTGCGTATGATACGTTGTACCGCGGGCCAGATGGCGTGTTACGCCGGATGAGCGAGCTGCCGCGTCCGGCTGAGGTACAGGCGTGGCAGCCACGTCCGGCGGCGGCCCCAGTGCAACCGGTCCAGCCACCAGCGCCGGCACCCGTTGCCCCGGCGCAACCGGCCCAGCCACCAGCGCCAGTGTCGTCAATTCTGAATGCGCCGGAGGTGGTGCGGGCCGGGCCGCCGCGTCGCGATCCGAATTGGCCGCCAATGCCCGATTTCAACATTCTGACTGACCGCAACGGCCAGCGCGAACGAATCTTGGGTAAAATCGAGTGGGTGCGCAAGAGCGGCGATGATATTACCATCACTAATGATTGGGTGGCGCAGAACCTGATCGAGGTGTCGATTCCGCAATTGGCCCGGTTCCGCAATACCAACGGCGGGCGGATCAAGTTTCACCGGGTGGCGGCTGACCAATTGCGCCGGTTGTGGCAGGCATGGGAAGATGCAGGACTCTTGCAGTTAGTGTTAACATTTGACGGTGCGTGGTGGCCGCGTACCATTCGTAGCAATCCAACCACGTTGAGTAACCATGCGTATGGCACGGCATTTGATATCAATGCACAGTGGAACGCATTCTACAAACCGGCGGCGCTGGTAGGCGATCGCGGCTCGGTGCGCGAGTTAGTGCCGATCGCGAACGCACTGGGGTTCTTCTGGGGCGGCCACTGGAATTACGATGGCAGAGGCGCCAGTGATGGCATGCATTTTGAATGGGCAGTTGCCCGCTGAGCAAAGGAGCAAGCAATGCAACTGAACGGTCTCGGTGTGTTGGTCACCGGCGGCGCATCGGGGTTGGGGGCGGCGACAGCCGAGCGGCTGGCGGGAGCCGGAGCACGGGTTACAATCGCCGATCTGAATACAGCAGCCGGTCTTGAGCTCGCCGAACGGATCGGCGGGCAGTTTGTGCGCACCGACGTAACCGATCCGGCGCAGTGTGCGGCGGCGGTGGCGGCGGCGACAAACGCTGGCAGCCTGCACGCACTGGTCTGCTGCGCCGGGATTGTGCTGGCCGAGCGGATGTTGGGGCGCGATGGCGTGCATGACCCGGCCCGTTTCAAGCGGGTGATCGAGGTCAACTTGATTGGCACGTTTCAGATGATGCTCTACGCGGCGCAGGTGATGGCGAACAATCAGCCGAACGATGAGGGCGAGCGCGGGGTGATTGTGAACACGGCCTCGATCGCTGCCTTCGATGGTCAAATCGGGCAAGTGGCGTATGCGGCCTCGAAGGCGGGGGTCGTGGGCATGGGCTTGCCGGCGGCGCGCGAATTGGCTAGGTTTGGCATCCGGGTGATGACAATCGCGCCGGGCATTTTCGATACAGCGATGATGGCCAGCTTGCCGGCAGCGGCACGCGAATCGCTCGGCGCACAGGTGCCCTTCCCCTCGCGGCTAGGCCGTCCGGCGGAGTATGCCGCGCTGGTGCAGCATATTATCGAAAATCCGATGTTGAATGGCGAAGTAATCCGGCTTGATGGCGCAATTCGCATGGCGCCCAAATAGAGGAGGAACACTATGCAGATCTATCTCGATACGGCGAATCTGGCCGAAATTCGGGAAGCGGCCAGTTGGGGCATTCTTAGCGGGGTGACGACCAACCCGACCTTGATTGCGCGTGAGCGCGGCGCTGATTTCAAAGCCATCATTACCGAGATTGCCGAACTGGTGGATGGCCCGATCAGCGCCGAGACCATCTCGCTCGATGCTGAGGGGATGGTGCGCGAGGGCATCGAATACGCTTCGTGGCACCCGAATGTGATTATCAAGGTGCCGAGCACCACCGAGGGCTTGCGCGCGGTGAGCCAGTTGGCTAAGCACGGCATCCGCTGCAACGTCACGCTCTGCTTCAACTCGGTGCAGGCGCTGTTGGCGGCGCGGGCCGGTGCGTTTATCATCAGCCCCTTCGTCGGGCGGGTGGATGATACTGGTGTTGATGGTATGGCGCTCATTCGCGAGATTGCCGGCATCTATCGCCAAGATCGCGAGATTACGACTAAGATTCTGGCGGCTTCAATCCGCCATCCGCGCCACATTGTCGAAGCGGCGCTGGCGGGGGCTGATATTGCGACCTGCCCGTTCAAGGTGTTGCAGCAGGCGATGCGCCATCCGTTGACCGATCGCGGCATCGAGCAATTTTTGGCCGATTGGAAATCGCGTTCGGCTTCATGAGAAGAGGTTATGGACGACCGACCCCTGATGCTTGGTCTGATTGGCGCGAGCGGCGCTGGCAAGACGACCCTAACCCGCGGGATTATTCGTCTGCTAGGGGCGCAGGGGGTGACGCCGATCAGTCTCGATGATTATCTGCGCTACAGCCGGGCCGAACGGGCAGCGCTCGGCTTGACCGACGCTGATCCGGCGGCGACCGACCTTGAGCGCATGGCGGCTGATCTGGCGGCATTGCGCCGGTGCCAAACCATCGATAAGCCGGTGTACGATCACGTGGCCGGTGCGCTGCGCGGCAGTGAACGGGTTGCGCCGACCGGTCTGGTGATTGCGTATGGCGCGCTTACCCTCACCCCGCCGGTGCAAGCTGAGCTGTTTGACTTGACCGTTTATCTTGATCCGCATCCTGACCTGTACCGGCGCTGGCGTGAAGAACGGGATGTCAAACAGCGCGGCTATACGGTCGAACAGGTGCGCGCGGCGTGGCCGGCCCGCGAGCGTGACATCCAGCGCTACATCGCGCCCCAGCGCCCGTTGGCGGATGTGGTGTTGCGCTTTGGGCCGGGAACGGATGGGCTTGACGTGCAGATGTCGTTGCGGCGGCGCGCTTTGGCTTTTGACGTGGCAAGCGTGGCGCAGCCGGCAGAGAGCGCGGCAGCGATACGGATCCGTTCGGTACCGGCGGATGAAGATGGCTTGCCGGCAGTGTTGGTTTCGGCAACCAATGATCCTGCGCTGCATCGGGTCAGTGATGCCTTGCGCGCGCGGTTGCCGGTGCGCGGGCAGGTAGCGGCGGGTGAAGAGCCGCCATCTGCGCCGGCCACGCTGACGTTTGCCCAGACCTTGATTGCAACGTTGTTGTTGCAGGGGCGGGGGTAGATGACGTTACCGCAGAGAGCGCAGAGGGCGCGGAGGAGGAGGTTGGCGCACGGGGGTGGCGCCTATGACCGCTACCCTCGCACCGATGGGGTGTTAGACCATAGGTTTTTACCGCCGAGGACGCGGAGGACGCAGAGGCAAAAGGCGTTGGCAAGCAACCGAGCGTCTTACCTCTGCGCCCCCTGCGGTGTTAATCCACTAGCTCAAACGCCGCTTCCGCGATTGATAGCGGATCAAGCCCAAACGCGCGATAGAGATCATCACGCGCACCTGATTGGCCAAACCGGTCAACGCCGAGGGCGCGGAGCGGCGCGCCGTAGATCGAACCGAGCCATGCCAGCGCGTGCGAAGCGGCATCGTGGACGGTCACGATCGGCGCGTTGCGTTCGCTGGGCGGGATGAGCCAGCTCACATCGCTACCCTGTTTCCATTGCTCGTACACCCGGCGGGCGCTGGTGAGGTTGATCACATTCACCGCCACCCCTTCGCGGCGCAGATAGTGAGCCGCCGCAACCGCTTCAGGCACTAAGGCGCCGCTGGTGATGATCTGCACCACCGGCGCATGCGGATGATCGTGGTAATCGGCGCGGTCAATCAGCCGGTAGCCGCCGCGCAACACTTGCCGGCGCAGCTCATCAGCGCCGAGCCGGTCGAGGGCCGGTTGGAGCAAGCTCTGGTCGATTGGGCGGGTCGAGAGGCGTAGATAGCTGGCCGAACCATTGGGATCGATACAGAGCCGGAGCGCCTCGCGTAGCAGCCACGCCGTTTCAAGGGCGAAACACGGCTCGAAACTCGCCAGATTGGGCAACTCGATCCCCAATGAGGCTGTGACCGATGACTGGTGCGCGCCGCCTTCGGGCGATAGCGTAATGCCGCTGGGAGTGCCAACGACAATAAATCGCGCTCCTGAATAGAGGCCGTAGATAAACGCATCGAGGCCGCGGCAGACAAACGGATCGTAGACCGTGCCGATCGGAATGAGCGGTTCGCCGATCAGATCAGCCGCCAACCCAAACATCCCCAGCAGCATAAAGAGGTTCATCTCAGAGATGCCCAGCTCGATATGCTGCCCACCCGGCCAGCGCCGCCAGCGCAACATGCGATAGGCTTCGGTCTCAAAATCCGGCTCTTCGTGGCGGGCAAACACCCCAGTCTTGTTGATCCAGCCGGCCAAATTGGTCGAAACCGACACATCCGGCGACGCGGTCACGATCCGTTCGCGCAGACCGGCAATATCGGCGACGCGCACCAGAAAGCGGCCAAAGGTATCTTGGGTGCTAACCATACCGCTGGCCGGCACGGCAATCTCGGCGGGCAGGGGAATGGTCACGGCAGGCGCAGCGTGATCGGGTACGCCATACAGACGGGCCGCGGCGGCGGCGCAGAGCTGGCCGCCGGGTGAATCGGGCGGCAGCCGATCCCACTCGTGGCCGGGAGCGATGCCGAACTGTTCGCGCAGTGCCTCGATCTGTTCGGGTGTGAGCAGCATCGAGTGATTGAGCGGATTGCCGGCGATGGGCAGACCCCAACCCTTAATCGTATAGGCAAAGATAATCGTTGGCCGGCGCGGTTCGGCATCGGCGGCGGCAAGCGTCTTGAGCAATTCGATCACATCGTGGCCGCCGAGATTGGCCAGCGTCGCCGGCAACTCCTCATCGGGAACGGTGGCGAGCAGGCGGGCAAGCCGCTCGTCGCCGTTGATCAGGCGAGGGCGCAAGTCGGGGCCGGGCAAACGGATGAGCGCCTGATACTCCTCGTTACTCATCTCGTCGATGCGGGCGCGCAGTGCATCGCCGCCGGGTTGGGCGAAGAGGGTTTGCAGGCGGCAGCCGTACTTTGCTTCCAACACCCGCCAGCCGCTCTCGGCAAAGAGCCGTTTGAGGTGCGCGGCGCGGATGCCGGGCACCACCCGGTCGAGACTCTGCCGGTTCAGATCGACGATCCAGAGCAAATTATCGAGATCGGCGAGCGCCGGATCGATCACCGCTTCCCAGACGTTGCCCTCATCGAGTTCGGCATCGCCGACGAGCGCGATAAAGCGTTGGGTGGCGGGCCGGTTGAAATGAGAGGCGGCGTATTGGGCGCTGAGGGCGGCAAAGGCTGGCGCCACCGCGCCAAGACCGACCGAGCCGGTGGAAAAATCGGGCGGGTCAGGGTCTTTGGTGCGCGAAGGGTAGGCTTGCAGACCGCCAAACGCGCGCAGTTGGGTGAGATAGCGTACATCGAGCCGGCCCAGCAAATATTGCAGCGCGTGATAGACCGGCGAAGCGTGCGGTTTCACCGACACCCGATCACCGGGACGCAAATAGTGCAGGTAGAGCGTGGTCATGATCGTGACCATCGACGCTGAAGACGCCTGATGACCTCCTACCTTCACCCCGTCGGGATTAGGGCGCACGTGGTTGGCGTGATGAATCATCAGCGTCGCTAACCAGAGCACGCGCTGTTGCACCTCTTCGATCGCGCTGATCAGCGCGGGCGTTGGCTCAGTGCGGGGCATACATCGCTCCTTATTGGTCGCTTAGGCAGGGACACTCGTATTATACCTGACAATAGAGTGGAATGCGGCAGTGAAGCTATCGCAATTCATCAGTCTGCCATCATCACAATAGCGTGCGGTTGCATCAAGAAATGATTAAGCGTGCTTGAACAATCGATTAATTGCATCAGAGCAGGCAAAAAAGCGCCCTGATTTACTTGCCAAAACGCTCCATCTACGGTACTATGCGCATGCCCATTCTAGTTCAACGTTGGTTTGCACCTTGATGCTTGCACGCTCGATGAGGCCAACCGGATTGCCATCATGAAAGGCAACGCGGTCTGGTTGTGGTTGTTCGCGACTTGAAACGGAGAGCATGCCTTATGGAGAAGATCTCACGCCGGCGGTTTCTCAAGGGGACGGTCGCTCTGGGGGCGGGGGCGCTGCTCGCAATTTACAGCGACGGTAGCTTCCGGCTGGCATTGGCGCAGGAAAATCCTGCCTTCCGCATGCGGATTCTGCACACGAATGATCACCATGCCCGGATTGAACCGGTGTTTAACGGCAACACGCCGGTTCATGGCGGTGTTTCGCGCCGCAAAGCATTGATCGACAAGATCCGCCGCGAGACGGCAATGCCCACCTTGTTGGTCGATGCTGGCGATGTCTTCCAAGGAACGCTCTATTTCAACCAGTACAACGGCATGGCCGACCTCGAGTTCTACAATGTGATGGGGTATGAGGCGATGGCCGTTGGCAATCACGAGTTTGACAAAGGGCCGCAGGCGCTGGTTGATTTCATCACGCGGGCTAAATTCCCGGTGTTGAGCGCGAATATTGCGGTTGCCGCCGGCAACCCGCTGGCCGGTCTGATCAAGCCGCGCACGATCATTGAGAAAGATGGCCGAAAGATCGGCATCTTCAGCTTGACCCCGGAAGATACCGGCGTGCTCTCGAACGCCGGCCCCGGCATTACCTTTACTTCGGCGATCGAAGCGGCGCGCCAACAGGTAGCGGCGCTGAAGGCTGAAGGCGTTTTCACCATCATTGCGTTGACCCATGTGGGGATCGATGTTGATCGCCGGATTGCGCGCGAAGTAGGCGGGATGAGCATGATCATCGGCGGCCACTCGCACACGCCGATGGCGCCGATGAACAATGTGCGCACGCCTCCCTACCCCGAACTGATCGCCGGGCCAGATGGCAAGCCGGTGGTGGTCGTTACCGACTGGGAGTGGGGGCGCTGGTTGGGTGATATGACGGTGGCCTTTAACGCTGCCGGCACGGTGATCGACTTGCAGGGCAACCCGACTGAGGTGCTGCCATCGCTGCCGGCAGATCAGGGGTTTGAGAACCGGATTGCGGTCTTCAAGGGCCCGATCGAGCAATTGCGCGCGCGGGTGGTTGGTTCGGCAGCGGTCGATCTCGATGGCAGTCGCACCAATATTCGCTCGCGTGAGACGAATCTCGGCAATTTGGTGGCCGAGGCTATGCTGGCTAAGGCACGTAGTGCGGGGGCGACACTGGCGATCACCAACGGCGGCGGCATTCGGGCATCGATCCCGGCGGGGCCGGTGACGGTTGGCCAGATTCTGGAGGTGCTGCCGTTCGGTAATACGCTGGCGCTGGTGACATTGACCGGCGCGCAGGTGATCGAGGCGCTCAACAACGGCGTCAGCCAAGTTGAGAGCGGCGCGGGCCGCTTCCCGCAGATTGCCGGCTTCCGCTTCACCTACGATCCGTCATTGCCGGCGGCCAGCCGGGTGACGAGCGTGACCGTCGGCGGCGCGCCGATCGATCAAAACGCTAGCTACGTGGTCGTCACCAACAACTTTATGCTGACCGGCGGCGATGGCTACAGCGTCTTCACCCGCGGGCGTAATCAGGTTGATACCGGCTTCATTTTGGCTGATGTCGTTGAAGAGTACATTGCCGCCAATTCGCCGGTCAATCCGGCGGTTGATGGCCGGATCGCGGTTGGCGCCGCACCGGCCCAGCCGGCGGCTCCGGCGCAGCCTGCTCCGTCCCAACCGACTCCGGCAACCTTGCCCAACACTGGTGGCGCGCTGACGCCGCTGGCGTGGCTGGCCGGGTTGGGTGCGGCGGCGCTGGCCGGTGGCGCCGCATTGCAGCGCAGCGCGGTGGCGGAAGAGTCGGAAACTGCCGAGACCGAAGTGGCTGCGGTCGAGAAGTAGGTTACTCGCTTGGCCCGCTCCCTTCCCTTGCCCTGCGGGGGAAGGGAAGGGATATAGAGCTGTAAACCTCGCTGGTCGTAAGGAATAGCCACAAAAAGACACAAAAGACACAAAAAGCCGCTTAGTGTCCAGAACAGCAGAGACGGCCAACGGGCCGTCTCTGTTGTATGCTGCCGGCTTACTGTGTTACATTTACAATTCCAACCCGCCATCAACCGGCAGCGCCTCGCCGGGATATGGCTGTCAACCTCGCTGGTGGCTAGGAATAGCCACGAAAAGACCCAAAAGGCACAAAAAGCCGCTCAGCGTCCAGATCAGCAGAGACGGCCCGCCGGGCCGTCTCTGTGGTGTTCTGCCAGCTTGGCCGGCTGGTGGCGTTACAATTCCAAGCCGCCATCAACCGGCAATACCTCGCCGGTGATAAAGCTCGACTCATCGGAAGCGAGGAAGAGGTAGGCGTACGCCATATCTTCGGAGGTGCCCAAGCGGCGGAGCGGCGTGCGGCCCTTGAACTCATCGAGCACCTTTTCGGGCACGTGCGCGATCATCTCGGTCTGGGTAAAGCCGGGAGCGACGGCGTTCACGCGGACACCGCTCGGCCCAAACTCGCGGGCCCACGTCTTGGTCATCCCGATCACGCCGGCCTTCGAGGCGACATAATTGGTCTGGCCGAAATTACCATTGAAAGCGACGATCGAGGCGGCGTTAATAATCGAGCCTTTGCCCTTTTCGAGCATAATTGGCGCGACATACTTGGTGCAGAGCCAAACACCCTTCAGATTGACATTAATCACCGCGTCGAACTGCTCTTCGGTCATCTTGATCATGCGCGCATCGCGAGTGATACCGGCATTATTGACCAAGATATCAACAGTGCCGGCCCACTCTACTACTCCTTTGACCATTGCTTCCACCGAAGCGGCCTGCCCGACATTCACCACAAACGCTTTGGCCTCGCCGCCGGCTTCGACGATCGCATTTGCCGTCGCGGTCGCGGCCTCTTCGTTAATATCGGCTACTGCAACCTTTGCGCCCTCCTTGCCGAACAGCAATGCCGTAGCGCGACCAATACCCTGCCCGCCGCCGGTAATGATCGCCACTTTTCCGCTCAGACGCATAGCCTTCTCCTTCCAGTCTTACAACTAGACCAAGCGTAGCAAACGCTGGTCATCGTGAAATTGAGACAACAAGAGGCCAAGGCATCGCCGTCTCTAAAACGACGATGCCAATCGCCAAACGAATGTACCGATCGGGAATGCTAGTTGCTACGTTCGCTCAGCCACGCTTCCATCAGCGGCCATGCGCGCTTGCTTGCGCCGCTGCCGACCATAATCCCGATATGGCCGCCCTTCAGTTCGATCAGCTTCTTATCCTTGCTGCCGACCCGATCCATGATCGAGCGTGACTGGCAATTGGGCACGATGTGATCCTTATCGGCAATCACATTGAGCAGGTTGGCCTTGATGTTGGCGAGATCGACGATGCGACCTTCCATCATCAGCTTATTTTCCATGAGCCGGTTCTCACGGAAGAACTCGACCACCCACTGGCGGAACGCGGCGCCGGGGAAATCGACGTTATCGGTCACCCATGTATTCATCGCCAGCCATGCCTCGACCACCGCCGGATTGTCGAGGTTATCCCACAGCTTGAGGTAGGTGCCGATATAGTTCTCGACCGGCTTGAGCATCTTATTCCCGTACTCGATCACGGTCGAGGGCACATTGCCAAACTGGCGCACCAGCTCATCGACATTGTAGTACTCGGTATTGAGCCAGCGGCTGAAGGTGCTGCCCTCTTTGTCGCTGAAGTCAATCGGCGCGGTCAGCAAGATCAGGTTGCGCAAGCCATCATCGGGGCGCATCGCGGCATAGATAGTGACAATGGTAGCGCCGATGCACCAGCCGAGCATCGTAAACTCACGCTTCTTGCTATGGCGCTGCATTGCGCGCACGGCGCGGGGCAGGAACTTGAGCGAGAAATCCTCGAAGTCGTAGCCGGCGTCTTCGGGGCCGGGGGTGCCCCAATCGAGCAGATAGACCTCGTAGCCGTGGTGAAGCAAATACTCGACGAAGCTATTGCCGGGGCGCAGGTCGAAGATATACGGCCGGTTGATCAACGCAAACACCAGTAGGATCGGCACCGCCTTGCGCTGTTCCGGGGGCACCTGCGGATAATAGTGGTAGAGGCGCATCTTATTGAGCGCCCAAATCTGTTCCTTCGGCGTCTGACCGACAGCCACCTTAATGCGATTGGTCGCAAGGCGAGCAGCCATATCGCTGCTCTTGGTGGTGCGTTCAATCTCTTTCAACAACTGCTCGGTCATCCGCTCGAGATCGATCGGCGCGGCATCTGAACTAGTCATGGTCAAACACTCCTACTCTTTCTCTTCGGTTGTCGCCTTACGGGCACGAGCAGCCGGGCGGGAGGCGGCAATGGCGTTCAGTTGCGCTTCGATCGCGCTGAGCCGGTCGCCGATAAAGCTGACATCAGCCGGCACCGGCGCGCCAGCCGCGGCCAGTTGGCGCACGAGATCGGTCAATTCATCGAGTTGCACTTGCATATCGTCAAGCCGGAACTCGATGTTGGTCAGCCGGCTGGCCAACGATACCACCTCGCTGCGCGACGGCATCTGGGCTTGGGCCAGATACCGTTCCATATACTGCTGAACTGCCTGTTGGACTGGGCCGGAGACAGCGAGCAGCGCGTCGAGTTGCGCGCCAATCGCCTGCGAGAAGGTTTCCGTGTTGACCATTGCGGTCAGGCTCTTCGCCCATGCGTCGAGGCTGGCGTCACGCCATGCCCGCCACGTACCAATCGGGTCGTTTGGGTCGAAGCCATTCGGAGGCTGAGTCATTGCCAATCTCCTTTGACGGCGCGCCATCAAGGCGCGTTGAGATGCGCGGTTCTTTCCATAGGGTAGTAAACGTAGTTACAGCATGGTTACATATAGTATACATTTGCTCTTGACATGATGCGGTGAAGCTATCTATACTAAGGGTTGAGAGTATTTAGAAGATTGGCTAACTATCTATGGAACAAGCCATCACCCGCACGCTTCACGCCTTATCGGATCCGACCCGGCGGGCGATTCTCCAGATGCTGAACGAGCGCGACATGACGGCGGGCGAGATTGCGGCACGGTTTGCGATCTCGGCCCCGAGCGTATCGCACCATCTGAGTGTGCTCAAGGCGGCGGATTTGGTGACTGCTGAGCGGCATGGCCAGCACATGATCTATCGCCTGAATGCAACCGTGTTACAAGAGGTGTTGAGTCTTGTAATGGATCTGTTTAAGGTTGGCGCAGACGCCGATACGCAACGAAAGGAGGGCGGCCATGCGTAATCTGCGGTTTATGATTGTCATCACGGCGCTGATGTGGGTGTTTGGCGCAGTGATGCTGCCCTTCATCCCTGATCCGGCGCCAATTCACTGGAATGCTGCCGGTGAGGTTGATGGCTATGGCAGCTCGTGGTTTGTCGCCTTCTTCCCGCCGGCGATCGCTACATTGATGGCCGCGCTCGCGCCGCTCTTGCCGCGGATCGATCCGCGTGGGCAGGGGTATGTTGCCTTTTCCCGCACGTATGCACTGATTATGAACAGTGTCATCCTGTTCTTTGCTGCAATGCATCTGATTACGGTTGGGGTGGCAGTGGGATGGCCGATCAGCGTGCCACGGCTGATCAGCATTGGGGCGGCGCTGCTGATTGCGGTGTTGGGGAATGAGTTAGGGCGGGTGACGCCAAACTACTTTGTCGGCATTCGCACGCCGTGGACGCTGGCCGACCCGGAGGTGTGGCGGATCACGCACCGGGTGGGTGCGCGCTTGTTCGTGGCCGGCGGCTTGGCGTCGGCGCTGGTCAGCCTGTTCGTGCCGGAAGAGTGGTTGTTTGTGACCAGTTTTCCGTTGATCATTGTGCCGGTGTTGGCGACTATCCCGTATTCGTACATTGTGTGGCGGCGGCTGCACCGGGCCGGCTAGCCGCGAAAGGAAACCCTGATGGCTACGCTGAATTGGCGTGGGTTAGGCTGGTTTGTTGGTTTAAGCGTGGGTTTGGCGTGGCTATGCTGCGCGCCATTGTGGCTGAGCGAGGCCGGATTGGCCAATCCGCTGGCGTTGCCGCTGATGCTGGCGATGATGTTCACGCCGGCATTGGCGACGTTGATCGTGACGCGCTGGATTAGCCCGCCGCCGGAAGGAATCGTGAAAGCGACCGGACTAGGGATCGGCAAAGGCCGGCGCTGGGGTTGGTACTGGCTGTTTGCGTGGACGGTACCCGGCCTGATCATGGTGGTATCACCATTTTTCAGCGCATTGTTCGGCGTCTACGATCTCGACCTGTCATTGTCGGGATTCCGCGCCTTGCTCAACGCAGCGGGTGCGGGTGAAGCGCTGGCCAATATTTCGTTATGGCCGATTGTGATTGCGCAACTAGGAGTGGCATTGGTCGCCGGGCCATTGCTCAACGCGGCGCCAGTATTTGGCGAAGAGTGGGGCTGGCGGGGCTACCTGTTGCCGCAGTTATTGCCGCTCGGCCAGTGGCCGGCGATGATTATCAGCGGCGTGATTTGGGGGGTGTGGCACGCGCCGATCATCTTGCTCGGCTACAACTACCCGACCAATCCGGCGCTTGGCGTAGTGATGATGACGGTGTTCTGCGTGTTGGTAGGCATCATACTGGGCTGGACGCGGCTGGCGACGGGGAGCGTCTGGCCGGCGGTGATCGGGCATGGCAGCATCAACGCCTTCGGTGGCGCAATTGCGCTGTTTGCCCGCGAAGGGGCGACAGTTGACACGATCTGGGCGACCGCACTGGGCATTACCGGTTGGCCGCTCTGGGTGGCGGTGATCGCGATCCTTGTGCTGAGCCGGCAGTTGCCGGTGGCCGATCCGCCGGACGCCCAACAATTGCATAGCACGCCAACGGGTCACGCAGCGGTTCGAGTGTCGCTCCAATGAACGATTGTCAGATTTGTTACGCACGGTGTTGCTCGATCTGGTGGTGTATTTGTGTAATTGCGGGAGCGTCTAAACACGCTCCCGCCCTTTGTTTAAAGATGAAAGATTTTTAACTTTGTAGATTTTTGAATTTTTGTGAATATAATAACTTTTTGGTTTAGAAAAAGTTTAGAAACTAATAATAAATCGGTGTTTTACTTTGAATATTGACAAGACAATCCTTTGAGTGATATAATAAAATCGTTAATTATAAACTTTTACTAATTATGAAAAAGTTAAGAGTTGTAAAATGATATGGCAGCAGAGTTCGTTCCTGCCAAACGTATGCCAGCTCCATCGTCACTGGTTTCTCTTCATCGCCCTCATTGTGTGGGTGGCAGGCAGCGTTGCGTGTGGCACATCAGTGGCGAGACCTGCCACTATTCTCTTTGAACGGAGTGGCGGTTTGGCCGGGCTTGATGATCGTTTGACGATCGATCTCACCACTGGCACGGCTCAACTCCAGCGGCGCAAAGAGGTGCTAACGACCACATTAAGCGCCGAGCAACGTTCACGTCTCGCCACTCTCATCGCGGCGCTTGATCTCGCCAATCTCGCGGCGACGCCGGCGTCTCCACACCAATGCTGTGATTTCCTAAGCTATCGAATTCAAATCGACGCCATAACCATTCAAACGACCGATGCCGATTTGCCAGCTTCGTTGCAGCCCCTTGTGACAGAGTTGAATGCGATCATTACCGGCCTCCATACACGGTAGATTGCGAGCTTGTCCGTACCAGAAAGGGGTGGGGTATGCGAAGGCGATGGCTCTTAACTTGGTCATGGTTAACGGTGACCGTACTGATCGTTTGGCAAGCAGCCGCTATCTTGGCGATTGCGCCGGCGGCGCACGGAGCGCCGTTGGCAGAACAACCGCAGCGGGTCTTTGTCGATGCAGTCATAGCGCCGCATCCGGCTCTTGCTGGAGCGCTCCCAAGTGTGCTGGCGGATGATCCTAAGGCAGTAGCGCTTGACTTTCTCCGCGGGCCGGGTGCGAGCTTGGTCGCGACGGCCAATGATCTCAACTGGGTGCCATTGCGCAGTGAGCAAGTTGATAATGTGACGGTGGTGCGGGTAGCGCAGTACAAAGGCGCAGTGCCGATCTGGGGCGCAGATCTGGCGTTGCAGGTTGCTGGCAATACGGTGCGCAGCCTAAGCGGCGCTTTTGTGCCAAGTGTGGCGGCTGACACTAAGCCGGCGCTCAATCTTGATGAGGCGGTGAAGATTGCCACGTTGGCGTTGCAGAATAATCCGCCGCGCCACGACGATGAAGAACTGGTGGTGCTGGCGGAAGCATTTGCCAAACCACGGCTCGATGAGCATGAGTTGGTTTTCTTCAACCCGGCGCTCTTTGAGCTGGGTGACAGCGCCACGGCGCTCGCCTACCGGTTAGTGCTCACTGCGCCAGACGAAAGTGCGAGCGCGACAGTGGTGGTTGATGCGCTGACCGGCAAGGTTTGGCTGAGCTTCTCGAACTACCATAGCGGGAAGAATCGGATTATACGCGATGCCAACGGTGTAAACACGACTGGCGGTACAACCTGCTACACTGAAAGCGGGCCGTCCGGCACAGTCCATCCTGATTGTACGGCAGCGTTTACCAACACCGGCCTTACGTACGATTATTTCTTCAACACCTTTGGCCGTGACAGCTTCGATAACGCCGGTGCAGCGATGATCGCGGTCGTGCGGTATGGCACAGTGGCGAATGCTTTCTGGAATGGCTACGTTACAGCATTTGGCCCCGGTTTTGCGACGCGCGATGTGGTTGCGCACGAGTGGTCGCACGCTGTTACCCAATACACGGCCGATCTGATCTACAACGGCCAATCGGGTGCGTTGAACGAGTCGTTTTCTGATGTGTTTGGCGCGATGGTCGATCGCGATGACTGGTTAATGGGTGAAGACACACCGATTGGCGCGTTGCGGAGCATGGCTAATCCGCCAGCTTACAGCCAACCTGATCGAGTGGGTAACTATGTTTGCACCACGAGCGATAACGGCGGTGTGCATATCAACAGCGGCATTCCCAACAAGATTGCCTATCTGATGTCTGACGGCGGAACGTTCAATGGGCGCACTGTGACGGCCATTGGACGTAACGCGACCGAACGGATCTTTTACCGGGCGCTCACTGCCTATCTCACATCGTCGGCCACGTTTGCCGATATGTACAACGCATTGCTCGCTGCAGCCGGAGCATTGTATGGCACGTCATCAACGCAGTATCAAAGTACGTTAAACGCAGCGCAGGCAGTTGAGTTGAATGTGTTGCCATCGTGTGGCGGCACGGCGACGCCTGATAGCTACGAGCCAGACAACAGCGCGTCAACAGCCAAGCCGATTACAGTAAATGGTTCGGCGCAGAGCCACAATTTCCACGTCGCCGGTGATCAAGACTGGGTGACATTCACTGCGGTGAGTGGGAATACCTATATCATTCAGACTAGCGGCTTGCAAAGCAACGCCGATACCGTGTTGGCGTTGTTCGGCAACAACGGCACGTTGCTGCTGGCGCAGAATGATGACTATGGCGGCACATTCGCTTCACGGATCAGTTGGTTAGCCACTGCTAGCGGGCCGTTGCATGTGCGCGTCACCAATTTTGCCAATCGGGGTGGTGTTAACACCGGCTACAACCTCACGGTTACCTCTGATCCATCGTCAACGACGCCTGATGCCTACGAACCTGATAACACACTAAGTACGGCGAAACCCATCACGATCGGCGGCGCAGCTCAGCGCCACAATTTCCACGTAGCCGGAGATCAAGACTGGGTGCGCTTTAGCGCCACAGCCGGCAGCACCTACGTTATCGAGACGCTTAACCTCGGCCCAGCGTCTGATACGGTGCTTGAGTTGTACGATGGCAGTGGCAACCGGCTAGCGCAGAATGATGACTATGGCGGCACATACGCCTCGCGGATCCAGTGGTATACGCCGAGTGCAGCTAATCTCTTCGTCAAAGTACGCCATTACAGATCATCTGCGTATGGCGCCGCTACAGTCTATGATCTGCGGGTAACGCTGATCCCGTCGCCGGTGGGTGATAGTTATGAGCCAGACAACTCACTTGGCGCGGCGAAGCCGATTACCGTCAATGGCGCGGCGCAGACCCATACGTTCCATATTGCCGGCGATCAAGACTGGGTCTACTTCGATACTGTTGCCAGCAGCGCATCCTATGTGATCGAGACGTTCAACCTCGCAGCCGGTAATGACACTGTGCTTGAGCTGTACAATAGCAGCGGCGCTTTGCTAGCCTATAATGACGATTATAGCGGTTTAGCGTCGCGGATCGGTTTTACGACCAGCAGCGCGCAACGGTTCTTTGTGAAGGTGCGGCATTACAGTAGCAGTGCCGGTCACAGCGGTCTACGCTATGATATTCGAGTCACTGGGGTGCCGGCAACCACGCCAGATTCGTTCGAGCCGGACAATACGGCGGCCACGGCGCGGGCCATCACGCCGGGGACGCTCGATGCACCAAATGTCACCCGCCATAACTTCCACGTGGCCGGTGATCAAGACTGGGTGCGCATCACAACGACCGCCGGCAATTTCTACCTCTTCGAGACGGCGAATTTAGACGATCGGGCCGACACGGTTATTACGCTGTTTGAGCCAAACGGCACAACAGTTATTGCTGAGAATGACGACGGCGGCGGCGGCTGGGCTTCGCGTTTGACATGGTATGCGCCTGCCAGTGACACGTATTATTTGCGGGTGCGCCATTACAGTAGCGGTGTGGGCGGTGAACGCACTGGCTACGATTTGCGGATCGGCGCCTATGGCACCCCGGCAACGCCTGATGCTTACGAACCGGACAATACGCTGGCGACGGCAAAACCGATCAGCGTTGGTGGGTCGCAGCAACACAACTTCCACGCGGTTGGCGATCAAGACTGGGTGTATTTCGATGCTGTCAATGGGATCGAATATACCCTGACCACGAGCCATCTGGGTACGAGGTCTGATACGGTGCTCGAGCTGTACAATAGCAGCGGCAGCTTACTCGCCTACAACGACGATTATAGCGGTTTAGCGTCGCGGATTATCTGGACGGCCACGGCAAACGGGCGATTCTTCGTCAAAGTGCGCCAGTACAATAGTACCATCTACGGGGCCAATACCGATTATCGCCTGAACTTGGCAAGCGCTGCGCCTGATGCCTATGAGCCGGACAACACGCTTGCCACGGCGCGCCCAATCACGGTGAATGGCGCGGCGCAAACGCATACGTTCCATGTGGCTGGTGATCAAGACTGGATCTTCTTTGGCGCCACAGCAGGCTATAGCTACCGAATTGAGACGCTCAATCTGGCGTCGTGCAGTGATACCGTCCTTGAGCTGTACAACAGCAGCGGAGCGTTGCTGGCGTACAACGATGACGGCGGCGGCGGTTGGGCATCGCGGATTGATTGGGTTGCACCAAGCAGCGCCAATTTCTACGTCAAGGTTCGCCATTACAGTTCGGCTGCGTATGGCTCCTGCACCGCTTACGATGTGCGGGTAACGAGCAGTGGCATAGTAGGAGATGCCTACGAGCCGGATAATACGCTGAGCACGGCGAAGCCAATAATCGTCAACAGTGCGGCGCAACGGCGCAACTTCCACATTGCTGGCGATCAAGATTGGGTCTATTTTGACGTGAACGCCGGTAATCGCTACGTCATGCGGACATTTAATCTAGGGTCGTGCAGCGATACGGTGCTCGAACTGTACAACTCAGGCGGTGTATTGCTGGCACAGAATGATGACGGCGGCGGCGGATTAGCCTCACGCATTGACTACACTGCTCCGGCCAACGCGCGGCTCTACCTGAAGGTGCGTCACTACAACCCATATACGAGTGGCGCATGCACCCAATACGATCTTGAGGTCACTAGTACCTCGCTGAACCCTGACGCTTACGAGCCTGACGATACGATGGCGCAAGCACGCAGCTTCACCGTCAACGGCGCCGGCCAAGACCATAACTTCCATAGCACAACGGATGTGGACTGGATGGTCTTTACTGCTGCCGGTGGTTCAACCTACACCATCTACACCTACAACTTGGGCGCTGAAGCTGATACCGTCCTTGAGCTGTACAACAGCAGCGGTACGTTGCTGACTTACAACGATGACGGCGGCGGCGGTTGGGCTTCGCGAATCGTGTGGACGGCGCCATCCAGTGGCCCCTTCTTCGTCAAGAGCCGGCCATACGGATCAACTGGCGGGTTGCCTACTGCGACCTATTCATTCCGCATCGTTATTGGCGGTACGCTCAGTGATGCAGAACTGGCCGGCCATTTGCCAGTGTCGCTGATCACGGTGCAGAACGAAGCGGTGAACGGCGATCAGTTGCGGTTGGTTGGGATCACGGTTGATGTCGTGCCGCAACCGGGGCAAGAGTTTACCACTCTCGTCCAAGCGGTGGGCCGGGCTGCGAGCTACAAGCTGGTGGTGACGCCGAAGAGCGATTTGGTCGAATTGTTAGCGATTGAGCCGCTCGATCCGGCTGGGCAACCGCTGGCTGAAGGCGCGTGGATGGCGCAGGAAGTGGGTCGTGGTGATCTGTCCGTGACCACCGGGTGGCAATCCGATCAGCCAGCTACGCTCTTGCGGTTGCGCTGGCGGCTGCGGGCGACGCTTGCCGAAAAACAACTCCTGCTGCCGGTGCAAGTGCTCGCCACCGATGGCAACGGCGTCTTCTGGCAGAGCAGCGCGCAAGTGGCGGTGCCAACCGTGGCTAGCTCGGCCAAGATAGACACAGTTGATCCGGCGATGGTCACGATCTCGTCGACTGCTACGCTCTCCCTCCGCGTGATTGGGCTGGAAGGCGAGCTGCCCAAGGCATATCTGGTTGACCTCAACGGCCAGAACGAGCAACAGTTCGCCGCTATCGCGTATGCGCCGGGTTCAGCGGATACGCTCATTGCCTCGTTTGATCCATCGTTCAAGCCGGGCCTTTATAAGGTACGGCTCGACCTGTCGAACGGCAGCCAGCTCTTTTCAGAGACGGTGGTGCGCCTGCTCGCACCGGGTGAGCGGGTATATACCGTGTACGTGCCGGCGACTTCGCGGTAGCCTGTCCTTGCCGGTTGAGGTAAGCAATGCAAGGCGGAGCAGACACCTGCTCCGCCATTGTTATGGATTGCTCCGCACATGCACGATCTGGGCCGGCAGGGAAATCCCCTCGATGCGCAATCGTTCGTGCAGCCGCTTAATCATTTCATGGCGCAAGAGAAACTGGTCGGCAAAGCTCTGACCGCGCAGCACGACAGTAAAGCGGACACTTGCGGTATCCATCGCATTGAACCGTACCAATGGCTCAAAGGTGGAGACGCTGCCGGGAGTTTCAGCCAGCACTGTGCGGGCTACCTCAAGCACAAGTTCTTCAGTGCGTGCAAGATCAGCATTAGAGCCAACCGAAAAATCAACCAACACCGCTAGTTCTGGTTCGGGCCGGCTGAAGTTGGTCACAATCTGCGTAATCATCTGCGAGTTAGGAATAATAATGATATTGTTTGCCAACTGTCTGATATACGTGTCAGACCAGCGAATATCGGTGACAATGCCTTCTTCGCCGGTAGAGAGGCGGATGAAATCGCCGGGCCGCACCCGGTTAGAAGCGATAATTTGCACGCCGGCAAAGAAATTGGCCAGCGGTTCGCGCAAGGCCAACGTCAGGCCGAGGCTCGAACCGGCGATCACGGTTAGCAATGGCCCTAGCGGGACGCCATAGCTGACGAGGAGGGTGCCGCCGATGGCTAATGCCCCCAAACCACGCAGTAGATTGTTGATTAGCGAGATGTTTCCAATCTGGCGATGGCGCAGATAGGTGTCGATCAGATTAATGATCAGCCGTACCACAAAGACGGTGATCGCCAATACAACGGCAAGATCGAACGCCGGTTGCCAAGCAGCTAGCGTGGCAGTATCGATGAACGGGCCAGAGAAGAAGCGCAGTGTAAACACCAGCGACCAGAAGGTAAACTGGCCGCCAAGCGCAATTGCGATCGACTCGATCACGATCCGGTGGCGGGCATTGGCCCACCGCCGCACGCGCGGACGCACCAGCCAGTCGAGGATCAGGCCGGCCAACAACGTGAATGCGATCAGGGCAATTGTTGCAGTGTCATTGATTTCAGTTGTCATCATAGCCGTATTATACGTGATGAGTTGGCAACCGAAGGTTAGCGCGTGACGGGCCAGCGTCCACAACGCCGAAACTATGCGCTGGCCGGGTGTTGCTTGCGTGGCAGCGCAATGCCCGCATACGTTCGTGATAGACTACTGATACACATGCGCTATGAGCAGGTGTTGCACGGTTGATGATGAACATTGAGCGGAATAGAAAAATGACTCGCAGCGTTCATGGATGCGTTAGCCAATAGCATATTACTATAGTATCCATTGTTCGATGGTCATAGACCGTATTGCCAAAGGTATGTTCATGGACGATCAACAACGCCTTTATGACCTCCGCCGCATGCAAACGCTCGCCACCGGTCTATTAGTCTTGGCCGGCATCGTCTTTGTGCTGGCGAGCATCTGGCGTGATGCCGCGCCGTGGGTGCCGTTTGTGCGCGCCTTTGCCGAAGCGGCCATGGTTGGCGCATTTGCCGACTGGTTCGCTGTTACCGCCCTCTTTCGCCACCCGTTAGGCTTGCCGATTCCGCATACCGCGATTGTGCCGGCGCGCAAAGCCAACATTGCGGCTGGCTTTGGCCGGTTTATCGAAACCAACTTTCTCAACCCCGATCAGATTATTGCGTGGATCCGGCGGCATGATCCGGTAAGCCGGCTCGCCCATTGGCTACGCGATCCGAAGCGGGGGGAACAGGTGGCCGATGTGGCGGTCGAGGCGTTGGGCGGATTATTACGTGTGGTTGACGATGATGATGTCAGCCAAGCGTTGGCGCGTGGCCTTAGTCAGCGCTTGGAGACGATCCCGGCGGCGCCGCTGGCCGGACGATTGCTTGGCGTTTTGGTAGCTGGCGGACGCCAGCGCGATGCGTTGATGCAGTTGGTAAACTTACTGGCCGAGGTGATTGCCAGTAACGAAAAGGAAATCCGCCGCCGCATCGCCGGTGAGTTGCCGGCATGGGTGCCGCGGATTGTCGATCAACGCATCTACGAGCGGTTGTTGGAAGGGATTCAACGGCTGTTACGCGAATTGCGTGAAGACCCCGACCATCCGCTCTACCAGCAGTTTACCGCCTTGATCGATCGCTGGATCGTTGATCTGCAATTCGATCCGCAGGTGCAACAACAAGGCGAGGCATTGAAGCGCGAGGTACTGGCGCATCCGGTGGTGCGCGAGCTGGCGCAAGCGAGCTGGCGTGATCTCAAGCTCACCTTGCTGAGCCAGAGCGTCT
The DNA here is from genome assembly GCF_001650695.1 of Chloroflexus islandicus. Lineage (GTDB taxonomy): Bacteria > Chloroflexota > Chloroflexia > Chloroflexales > Chloroflexaceae > Chloroflexus > Chloroflexus islandicus. Next base: position 39,990 of record NZ_LWQS01000071.1, read on the forward strand.
CTCCCTCGTCACCGCTGCGCCGCTCGATAACTGAGGCTATCGCGCGATTTGCCGATCTGCTCGAGCACGATCCCGAATGGCGTGCGAAGGTCGAACACTGGCTGGCAGCAGCCGTGGCTGCATTGGTGCGCCGGTACGGGCACGCGATCGGCGAGTTTGTGACGCAGACGGTCAATGGGTGGGACACGGCGGAAGTGACGCGCAAGATCGAGTTGCAGTTTGGGCGTGATCTGCAATTTATCCGCATTAATGGTACTATTGTAGGTGGATTGGTAGGATTGATGATTTACAGCGTGTCGTTGCTGTTTACCTAAACGAGCGATGGCGCTCGGCGCGCGAGGAGGCGGTATGACCAAGCAGAGCAAGCAAACCATGATCGATGGCCACCGGCTGCATCCTGAAAGCTTGATGATGAGCTACGGCTATGTGCCGGCGCTATCGGAGGGCGCGATCAAGTGCCCTATTTTTCAAACCTCAACTTTTGTCTTTCAAACTGCGGAAGAGGGTAAAGCCTTCTTTGAACTGGCCTACGGCTTGCGCCGTCCGCACGAGGGTGAAGAGATCGGTCTGATCTATAGCCGGCTTAACAATCCCGATCTCGAGATTCTCGAAGATCGGCTGACGCTCTGGGATCAGTCCGAAGCGGCAGCGGTGTTTGCCAGCGGCATGGCGGCGATTACCACCACCTTGCTTACATTCTTACGGCCCGGTGATGTCATCGTTCATAGCGAGCCAGTGTACGGCGGCACCGACTACCTGCTCAAACACATTTTGCCGGCCTTTGGCATCCGGCGGTACGGCTTTGTTTCCGGTGTTTCACCCGAACAGATCGAGACGCAGCTCCGGCGGGCCGGGTTATTTGATGCAGTGGGGATGATCTACCTCGAAACACCGGCCAACCCGACCAACGCGCTGGTGGATATTGCCGGTTTTGCGGCGCTGGCGAAACGGACGCCGCGCCGGGTGTTGACGGCGGTTGACAACACCTTCCTCGGCCCGCTCTGGCAGCATCCGCTAGCACACGGCGCTGATCTCGTGCTCTATTCGGCGACGAAGTACATTGGCGGGCACAGCGATGTGATCGCCGGTGTCTGTTTGGGCAGCCGCGAACTGATCGCGCAGGTCAAGGGCATGCGCACGATTATGGGCACGATGGCGGGTGCGCATACGGGATGGCTGCTCTTGCGTTCGCTGGAAACGCTTAAGGTGCGGATGGAAGCACAGCAGACTGGAGCGCGACGAGTAGCTGATTTTCTCGCCAACCATCCCAAAGTTGAGCGGGTCTACTATTTAGGTCATCTCACGAGTGATGATCCGCAGTATCATATCTACCGGCGGCAGTGTGCCGGGCCGGGGGCGATGATCTCGTTCGATCTGCGCGGCGGTGAAGCGGAGGCGTTTCGCTTCCTCAACCATCTGCAACTCATCCATTTAGCGGTGAGTTTAGGTGGTACCGAGTCGCTGGCCGAGCATCCGGCGACGATGACCCATGCCGATGTTGACCCTGAAGAACGGATCGAGTTTGGGATTGGCCCTAGCATGGTGCGTCTGTCGGTTGGGGTTGAGCATCCTGATGATCTGATCGCCGATCTGAACCAAGCCCTACGCGCCGTTTGATCGTGAATATATTGATCTCGAAAGGGTGACAAATTTCACATATACAAACTTGACAGGAAGGGTTTGTCACCTCATCATGCTAAGTGCGTACTCGGGTTCATTTGTTTCGGCGCAGGAATGTCGTGTTTGTGGTTGATCACCTCATCTTCGCACCAATGCGCCAGCGTGATGTTTCGCAGATGAGTAAAACAATTTGCACGGTTAGAGACAGGTGCTAGCCATAGCACGCGTGAGCCGGGGTACGGTTGGATCACGCGCCGCCAAAGAAATGGGGTGATCGTTATCGACGCCCAGCCCCGTTCGACAGCAGAAGACCATCTGCGCGCAGTTGTAAGCCATGACGTTGATGGCGCGATCATTGTCGATCACAGTGGGGCAGTGCGTTTCCTCAACAGTGCTGCCGAGCGGTTGTTGAATCGTCATGGCGCCGAACTGCACGGCCAGATATTTGGCTTTCCGCTAGTAGTCGGCGAACGAGCGGAAGTTGAGGTGTTGCGTCCTGATGGCGAATTTGCCGTTGCCGAGATGCGGGTCTTGTCAATCGTGTGGGAAGGTCAAGATGCGTTTTTGATTACGTTGCGCGATGTGACCTTCGAGCGACGGGCTGAAGCGGCGCTGCGGGAAGCAGAGGCATTTAGTATTGCGATTCTCAATTCGCTGGCTAGCGAAATTGTGGTACTGGATAAGCAAGGCAAAATTGTGGCGGTCAATGAAGCGTGGCTCCAATTTGGCCGTGAAAACGGGATTACCGATCTCGCGTCGATCAGTGTCGGCGCTGATTACTTTACGGCCTGCGCGGCAGCGGGGCCGGGCACCGGCGGCCCGGAAGCGTTGCAGGGGTTGAAGGCGGTTCTCTCAGGTGAACTGGCCGAATTCACGTATGAATATCCCTGCCCCGGCCCGCAGGGCATGCGCTGGTTTGCCTTGCGAGCAGTGCCGTTGCGGGGGGCGCGGCAGGGGTTAGTCGTGGCGCACAACGATATTACCGACCAGCGTCGCGCTGCCCAAATTGCCGCCGAAGCCGAGATGTTGCGCGAACAGGTACGCCAAATGGAACGCGAGCTAATCTCGGTGGAGGCGATCTCACGGCCTGATGAGATGGTGCGATCGTTGACTGCGCCGTTGCGCCAGCGCGCGCCCGATCTGTTTAGCTACGGGTTGGAACGGTATGGCGCATTACTCGAAGAGGCGTTGTACAGCCGTGTGCATCGCACCCCGGCGCCATCGCGGTCACTGCGCGAATTGGGCGAATGGTTTGGTTCGATTTGGGCGGCGCCACGTGATCTGATCGAGGTGCATTTGCAAGCGATGCGTGATCGCAGCCAACATAATACGCCCAAGAAGTTGCAAGCATACTTTGAAGAAGGACGCCTGCTTCTGCTAGAATTAATGGGTCATCTAGCATCGTATTATCGATCAATGGCGGCTGGTGAATTGTCTTTCCGTGATTCAGAGTAGCGGCGACTGAAACTGTTGCCGGGACGAACAGACTGTGAGCAAGATTGTTTTGCATCTCTATATCGCTGGCCAGACACCACGCGCCGAACGGGCGATTAGTACGCTTCGCCGGATGATCGAGCAGGAGTTGGCCGGCTATGAATGTGAGTTGACCATTATTGATGTGCTTGCCGATCCGCAGCAGGCCGAGAATCAAAAGATCTTGGCGACGCCGACCTTGATCAAGAGTTCGCCGCCACCGTAACGGCGGGTGATTGGCGACCTGTCGAGCGTTAGTGATTTGTTGAATGTCTTGAATCTACCGCCACAATCTTGAGACGTTCTTGCCTCTGTGCAACCAATAAGGAGAACGCTGGTGTGCGCTGATCAGATCGAACGGCTTCCTACCGGAATCACCGGCTTTGACCATATTGCCAACGGCGGCTTGCCTAAGGGCCGGACGACCCTTGTGTCAGGCACAGCTGGTAGCGCGAAGACGGTCTTTGCGGCCCAGTTTTTGGCGGCTGGCATTAAGCGGGGCGAGCCGGGCGTATTTGTGACGTTTGAAGAGACGCCGGAAGCCTTGCGCCGCAATATGCTTGGGTTTGGTTGGGATATTGCCCGCTGGGAGGCTGAGGGGAAATGGGCCTTTGTCGATGTGTCGCCGCAGCCGGAAGAGGAGCTGGTTGAACTTGGATCGTACGATCTCGGTGCGTTGTTGGCGCGCATCGAGCATGCTGTGCGGAGTATCGGCGCGATCCGGCTGTCGATGGATTCGCTCGGTGCGATCTTTACGCGCCTGAATGATTCGCGGGTGGTGCGCAACGAATTGCTCCGGATTGTCAGCACGCTGCGCCGGTTAGGAGTGACGGCGGTGCTGACTGCCGAGCGGACGCAGGAGTATGGCGAAATTGCCCGCTACGGCGTCGAGGAGTTTGTCTCGGATGACGTGGTGATCCTGCGCAACCTGCTCGAAGATGAAAAGCGCCGGCGCACAGTCGAGATTCTCAAGTTCCGCGGCACCTCGCACCAGAAGGGCAGTTTCCCCTTCACCGTCATTCCCGGCGAGGGTATTCACGTGATCCCGCTCTCGGCAATCGAGCTGAAGCAACGCTCGTCGAGCGTGCGCACCACGTCGGGCAACGCTGAACTCGACCGTATGTGCGGCGGCGGTTTCTTCCGCGATTCGATCGTGCTGGTGAGCGGCGCGACCGGCACTGGCAAGACGTTGATGGCGACCACGTTTATGGCCGCCGGTGTGCGCCAAAACGAGCGCTCGCTCCTGTTTGCCTTTGAAGAGAGCCGCGACCAGCTCTTCCGCAACGCGATCGGCTGGGGGATCGATTTCGAGCAGATGGAACGCGATGGCCTGCTGCGTGTGATCTGCAACTACCCCGAAGTGACCAGCCTCGAAGATCAACTGATCTTTATGAAGGCCGAAATTGATCGCTTCCGCCCGCAACGGGTGGCGGTTGACAGCCTCTCGGCGTTGGAACGGGTGGCGACGATTAAGGGCTTTCGCGAGTTTGTGATTGGCCTGACCTCGTTCATCAAGCATCAAGAGATGGCCGGTCTCTATACTGCGACAACGCCAACCTTGCTCGGCGGTTCGTCGATTACCGAAGCGCATATTTCGACAATTACCGACTCAATCATTCTCTTGCGCTATGTTGAGTTGTTCGGCGAAATGCGCCGTGGGTTGACCGTCCTCAAGATGCGCGGATCGAGCCACGATAAAGATATTCGCGAATTTACTATTGATAGTCGTGGCATGCATATTGGCCGGCCCTTCCGTAATATTTCCGGCATCTTGTCAGGGCAGTTTACCCACATTGCGCCGAGCGAAATTGACCGGCTGAGCGCGATGTTCCGCGATGACGAGGGCGACGAACCCGCCAGAGATACTGCGCCAACCAATTAACTTGTCATGTTCAAGTAGCACTGGCTGGGTGTGGGGGAGATTGCCACAGTGCAGCACGATCCTTCTGCTTCCGAACCACACAGCACTGCTGATCGTCCAGCGCCATATCCTGACCAACGATCGTTGCAGGCAATCGTGGCCAATAATAGCAATGCCCTGCTGGTGCTTGATCTTGCCGGTATGGTTCTGTTTGCCAATGAAGCTGCGCTGCGCCTGTTTGGCCGGCACGCCGATCAGGTGCAGGGCAGCCCGTTTGGCTTTCCCCTCCAACCGGGCCTGACGGTCGATGCTGAGATCGTGCGCCCTGATCACTCGGTGGTGATCGTTGATTTACGGGTTGAGCCGATCGAGTGGGAGGGGGCACCTGCTATGTTAGCGGTGCTCCACGACATTACCGAACGCAAACAGGCCGAGCAGTTGCTGATCGAAACCCAGCAATTGCTCCATTCGGCGCTCGATGCTCTGCCGTCGGCGATTGCTATTCTTGATCGGTATGGGCAGGTGTTGGCCGCTAATGTGCGTTGGTTGCAACTAGGCCCACTGCTTGGCGTCGAAGCGATCGATTGCACAGTTGGGGCATCGTTTTTGGCTGCCTGCCAGCTTGGGGTGGGGCCGGCAGTAGTGGTTACGGCAGCGATCGAGCAACTGCTGGCGAGTGAACTGGAACGCTATGAAGGAGAGTTTGCTACAGTTACCCATGATCACTGCTGGCTAGCGATACGTGCAGTGCGGTTTGGGGCTAGCGAGCGAGTGCGGGTCGTGATGGTACTGGAAGATGTATCGGCCCGCCACCAAGCCGAGCAGATCGGTCTGGCGCGCCGGCGGGTGCTCGAGTTGATCGCTCGCCAGTACGATTTCAGAACCATTACGCGCGAGATGTTGCAGTTGCTCGGCGAGCAGATGACGGATTTAGTCTATGCCGCGTATGTGGTGCGTTCGGCGGCGGTTTTTGTGAGCTACAACCGTTACATTCTGCACGATGATCTGCCGCACTTGGATCAATGGGCCAGTGAATTACTCACCCGATTGCCATACCGTAATCAGCGGGTCAGCGAACTTGAGCCGGATTCGCCACATTGGCAGAAAATTCAGTCACTCATCCAGATGCAAATCATTAACCGCTGTTGGTTGATTGTCTTGCGCACCAATCGCGATCCGGCTGATGGGTGGCTATTGCTTTGCCGGCAAAGTGATACGCCACTAGCCTTAGAAGAACAGCAACTGCTCGATCATATCGAACAATTGACGACCATTGCGCTTGAACAGCACGCGACGCTGCACAAATTGGCGTACCAAGCCCATCACGATGCGTTGACCGGCTTGCCGAACCGGTTGTTGTTTGAAGATCGCTTGCAGCACGCTATCGAGCATGCGCGCCGTAATAATACGCTGGTAGCAGTGCTCTTTATCGATCTCGACCGCTTCAAGCAGGTGAATGACACGCTTGGCCATGCGATCGGCGACCTCTTATTGATACAAGTGGCGCGCCGGTTTGAATTGTGCGTGCGGGCGACCGATACGCTGGCCCGGCATGGTGGTGATGAGTTTCTGTTGGCGTTGCCTGAGATTAATTCGCCGCAACAGGTCACTGCCATCGCGCGCCGCTTGCACGAAGCGCTTGAGCACCCATTTTTCATTAATGGGCATGAAATTTTTGTGAGTGCCAGCATTGGCGCGAGCCTGTACCCGATCGATGGTACCGATGTGATCGCGTTGCAACGGGCGGCAGATATGGCGATGTATCGCGCCAAAGGCACCCTGCGCAATAGTTTTCAGTTCTTCGACGCAGCGATTACGAGTACATCGATCGAGCAATTACAGATCGAGACGCTGCTGCGGCGGGCGATTGAGCGCGATGAGTTGTTGTTGCACTATCAACCGAAAGTTGATCGCGCCGGGAAACTGGTTGGGTTTGAGGCGTTGATCCGCTGGCAGAACGCTGAGCTTGGCATGGTCTCGCCGGCGCGTTTCATCCCCATTGCTGAAGATACAGGGTTAATCATTTCAATTGGCGCATGGGTGCTGCAAGAGATTGCCCGGCAAATGCGCGAATGGCGCGCGCAAGGTTTACCGATCGTGCCGGTGGCGGCCAATGTATCGGCTTTGCAATTCTCACAAAGCGGTTTTGTACAAACGGTGGCGGAAACTTTAGCGCAGGCCGATTTGCCCTTGGGCTGGCTCGAACTCGAATTGACCGAGAGCATGTTGATGGGGCAGATTGATGATTTACGCCGCCAACTGATTGATCTACGCCAATTGGGGGTGACGTTAGCGATTGATGACTTTGGCACTGGCTATTCGTCGTTGTCATACTTGCATCGCTTGCCAATTAATGTCCTCAAGATTGATCGCTCGTTTGTAGCGCGGCTCGATCAGTCTGATGCGATGGTCGAGCGTAGCCTCGTCAGCGCCATCATTTCGCTGGGCCATCACCTTGGTATGCAAATCGTGGCCGAAGGCGTCGAGACGGTTGGCCAACGCCAGATCTTGCTCGATGCCGGTTGTGATGTGTTTCAGGGCTACTACATTGGCCGTCCGCTGCCCGCTGAATCGGCAGCAGCATGGTTACATCCCCGGCGCTGAAGCGAACTAAATCATGGCTAGCGCCCCACCGCCGTGGGTGGGGCGCTCCGGTTGCTGGCCGCAGGTTTGGCACTATTGCTTGCGCCGCAAGGCGGCTTTCAGCAGACGCCAGATGGCGCGGTGGCGCGGCATGACTTCAAAGATCTGCCCATTCTTGCCCTCGCGCACGATGCGCAACGCGAGTTCTGCCGTCTCTTCGGCGGTGGTGCCGAAGATGTTCAAAACGCGCGGCAGTTGCTTGATCGCTTCCCCGCCGGGGCCAACCGTCTCAAAGTGGTTGATCATGTCGGTCGGCACCATCCCCGGCGTCAGCACGTTGAAGCGCAGATAGGGGTGATCTTGATAATCACGGGCAAAGGCTTCGGTTAAGCGCACAATCCCCGCCTTCGAGACGCTGTAGGCCGAGAGAAAGCGCTGCGGTCGCTTGGCGCCGCCGCCGGAAAGGTTGATGATCTGGCCGTTGCGTTGTTTGATCATGTACGGCAAGGCGGCCCGGCAGCCATAATAGGTGCCGAGCAGGTTCACCTTAATGACCTGTTCCCACGCTTCGGGCGGCACGTCGAGGACGTAGCCGAATGGTCCCGAAATGCCGGCATTGTTAACCCACAGGTCGATCCGGCCCATCCGCTCGGCGGCAGTCGCGGCGAGGGCCTCGACTTCGAGGCGATTGCTGACATCGCAGCGGACGCCGCTCACCTTGAGGCCAGCGGCTTGCATTGCACGTTCGGCTTCGGCTAGGTTGGCGGCATTGGTCGACGAAATCACGACCTGCGCGCCGGCGCGGGCTAATGCTTCCGCGATGGCCCGCCCGATCCCCCGGCTGCCGCCGGTCACGACTGCGGTCAGGTTACGCACATCGGTTGTCTTCTGAGCCATGGTCTCCTCGTTGTGATACAAGCAGGACAGACACCGTAATGGCTGCGCAGGTTGGATACTGCGTTGTTTATGCTGGCGGCTGAAACCTCCGGCCCCCGATTAGCGCCGGCGAATCGTCAACCGGTCGCCCTCGCGCACCGCACGGATCGGCGCACCGCGAAGCGCTGCCGGCAAGAGCAGGTGCCGCCGGTATGGCCCCAGCGAGACGATCAGTTCATCACCGCTCACGCTCACGGTAAGATCTTCACGGGCGACACCCGGCAGCAACAGGCTGATAAACGGATCGGTCTGCGAACCAATGCCAATCGGTGGCGGCAGCGGCGCCGGCGGGTGCAGCAACCCTTTCCCGATTGTCACTAACGGCGCCGGCCCGTGAGGCGTGGCGTGAAACGGCAGACGCAACAGCGGCAAGTTCGGCCAGCGCGCCGCGACGGCGGCTACGACCGTAGCCTGCTCTAAAACCGGGGTGGCGAGTTCGTGGCCATCACTCACCACCGGCAATAGCGGGCCGGCGATCAGCGCATCGAGATTCAGGCCAAAGAGTGTCAAGGCGGGTGCATACAACGTTGCCGCGCGCAAGCCAGCTTGATCGGGCCGGATCACCAAACGCGCCCGCACCCGCGTTGGGTCGAGTGCAGCGTCGCGCAACTGCTCAAACCGTACCCGCGCCTCTTGCATCTGCCCAATCTGCTCGAATGGCAGCAGATTGGCCGGTAACGCTGCGCGCGCCAACGACTCGCTTGATTGGCCGGGGCCACGATCGAGCCCAAAGAGTTGCCGCATCAGCCAGCGAAAGGTGTCGGGAACGGCCAGCGCGCGCAAGAGGCCATCTGGCGGCCCGGCATCAACGCAGATGAGCTGGTAGCCGCGTTGGGCATGGCCGGCCAGACGATAGACGGCCAAAAACAGTTCGAGACCGGGCAGCAATGGCAGATCATCGCCAGCGATAGGTGGGCCGGGCAAGCTGATGCGTGCGCGGAGTTCATTCCACGTTGCGCTCAAATCCGCCAGTGGCTGGAACGTCCAGAGATCAAACTGGGGGGCGAGGCTAGCCGGCTGAGGCGCTAGTGGGGCGCCTAAGAGGGTCGCGCAGTCGTGGGTGGGCGTGAGACTGGCAAGCAGGGTGGGTTGGCCTTGCGCGGCTGAAGCAACTGCCGTAGCGGCTGCGGCGAGGGCGCTCGCTTCACCGCTAAAAATAATGATCTGCGCAGTAGTGGGCCACATAGCGATCGTCCTGTTTGCAGCACAGGTCTGTGCAGGTGGTTGCTGATTGTATTATATGCAACTTTGCTAACATGGTGGTTGCGATTGGCCAGCGGATATGGCAAACACTTGGTACCGCCGATCAGCTATAATGAGTCGTGGTCAACGCTTACGGAGCGTTCCCTTTATGTGGTTGTCCAGCTCAGGGAGGCACCATGTCAGAATCATTGATGCAACAGCCGCTCGGCGCTATTCTCGACGCACTGGCCTCGCGCGCGCCTACTCCCGGTGGTGGCAGCGTCGCTGCCCTGACCGGCGCGATGGCTGCCGGTTTGGTGAGTATGGTGTGTGAACTGACAATCGGTAAACCGCAGTTTGCCGAGGTTGAAGGCGAGTTGCGCGCGATCCATGCGCAGGCCGAACAGTTGCGGGCCGAATTGCAGCGGCTGGCTGATGAAGATATTGCCGTTTTCAACCGGCTAGCAGCGGCGTACAAGCTGCCACGCACCACCGAGGCCGATGCAGCGACGCGCAAAGCGGCGATCCAGCAGATTACCCGCTTGGCCGCCGAAGTGCCGTTGCGCACCGCGCAAGCCGCGGCGGCGTTGTTGCCGCTCTGTACGACGCTGGCCAACAATTGCGCCCGGCTGGTGGTGAGCGATGTGGGGGTTGCCGTCTTGCTGGTACGGGCTACGGTGCAGAGCGCGGCGCTCAATGTTGAAATCAACCTCGCTGCACTCGAGGATCAGGTGTTCGTGCGCCAAACACGCGCCCAGTTGCAAGATCTGCTGATCGGGCTTGGTGATGAAGTTGACGGCATTGTCACCATTGTCCGGGGAAGGATGGCGGCATGAGCGCCCAGATTCTCGATGGTCGCGCGCTAGCCCAAGAGCTGCGCGCCGAGGCGGCGGCGCAGATTGCCGAGTTGCGCATGCGGATTGATCGCGCTCCAACGATTGCGGTCGTCCAAGTAGGTGACGATCCCGCTGCGACGCGCTACGTGCGCAGCATCGACCGGCTATGCCAGTCGCTGGGGGCGGCATGCCGGGCCATTGCCCTGCCGGCAACCACCGACCAAGCCGATCTGGAAGCGACGGTCTCGCACCTGAGCGCCGATGACCGGGTTGATGGCATCTTGCTGCAACTGCCGCTACCGGCGGGCTTGTCGCTCGATGGCGTCTTGCATCGTCTTGTCCCAGAAAAGGATCTCGACGGCATTCACCCGATCAATGCTGGCTTGCTGGCACAGGGGCGCCCGGCGTTGACGCCAAATACCCCTGCCGGCGGGATGGAGCTGCTGCGCCGGTATGGGATTGAAGTGCGCGGCAAGCGGGCGGCCGTGGTGGGCCGCTCGGCGATTGTGGGCCGGCCCATGGCCCTGCTCTTGCTACAGGCCGATGCTACCGTCACCATTTGCCATTCGCGCACCCCCGATTTGGGCGCTGTCTTGCGCGAGTGTGACATCATCGCCGCCGCGGCTGGCCGGCCCGGCCTCATTACGGCTGAGATGATTAAACCCGGCGCGACGGTGATCGATTTCGGCACCAACGTACTGGCCGATGGCAGTATGGTCGGTGATGTCGATTATGCTGGGGCGGTGGAAGTGGCGGGCGCTATTACACCGGTACCCGGCGGCACTGGCCCGGTGACGAATGTGATGCTCATGCAGAATCTGATCAAAGCAACCCGCACCCGGTTAGGGATATGAAAATCCTCGTGCTCGGCAATGATGGGCGCTGCCACGCGCTAGTCTGGAAGCTCTTCGCTAGCCCAACCGCCGATGTGCTGGTGGCGCCGGGCAATGGCGGCGCCTGCCAGATAGCGCCGCAGGTTGATCTCGATCCGGCGCAGCCGGCCCAAGTCGCGCAGTGGGCGTTTAACGAGCAGATCGATCTGATCGTGCCGGCGAGCAGCGAACCACTCTGGGCCGGGTTGGTGGATGAAGTGGTGAGTATGCACATCGGCGTCTGCGGCGCATCGCAGCGCAGCACACGCATCGAGTGGAGCCGCTGCTACGCCAAAGAGTTGCTGCTGCGCTACCAATTGCCCACGCCGGCGGGGCGATGTTTTGCTAGCTTGCCGATGGCGGAAAAGTACCTCGCCGCGCAACCGCTGCCGGTAGTGCTGCGTGGCGACCATCCCGCCGCCGGCGAGGGGGTTTACCACGATCGCTACGCTGCCTTGGAAGCCTTACGCGCGTTGTTTGTGTCGCGGCCAGTGGAGGGCAGCAGTCACGGGGTGGTGATTGAAGAGTATGTGAGCGGGCCAGTGGTGAGCTTTTCAGCCATTACTGATGGCAGCCATTTGGTATCGCTGCTGCCGGCCCGTATCTATGACGGGATGGGGCCGCAACCGGATAGCCCTCCTGCGCCGGGTATGGGTGCGATTACCGGTAATTCCGCCTATGCCCAGAAGCTGAGGGCGTACCTCGAACGCCACCTGATGCAGCCATTGGTCGCGGCCATTGCCCGCGAACAATTGCCCTATTGGGGGATCATCGGCGTTGACTGCGTGATCGGCGCGCAGGGGCCGCGGATTATCGGGTTGCGCTGTAGTTTGCGCGATATGGAAGCGCAGGCAGTCTTGCCGCGTTTGATCGACGATCTGGCGCCCTACTTCGAGGCCGCCATTGCTCGCAGTCTGCACCGTTTGCCGCCTCTGCGCTGGCGCGATGAAGCAAGTGTGGCCTTGGCGCTGGTAACGCAGGGCTACCCGCACCACTACCCCATCAACGCCGCGGTGGAAGGGGTCAGCGAAGTTGAAGAAGGCGTGCTGGTCTTCCACGATCAGACCGAGTCGCCGCATATCTTGCGCTACGATCCGTCGCGGCGCGACCGGTTGTTTGGCGGTGGCAGCGGCGGCTTGTATCTGACCGGCGGGCATGTGGCGACGGTGGTGGCGCTCGGCGCTACGCTGGCCGGCGCGCGCGGGAGAGCCATTATCAACGCCGAGCGGATCCGTTTTCCCGGACGCACCTATCGCGAAGACGTTGGCGCGAGCGAACAAGCGTAGGGGCGGAATACCATTCCGCCCCTACGGCATGTGATAAGGTGATGATATGTCTGCCGAACCTGTTATTGCGCTGGCCACAACTGATGAAGCAATTGCAGCGTGTTATCCAGCTATGGTTGAACTGCGTCCGCATCTGGTTGCAGCAGCGTTTGTCGATCGCATCCGGCAGCAGATGGCGCATGGCTATCAGCTTGCTGCGGTCTGGGTGGATGGCGCAGCCGTTGCGGTGGCCGGGTTTCGGGTAAGCGAAAATCTGGCGTGGGGTCGCTTTCTGTATGTTGATGATCTGGTGACTCGGGCCGATCGGCGTTCGCATGGCTATGGCGCGAGGTTGCTGGCGTGGCTCAAGGAGTATGCTGCCGCTACTGGGTGCGCTCAACTCCACCTCGATTCGGGTACGTGGCGCAAAGACGCACACCGGTTTTACGAGCGCGAGGGGATGCGGCTGAGCAGCTTCCATTTCGTCTGCGATGTGACCACCGCTTGACGTAGTAGCGGGGACGTTACGAAGTTTGTCACTTCGCAACTATTTCACCATTGACTTCCATGACGCAGCGTGTTATACTCAGAGTTGTAACGCACCGCGTTATATGACTACCGAAACCCGGCAGGCTGTGCTATGATACAGACAGCTTGAATTCCGGTTACTACCATAGAGCAGGAGGCTGCTATGACAACGGTCGAAGAGATTGAGGTCAATGTCCGCCAGATCGACGAGACGCCGCCGCCGGTTAATCCGAGCGTGCAGATCTTTGAAGTGGTGCGCAAGCTGATGCTGGCTGGCATTGGCGCGTTTGCGCTCAGCCGCGAAGAGGCCGAGGCGTTCCTCAACCGGCTGGTCGAGCGGGGTGAACTGGCGCAGAAAGATGCGCAGAAGTTGTTTGAGGAGGCTGCCGAGCGCTTCCGCAAGACGGCGATGCCGCAGACCGATCAGGTGCAGGCTAACCTCAACAATCTGACGGCGCAGGTTGAGACCAGCTTCGAGCAGTTCCTCAACCGGCTCAACATTCCCTCCAAGCGCGACATTGACGAGCTGAGCGCCAAGATTGCCCAACTGGCGGCCCGCGTCGAAGAGCTGCGCCGCGCGCAAGAGGCGCCGGCTCGCAGCCGCACCCGCAGCGAGGCGAAGGAAGAGCACAGCGAGAAGTAGTTAGCTCCGAGTTGCCGGACGCCGGCACTGTGGCGCTGGCCACAGTTGCCGGCGTTTTGGCGCAGCGTGTTATAATTGCCGCTGAGACTACTGAGGCAACGCCGGGATTGCTAAGGCATTGCGTTTACTGGCACGACCCGGCGCAAGGCGGCACCTACCATGCATGTCATTAAAAAATACGCCAACCGGAAACTGTACCACACCAACCAGAAGCGCTATATCACCCTCGATGGCATTGCCAAGCTGGTGCAAGAGGGCGAGACGGTACAGGTACTCGACAATGAGACCGGTGACGACATCACGGCGAATATTTTGGCGCAGGTCGTATTACAGGCCCGTGGGCGCGGTTCGCCGTTGCCAACCAACTTGCTCACCGGTCTGATTCAGGTTGGTGGCGATACCCTCACGACGTTGCGGCGCACACTCTTCAGTTCGCTCGGTGGTGATGAACTGATCGAAGCTGAAATTGGCCGGCGGATCGACGTGCTGGTTGACGAGGGCGAACTTTCGCCCGAAGAGGCTGATCGCTGGCGCAAGCTGCTGTTGCGGCAAGAGTTTGCCCGTGATGCGCAGAATCAATTGGCCGATCGCATCGCTGATGTGCCGACACGCAACGATGTCGAACGGCTTCATGCCCAGATCGATGCGCTCGCCAGCATGGTCGAGCAATTGTTACGCCGGCGTTGAAGGTGATCGCATATCGTTGCAGAGAGGCAGGCTATGCAGCGCAGCACAACCGCTTTGGTCCTCGCCGGCGGCGGCGTGGCCGGCGCCGCTTATGAGATCGGCGCCCTCTGCGCCATCGATCAGGTGCTCGAACATCTCTCGGTCAATGAATTTGATATCTATGTCGGCACCAGCGCCGGCGCGTTGATCAATGCCTGTCTCGCCAACAATATGTCGCCGCGCACGTTAATTAGCGTGCTCGAAAGTTCATTGCTCGGCATCGATCAGCTCGAACCGCACCACCTCTACCAGTTCAATCTGGCCGATCTGTTGCGCCGCGCTTCTCACCTGCCCGGCGCGTTGGTTCGAGCTGTCCAACGCTGGTTGCGTGAAGGCAGCGAGGCGTCGCTCCTCGATCTGATCGAAACCTTGGCGGTTGGCTTGCCGACCGGTCTCTATGACTCACAGGCGCTTGAACGCTACCTGCGGGTGGCGCTCGAACAACCCGGTCGCTCAAATCGCTTTACCGATCTTGACCGCGAGCTCATGATTGTTGCGACCGATCTCGATACCGGTGAACGCGCCGTCTTCGGGTTACCGCCGCTTGAACACGTGCCGATTTCACTCGCCGTCTGTGCGTCGGCGGCGATCCCCATTTTCTACCGCCCGGTGCGGATCGGCGATCGCGATTATATCGATGGCGGGTTGCGCGGTACCGCGAGCCTCGATGTCGCCATCGAGCGTGGCGCCGAGCTGATCGTGTGCATCAATCCGATGGTGCCGTTCGATAACCGCCGCCATCCGCCCGGCGCCGGCATCAGCGATCAGGGTATTCAGCGGATCGGCAATCAAGTGTTTCGTACCTTTATCCACGCCGGTTTGCATTACCACATCAAACAAGTGCGTCGCCGCCATCCTGAAGTTGACATCATTCTGATCGAACCTTCGCGCCATGATCGGACGATGTTCGCCGAAAATACGATGCGTTTCCGCACCCGGATGACGATCGCGCGCCACGGCTTCGAGAGCGTGGCCCGCCATCTCTGCGAACATTATCCGTATTACCGGGCGATGCTGGCCCGGCATGGCATTGCGATCAGCGATGAGCGAATCCGGCAAGATTTGCGCAACTTACAGATGGCCGGCGATGACCCGCATCTTGTGCGCGCAGCGTTGGTGACTGGCGGCTCACTCCACACCGCTCCAGAAGGGCTGGCCTCAACGCTGGCGGAATTGGATCGTTTGCTGTCGCGGCTTGAGGTTGCCCGTTGAGATGATCGTCTATATCGCCTATCCCACCAGCTTGAATTTGCAGTCGGCCAATGCGCTGCAAACCTATACCTCGCTGCGCGAATTGCGCGCGCGCCGGCCTGACACCCTTGCCCTGATTCCGCGTTGGGGGATGGAGCCAAGCCGGTTTTATGACGTTGGCGCGGTGCATTTGCCCCGCCCGGCGATTGGTAAGCTCTCACGCCTGTACAAGAGCACGCTGCTCTATTACATGGAACATTCGGTCTTCGCCGCCATGACCGCGGCGATGGTGGCTCCCCGCCGGCAGACCGTCGAGGCGGTCTATATCCGCCAGCCGATTATTGCCGCGTGGTGGGCCGGCGTTTTTGGGCCCCGGCTTGGCCTGCCCGTGATCTACGAGGCGCATGACCTTGAGTCACGCAACCCGTCACGTGCCAAAGAACGTTGGGCGCGCGGGTTGCTCGATTTGATCGACCGGACGGCGATCGGTCGGGTGACGGCGGTTGCATCACTCACCGAGGATTTTCGCCGGCTGTTGGCGCACATTGGCTGGCGCGATCCGGCTGATGTAGCGGTCATTCCCGATGCCTACGACGAGCAGATCTTTGCGCCGCAAGATCGCGCTGCGTGCCGCGCCGAACTTGGCTTGCCGTCCGCGGCGCCGATCGTCGCCTATGCCGGCATGACCTTTGCCCACCGCTGGCTCGATGGCTTGCTCAGCGCCATCCGTGCTCTGCGCGTGACCCAGCCAGATTTGATCGGTCTGATTCTCGGCGGACGACCCGGCGAGCGGGCGGCACTGGCGGCCCATGCGATCAGTGAAGGGTTGCGGGTCGCTGAAACCACGGCTACACCAGCCGATCTCTACCTGCTGCCGCCACGCCCGCAAACCGCGGTGGTGCGTTGCCTCGGTGCGGCTGATGCGCTGGTGATTCCCGATACCGTCACCGATGTGACTGCTTCGCCGCTCAAGTTGTTTGAGTATATGGCGTTGGGCATCCCGGTCGTGCTGCCGTCCATTCCAGCCTTGCACGAGATCTTGCCGCCGCATCTGGCCTACAGCTTCACCCGGCGCGATCTGGCCGGTTTACAAGCGGCGCTGAGCGCAGCGCTGGCCGAGCGTGACCCTTCGCTTGCAGCGGCGCGGCAGGCCTTGGCGGCTGAACACACCTATGGCCGGCGGGCCGAACGGATTATTGCCTTGGTGGAACGGGTGAAGAATAAAAGGTAGTGGTACAGCAACGCTGTGCCTCTGCCTCTATTTGGTTGGCGCCTGCCAGAGGCAGATACGGCCATCATGAGCGCCGGTCGCCAGCAATTGGCCGTCGGGGCTAAAGCTCAGGCAGCTCACACCGGCGCTGTGTTCGAGCACGAGCGGTAACGGTTGCGCCTGTTCCATGTGCCAAAAGCGGGCGCTACGATCTTCGCTGACCGAAGCCAAGATCGGGGATCGCGGGCTGAAGGCAAGCCCACGCACCGGCGCCGTGTGCCCTTGCAGGGTGTCGAGCGGATGATAATCTTTGAGTCGCCACAGCCGGATAGTAGTGCCGCTGCTAGCGGCGATAATCGTGCTGGCCGGATTAAACGCGACACTGTAAATAAACGTATTAAAGCCGTTAATCGGTTCGAGTGCTCGTTGATCGGCGACCTGCCAGAGGTAGATCGCGCCGTCATAGCAGCCAGCCGCTAAGAGCGAGCCATCAGGCGAAAAGCTCAATGAATGTACGAAGGGGCTGGTAAACAAACCAATTGGCGTGATTTTCTGTTGCCGTAGTTCGTACAGTGTGATCGCACTCCCCCACCCGCCAGTAGCAAGATACCGGCCATCAGGGCTAAACGCGATGCTCTCGATTGGGCAACCGGGGTGTTGGATGGTTTGTAATAGTTGCCAATCGTCCGTGCGCCAGATCCGCACCGTCTCGTCATCGCTGCCGGTTACAGCCAGCTTGCCATCAGGACTCCACGCGACGGTGCGGACGGTGCTCTCGTGGCCACGCAGGCTGGTAACTTGTTCACCGGTGCTGGCCTCCCATACTCCAACCGTATAATCGTCATAGCCAGCCAACAACCGTTTGCCATCTGGCGAAAAGGCGATACTCCGCACTTGGCTGCCAGTGATCAAGCGACGTAACATCGTGCCAACCGGTGTCGTCAATTGGGCAGGGCTCGGCTCCTCCGGTGACGGTTGGGAGGGCGTCTCAGTAGGCTCAGGGACTGGTGGCGCTACTGGTTGGGGTATGGGCCGTAAAACTGCCGGCGCAGCAGCGGCTGGCTTGCCACGCAGCCGGTGAAGCGCCTCGCGCATCTCGCGGGCCGATTGCGGTCGCTGATCGATCAGGGTTGCCATGCCCTGCTCGATCAACTGGGCCAACCCTTCCGGTACATGCGGCGCCAAGCTGCGGATCGGACGCAACGGATCAGGTTGGCCATTGACCAGCCGGGCCATGCGGGTCATCGCATCAGGTGGCAGCACACCGGTCAGCAGATGATACAGGGTGGCCGAGAGCGAATAAATATCGCTGCGCGGATCCGGTTCGCCATCGCGCATCTGCTCGTAGGGCGCATACGGCGGGGTAAAACCGTAGACCTTGCGCGTGCCCGACCCGTCAATCCCGGCTGAGACCGTCATCCCGCCGCGGGCCAGCCCAAAATCGAGCAAGATGATATCGTGGCTCGGTGTTAGTTTAAGGTTCTTGGGCTTAATATCGCGATGAATGACCGGAACTGGCCGTGTGTGCAGATAATTCAACACATCGAGGAGTTGATCCATCCATTTAATCACCATGGGCAAGACCTGTGGTGAAGCGAACCGGCGGCCAAGGCGCGCCAATTGATTGCCGAGATCTTCGCCGTGGATGAATTCCATGACCAAAAACTGGCCTTGTGGATCGATGAAGTGATCGATTACTCGCGGCAAAGCCTGATGCCTAAGCCGGGCCAGTATTTGCGCTTCGCGCTCGAACGCTTGCCGGTATGCCTCATCGTTAAACAGGGTCTGTTTCAGGGCCACGTCAATGCGTAGCCGCAGATCGCGCGCCTGATAGACGGCGCCCATCCCGCCTTTGGCGATCTGGGTGATGACCCGATACCGGCCTTGCAAGACTGTTTCCGGCGCAAGCATGCGCACTACTCCGGGCAGACGCGAACACACTAAACCGTATTATAACAAAATGCTGGCATTGCGGTTGAACCAAGTGTAGATCGCGTTCTTTCGCGTCTGGCGAAAGCAATCCGCTCAGGCATGGGTTGCGCAGAAGGGGGAGATTGCTTCGGGGCTGCGCCCCCTCGCAATGACAAACAGGTACCGCCGCTCCCTCGCAATGACAGAGGAAAGCGGAAGTGAGCCGCTCTGGCATCCTTCCCTCTGAGTCCCTCCCCCTAGCGGGTTCAGGGGCGGACAGAACATCTGTCCGGTACCCGGCCCTGAAGGGCCGGGCTATGGTTACGAAGCCCGCTGCGCGGGCTGCTGGCCCTCACCCCCGACCCCTCTCCCACCTAACGGCTGGAGAGGGTCGCGGAGCGCCGGGCTTTGAAGCATCGCACAGCGATCAATGGGTGTGGTCGAGCACATGTTCTGTCTGTCCCTCAACGCGAGCACGGGAGCAAGCTGCTCAGGCATCCTTCCCTCTGCCTCCCTCCCCCAGCGGGGGAGGGGCAAGGGGTGGGGGCATCAGCCAGAGGCGGCGCAGCAATCTCCTGCTTCAGCAAATGTGATCCTCTCAGGTATTCTGCCCGCTAAAGGTGGGAGATTGCTTCGGGGGCTTCGTCCCCTCGCACTGACAAACAGGAGCTTCGTCCCCTCGCACTGACAGACAGGCGCCGCCGCCCCTCGCAATGACAGACAGGCGCCGCCGCCCCTCGCAATGACAGATGGATGGAAAGGCATTACACCGATAGACCGTAGGCCTCGGCTAGAATTTCGATCGGATGGCGGGTAGCGACGCCGGTTGCGCCGCTGATCTGCCAGCGACAGGTCTCGCTGTCGCAGAGGGCAAGGTCTTGGCCGCTGGCGCGCACGAAGTCGAACAGGGGTTTGCCGACGTCCATTGCGATCTGATACTTCTCGCGCTTGAGGCCGTAGGTGCCGGCGATGCCGCAGCATTCGGCCCGGCTCTCGCGCAGGCGCAAGCCGGGTATCAGTCCCAATACATCGAGCACGGGCCGGCCAATCCGGTGCGCGCGCAACTGGCATGGCGGGTGGTAAGGCAACTCGCGTTCGATCGGGCGGAAATCAGTGCGCAGGCGGCCCTGCTGATGCAGATCGCGCAAGAACTCGAAGATGTCGTAAGTGCCGGCAGCGACCGCGCGAATGTCGTCGCCGTGCAACCCCAATAGCTCCGGCGCCTCTTCTTTCAGAGTGAGGGTGCAACTGGTGCTGGTACCGACGATCGGGATGCCGGCGCGAGCGTAGGGCAAGAGTTGGGCGACGTTGTATTCGTGATGGCTCTGCGCCGCCGGAAAGTCGCCGTTCGAGAGCAATGGCAAGCCGCAGCAGCGTTGTGGCGGCACGATGACCTCAAACCCGAGGTGTTCGAGCACGGCAATCGCCGCTTTGCCAACGTGCGGTTCGTAGTAGTTGGTGCTGCACCCGTGGAAGTAGACCACCTGCGGTCGCCGTCCGTTGGTCGCCGGTTTGCGCCGTTTAAACCAACGGCGGAAGGTGTAGGTGCTGGCTTTGGGTAGCGGTGCGTGGCGGTGGATGCCCATTACCCGTTCGATTATCCAACGTGCCGGCGCAAAATTGAGCGTGAAGTTGACCAGCGGCGCGTGCGGGCCGCTGCTGAGCCGCCCCACCAATCCCGAACGGGCGATGATCCGGTTGCGCAAGGGCATGCCGCGTTCGGCGACGATTTGGGCGCGGGCACGGGCGTTCAGCTCGGCGATGCGCACGCCGGTCGGGCAGACCTGATTGCAGACCCGGCAGCCTGAACAGTAATCAACCGAAGCATCAGGCACCGGTTGGGCGGCGTGGCGGAAGCGTTGCGCTTGCGGCCCGACGTATTTGGGGCCGGGGAAGACATCGGTCACTGCCGCCACCGGGCAGGCTGAGGTGCAGATGTTGCATTTGATGCAGTGATCGAGTGATTGGGTGAGTGAGAGTTCGATATGATCCATAGTGGTGATTCCTCTGCGAGCGCATGATAGAGACGCACGGCCGTGCGTCTGTACAGGGTTTCCTCTGCGAGCGCATCATGGAGCCGCACGGCCGTGCGTTTGTACAGGGTTTCCTCTGCGAGCGCATCATGGAGCCGCACGGCCGTGCGGCTGTATAGGGTTTCCTCTGCGAGCGCATCATGGAGCCGCACGGCCGTGCGGCTGTACGTTCATGCCTGCCCGGCGGCCCAGCCGGTGGCGATAGCGGCCCCTTCGAGATTGCCTTCGCGAATCGGATCGTAGCCGGCCAGCGCGCCGCCAACGATTTGCACATTCTCGTATACTAGCTGGCCCGCGGCGTCGAGCGGGCGCAGGCGTTGATCGACCCGTACCCCGGTTTGGAAGACAGGGTGGCCGTGCGCATTGAGAAACCGTGGCGCAAACCATCCGGCTCTGCCGTCAGGCGTTTGCAGCGGCAGGTCGAGCGCCGTTTCATGCAGATGGCCATCGGGCGTGGCGCGCACACCACCGCCGAGAATGCCGCCGGTCGCCAGCACCCAACGCCGGGCAGTGTGGCGTTGCTCGCGGGCTGCCGCCTCGCTGAACACGGCAACGAGGGTGTCACTAATGCGCTCGGCGCGTTGGACGAATCCACCCAATTGGATGCGACCGCCTAGCCGTAGCAATTCATCCTCAAGTATCTGATACAACCGCATACCGGCCACCGAAACCGGCAGGGTAGGAATTTCAAAGATCAAGGCGCCGGCCCGATTTTGCAGATCACGCACCACCTCGGTGGCATGCTTAAGGCCGAGGATCGCCGGCAGACCAATGCGGGCATAACCACCCTTGCGCACATAGGCGGCCAATTGCTCGCCAAGGTTGGCGCGGAAGGCCGGTTGCTCGCACAGCCGGGCCAGCGTTACCGGGCTGAAATCGTGTTGGCGCTGCGTAGGTGGCAGCGTCAACTGCGCCGCTTCAGCAGCAATGCCCTGCGCGCGCAGGTTGGCGGCGATCAGTGGCGGAAAGAAGTCGCGCAGCTCGGCAAAACCGGCAATGAGGGTGGGCCGGCCATCGCGCAGTTGGCGGGCATCGCCGGCGATCATCGTGGCCGGAGCGAAGGCGGTGGGGCGCAGCGCTCCTAGCGCGGTCGGCAAGAGCAGGTTACGGTTGAAACTGCCAGCGAATGGGTAGCCGGCGGCTTCGCCGATCGCACGGACGCGGGCAATCCCCTGCTCGATCATCGCCGGGCCGGCCAAGGCGTAAGGGTGATGGGGGTGTTGGATCGCCAACTGGGCAATCCCGGCCAGCGGGTCATCCACATCGGCAAGCAGATCGATACAGCCGGTTGACCAGTGTGTCGCGCCGTGGCCTTTGGCTAGCACCAGCACCTTCTCGCCGCGTTCGGCGCGGCCAATCGCAGCCAGCATCCCGCTGAGGCCAGCGCCGATCACAATCGTATCGTACATAAACACTCTCCCGGCGGGCTACGCCTGCACATACTCGGTTGCGATCGCGGGATGCTGCGTCACCAACCCGCCTCCCGGCTCGGCCAGCGCGCGCAAGCGGTGAATGCCCAACACGCCGGCGTAAATCAGCTCGTCGAGACGGGCCTGCCGCAACTGGTCGCCCCAGAGCACCGGCGTCAATCCCTTCCACCGCTCTTGGAGGAAGTGCAAAATCGCTTCGTTGGCGTGGGTATGGCTGAGGCCATCGGCGCAGCGCCGCTCGTAGAGCAGGTTAGCCGTGCGGTAGATGCACCACCCGCCTTGGCATGGCCCCATCCCCATGCGCACATCGCGCCGGATATCGTCAAGGTTATGCGCGCCAGCATCGATCGCCGCTACAATCCGGTCGCGAGTCACGAGTTCGCATTCGCAAATCAGATCACCGGCAGCGTGCTCGCTCTCAACCAAGGCCAGCGGCTTTCCCAACCAGTAGTGCGGCGTTTGGGCTGCTGGATCGGTTGACACCGTCACCATCGCGTGGGCACGGTGCTCGAAGCGCGGCACCGGCAAGACCTCGCTCGCCGTGCGGCACGGTTGGGTATTGCCCAACCGGCGGGCCAGCTCGTTGACCGTCTGCTCGGCCATGAGGCGGTAGGTTGTCCACTTGCCGCCGACAATCGATAGAATACCGCTCACGCCATCACGCTCTTCGTGATCGAGCAACTTGAACGTGCGGGGAATATCGCGGTCGCTGGCGACATCTTTATCTTTGTAGAGCGGGCGCACGCCGGCCCATGCGCGCAGGGCGCGATACTGGCGGAAACCGGGGATCAGCTTCTCGCCTTCATCGAGCATAAACTGGATCTCTTCCGGCTCGATCCCAAACACATCAGGATCAGGGACATGCACATCAGTCGTTCCGATCACAGCCACCGTATGGATGGGCACGATAATGTCGCCATCAGAGGGGAGCTTGCAGCGATTGACCACCGTGTTCACCATCCGATGGTTCATTGCCACCATGGTACCCTTGCCGGGCACGACCGTCACGGTCACGCCGGCCAGCGCCGCGATCTTGCCGGCCCATGCGCCGGCGGCATTGAGCACATAGGTGCAATCGATCCGGATCCGCTCGCCACTACGCAAATCTTCGACAATTGCCCCTACCACCCGATCGCCTACCCGTACTAGATCGACCACATTGTGATAGGTGCGAATCTCGGCGCCATACTCGCGGGCAGCCAGCGCAACCGAGTGGGTGGCGAGAAACGAGTCGGCGGAACCATCATGCACCTCAAACACGCGCGAAATGCGTGGATTGAGGGCCGGTTCGCGGCGGAGCATCTCGGCGACGCTGATCTCTTGCACCGGCACGCCGGTACGATGGCAGTTTGCCACAAACACATCGCCATAACTTTCATCATCCCACGGCGTAATCACGAAAAAGCCAGAAGTCTGCTCGATGCAGTGAGGCATAATCCGGCGCAGGATGGCATTTTCGTGGGCGCATTCGGTGGCCGATTGCGGGTCTTTGGTCACATATCTTCCGCCGGAATGGAGCAGGCCGTGATAGCGACCGGTAGTGCCATGGGTCAAATCTCCCTTCTCGACGAGGATGCAGCGAATGCCGCGCATTGCCAAATCGAGCGCACAGCCGGTACCGGTCGCACCACCGCCGATCACCAACACGTCGGTGGAGAGCGTTTGCATGCTGATCTCCTAACGGGCAACAAGACCGGCAGGATTGCCCGCGCCGGTCTTGCCGCATTGAACAGACACTGCCGCACAGGACGGGCGGTACATAACCGATGATGGTATCATAACACCATCGCGCTGGTTACGCACCGCTATACATCCACCAATCTGCTTGGCGGCGTTGCGTGCATCGAGAAGCGTGCTCCGCGAAATTATTCTACCCAATCGAAGGTGCGGGTCACTGCCTTCTTCCAACCGCGATAGAGGCGGGCGCGAGTCTCCTCATCCATCTGCGGCGTCCACGTATGATCGACACCCCAGTTAGCCCGCATCTCGTCGGTGTTCGACCAGAAGCCGACAGCGAGGCCGGCGGCATACGCCGCACCGAGCGACGTCGTTTCTGCCACCTTGGGCCGGATGACGGGCACGCCGAGGATGTCAGCTTGGAACTGCATCAAGGTGTTATTGTAGACCATCCCGCCATCGACCTTGAGCGCGGTCAGCTTCACCCCCGAATCCTGCTCCATCGCATCGAGTACTTCGCGGGTTTGATAGGCAGTCGCTTCGAGCACGGCCCGGGCGAGGTGGCCTTTATTGACGTAACGAGTCAGACCCACAATCACACCGCGGGCATCCGAGCGCCAGTACGGTGCGAACAGGCCAGAGAAGGCGGGCACGAAATAGATACCGCCGTTATCTTCGACCAGATTGGCCAGCGCCTCGACCTCAGCCGACGAGGTAATCAGGCCAAGGTTATCACGCAGCCACTGCACCAGCGCGCCGGTAATCGCGATCGAACCTTCGAGTGCGTAAACGGCAGGCTGGTTGCCGAACTGGTAGCAGACGGTCGTCAGCAAACCGCTCGTTGACGGCACAATCTTGGTGCCGGTATTGAGCAGCATAAACGAACCGGTGCCGTAGGTGTTCTTCGCTTCACCGGGATCGAAGCAGGTTTGGCCGACCATGGCTGCCTGCTGATCGCCGAGGATGCCGGCCACCGGCACGCCGGCTAGCTCGCCGGTCGCCGTGCCGTAGACCATACTCGATGGCATAATCTTGGGCAGCATCTGGCGCGGAATGCCCATAATGCCAAGGATCTCGTCATCCCAATCGAGGGTTTCGAGATTCATCAACATCGTGCGCGAGGCATTGGTCACATCAGTGACGTGAACGCCGCCATCGGGGCCGCCGGTGAGCCACCACGTCAAGAAGGTGTCAATGTTACCGAAGATGACATCGCCGGCCTCCGCCGCCTCGCGCGCGCCGGGCACATTATCGAGGATCCAGCGGATCTTGGGGCCAGAGAAGTAGGTCGCTAGCGGCAAGCCGACCTTAGCGCGGAAGCGATCTTGGCCACCGTCAGCCGCCAATTCGTTGCAAATCTGGTCGGTGCGGGTGTCTTGCCAGACAATCGCGTTATAGACCGGGCGGCCCGTTTTGCGATTCCAGACCACCGTCGTCTCGCGCTGATTGGTGATGCCAACCGCGACAATATCGCTGGCGCTGAGCCCACCCTTATTGAGCGCGCCGCGGATCACGCTCTGGGTGCGCTCCCAAATCTCATCGGGGCTATGTTCAACCCAGCCGGGGCGGGGATAAATCTGCTCGTGCTCTTTCTGGTCGTAGCAGACCACATTGCCACTGTGGTCAAAAATCATACAGCGGGTGCTAGTCGTTCCCTGATCGATAGCAGCGGCATACTTTGCCATGAGTACAGACTCCTTTGTCTCCAAGCATACCAAACGGTATGCGAACTTATCCTTGAACGGCGCGTTCGAGGGTAGCGAGCATGGCCTGCGCCATCAGGAACGCCGATGCTGCCCCCGGATCACGGTGGCCAATCGAGCGTTCACCGAGGTACGACGCGCGGCCCTTTGTCGCCAGCATTGGTTCAGTTGCGATCATGCCCTGTTCGCAAGCGGTAACTGCGGCACGCATCGCCGCCAGCAGATCACCGCTTGCTGCATACTGTTCTTTCAGCGCATCGATCGCTGGCGCGATCGCATCGATCATCGTCTTTTCGCCGCGGGTTGCCTTGCCGCGCGTTTGAATGCCTTCGAGAGCGGCGCTGAGCGCAGCGATCAGCTCTTCGGCGCCGATCGTGGCCCGGTCGCCGATCGCAGTGCCGGCGCGGAGAAAGGCGGTGCCGTAGAGGGGGCCGCTAGCCCCGCCAACGGTCGAGATCAGCGTCATGCCTGTTAATTTCAGCAAGCCGCTGATACTGCGGTCGGTCGCCGTGGGCAATTTGCTCATCACCGTGCTAAAGCCGCGGTCGAGATTCACCCCGTGGTCGGCATCGCCAATCGCCGCATCGAGCCGCGTCAAATACTCACGCTGCTCTTTAACCCGTTCGGCAACCAGTTGGAGAAAGCTTGTGACATGATCGGCGGTGATCTGCATGGTTCCTCTGCGTCAGTCTGGCGGCGGGGCATCGCGCCCCGCCGTGGTCTTCCACCTGCTTACATACCCCAGCGCAAGGCAGGCGTATGTACGGGCGCATCCCAAAGCTTGATCATCTCATCATCGAGGCGAAGCAACGTAAAGCTGACGCCAGCCATCTCAAGCGAGGTAATGTAGTTGCCCACCAACGAACGAGCGATGGTGATGTTGCGATCCTTGAGAATGCGCGCTAATTCATTGTACATCAAATAGAGCTCGATCAGTGGCGTGCCACCCATACCGTTGACGAAAGCGAGCACGGCATCGCCGCTCTGGAACGGCAGGTCGTCGAGGATCGGGCCGGCCAGCATTTCGGCGATGTCGCGGGCGGGGGCCAGCTTCTCGCGGCGGCGGCCCGGCTCACCGTGGATGCCGATCCCGACCTCCATCTCATCTTCGGCCAGCTCAAAGCCCGGCTTGCCGGCCTGCGGCACCGTACACGGCGTCAGGGCCATACCCATGCTGCGCCCGTGGGCATTCACCCGCTCGGCAATCGCCTTGCAGGTTGCCAGATCGGCGCCGGCTTCGGCAGCGGCGCCGACAATCTTCTCGAGCAGCACCGTCACACCGACGCCGCGGCGGCCAGCCGTCCATGTGCTATTCTCTACCGCCACATCGTCGTTCGTCACTACACTGGCCACCTCGATCCCCTCGGCGGCGGCCAATTCGGCCGCCATCTCAAAGTTCATCACGTCGCCGGTGTAGTTCTTGACGATATGCAGCACCCCCTTGCCGCCATTGACCGCCTTAGTTGCGGCCAGCATCTGATCGGGCACCGGCGAAGTAAAGACCGCGCCGGGGCAGGCGGCATCAAGCATGCCGTAGCCGACAAACCCGCCGTGCATCGGTTCGTGGCCCGAACCGCCGCCCGAAATCACGCCGACCTTGTTGTGCGGCGCGCCCTTGCGGACAATATAATCGGGATCGAAATGCACATCAATCAGGTCAGCATGAGCGATCGCCATCCCGGCCAGCGCCTCTTTAACGACGTTCTCCGGTGCGTTGATCAACTTCTTCACAGGTTTCCTCCCTTGAAGCGATGACTGCTAACCGTTACATGCCAAGCGCATTCGCCAGCAGGGCTGCGATCGAGCCGCCGATGATCGGACCAACCACTGGCACCCACGAATAGCCCCAATTGCTGTCGCCCTTGCCGGCGATCGGCAACACGAAGTGGGCAATGCGCGGGCCAAGGTCGCGAGCAGGGTTAATGGCATATCCGGTCGGGCCGCCAAGCGACAGACCGATACCCCAAACCAAGGCCGCCACTAAATACGGGCCAAGCCCGCTGGCAGGGCTGCCACCGGTAGCGCCATCGGCGCTGAAGATGGCGAAGATAATGAAGACCAGCGCGAAGGTGCCGATCACTTCGGTAATGATGTTGTTCACCGGATTATTGATCGCCGGGCCGGTGCTGAAACAGGCCAGCTTGAGGCCGGGGTCTTTGGTGACTTCCCAGTGCGAGAGGTAGGTCAGCCAGACGAGGGTTGCGCCAATGAACGCGCCAATGAACTGGGCGACAATGTGCATCACTGCGGTGCCAACATCATAGCCGCCGCGCAGCATCACTGCGATCGTCACCGCCGGGTTGAGGTCAGCGCCGGGGCTGCCAAGCGCCGAAGCGGTAAAAACGCCAGCCATCACTGCGAAGGCCCAGCCGGTGGTAATCACGATCCAGCCGCCGCCATTCCCTTTCGATTGCGTCAGCAATACATTGGCCACGACGCCATTGCCAAACAGAATCAGCACCATGGTGCCAAACACTTCGCCCAGAAAGGACGCAGGCATAGAGGGTCTCCTCCTTGCAACACAAACGGAACCAGTTCTTGCGAATCAACCTTGATCCATCGTTCAACCAGAGAACGTGATGCGCGCCAATCCTGATTCACGGTTATCGGAAGCATAACCGCTTGCACGCGCAACGTGGCGTGCCGGCGCATCTGAACTGGGCGTGCGCGCCATCTGCTCTGCTGGCAGTGTGCGGCGACCCGCCCTGCGCACCTCCTTTCTCAATGCTCTCTATGAGTGACACGATGCATTGCACCGTGCAATGCACAAACGTTTCCTGCCAAGCGCTGTCATGCGCTAGCCATCACGTTCTGGCTGCAGACGGGATTCCATTACCCCTCTTTGCTTCGTTGTTGGGTCGTGATCCCTGTAGTTGGTATCGTAGCAAAGTGGGTTAAGGAACGTCAAGCTGTGAAGAGGCTGTGCGGCATGCAAAAGTGTTTCAATCTTGAAACGCTGTTATGATGTGAGATCATCACGTGCAATGTGGTAGCGGGTCATCTTCCGCCAAAGGGTGGCCCGGCTAATCCCCAACAAGGCTGCTGCCCGGCCCAAGCGCCCGCCGGCGGTGCGGATAGCGCGGACAATCGCGTCGCGCTCACTCAACTCTTGCGCTTCCGCCAGTCGCGGGCTATCCGCCATCGTTAACGGCGTCGCATGGCGAGCAATCGCCGGCGGCAAATCGTTGACCGTCAAGACGCTCTTGGCGCTGGTTTGCGCCATCCGTTCCAGCACCACTTCCAATTCGCGCACATTGCCCGGCCACGGGTACGCTCGCAACGCAGCGAGCGCATCAGGATCAAGCGCTACCGGACGGCCCAGTTGTTCGCTAAGCCGTTGCACCATTTGGTTGGCGAGCAAAATGACATCATTACCACGCTGGCGCAGGGGTGGAATGTCAACGATAAACGCGCTCAACCGGGCATACAGATCGGCGCGGAAACGACCCTCTTGCACCAGTTGTTCGAGATCATGGCCAGCGACGATCATTCTGACATCGATCGAGACAGGGCGCGCGCCCCCTGTTCGGATCAGCCGCCCCATCTCGATGGCGCGAAGCAAACTGGTTTGTTGATCAAACGAGAGCGCATCAATCGCTTCGAGATAGATAACGCCGCCATAAGCCAGTTCGAGCTTGCCCGGACGGCCCGGTTGCCGGTCGGTTCCCTCAACCCCGAACAGTTCACTATCAAGCAGTTGGTGTGGGATGGCAGCGCATGAAATTCGCACGAAGGGGCCGCCGGCGCGGTTACTGGCATTGTGGATCGCTTGGGCAAAGATCTCTTTGCCCACACCGGCTTCGCCGCGCAACAGCACTGCGCCGCGACCGGCTGCGGCAAGCCGCGCCTGCCGCAGCGCTTGCCGCATACTCTCACTCTGGCCAATGATATCGCGAAACGTAAACGTGGCTTGCGCGCCGACCACTTGTTGCACCAGTTGGCGCACACTCTCAGTTGGCCGTAAGGTAATGACGCTGCCCAAATACCGCCGGCTGCGATCCCAAACCGGGCGCACGCCGCAGATGACCGCTTGGGCGCCATTCGGCGTCTGCCAGATCACTTCTTGTTCGTCGAGGGTGTTGAGGTTATGAAGCGCTGTCGCAATGACCGGCGGCACCGCGATGACGCTACTCAGCGGGCGACCGGCGGCTGACCGCACATTGATGTCAAGAATATTCGCCACCCGCCGACTCAGCCGGCGGATCTCACCGTTCGGCCCTACAAAGATCAGCCCTTCGTTGATCGTATCAAGGGTTGCATACAGTTCGCTCAGTTGGTCGTTAGCCTCGTTGAGCAGCCGTTCGGCGCGGAGTTGGCTGTGCAACGCCTGCGCTGCGGCAATCACCATCCCAAGCGCATAAGGATGGTGTGCTTCAGCGAGGGTAAGGATAGCCAGCGCACCTAACGCCTCGCCATCAGGGCTGAAGATCGGGGCTGCCGCCAGTGCAAACGGCTGCAACCAATTGCAATAGTGCTCGTCGCCGCCGGTCTGGTAAGGCAATGCTTCGCGCAGCGCCAAATCGACCGCGTTCGTGCCGGCGACCTCTTCCGCCAAGCTAATGCCATATCCGATCCCATGTTGCTGCGCTTGATCGATAATCTCACTATCGCCGGCAAGGTCGATGATCGTACCCTGCTCGTCGCATATCACGACCGCAAAACCGGGGTGCTCGCTAAGCTGGTAGAGATTCTCGATCGATGAGCGGGCCAGTGCTTGCAGATGGCTCCACACTGCTAGATTGACCGGCCCCGTCTGCGGCGGACTGGCCGGATCAAGGCTATGCGCTTGGCAGCGCGCCCATGACCGCTGAATTGGCGGGAGTGAAGATGTTGGCATCGCGTACCTCGCAGATCGCCCAGCTATTGCTATTATACGCGAACAGTCCTGCGAGGGGGCGGCGGCGCCTGTTTGTCATTGCGAGGGAGGGCGGCCACCCGCGAAGCAGGGTGCCGCCCGACCGAAGCAATCCCCCGCGTCAGCGGAAGAAGTGCCTGAGTGAGTTGCCCCCACCCCAGCCCTCCCCCGCTGGGGGAGGGAGTCAGAGGGAAGGGTGCCTGAGCGAGTTGCTCCCGTGCTCGCGGGAGATTGCTTCGCTCCGCTGCGCTACGCTCGCAATGACAGAGGGTAAATGGCCCCCACCCCAGCCCTCAACCCGCTGGAGGTTCAAGGGTGGATAGAACATCTGTCCGATACCCGGCTCTGAAGGGCCGGGCTAGGGGTACGAAGCCCGCTGCGCGGGCTGCTGGCCCTCACCCCCAGCCCCTCTCCCACTGGCGCGGGAGAGGGGAGTGAAGAGCTACGCTTTGAGGCATTGCACCGCGATCAATGGTCGTGCTCGATCGAATGTTCTGTCCGCACCTCAACCCGCTGGGGGAGGGCGTCAGAGGGAAGGGTGGCTGAGCGAGTTGCTGCCGCGCTCGTGGGAGATTGCTTCGCTCCGCTGCGCTACGCTCGCAATGACAGGAGCCATTTGTCATTGCGAGGGAGCGGTGCGACCCAGCGCGGCTGGGTCGCGCCCGACCGAAGCAATCTCCCGCGTCAGCGGAAGCAGTGCCTGAGCGGGTTGTTCCTCTTGTCAGTAGAGTGCAGCAGCCAAGCTGCCGCACTCTATGAGGCAGTCTTGAGTGGTGCGTGTGTGCGCTACACAAACGCCGCAATCCCAGTGATCTCACGCCCAACGACCAACGTATTGATCTCGTTGGTGCCCTCGTAGGTATAGACGGCTTCGATGTCGGCGAAGTGGCGGGCAATGTGCCGGTCGAGCAAGATGCCGTTGCCGCCGAGCACTTCACGGCCTAGCGCCACAATCTGGCGCGCCTTGCCGGCGCAGTATTGCTTGGCCAGCGAAGCCATGCCCTCAGTGATCTGGCTTTCATCTTCATCGCGGAGCTTGCTCAGCCGCCACGCCATCAACTGGATCGCCGTTAAATCACCGAGCATCTGCACCAGCTTCTGCTGCACCAATTGAAAGCCGGCGATCGGACGGCCAAACTGTTCGCGCTGCAAGGTGTAGTCGAGGGCGAGTTCGTACGCGGCCTGCGCGTGCCCAACCGCTTCCCATGCCACGCCGTAGCGGGTGTTTTTGAGGATATTGGCCGTATCGCGGAACGAGCGGGCCAGCGGCAAGCGGTTCGCTTCAGGCACGAAGACGTTATCCAGCTTGATGTCAGCATTTATCACCGAACGTTTGGCGATCTTGCCCTCGATTTTGGTCGCCTGATAGCCCGGCGTGCCCTTTTCGACCAGAAAGCCGCCAATCCGTCCGGTCTCTTCATCTTTCGCCCAAACCACAATCACATCGGCAAAGGTGGCGTTGCCGATCCAGCGCTTTTCGCCGTTGAGCAGATAGCCGCCATCGACCCGCTTGGCGGTGGTGCGAATGTGCGCCGCATCAGAGCCGACATGCGGTTCGGTAAGGGCAAAGGCGCCAATCTTTTCCAGCCGGGCCATCGCTGGTAGCCAACGTTGCTTCTGCTCTTCTGAACCGCAGGCGGCGATCGCGCCCATTGCCAAGCCGCTGGTGACGCCGACAAACGTGCCCACGCTGCCGTCGCCGCGGGCCAGCTCGGCGGCGATCAGGCCAACTTCGACGCTGGTGAATCCCGGACAACCGTACCCCTGAATGGTGCCGCCCACGATGCCAAGCTCGGCGATGCGCGGAATCAGTTCAAACGGGAATTCGGCCCGCTCCCAGTAGTCATTAATGATCGGCAGCACATGCTCGTTGCAAAATGCGCGCACTTTATCGCGAAGCGCGCGCTCGCGCGGGGTGAGTAAATCGTCGAAATGGAAGATGTCAATCCCGCGCTCGCTTGCGATCGTCATTGGTCGCCTCCTAACAGATTAAAATTATGACGCACTGCGTAATGGATTATACCATATCTTTAGAGTGAGAGGTTCATAGACTAGCTGCAACAAGACGCACAATGTACCGGCTTATTGCTTCGCCGCGTTCCGCGGCGCGCACTGACACGGGCGGGAGATGGCCCCCACCCCAGCCCTCCCCCGCTGGGGGAGGGGAAGCGATACCTTTCAGGAAGCCTGTTCCGCTGAAGCAGGAGATTGCTTCGGGCGCTCCGCGCCCTCGCAATGACAAAAGATCGGCAGCGCCGCACCCCGATTGTCATTGCGAGCCGCCAGAGGCGGCGAAGCAATCCCCCGCGAGCACGGAAGCGGAACCTTTCCGCCGCAGGGGGAGCGTGCTGCGGGCGCTGGCGGTACATAGACCCTCACCCCCAACCCCTCTCCCGCCGTTAGGTGGGAGAGGGGGCTGGGGGGTGAGGGCTCGCGACATCGCCACGAAAAGACACAAAATACACAAAAACGTACGATTTTTGTGCCTTTTGCGTCTCTTTGTGGCTATTCGGTTCCGTACACCCACCCCAGCCCTCCCCCGCTGGGGGAGGGGAAGCGATACCTTTCAGGAAGCCTGTTCCGCTGAAGCAGGAGATTGCTTCGGGCGCTCCGCGCCCTCGCAATGACATGAGAATATCTCACCACGATAAATGATTGTTAGCCAGCAAACCTTCTTGGCACATCCTGTCAAAGAAATTTATTAGCCGGCAAATGTTATAATTCAAATTCACCCTCTAGCCCGCCCTCGCAGTGCGGTGCAATCCAGACCTTGAACCGGCCCGGTTCGGCTCCCCAACTGCCGTCGGCGCGAGTGAAGGCCAAGTCCTCTTCGCGCAAGGTGAAGGTGACGCGCTGCGCTGCGCCGGGTGGCAAGGTAATGCGCTGGAAGCCTTTGAGTTCGCGTACCGGGCGGGTGAGCGATCCGACCAGATCGCGCACGTAGAGTTGCACCACTTCGGTACCGGCCTGTTCGCCGGTGTTGGTGATTAGGGCGCTCACCTCCAGCGCGCCGCGCATGCGCGAGCTGCTGAGGCGCAGATCGCTGTAGCTGAAGCGGGTGTAGGTGAGACCGTAGCCGAAGGGGAACAGCGGCGCGGTCGGCGTATCAACGTAGCGGGTGCGGAAGGGCCCATCGGCGATTAAGGGCCGTCCCGTCGGTTTGCGGTTGTAGTAGAGCGGCGCTTGGCCGGTTGTGCGGGGCATGCTCACCGGCAGCCGGCCCGCTGGCGCGGCTAAGCCAAACAGAAGCTCGGCTAGCGCTGCGGCGCCTTCAATGCCCGGATGCCAAGCGTAGATGACGGCTTGTGCCTGTGCGACGGCGCGGGTGATCGCCAATGGCCTGCCGGCGAAGACGACCAGCACAATCGGTTTGCCGATCGCGGCCATGGCCGTGATCCATTCGAGTTGTCCCGGCGGCAACCCAAGGTCGCTGACGTTGGCGTTTTCGCCGGAGCGAGCAGGATGCTCGCCTACCAGCAAGACCACGGCATCGGCGTAGTGAGCGCGGGACATGGCTAAATCGGGCGCAGCGGCGAACCACAGCTCGACCCCTGCTGGCGCGACCTCTTGAAATGCCCGATCGAGCGGCGTCACATCTTCCGCCCGCCCGTCCATTGTCCACGTGCCAAACAATTCGGCGGTGGCGTGGGCAAATGGCCCGGCGACGAGGATGCGGCGGAAGTCGCGTAGCGGCAGGAGGTTGTGTTCGTTCTTGAGCAGCACCATCGTCTCACGGGCCGCTTGGCGGGCGAACGCGCGCGCATCGTGGGTGAGGATGTCGCGTTGGGCGCGCTCAGGATCGGTAAAGGGTCGCTCGAAGATGCCGGCACGGAATTTGATGCGCAAGATGCGCCGCACCGCTTCGTCGATTTCGGCGCGCGTGATCCGGCCTCGATGCAAGTTTTCGGCCAGCGTGGTTTGATACGCGCCGCTCACCATGTCCATATCAACCCCGGCACGTAGGGCAAGCGCCGCCGCATGCGCCTGATCTTCGGCCACGCCGTGCTGCACTAGTTCCCCAACCGATTCCCAATCCGAGACGACGAAGCCGTCGAAGCCCCATTCGCCGCGCAGGACATCGGTCAAGAGCCGGCGGTTGGCGGTGGCCGGGACGCCGTTGAGGTCGAGGAAGGCGCTCATGACCGTGCCGGCGCCGGCAGCGACGGCGGCCCGGAACGGCGGCAGGTAGACATCGCGCAGGGTTGGTTCAGAGATTTCCGCCTGTTCGTAATCGCGCCCGCCTTCAGCAGCGCCGTAGCCGACATAATGTTTGGCGCAGGCAACTAACCGGTCGGGTTGGCTGACATCATCACCTTGAAAGCCGCGCACCGCGGCCTCGGCCATGCGCGACGTCAGGTAGGGGTCTTCGCCATAGCCTTCGGCGATGCGGCCCCAACGCGCATCGCGGGCAATATCGAGCATGGGCGCGAACGTCCAGCGAATGCCGACGGCGCTGGCTTCGCGGGCGGCGATGCGGTTGATAGTTTCGACCAATGTTGGGTTGAAACTGGCGGCCTGCGCCAGCGGGATCGGGAAGACGGTGCGTTGGCCGTGAATGATGTCGCGCCCAAAGAGCAATGGGATGCCCAAGCGTGATTCGAGGGCGGCTTTTTGCAGTGCGTTGCATTGCTCGGCGCTGCTTAGGTGATCGAAACCTTGCCCGCTGAGCGCGCCGAAGGCGTTGATGATTGAACCGGCTTGGCCTTGCCGTAACAGATCGAGACCCGGCAAGCCATGGATCATCGGTTGGTTGAGCTGGCCGATCTTCTCTTCGAGGGTCATTTGCCCCAAGAGGTGGTTGATGCGATCTTCGATGTGGTTCATAGTTGGTTCCTAAGCAATATTTCAATTTCTGAGCACACTGCCGTGTGGGGGCACACGGCTGTGTGCTCCTACGGTGACGGTGGGAAACGCACCGTGGGCGCACCACGGTGCGGGGGCGTACCACGGTGTAGGGCACACTGCCGTGTGGGGGCACACTGCCGTGTGGGGGCACACTGCCGTGTGGGGGCACACTGCCGTGTGGGGGCACACTGCCGTGTGCCCCTACGGGAGGGTGGCGGCGCCGTTGGTGAATTGAATGGTTTGGGTGATACCGTTGCTTTCCACACAAATGTATCCGGTTGGTTGGGCAAAAGTTAATGCGATGGTGCCTGCCTCCTCGGTGACTGATCTGACTTCGGCGGTGGCGTAACGAATGGTGAGTTCGGGTTGTATGCGCCAATTGAGTGGCAAGATCGCTCCGCTGCGGGCCGGCAGATGGATCGGGTGGCTATCGAAGAGTGGCGTGCCGCGATACCTGATCTCGGTTGCTAGCGGGTCGTCGCCGTAGTGGTTGATGAAGAGGAAGTCGCCGTTCGGGCCGCGACTGAGCCGCACGTCGGCCCAGTGACTGAGCGTGAATGGCGCTGGACAACCGGCCCAATCCGCCAGCGCAGTGAAGGCGCGCAGATCATCGAGGGCGATGATCGGGAAGGCTGCGCCGAGTACGATGATTTCGCCGTTGCCAATAGACTTTCGGAACCCTATCGGCATTCCATCAGCCGTCGCAAAGACCGTGCCGAGTTCGCCGTGGTAGGTCTGCACGAAACTGGCCGGAATGTCGGCGATGTTGAAGACCTGCACCCGGCGCGGGGTGAAGGGCGGGTCGCTGGTGATCTGCACCGCTAACGCCTGCGCCAGCTCACCCTCGGCGCGCAAGCGACCAACGATTACCGCCTTCCCGCCGGCGCGGGCATAGTCCACCAGCTTGTGTTCGGTGGCCGGGTCGCTGGTAGTGTCAAGCATGGCCCACACGAGCGGCGTGCGGCCCGGATCGAGCGTGGCCTGTTGCAGGTCAACCGCGGCGAAGTCGCGATGGCTCAGCGCCAACCCGCGCGCGATGAAGTCGAACAGAATAACTTCGCGCTGATGGGTGATGATGTTGGTTGCCGCTTGGGTGCAAGGCTGGTTGACCTCAGTCATAAAATCGTCAAGTCGGAAACCAATCGTGGTGACCGGTTCTGGTCGGGCTAAGACGAGCGCCTCGCCGTAGCTGGCCAAGGTGCGCGATAGCAACGGGTAGCGGTGGTAGTGGCTGCGCAGGCTGCCGTCTTTGCGCACCGGGTGGCCCCAGTCGTGCCGCTTGACTGGACTAAGGATCGGGTCGTTTTCGCCATCGAAAAAGAGGTAGTGGTTGATGGCGCGCATGCCGTTTGAGAGGCACAGGCGGGTATGGAGATCGTAGAAGGCGCTCGACATATTGCTAAAGTCGAGATTGCCGCCGGCCTGAAATTCGATCGAAAAGAGCGGCTGGGCCGGGTTTTGGATGGCAGCGGTCATGGCGTTGACCAGCACCAGTTGGTGAAAGGTGCCCTCGCCGATCTGGCTTGGATAGACATCGGTGGCGCTGATCACGTCGGGCATGCGCAACACATCGGCCAATTGCGATAAGCCGATTGGGAAGGTTTTGCCGCCGTTGGCAAAGCCGTGAATATTGATCACCGCCGGCACCTCAAGGCCGTGTGCGCGGGCCGTCGCCAGCATCCAGCTTGTGTAGTCGCGCAAATAGGTACGGTAGAAACGGCGATAATCGGCGACCAATTGCGCGCCTTCTGTGCCATCGGCGTGCCGCAAGCGTTCGGCTAGCGTCGCCGGATCGCCGGTTTGACCAGCGCCGTACATTGCCTCTCGCCACGCAGCGAAATGCTGCATCGCCACCGGGTTGAGGTCGAAACTGTTGCGCACCCAGTGCAGCATGGCCATTTCATTATCGAGCTGCACCAGCACGATCGGGCCTCCGCGGGTGATCTGGCGCGGCGCCAGCACGGCAAAGACGGCGCGGTACCATTCGGCGGCGCAGTTCAGAAAATCAGGGTGCAAATAGCTGGCGATGTGTTCAGTTTCGCCGCGCTGGTTGATCAGCGCAATCTGTGGATGGCGTTCAAACACCCACGGCGGGATGCCTTCATTGATCGTTTCGGCCATAATGTACGGGCCGGGACGGGCGATCACATAGAGACCCATGCGGTGGGCCAGATCGAGGAATCCAGCAAGGTCGCGCATAGGGTGGCTCGTGCCGGCCAGATCGACCAGTTCCGGTTGCGGTTGGTGCCAGAGCCACGGGATGTAGCAGGCAACTGCGTTAAATCCGGCTTGCACAAGCAGGCTGAGCCGGTGTTCCCATTGATCGGCGGGGGTGCGGAAGTAGTGGAATTCACCCGCTTGCAATAAGAGCGGGCGCTCATCGAGCCAGAATTGTTGGTTGTGAACAGTTAGTTTTGGCATGATGGCAGTATCCTCAGTGCCTTTAACGATTGCATTAGTGTTGCGGATGCGGGTGGGCCGCCCGCGCTCCTATCTGTCGTGTGGGGCGCGGGCCGCTGGCCCGCATGTATTCCCTTGTGTTGATGCGGGCGAGTCGCCCGCGCTCCTATCTATCGTGTGGGGCGCGGGCCGCTGGCCCGCATGTATTCCCTTGTGTTGATGCGGGCGGGCCGCCCGCGCTCCTATCTACCGTGTGGGGCGCGGGCCGCTGGCCCGCACGTCGCGCTCTATCTGTCTGATGCGGGCGAGCCGCCCGCGCTCCGTCTTATGCTTGGGGCGCGGGCCGCTGGCCCGCACAGATTCCCTCGTGTTGATGCGGGCGGGCCGCCCGCGCTCCATTTGTCTGATGCGAGCGCGCCGCTCGCGCTCTTGCCCGTCTTCATCAGTGCGCTTGCTCGCGCTTCATGAACCCCAACACGTTTAGCGCCCGTTGGATCAGCAAACTCGACGAATAGACATCCCAAATCAGGCCGCTGCGCGCATTTTCGAGCATCAGCAGCGCGCAGCCTTTGTTAATTCCGTAGATCGTCCGGCTATACCACGGCGGCCTCACCGCGAGGTTATAGGCGTCATAAAAGCCGTATGGCCCGCAGGTTTGCGGCTGCTCGTGGTAGAGGTAGTCAAGCATCGCTAGCACTTCAGCCGGTGTGAACGGCATACAAGCAATGGCATTGCTGATCGACACCGTACCGTCGGGTTCGGGCGGCACCAGCGCCGGCGGTGCACCGGCAACGACGTAGCCGCGTGGCGTGTCGCCGCAGCCAATGCCCCAGCTCCGCTCGTGATAGGTGCGAAACTGATCGCGCAAGCTGAGGCAAAAGTCGCGGTTGGCCAGCGCCGCCAGCCGCGCGTTGTTGAACCAATCAACGCCATCGGGATCGCGATAGCTGCGGGTGTCTAGCCATGCTTCAGTGTACTGGTACGCAAAGAGCGTGCCGCCGGGATTGATAATCACTGGCTGGCCTTGGTAGAGGCCGATGTCACGGCGAAAGCCGCGGTAGAGCGCGCGGGCGGTGTTTGCCGGCACACAAAGCGCGGCTTGGATGTAGAGCAGCTTCTGCTCGGCGGCCATATCCCAGTAGCTAATGAATCCCGGCGCACCGGTTACGTAGTCGCCGCCGGCATCGGGGTTGTACGACATGCGCAACACGGTTTGGCCGTTGCGCTCGGTGATAAACGCCGCCCAATCGATCCGGTCGAGCAGGCGCATTGCCAGCTCATCAATCTCGGCGTCGCGAAAATAGGCGGCTGCGGTGAGCACGCCGTTTAGGCAGAGACCAGTGTCAATGGTCGAGTATTCGCACTGTTGCCAGCGAGTGGCGGTATAGCGATCGAGAAAGTGGGCAAAGAAGCCGTATTGGTGTGGCACGCGCTCGTAGAGGGTGCGGAGCGTGCCGCGGGTAATCGCCAACCCCTCGGCGCGGCTCATCCGCCCGCGTTCGATCGCGATTACCCATGTGCTTAAGGCAAACCCAACCGAAGCAATCGAAGCGATGCGCGGGCGATGGATAGCATCAACCGTCAGGCCATAGCCGGGGCTGGCCGGATCGAGGTTGGTGCCGGCGCGAAAAAAGGCGAGCGCGCCTTCGATCTCATAATCAAACAAGGTTGCTTCGTCCACAAGCTACTCCAGAGTTGCCGGATGTTTCAGCGATGAGGCACGTGCGATAAAGGTGGTGGGAATCCGCTGCGGCGGGAAAACCTCTTCGTGTTCAAGGTAGCGCATCAACCATTTGGCGGCAGTGCCGCCCCATGCCCGCCGCGACGCGCCGATGGTTGAGAGCGGCGGTTGCACGTAACGCGCCAACAGGATGTCGTCGCAGCCGACCACCGCAATGTCGCGCGGCGCTTCCAAGCCGTGTTCGCGCATTGCTCGCATAAAGCCGATTGCCATCTGGTCATTGGCGCAAAAGACTCCTTCCGGCAGGTCGCCTTCAGCGATAATCCGCTGCGCCGCCGCGTAGCCCGATTGCTCGGTGAAATTGCCGGGATAGACCCGCACCGAGAGTTGGTGGCGGGCGGCTTCGTTGAGAAACGCCTGCATGCGTTCGTTATTGTCAAACGAGTCGGGTGCGCCGGCCACGTAGGCCAAGTGGCGCAACCCTTGCCGGTAGAGATGGGCGAAGGCTTGGGCGACGCCTTGCCGGTTATCGAGCAACAGCGGGAAGACGTGC
This sequence comes from Chloroflexus islandicus, assembly GCF_001650695.1. Taxonomy (GTDB): domain Bacteria; phylum Chloroflexota; class Chloroflexia; order Chloroflexales; family Chloroflexaceae; genus Chloroflexus; species Chloroflexus islandicus. The sequence continues at coordinate 80,004 of NZ_LWQS01000071.1, forward strand.
TCTGCTTCGAGCTGCCGATCCATCACTACGATCGGGAATTTCGGCCCGGCCAGCCGCAGGATCTGCTCGTCAGGAATACTGGTATCGAAGACGATGGCGCCATCGACTTGGCGGTGGGTGAAGATGCGCCGCTCGACGCGCGTCTCCGGGCAGACAATTAACTCATATTCGGTTGCCAAAATCACTTCGTGAATTCCATCGAGAATCTCTTCGTAGAACGCGCCGGCGAAGCGGGTGATAAATACCCCGATCGTGCGCGACCGGCGTGCCTTGAGGTGGCGGGCAAAGGCGTTGGGATGGTAGTTGAGTTCCTCTGCCGCTTGCAGCACGCGCTGGCGCGTCTCTTCGCTGATGGTGCCGGTGCGGTTGAGTGCGTATGATGCCGCGGTGACACTCACCCCAGCGCGGCGGGCAACATCTTTGATCGTGGGCATTGTCCCTCCTGAACCAGCTACACGGTCTCTCAACACGCTCTGGCAGCAATCGTTCGCTGAATATGCCATCCTACGTTCTCTGTCCGTCCCTCCACCAGCGCGGCGGATGGCGCCAGATCAGCTCACTTCGCCGGTGTGAACCCCAGCCGCGCCAACCCGGTCTGGATCACGGGATGGGCCATCATCACGCGGTGGATCAAGCCATCTTGATAATTGGCTAGCATCAGCAAGGAAATGCCTTTATCGATCCCGATCACATCGGTGGCGTACCAGTCGCGTGAGAGGTTGAAGGCGTCGAAGAAGCCGTAGCGCCCCTTCAGCCGTTCGAGCGTATAGTAGTAGCGCATCGCCTGCAACGACTCTTCTGGCGTGAAGATGATTGAGCCGATCGCTCCCGCCGGCGGCACCGTGTCATCAATGAAGTGCGAACGGTTGTCATACCCCGATGGTGGCGCGCCGTAGCGCCCTTCATAGCCGTTGGGGCCATCGCACGCGGTCAACCCCCACGCAGTGGGGCCAATTGTGGTGTATTTCGCGTCCATCGCGACGGCAAAGTCGTAGTGGGCGCGCGAGGCGGCCACCGAGTTCTGATGCCAATCGACCCCCTGCCGGTCAACTAAGCCGCGAAAGTCGATCCACGCATGGCTAAACTGGTAGGTGAAGAGCGAACCAAACCACGAGTGGATGAATGGTTCTCCTGTACCGTAACGCCCCTTGTGGCGGATGAAGGTGTAGTAAGGCGTTTCGTCAACCGGATGGGTAGGCGATCCCGCGGCCAATACATAGAGCATGAGTTGTTCGGCGTAAAAGTCCCAATGGCCGCTGAAGCCCTTTTCAGGGGTAAAGGCCATATAGAACATCTGCCGATCTGGATCGAGAAACCACGGCCAATCGACCCGTTCATAGATGGTCGTGGCTAGCGTTTGCGCCTCGTCGCCGAAATATTGTCCAGCCGCCAACACCCCCATCAGCAAGATGGCGGTGTCAATGCTCGATACTTCGCTCTGCCAAGCGCGCTGGCCCGTCTGGATGTCAACAAAGTGATAGTAAAAGCCTTCAACCAAGGCCATCCGTTCCAGCGTCTGCAACGTGCCCAACGCCCGTTCGTAGCCTTGTGCGCGGGTGATAAAGCCGCGTTCGACCCCGACAATCAACGCGGTCAGGCCGAAGCCAACCGACGCGATGCTAGCGATGCCGGCTGACCCCGGATAGCGGTCGCGAATCAGGCCATAGCCGGGGCTGGCCGGATCGGTGTTGGCCTGCTCCCAGAAGAAATCGAAAGCCGCGCGCAGTTCATAGGCGATGATCTCGTCATCGCTAGCCGTGGCTGGTACCGGCGTGACCGATGGCGCCATCGTGGTCGCAGTGGGTGACGGTGCTGGCGTGGCTGGCAGCGGCGTGGGCGAAGCCGCCACCGGCGCAGGGGTGTCCGGCGGCGCAACGCTTGGCCCGGCGGGGGCAGCGCAGGCGGCCAGCGCCAACACAACTCCGAACAGAATGTTCCACAAGTATAGCTTATTCACCGGCGAGTCCTGATCGTTCAATCGATTCGACAAACCAGCGTTGCAAGATGAAATACATCACCAGCAAGGGCAAAATGGTCAGAAATGTTCCGCTCATCTTGACCGCTTCGTTCAGACGGTCGAAGATATTCACCATACTGGCGGGGTAGAGATTCTCGTAGGCTTGGGTGAATTTGGCCAGTTGCATCGGTAACGTCTGCATACCACCTTCCAAAAACACCGTCGTCAGGTACGTCTCATTCCAATACCAAACCACCGAGAAGATGAACGAGACGATAAAGGCCGGTACTGCGCCGGGCAGCGCGATTCGCCAAAAGACGGTGAAATCGGACGCGCCATCGAGCCGGGCGGCTTCTTCGAGCGAGCGGGGCAGCGAGAGAAAGTTTTGGTAGAAGATGAGAATGAAGATCGCGCTCTTGAAGCCTTGGCCTAACACCGCTGGAATAAGCAACGCCCACAGCGATCCCAACAGATTGAGATAACGATAGTTGAGCATCTGCGGGATGATCGTGTTTTGCGGCGGGATGACGAAGGTGGCGAAGATCAGGGCAAAGAGCAGCGGCTTGCCCCAGAGCCGGTAGCGGGCCAAGCCATAGCCAACCAGCGCGCAGACGACCACCTGCAAGGCCGTCGGAGCCACGCTGACCACAATCGTCGAGCGTAGCGTATCGAGGTAGTTGAGCACCCGGTACGCCTTCTGATAATTGCCCAGATACAGATCGGTCGGCACCCACTGCACCATCGGGTTGAGCAGATCATCCGGGCTTTTGAAGCTGGTGATCGCCATAAACAGCAACGGGTAGAGGTAGACAAACCCGATGGCGATCAAGACGGCATAGAGCAAGACGGTCGGGATGATCCCCGTCCGGTTATGCGCGCCCCACGCCACTCGCCGGAGATAATCGAACTGTAGCCGCCGCATGTGCTTATCCTTCCGATCCGTGTGTATCTGTGTCCTATCCGTTCAGCGGTTCGTTCCCGCTGTAGCGGGAGATTGCTTCGGTCGGGCGGCGCCCTGCTTCGCGGGTGGCCGCCCTCCCTCGCAATGACAAATGGCCTCTGTCATTGCGAGCCGCGCTCCGCGCGGCGAAGCAATCCCCTACGAGCACGGGAGCACCCCGCTCGGCATCCCTCGCTGTGCCTCCCTCCCCCAGCGGGGGAGGGCTGGGGTGGGGGCATCCCTCCCGCTCCCCGGTTGTCATTGCGAGCCGCGCGTAGGGGCATCGCACAGCGATGCCACCGCGCGCACGGGATCACCCCGCTCAGGCATCTTTCCCGCCGAAGCGGGAGATTGCTTCGGTCGGGCGGCACCCTGCTGCGCGGGTGGCGGCCCTCCCTCGCAATGACAATCTGTGGCACCTTGCCACTCCGCATCCATCCCCGTCCCATTGCCGCTGACCATCACCGCCAACCTGCTCAATCCTTCACTCGCGGGCGCAGCACCGCAAAGGTCGCCACCAACAGCGCAATCAACGCCAGCGAATACAAAAACGCCATCGCGCTAGCATAGCCAATCCCGCCTTCAACGTCGTAAATGCGGGCAGCGATGTATTTGATCACCTTGTTCTCGGAAAAATGCGAGAGCGTAATCACCGTATACAGCGCATTGATCAGTGTGGTCGTCGTCAGCGCCGGCAAGGTAATCTTCCAAAACATCTCCCACGCCGACGCGCCATCGACGGCGGCGGCTTCGTAGACGAAGCGGTCAATTTTTTGCAATCCGGCCAGATAGATCAGAATTTGCACCCCTGAAAACCACAAAATCAGAATGAACGATGTCAACAGATACTGCACCGGCTCGCGCAACAGCGCCGGCAGTTGGGCGACAAAGGCCGCTACCGCCGCCGATGACGCCACCTGCGGCGCGGAGGTTGCCCCTTGTGCGACTAGTTCGCTAATCACCGGCCCGCTGGTGATCACCACCGGCAAGAAGAAGATGGTGCGAAAGATGCTGCGCCCCCAAAACGGTACGTTCAAAAAGAGGGCGATGATTAGCGAAAAGATTAAGATGATCGGTACCGAAACCGCGGTTTCAATCAGATATTCAACTAGCAATTGCACAAAGGTTGGATCAGTAAATAGAGCGCGAGTGTAGTTTTGCCAACCCACCGCTGCTAACTCAATCCCAGTCACCGCAACTTTGACGTTGCTCAGGCTGTATTGAAAGGTTTGCGCCAGCGGCGCTGCCGTAAACAGCGCGAAGCCGATGATCCACGGCAGCAGAAAGCGATAACCTTGCAGGTTTTCGCGTAGGCGCAAGCGCCGCCATAATTCGCTCTTGCCCATGCCGGTGCTCCTTGATAGGGCTAACTCACGCTTGCCCTTCCGATCTGTGTGTGTCCGTGCCGATCCGTGTATATCTGTGTCCCATTGCTGCTATCGCAGCGGATCGTTCCCACTGAAGGGGGAGATTGCTTCAGGGTCTGCGCCCCCTCGCAATGACAGGTTGGGCTGTCATTGTGAGCCGCCGGAGGCGGCGAAGCAATCCCCCGCGAGCACGGGATCACCACGCTTGGCATCCTTCCCTGTACCTCCCTCCCCCAGCGGGGGAGGGCTGGGGTGGGGGCATCCCCCGCGAGCGCAGGAGCCACCCGCTCGGCATCCCTCTCTGTACCTCCCTCCCCCAGCGGGGGAGGGCTGGGGTGGGGGCATCCCCCGCGAGCACGGGATCACCACGCTTGGCATCCTTCCCTGTACCTCCCTCCCCCAGCGGGGGAGGGCTGGGGTGGGGGCATCCCCCGCGAGCGCAGGAGCCACCCGCTCGGCATCCCTCTCTGTACCTCCCTCCCCCAGCGGGGGAGGGCTGGGGTGGGGGCATCCCCCGCGAGCACGGGAGCCACCCGCTTGGCATCCCTCGCTGTACCTCCCTCCTCCAGCGGGGGAGGGCTGGGGTGGGGGCATCCCCCCTCACCATCTGTCATTGCGAGCCGCGGAGCGGCGAAGCACTCCCCCACGCGCACGGGAGCACTCCGCTTGGCATCCCTCCCGGCTCCTCCCTCCCCCAGCGGGGGAGGGCTGGGGTGGGGGCATCCCCCCTCACCATCTGTCATTGCGAGCCGCCGGAGGCGGCGAAACAATCCCCCGCGAGCACGGGAGCCACCCGCTTGGCATCCCTCGCTGTACCTCCCTCCCCCAGCGGGGGAGGGCTGGGGTGGGGGCCACATCCCCCCCGCCCCCTCGCAATGACAGGTTGGGCTGTCATTGCGCGCATCATCACCTCTCTAGCACCACCGCGTCGCGCGGCGGGATGGTTCTGCCCGCCAGCGTGACCGGCTGGGTGGTGTAGTTGACCACAATCCGTTTGCCGTTGGCATAGTCGGTGACGGCCACGCCGGGCAAGGGCGTGGCGCGCGCGACGATGGCCGCTCCTTGCACTGGCCCCAGCACCTTCGCTAGCCGTGTGTAGGCTCGTTGCACCTCGTCGCGCCATTGGCTGTAGGCCGAGGTGTAAATCCAGTTCGAGCGGGTCTGCAACATCGCCGCCGTCGCTTCGTGGGTCAGCAAGAACGATGGATAGGCGCCATAATCGGCGTGGCGCAGCAGGTCTTCTTCCAGATTCGACGAGAAGTTGAGCGGCGGGCCGTAGTATGGGATGTAGCCGGCCAAGACGGTCGGCAGGAAGGGTACGGCTTTGGTGGTGTAGATGTAGCCGCTGTCGCCGAGTGGCATATCATAGTAAGCGCGAGCGGCTCCCCACAGATAGGCGTTGGGCCGGTAGAGGGCGACGGGGCCATTCGCTGCCAATAGCGCTTGATAGGCTTGCAAGCTCGCTTCGCGGTTGCGGCGGGTTTCGGCCCGAAAATCGCTGTAGAGCCGGAAGCCGATCCCGTCGAGCGCCATACCTAATCCGGCGGACGCGAAGGCTGTTCGCCACCCGGCGATCCGCTGTTCGACCGCCGGCAAGGTAAGGTAGATCTGCTGCATGCCGCGGTGGACGCCGCGCACGCTGGCCCGGTTTATCGCCATCGCTGTCTCGGCGCGGCTGTAGCCGCTCTCATCAACAATCCCGGCTTGCGGATCAACGTATAAACTCAGGCTGCCACCCTGTTCGGCAATCGTCTGCGCCAACCGTTCCAACGCCCCCCGGCTGCCCAGCGCGCCTTCGATCCGCAAAGCCAGCGGCAGCGGCGCGGTGGCGCCTTGCGGTTGCCAGCCGTAGTAGACCACTTCCACCCGTTTGGTGGGCAGGTCGGCGATAATATCGGCCATCTCGGCGATGGTGGTCATCGGGATGGCCCGTTGCCAGAAGAGCACCCGCTCGCGTTCCGCCCCCAAAAACTCAACCCGCAACGGCAGCTCGCCGCTGGCGGCGGTTGGCGCATGCAAGACGCCTTGTTCGATCAGGTAGCGCTGGTATTCCCGCGCCAAACCGGTATAATCCGCTTCGGCGCCGCTGAGGAAGCGGTAGTGCTGCACAATGTCGAAGGCGTTGGTCTGCGGTTGGATGACCGTCACCCCTGCGCCGGAGCGATTGGTGGGTTGGAAGTAGCTCTCGTTGTAGATGAACAGGTTGTAGAGAAAGTTGAATTTGGTGATGATCCCTGCCGGGTGGGCCAGCAATTCGGCAAAGGCCGATCCTTGTTCGAGAATGGTGAGGAAGGCATGCTGCCCTTCGCCATGCACCATGCCAAAGACCGGCGCCGACAACGGGTAGGTGGGGCGGGTGTCGGGGTTGGCGGGCAGCTCGCCGCGCATGCCTAGATCAGGCCCGTAGTAACGGCCATAAAACATGGTGCGGGCCGTGGTGCGTTCGGCGAAGGCGATCAGGCTGCCGCTGCCGTCGGGAATGAGCATATACCCCGGCGTGGCGGCTTCGCGGGTCGCGCCAAAGAAGGGGTAGAGGTGCAATTGGGCCAGCCGGAAGTTGCCCGCTTCGCTGATCCCGCTGAAGGGTACCGCCACCCGTACCCCTGCTGGCGTGAGCGTGACCTGTACCGTCACGGTGATGGCCGGTTCGGTAAAGGTGACTTGCCCGCTAAACCCATCGCTGAGCAGCGTCACCTCGATCCGGTGATCGGCATTGGTGATCGAGGCCCGCCGGGTGTTGGTGCGCGCATCCATATACTCGATGCTGATCCCGCTGCGAGCAAAGGCCGTCCATGTCCGGTTGAGCCGGTCGTCTGGCGTGACCTCATCAAGGTTCGACGACCAAAGATGCCCGCTGCGCCGGTCGAGTACCTTAAACGCCAGCGTTTCACGGTTGAGGTACAGCTCGAAGCTGGCGTTGGCCGCCACCCGTTCGTAGCCGGCGGGGATGGCAGCGCCTGCGGCTTGGCTCGTGGCCGGCGCAGTTGCCAGCACTATTGCTGCGATCAGGATGATGAATGGATATGCTTTCACCCTCAGCCTCGTCGGTGATACCAAGCAGCGTTGTTACAGACCACGTAACCCGATCTCTTGCCAGACTGCGCTCACAAAGTCGAACAGTTGCCCAAACAGCAAGGACAAGATGTAGGCGGTCAACGCCAGCATCGCCATCGTGAACAGGGTCTTGAGCACATTGCTTGTCGTTTCGGAAATGGTGTAGTTGTGGATTTCCCGCACCATAATGAAAAGCATCAATCCAGTCCATGCAAAGATGACCTGCTGCGAAAAGCTGACCAAAAAGACTTCGTTCAGCGTCAGCACATTCGAGGCCGCAATCACCACCGGCATGAACAACGCATAGGGAACGAGACTATAGGCGCTGCCGATCACGACATCGCGCACCCGCCCTTCGCCGTCGCTGATGGTTGAGACCAGATAGTTGGCGGCGTTCCACAAGCCAAACAGCGCCACCAACAGCGCAATCTCGTTCTCGACCCGAATCTGGCCGGGGTAGGCATACGGGTTGAACGGGAAGCCGATCAGGTAGAGCGAGGACACATGCACTGCGATTACCCACAGGTAGATCAGCAGGGCAAAGCGCAGGCTGCCGCGCTGGTTGGCCTTGATGTAGTAGAAGCTATCAACCGGGTGGCGCACGAAGCGCAGCAAGAAGATCGCGTCATCGACCAGCCGGTATCGGCGCAGCCGGCGCATGCTGTCGCGCAACGGCGCTAGCCAGCCATGCCGTCGCTCGAACCGGCGGAAGACGCTCTGCCCAAGTGCGGCCAGCGTCACCGCCACGATGAACGGGCCGAGGTACTGCTGCAACACCGCATTACGCAGCTCCCAGAACGCTTCCGAATAGCCGTTCCGGTCTTCGGCGTAGCGGTAAGCGGCCAGCGCGGCGGGGTAGTCACCCGCTTTGAAATAGGCGTCGGCTAACCCCTGATAGGCCATGATGAACGAGCCATTGTAGTTGAGCACCTGCTCAAAGTAGGGTTGCGCTTCGCGGTAGAAGCCGGCCAAATAGAGCCGCATCGCGCGATGCACAGTCTCGGCGAAGGCAGTCGCTTGGTAGAGGATCAGTGCATTCTTTTCTTTATCGAGCACGTAGATCGTATCGCCGTAACGGGCAATGCCGGTCGGATTGATCAGCGTGCCGCGGCGCTGGTCGCCGGTGTCGCGGGCATTGAACATAAACAGCAACGTGCCGTTTTGGTCGTACTCAAACACGCGCCCCTCACCGTCAACCACCACCAGCAACCCTTCGCGATCGATGTGAATATCGCGGAACGAGGTCGAGCCGTAGATGGTGGGGAAGATATTCCGTCCCGCTACGGTAAACTTGCGAATGCTCTGATCGGCGAAGGTGCTGGCGGTAATGGTATAGAGCATCGATTGGCGGTCAATCGCCAGATTGGACGGTGAAGCGGCTTCGTTGCGCACCAGTTGGGCCAGTTGCTCTTCGCTCAGAAACATGCGCTGCAAGATCATGCGCAGCGACATCTGGGCAGTGTTGGCGGCGAAGTTGCCGATAAAGCGTCCGTCGGGGTTGAGCTGGATGACTCCCTGCACCGAGCCTTCGCTGATGACATAGAGGTTTTTGCGCCGGTCAACCGCCACTTTGCGCGGCAAAAAGGTGCGATTCTTGCCGAAGAGCGGTTCGCTAGGCCGGCCAAATTGGTGGCGCAACGCGCCGTCGGCGGCAAAGACCACGATCTGGTTGAGGCCGGCATCGGCTACGTAGACCGTCCCTTCATCATCGACAAACACGCCGGTGGGCTTGTTCAGCACCCCTTTGCCATATTCCGCCGCCACGTCCAACGTCGTGTTGTCGAGCCGCACCACCCGCCCGTTACCGGTATCGGCAAGATAGATCACGCCATCCGGGGTCATAAAGAGGTCTTCCGGCCCCGCCACCGGCAAGCCAATCTCATCCGCCGGGGTGTAAGCGTCTTGCGTCATGTACAGCTTACCGCCGGGGCCGGGAGTCCACGTCACGTAGGGCGCATCGGCCCGCGCCAGCGGCGCGAGCAATACCAATCCCAGCGCCAATCCGATGATCGCGCCGATCAACAATCCTCTTCGCTTGCGGGTGCGCATCAGTTTCATGCGGTTGCCTCTGCGTTGACCCACGCTCGCTCACGAGCTTATTTCAACCCCGAATGCGACATTGTGCTCATCACTTGGCTCTGCAACAGGATAAAGATGATCAGGTTCGGCAGAAACACGATCAACGACGCGGCTGCCGCCATCCCCTGCCCGGCGACCAGATTGGCCCCCGCAGTGGTTGAGGTCAGGCTGGACAGATAGAAGGCGAAGGTCTTGAGCTGTTCGTCGTTGATGTACATCGCTGACGTATCCACGTTATTCCACGAGGCCTGAAAGGCGAGGATTGCAATCGTCGCCAGCGCCGGTCTGGTCAGCGGCAAGATGATGTGCCAGTAGATTTGCAGATCGCTGGCCCCGTCGATTTGGGCGGCTTCGATCATCTCGTTGGGCAGCGCATCCATAAACTGCTTGAGCAGGAACAAGCCGACCGGCATAGCCAGCGCGGGCAGAATATGCACCCAGAAGGTATTGAGCAGGCCAAGCTGCTGGATAATCAGAAAGCGCGGGATCGTCACCGCCACCGGCACGAACATCAGCGCGACGGTGTTGATCGCAAACAGCGTATTCTTGAGCCGGAATCGCTTCTTCGAGAGCGCAAACGCCGCGGTCGAGCCGACTCCCACCGAGGCCAGCACCGTCAGCAGCGTCACCAGCACGCTGTTGAACAGATAGCGGCTGACCGGCACCTCTGAGGTGGAGATGCGGGCAAACAGGTCGGTGAAGTTCTTGAGCGTGGGCCGCACCACGAAAAAGCGCGGCGGATAAGCGAACAGCTCCTCTGGCGGTTTGAAGGCGTGCGAGAAGATAAAGACGATCGGCAGCAGCATAAACGCTGCTAGCGGAACCAGCACCAGATAGAACTTGATCTGGCTCGGATGGAACCCGCGCGGGTTCATGCCGCTGTCACGCAGACTATAGCTCAACCAGCGTTTGCGCCTCATCTCAATCCTCGCGGAACAGTCTATTGGCCAGCCGGTTAAACAGCAACACCATCAACAACAGCACCACCGACACGGCGGCGGCGTACCCCATTTCGTAGCGCAGAAAGCCGTAGTCTTCGATATGGTTGACGATCAGTTGGCCGGCGTACTGCGGCGTCGGGTTGCTGCCCGACAGCGCCACCCCGATCGTGCCGGCCTGAAACGCGCCGACAATCGCCATCACCGCGCCAAACAGCATCTGCGGCTTCATTGATGGGATGGTGATGTAGATAATCTCTTGCCAGCGGCTGCTGACCCCATCGAGCGCACCGGCTTCGTACAATTCGGGATTGATGTCGAGCATGCCGGCCAGCATCGCCAAAAAGCCGACACCCATACTGCTCCACAGGGTGACGATGATCATAATCGTCATCAAATACTCTGGCGATTGCAGCCACTGGATCGGCGCTTGAATCAGGTTCAAGCTGAGCAGAAAACTGTTGAGGTAGCCATTCTGATCGCCGCTAAACAGCGTCTGCCAGACCACCGCCATCGCCACGCCGCCCGTCATCGACGGCGAGTAGAGGATGAGGGCGAAGATGGTGCGTGGCGTGCGCGGCAGTTGGGCCAGCATCCACGCCAGCAAAAAGGCCAGCACATAGCCCCCCGGCCCGACCAGCACCGCAAACTGGATCGTGTTGGGCAAGACGTAGCGCATAAAGATATCGTCTTGGGTCAGCAACACGATATAGTTGAGCAAGCCGTTGAACTGCGGCGGCTGGATCGAGTCGAAAAAGGTGAATGAAAGCAAGAAGGCCGCCAGCACCGGAATCGCGATAAAGATCGCGAACAGCACCGCATACGGGGCGATGAATCCGTATGCGCTCGCCTCTTTGCGCCACTGCCTGCTCAATTGGCTGCGCCACTCAGTTTGCATGCGCCATCCACTCCTTCACCGTCTCGATGGTCGGGATCGTCATCGTGCGCACCCGCTCGCCATTGCGGATGTAGCCGAACTCGGTCATCTTGCGCACAATCTCGCGGTTGATCACCGTCACCGCATTGTCAATCGCGACGCGCGGGTTGGCCCCCTGAAAGACGATCCGGTTCCAGACGTTGCTCAACTCGCGCTCTTGCATATAGCTGCCCGGCAGCTTGATCGGCTCTTGCAGCCATTGCCACTGCTGCAAAATCACGTCGCGGTGCGCCGCCGAAATTGGGGTAAAGCGAAACGCCTCTAGGTTCGCTGAATTCCACAAATATTCCAACCCAAAATTCATAATTAATTCTTGCTGGAATGCAACCTGCGTCTCGGTTGCCATCCACCACTTGAGGAAGGCCCACCCCTGTTGCGGCTTGTCGGTATTGGCGAACATCATGGCCGCCTGCGCCGAGCCGGTCGCATAGCGCAACTGCCTGCCATCAGGCAAGACGGTGGCCGGGTAGAGGGCAATGTCCCACAACCCATCGATCTCCGGCGCCGCGGTGAGCAGCTTGAGGTAGGTTTCAAAGTTCGAGATGCCGACCGGCGTTTCACCAGCGCGAAAACTGTCGTAGAAACTAGCCGTGGTCAGCGGCATGCCGTAGATGGTGAAACTCTCGGCCATAAACCGGATCGCCTGAATCGCTTCGTCCGACCCCAAGCCCGACATGCCATCGGGGGTGTAGAGCGACGCGCCGTAGTTGAAGAGGTAGGGGGCCGTGACCAGATAGCCCTTCATGCCGCCGCCGCTAGAGAGCGGCGTGTTGTAGTTCATGCCGAAACGCTGCAATTCGGGCAGAATCTCGAGTACTTCATTCCACGTTTGCGGTACCGGTAAATTCAGCGTTTCCAGAATATCTTTGCGGTAGAACGTCACCCAAAAATCTTGTGTTTCGGGAATGGCGTACACCGAGTCGTTAATGATGTAGCTCAAGAGCGAACCGGGGGCATAGATGCGGATGAAGCGGTCGAAGTCGGGGAAGCTGCGCAAATCGTAGAGCGCATTGCGGATCGCCAGCTCATACGGGATGTTGGTGCTGACGCCGAGCGCAATGTCGGGTTGGGTGCCGGCGGCGCAGGCCAAGACCAGCTTCGATTCGTTAGGCATAATCGAAAACTTGACCTTGATCCCGGTCTGCGGTGTGAAGCGCTCGTCGGCCATGCGCTGAAGCAGGTTGACATATTGTTGCGGGCGATTCACCCACACTTCCAGCTCATCCGGCGCTGCGCCAATGCTCTGGTAGGGATCGCTGCGGAAAGAGGCAAGAAACCGCTGGAACCAATCGGTTACGATTGCGCCGGCGGTGATGTTCGGTTCGGGAGGGATGATGTCCGGCGAATGGATGTAGATGGTATCGAGCGCCAGCGGCTGGCTCTGCAACGAGGGCAAGATGCTGCCGAGCAGGTGCGCCGCCGAACCGGCCCCTTCCGACAAGCGGCTCATGCGGGTCGGAATCCGGTTGGGGTCTTGGGCCAGCACCTCAAGGTTGTCGATTGCCATCTGGTAAGCGAGCACCTCTGGCGAGGCCGGGGTCTGGTTGACGGCCAGCAAGGCCTGTTGGTCGGCGCGCAGTTGGCTGGCCAGCGCCGCCAGCCGTTCGCGAATATCGGGAATGTAATCGGCGATCTCCCACTCTTTGTAAATATCGATCTGGTTGCCGGTGAGGCGCTTGATTGCGAAGGCCAGATCGGCAATCGCCTTCAAACCGGCTCGCACCCGCTCGATCGAGTCATGATAAGGCGCGGTCGTGGCTTCGATGCCCAAGACGTGCCGGCCTTGCTCAAGATAGATCTGGTACGGCGTCGCTCCGCCCAAAGTGTCGTTGCGCCAATGTGGGTTATAGCTAAACGGTACCGCATTCAACTCGGCAAACAGCACCTGATCATCAATCAGGATGCGGCGATACACGGTAAAGTTATTCTTGTAATCTTGGATAGCGCGCAGGGTGATCGCATACCAGCCGCTCTGCGGCACGGTAAACTCGTAGTAAACCGTCGTGCCGCTGCGGCTCCAACTCTCGCCGCCGAGGGCATTCATCCGCAGATGGTAGGGATCGTAGGGTGTCACGTCCAGATTGCGGCGGCTGATCGGGCGCACACTGGTGTCGTTCTTGAAGCTTGGCCGCTCAGCGGCGAGTTCGATCAGCACCCCGCTGCTGGCCGGCGCTTGCCGGCTCGCGCGGTAGGCGGCGTAAGACGGGTACGAGTCGATCGCCGGCAGCAGATAGAAACTGCCTAGCGCCAGCTCGCCTTCGCCGAGGCTGAGTGAAATGCGCTGGCGGCCCGCCGGCAGCGTGAGTGCGATCGGGTACGGCTGGCTGAAGTTGGGGTCGCGCAAGAAGACGCGGCTCCAGCGGGCCAAGCGGGCCTGCGGGATCAGGGTTTCGTTGCCGTAGCGGTCGAGCGGGAACTGATCGGCGGTATCGTGATAGAACAGTGGCACAATCAGCCGCCAGCGCTCAGGTTGGCCCTCGATCTGCACGAGCAGTTCAGGCGGGATGAAGGTGACAGTTTCCGGCACGGCGGCGTCAATCGCTAACGCATACGCGCCGGCTTGCGGCACGGTGATGGTGAACGAGACCTGATCGCCGCCGCGCAGCATGACGCTTGGCTTGGCATAGCTCGCTGCCAACGGATGGGTTGCCGCCGGCAGACCGAGCGTGTCGGCGCGCACCTCAACCACTGGCGCACTGCCACCCTCGGCCCGCACCGGCAGCGGGCCGGCGAGCAAGCTAGCGAGCGCCAGCCAAAGGACGATGAGGAGGCGGATAGAGGTTGTGATCTGCCGGCGCCAACCCATAGCTTCACCTAACTATCACTACGAACAATGTGTCGATGCTGTGCGGGAGATGCACGGCAGTGCGAGGGACGCACCGCCGTGCGTTGCTTCCTACTAGCGCAAGGCGGCGTCAACCTCGGCCCGCGCCGTATCGAGGATATTGTTGGCGAACGTCTCTAATTTCGGCGCGTAATCCTCGTACTTGTAGATGCCATCGCCGGCGCGGAAGAACATGAACCACATGTTCACGTCTTTGTCTTCGCCGATGTCAATGCCCGGCTTGCCTTCCCACCGCGCTTGGATGTACCCCGGCACCAGTTTGGCCAGCGACTCGACAAGGCTATTGTCAAGATTGGCCAGCGCGGCGTTGATCCCCGGCTTGTCGAAGAATTGGCGGTAGAGCGCCAGCGACTCAGTGTCGATCGCGACCGGCATCTTGCTCGGCACGCCGCCCATCTCGCGGGCCAGTTCCACCTCTTTAGCATAGGCGGCGCGGGCAAAGGTCATCCAGCGCGCGAATTGGTAAGCTTCCTCCAGATTCGGCGCCGTCTTCGAGACGACGATGATGTCCATCACAATCGCCTGATTGCCGCCGGGGATGCCGACAAAGTCCCAGTCAAAGGTGGCGTTCTGCGCAATCTGCGGAATGGCCCAACCGCCTTCCCAGCGCATACCGACTTCTTGATTCAGGAACAGCTCCCACGGCCCAGCCGACTTGAAGTTCACCTTCTGCTCGTCGGTCAACCCTTGCCACGTATAGGGCTTCAGCTCAGTCACCCGCGCCACGGTGTCTTTGAAGGCGGCGGAGTTGTAGTTCATGTGAACGCCGTCGAAGCTGAACCACTGCAACTTGTTGTCGAGCACGTGCGGGTACCAGCCCATCACGAACTCCATCTCGTCGAGGCCGAGCACGCCGCGGGCCGGGTTGTGCAGGCCGGTTACCGCCGCGTTGAACTCGTCGAGTGTGAAGCCGTACTCAGGCGCGTCGAGGTTAGCCGCTTCGTAGAGATCGCGGTTGACGAAGTACCCCATAATGAACTGCGCCGCCGGCAAGCCCATCACCTTGCCATCATAAGTGACACCCGACCGCAGCACTTGCGGGATGAGCGGCCAATCGGGATCATTCGCCACCAGTTCGGTCAGATCGGCCAGCCAGCCGTTCTTGACGTAGAGCGGCATATTGTTGGCCATAAAGACATCAGGCAGCGCGCCTTTAGCCGCATAGGTATTGAGCATATCGTCCCAGCCGGCGCCCGCCATATCAACGAACTCGATCGTCACGTGCGGGTTCAGCTCGGTATAGACCTTGACCAAGCGGCGCTGGATGTTGTTCTCTTCCTCGGTGCCGAGGTTCCAGTTGGCGTAGCGCAGGGTCACCGGCTGCTTGGCGGCAGCAGTGGGAGCTGCCGTCGGCGCAGCCGTTGGCGCGGCGGTCGGTTGTTCAGGGGGTGTCTGTGGCGCAGCGGTTGGCGCTTGGGGAGTCGGTGGCGTAGCCGCTGGCGTACAGCCGGTCATGGCCGCGAGCAACATCAGTATCACGAGCAGGAAGCCACCTTTGGCAGCGGGTTTCATGCATTTCCTCCTTGACATGCAAACAAAGCTACGAACGAACGTTGCGGCATTGCAATCAGGTTTTTTGCGCGTGTCACCTCCTTTCGCAACGGTGCGCCACGCAGGATGTTGGCGCGTTGGTATGGTGAGCGGCAGCTTGGCTGCCGCTGCGACCCTCGTTACCCCAAGACCACTCGCACCCGGTGAGTCTGGCCATCGGCGAAGACCGGCACGACGTTGCCAGCGAGCGGCTGGCCGTCCACCTCTACCGTCGCCACACCCCGGCTCACGTGTTGCGGGTTCAGCACCTCGATCTCGTACACCGCACCGCGGAACGAACGGCGCACGGTGAAGCGATCCCATGCCGCTGGAATCAGCGGATCGATCAGCAAGCCATTGGCCTGCGGCCTAATCCCCAAAATCCAATGGGTCGCCATCCGGTGCAGCCACTGGGCCGAACCGGTGTACCACGTCCAGCCGCCGCGCCCGAAATACGGCGATTGCGGGCCGTCAACGTTGCCCGGCGTGACGTAAGGTTCGGCTTTGTAGCGATCCGGATCGGCGCTGCGGTTGGGCGGGCAGATACGGCGATAGGCTTCATAAGCTTTCTCGGCGTCACCGAGCAGAGCGTAGGCCCACACCGACCACGTGGCAGCGTGGGTATAGACGCCGCCGTTCTCGCGCAGGCCCGGCGCGTAGCGGGTGACATAACCGATGTCGGGACGGGGACGGGTAAAGGCGGGATAGTTGAGCAACGTGCCATACTCGCAGAGCAGGTGGCGCGAGACCGACTCCATCGCCTGCCATGCCCGTTCGCGATCGGCAATGCCGCTAATCACCGCCCAAATGTTGGGCATCAAAAAGATGCGGCCCTCATCATTCGCATGCGATCCGAGCGGCAAGCCATCATCGGTCGTCGCTTGCAAAAACCACTCGCCATCCCAGCCGTAGCGGTTCGTCGCCCAACGCAGCGTCTCGCGCACCGCCGCGCAGCGTTCGGCGAACGCCGCATCGCCGCGTTGCTGCGCCAGCGGCATCCAGCGCTCAAGGATCGCGTAGAGAAATTCAGCCACCCAAAAACTCTCGCCGCGCAGATGGGTGCCAACCGCATTGAGGCCATCGTTCCAATCGTGATCCCCCATCAGCGGGATGCCACGGGGCGAAAAGCGGCTGAACGCGCGCTCGATCGCCCGCTTGCAGTGCAGGTAGAGCGGCTCCGCCGGGCCGTTGAGGTACGGCACTGGCTCATCCAGAATCGCGAGATCGTTGGTCTCTTGCAGGTACGAATCGACGATAAACGGCAGCCAGAGCAAGTCGTCCGAACAGTTGGTACGCGGCCCGCCACCCCGGATCGAAAACCACCAGTGCAGCACATCGCCTTCGATAAATTGTTGGGAGGCGTGGAGCAAGATCTGGCGCTTGGCTAAAGCCGGATCGCAGACCAAGAAAATTTGGCTGTCTTGCAACTGATCGCGGAAGCCATAGCCCGCCGAGACTTGATACAACGCCGACTTGGCCCACAACCGGCCCGAAATCGCCTGATACTTCAGCCAGTAGTTGGTCATCAGATTGAGCGCCGGATCAGGCGTTTCGACATGCTCGGCGTCAACTAGCCGCGACCAGAAGGCATGCACTGCTGCAAGCGTTTGGGTGCTGGCAGCCGGCGAAGTGAAACGGCGGATCAACTCGGCGGGATCTTCGCGGCCCTGCTCGGCAGCACCTAGCGTAAAGACGATCGTATGGCTTGCCCCCGGCGCCAGCGCCACCTCGACCTGCAACGCGCCGATTGCATCGCCGAAGCGACCGGTGCGTCCAGCCAAGGTCGCCATCTGCATCGCCTGCGGATGCTCAAGGCTCTGGTACAAGCCAATAAACGACTCCTTATCGCCGTCGAAGCTCTTGAGCGGCTCGCTGGCAGCGATAAACGCCACGTAAGGCCAATCGATATTGTTATGCCGGCCCTCCTCATCGGCAAAGCCCCACAAATACTTGCGCGCCAGCAACGCATTCAGCGACTGATCGACCGCCGTATCAATGAACAGCTTATGAAACTCGCGATGCTCATCGGGCGCAAACCCCAACAACCACTCGACATAGGTCGTAACATCGAGCCGGCGAGGCCGGTCAGTCAGATTGGTCAACGTCAGCTCAAACAGCTCAACCGGATCGTGCGGCGCAACAAAGACGGTCAACCGGCTACGGATGCCGTATGCCTCCTGCGCGAAACGCGAATAACCGAGGCCGTGGGTCACTTGATAGTGGTCATACGCATGCAGCGTCGGCTTATACGTCGCCGACCAAAACTGGCCGCTGTCGAGATCGCGCAGATAGAGATACTTCCCCCAATTGTCTTGCACCAAATCCTGAAACGAGCGGGTAATCCGATTCTGGCCGGCGTTATTGCGCCAACTATAACCCGAACCGGTCTGCGACACCATCAGCGCATAGTCGCCATTACTGATCACATTCCCCCAAGGGCGCGGCGTCAGCGGCGTGGTGATGATGTATTCGCGGCCATCGGCGCTGAAGTAGCCATAGCGGCTAGGAAAGAGGCGTTCCATAACACTCCGTTGTGAAAAGAGAGCAACCCGGCTATCGTGAAATGAAACGTTTCATACGGGCAAATAAAAAATTGCCTCGTCGTGCAAAGCGCAGTTGCGGCTGATGGGCTTATTGTAGCACCACTTTTTTCCTTGTCAAGATCGTGTGTGTAACGTTTCACCAACAATTGATGGAAGCGCAATCATTGAACTATCGCCTGTCCGGCTGCGCACGGTTGAGAAGTGAAATGTTTCACTAAAAGATTGCTGTTCCCGCGCACCTATATGTCATTGCGAGGGGGCGTGGTCGGTTGTCATTGCGAGGGAGGGTGGCCACCCGCGAAGCAGGGTGCCGCCCGACCGAAGCAATCTCCCGCTTCAGCGAGAGAAATGCCTGAGCGGGTTGCTGCCGTGCTCGCGGGGGATTGCTTCGCCGCGCGTGGGCAGAGCATCGCTCTGCCCCTACGCGCGGCTCGCAATGACAGAGGGGGAGCGGGGGATTGCTTCGCCGCCCTTTCGTGTACAATAGAAGCAGCGCCGTGATCAGCGAAACCGAGGTGAGCTATGCGACTCAGTGAAGATAAAGTGCGCCGGATTGCCGAGCGCTTGCACGACGAATTGGCCGAGCGCGGCCTGTTAGCCTACCGCGACCGTCCCGGCCAGCGCCCTAGCGATGGCCGCGCGTTGCGGGTCAAGGCGATCTATGATGCGATTGTGGCCGATCTGAAGATCGAAGAGGAGATTGACGCTGAAGTTGAGCGGATTCTGGCGACCTACAGCCGCGAAATAAAGGGCACTGAGCGCGATATTCTCTTTCGCAAGCATAAGGAAGAGGTGGCGCGTAAGCGGGGGTATGTGTTGTAGGTGGGGTGCCGCTGTGCTTGGATGTATGCTATGGAGTGCGGCAGTTTGACTGCCGCACTCCATAATGGTTTCACACACTTGTGTTTTGCGCTGGTCGAGGTAAAAGTCGATGAAGTATTAGTCAAACTGCCGCACTCCATATTGGTATCGCGCACCTCCTATTTCACCCAGTAGAGCAGAATATAGTGCGGCCCGGTGTGCGGCACCACGAATTCTGCGCCGTGTGTCACGAAACCAAAGGCAAGATAGAACGGCAACGCGCTTGTGCGCCCGTGACACCAGATCATATCGCCGCCGTGACGCCGGACATGCTCGATCCCGGTTTGAAGCAACGCTTGGCCGATCCCTTGCCGGCGGAAGGCGGGCAAGACTCCCATGCCGCGCAGCCGCCACGCCGCGCGGGCCGGTACGTCGGGAAACGCTTCGGGGGCGAATGAGGCAATGCCGACAAGCTGGTCGCCAATGAAGCCGCCGGCGTGCAACGCGAGCGGGTGGTCATCGCCGGGATAGACGAGTTCGTCAATCGCTTGGTGCGGGCGTAGGATGTGTTGGCGCAGTGGCCGGGTTGCGGCGGCGCTGATGGGGTGAATGGCGTAGTTCATACGTTCATGCCTGTAACTTAGAGACGTAGAGGAAGCAAAGACGTAGAGGATTCTAACGCAAAGACACAAAGATATTTGAGATTGATCCAAATACCACAAAATGCTCTGCGATCTCTGCGTCCTTCGCGCCTTTGCGTTTACCCATTCTCTGCGATCTCTGCGTCCTTCGCGCCTTTGCGTTTACCATTCTCTGCGTCTTTGCTTGCTCGGCGCCTTTGCGTTTAACTGTCTCCGCGCCTCTGCTCACGCTGCGCCTTTGCATCGAGATAGTCTTGCAAGATGATCGACGCGGCGACCTGATCAATCTGCTCTTTGATTTTGGCCGGTTTGAGGCCGAGATTGCGCAACATCTGCTCGGCGGCGACACTGGTCAGCCGTTCGTCGAACATTTCGACCGAGCACGTGAGCGCCGCGGCCAACGCATCGGCAAAGCGTTGCACTGCCACGGCTTGCGGGCCGTGTTCACCGCGCATGGTCAGCGGTAATCCCACCACCACCCGCGTCACGCCACGCTCGGCGACCAGCCGGGCAATCTGGGCAATGGCTCGTTCGGGTGGGTGGGCGGCGATCGTGGTGAGCGGCGCGGCAATGCGCGCACTGGCGTCGCTGATCGCCACGCCGATGCGCCGTTCGCCGACATCAAGCCCTAGGATGGTCTGTTCGTTGGTTAGGTTCACGTTAGCCGGATATAATGGCAACGCAGAGGGCGCTGAGGCGTCTATATCCTCTATGTTGTGGCAGCCACTCTACGCTTGCGATAAATCTGTTGTTCTGCAAGCAGTTGCCGTAGTTGCAGTATGCTGCGTCTACGGCAACGTGCCCTCCTCACTCAATCCGAATCCGGAGCTGCCAGCTCCAACCGGGGAAGCGGTCAACATCTGGCGGCAGCGTAAAGCCGGCCAGCCTTCCGTTTGCTACTAGCGCCTGCAAGCCGGCTTCGGCTTCGGCGCGGGTGCGACCGAGCACCGCGTTCTGGATCGCTGCGCGCGTTGCCGGATCAAGCTCGTTGCCGCAGGCCGGGTCTGGCCCGACCGCGCCATCAACGCGCAGGGTTGCGCCATCCCAGCGCCAGCCGTTGATCACGGCGGCCTTGCAGTCACCCGGACGCAACTGGCCGTTTTGGATCAGTTGGGCATTAAACGCATCAGCCAATTGGCGCTGGAAGCTGGCTGGATCACCGTTGACCGCCAACCCGCTGTAGTTCGCTTGCACGGTCAACGTAAAGAAGCGATTATCTTTCGGCAACGATGTACCTATCGGCGGATCCACGATCTGCTCGAAGCCGGCCAGTTGCTCAAGCTCGGCCCGGCTCGGCGAGACGGTGGTCGGTTCGAGGCGGAGATTGCGAGCTAAGGCGAGGCCATCGAGCTGCCGGCGCGCCTCTTGGTCGAGCCGGGTCAATGCCTCGGCTAGATAGCGGCGCACGTCGCTCTCTTTAATCACAAACACCTCTTCATCAGCGCCGCCGCCGATCGCGTCATGCACGATCGTCAGCACGCCGCCGGTGAGATTAATCGTTGGCCCGCCGGGAATGCGCAGTTCGCGGATGCTATTGGCGGGAACGTTGGAGGCGCTGCCGGGTGAGCGGGCAATAATCCGCACTTGCGCTTCGCCGAGGGTGGTGATGATCTGGTTGCCGCGATTGGTTGTGACTGCGCCGGGCACGGTCACGTCGGTTTCGCTAATAAAGGGAATCGGCTGATTGTTTGGCCCAACGGCGACAAACTCGCTCCCTGCCGGAATGGTGATCGGCTGGGTATTCAGATTGCGGAGAATGATCGAACCCTGCGCACTGCTAACCGGCGTCATCACGCCGTCCGTCACTTCACCGCGCAGACTGATGGCAACCGTCGTGCCGATCGGGTCAGCGGCGACGGCGCCATTGCTGCTCGGCGCGGTGACCGGGATCATTGGCAGTGCCAAGCCAGTGATCGGGGTCGTCTCGCGGGCCGGCAAACGCACGACCACCGTCGTGCTGCGCGTCACTATCAGGAACACGCCGAAGATGGCAATCATCACCACCAACACAACCAGCAGGATCGTGGCGAGGCGCGATTGCCGGCGAGCGGCAGGTTGGGAGGCGCTGCGCGGGGTAGGAGCAGGCGGCGGCGCGACTGCCGGTTCGCGCCGGGGTTGGGTGGGTGCGCGTTGGGCGCGATCAGCGTCGCTGCGCTGGCCAATTTGGCTAGCCCGCGCCTGTTCAGCCGCTGAGAGTTGAATATCTTCGGGCCGCACCCGCGGCGCTTGGCTCACCGCTTCACGCACTGGCGGGATAGGCGGCGGCGGCGCGCCGGTGCGTTCTTGCTCGAAGGCGGCAGCCAGATCGTCAAGCGCGTCGAAGAACTCTAGGTCATCGTCACCCATCGCTTGGGCTGGCGGCGCCGCTGCGCCGCTGGTCGTGGTTGGAATAGGCCGCGTTACTGGCGCTGCCATCGGGCGGGTCTCAGCCGGCGCCGGTTTCGGCGGTTCAAACAGCTCTAGATCATCAACCTTGCCGGTCGCGGCGAGCTCGTCAAGTGCGGCCAGAAACTCAAGATCTTCAGCCGGCAGGTCTTCGCCGGCAGGCGGCGGGGGAGGCGCCGGCGCTTGCACATGCGCGCCAGTGACTTCGATCGTGGTCAGCCGGCTCTGGCGGGCCGCTTTGAGGATGGCCGGGTCAGAGCTAATAATCGTGAGGGCAATGCCGGCGGCAGCGGCCAATTCGCGCAACGCATCGGTACCAGCGACGCGCTGGAGGAAGCTCGTTCCTTCGGGGGCTAAGATCTGGACATTGGCGGCATGGGTGGCGCGTACCCGCGCCATCAGCGACTCGGCGGTATCATCGGGTAGCGCAAGGACAATCGCTGTTTCGTCGGTGATCATAGCCCCTCACCCCCGGCCCCTTTCCCCGCATGCAGGGAGAGGGGCGCTGCGGCAATGCGTCATCGTCATTCGCTTGTTCACGGTATAAGTCTACCACGCGCGATGGTTGATTTGAATAGCCACGAAAAGCCGCAAAAGGAACAAAAATATTATTTTTGCGTCTTTTGTGTCTCTTTGTGGCTATTCTTTACCCCTCCCCCTGCCCCTCCCCGTACACGGGGAGGGGTATAGCCATGCAAAAACATTGAAGTGTTTTGTGCCTTTTGTGTGTCTTTGTGGCTATTCCCCTCACCCTGCTTGTTCGGCCAATACGCCAGCGGCGGCGTTGATCGCCGCGGCTAACTGGTCGGGGTTGCGCCCGCCGGCTTGGGCGACTTCGGGTTTGCCGCCGCCGCCGCCACCGACGATCGCGGCCAGCGGCTTGACCAGTTGCACAGCGTTCAATCCGCGCCGGACAAGATCGGCGGTGACCATCGTCAGCAATTGCGGCTTGCCATTGATTTGCGCGCCGAGCACAATCACCGCGCTGCCCAGCTTGTCGCGCAGATACTCGCCCATCTCGCGCAAGCGCTCGACGGTATCAGCCTCGACCTCGGCAGCCAGCAACGGCACGCCGGCAACCGTCTGCACCCGGTTCAACAGCGTGGCGAGCTGCTCGCGCGCCATCTTGCTGCGCAGCGCCTCCAGCTCTTGCCGGCGCTGCCGGTTCTCGGCCAGCAACGCCTCGATCCGCTCGGCCAACTGGGCAGGTTGGGCATTGATCCGCGCCGCCAGATCGCGCAGCGCTTGGGCCTGCTCTTCCACCCACGCCTCGGCCCCGCGCCCGGTCAGTGCCTCGACGCGGCGGATGCCGCTGCCGATGCTGCCCTCGCTCACCAGCCGGACAAACCCGATCTCACCGGTGCGATTGACGTGGGTGCCGCCGCACAGCTCAAGGCTATCGCGCGAAGCGTACTCGCCGTTATCCAAGCCATTGCCGCGCTCGATCGTCACCACCCGCACCGTATCGCCGTACTTCTCGCCAAACAGCGCGATCGCGCCGCGCGCCATCGCATCCTGATAGCCGGTAATCTCCCAGCGCACCGTAGCATCGGCCCGCACCCACGCATTCAAGCGCCGCTCGACCTCGCGCAATTCTTCGGGATCCACCGGCTTGGTGTGGGTAAAGTCGAAGCGCAACCGATCCGGCGCGACCAGCGAACCGGCCTGCGCCGCGTGCTCGCCGAGCACATCGCGCAGCGCGCGCTGGAGCATGTGGGTCGCAGTGTGGTTGCGCTGAATATCGGCCCGCCGCACGATATCGACCGTTGCTTGCACCTGATCGCCCACGCTGATCGTGCCATCAACCACCCGGCCATAGTGAACGATCAGACCGGGCAGCGGGCGGCGAGTATCTTCCACCCGCACCGACCCGTCCGGGCCGACCAGCACGCCGGTATCGCCGACCTGACCGCCGCTCTCGGCGTAGAACGGCGTGGTATTGAGCACAATCTGCACGTGCCTCCCGGCGCTGGCCGTGTTCAACGCATCGCCATCGGCCAGCATCCCAATCACCGTTGCCCGGTCGCTCAGCCGCTCGTAGCCGGTAAAGTGGGAATTGGGCAGATCCAGCTCCACCCATAGATCGGCCTCGCCGCTGCGCTTGCTCGTCGCCGCTGCTCGCGAACGGGCCCGTTGTTCGGCCATCGCCGCCTCGTAACCGGCTTCATCAACCGCCAACCCTTGCTCGGCAGCGATCTTTTGGGTCAGATCGAGCGGGAAACCGTAGGTGTCTTTCAATACAAACGCATCGTTACCGGGGATCACCGTCTCGCCGCGGGAGCGCACCTGCTCGATCACCGCGTTCAGCCGCGTGATACCGCCGCTGAGCGTGCGTAAGAACTGGCGCTCCTCTTGATCGGCGGCGCTGAGGATAAACTCGCGCCGCTTGACCAATTCGGGGTAAGCGTTGCCCATCTGCTCGATCACCGCCGTGATCACCTCAGCGAGGAACGGGCGCTCGAAACCGATCGTGCGGCCTTGATACGCAGCACGGCGCAAAATCCGGCGCAACACATACGCCCGGCCCAGATTGCCCGGCAACACGCCATCGGCGATCAAAAACGCAATCGCCCGCGCATGGTCGGCAATCGCGCGATAGGCGCTGCGGTGGGACTGATAATGGGCCTCATCGCTGCCGCGCGCGCTGATAATGCGATTGATAATCGCCACAAACAGATCGGTCTCGTAGGTGCTATGCACCCCCTGCATCACCATCGCCATCCGCTCAAGGCCCATGCCGGTATCCACCGACGGACGCGGCAGCGGCTGCATGGTGGCGCGGTCGTACTGCATAAACACGTTATTCCAGATCTCGACATAATTGGGGTCGTCGGAATTCACCCCCTCGGCACGCATCTGGCTGAGGTCATCGCCGATATACATCGTAATTTCCGAGCAGGGGCCGCAGGGGCCGGTATCACCCATCACCCAGAAATTATCTTTGCGGCCAAAGCGCAGCACTCGCGACGGATCGGCCCCCTGCGCGATCCACAACTCGGCGGCTTCATCATCAGGCGGCACCTCGTCATCACCGGCGAAGACCGTAAACCACAGCCGCTCGACCGGCAACTGAAACTCTTCGGTCAACAACTTCCACGCCAGCCGGATCGCCTCGGCCTTAAAGTAATCGCCGAAGGAAAAGTTGCCCAACATCTCAAAAAAGGTATGGTGGCGCGGCGAGGGGCCAACCTCTTCGAGATCGTTATGCTTGCCGCTGACGCGCAAACATTTCTGCGCCGTCACAGCACGGGTATAGGGACGCTGCTCGCGCCCCAGAAAGACATCCTTAAACTGCACCATACCCGAATTGGCAAACAGCAGGGTCGGGTCGTCGGCGACGACCAGCGACGAGCTGGGCACGTGGGTATGGCCATGGCGAATAAAGAACGAGATAAACGTTTCGCGAATTTGGGCCGCGGTTAATTTTTGCATACGAATAACGCCTATTTAACGCCGAAAAGCTATTCCTCGCGTTATTGTAGACGATGGTAGCGCCGACCGTCAACCGTTTTGGGAAGCATCTCGTGATACGAGGATAATGCGGTGCGTCATGGAGCGAGTCGAACGACCGCGCAGGCAATGGACGGCAATCTGACAACATTGTCATTGACACCTGCGCCGCCGTATGCTACACTGTTCTTGACGCATCGCGTCATTCCTTTCCCTGCTTGAAGTCATATCCGGCAACAATGGGGTTGCCCATCGCTCAATGCTGAACAGGAGGCATCTATGGCGCTCATCTCTCTCCCGGCCAGCCTCACCCGCATGATGCAGCAGGTGAATGTGCCGTTTGTTGACACATTCCGCGCCTTGCGCAGCATCACTCCGCAAGAAATCGGCCTGCTGCTGAAAAGCATCGCCGCCAAGCGGCGGCCCAAGCGCGTGCCGCCGATTAATAGCGATTTCTTCGATATTTTGGGCGAACTCTCGCCCGAAGAGCGGCTGATCCAGCAAAAGATCCGCGCGTATATGGAAGAGAAGATCCGTCCGCTGGCCAACAGCTACTGGGAGCGGGGCGAGTTTCCGCACGAGATTGTGCCTAGCTTTGCCCGGCTCGTCGCCGAAACCTTCGGCACCCGGCCTTACGCCATCGACGCTCTTGGCCCGGTGCTCACCGGTGTGGCCTGTATGGAGCTCGCGCGGGTCGATCCATCGATCTACACCTTCTTCGGCGTGCATTGGGGCCTGTGCATGGGGTCGATCGACCTCTTCGGCTCAGCCGAACAGAAGCAACGCTGGCTGCCGCCGATGCAACGATTCGAGCTGATCGGCTCGTGGGCCTTGACCGAACCCGACGTCGGCTCAGCGACCGCCGCCGGTCTCACCACCACGGCCCGCTTCGAGCGTGGCTATTGGGTGCTCAACGGGGCCAAAAAGTGGAGCGGCAACGCACCGATTGCCGATCTCAACATCATCTGGGCGCGCGATGTATCCAACAACCAAGTGCAAGGCTTCATCGTCGAGCGCGGCACGCCGGGGTACGAAGTCGAACGGCTGGAAGGCAAGATCGCATTGCGCACGGTGCAAAACGCCAATATCCGGCTCGTCAATTGCCGGGTGCCCGAAGCCAACCGGCTGCCGAATGTGGGCGGCTTCCGCGGTATTGCCCGCCAACTCGCGATCACCCGCGCCGCTGTCGCGTGGGCCATGACCGGGGTGGCGATGGGCGCGTATGAAAAGGCGTTGGCGTACGCACAGCAGCGCATCCAATTCGGGCGGCCAATCGGCGGCTTCCAGTTGGTGCAGAACAGTCTGGTGCAGATGCTGGCCAACGTGACAGCGATGCAGACCATGTGCCTGCGGATGAGCCAGATCGCTGCCCGCAACGGCAAAGTCAGCCACGAGCATGCCTCGCTGGCCAAGGTCTTCTGCGGCGAAAAGATGCGCGAAACGGTGGCGCTGGCCCGCGCCGTCTCCGGCGGCAACGGCATCCTGCTCGAACACGAAGTGGCCCGCTACTTCGCCGACGCCGAGGCGCTCTATTCCTACGAAGGCACCCACGAGATGAATACGTTGATCGTGGGGCGCGCGATCACTGGGATGTCGGCATTTGTGTAGGGGGGGACGCAGAGGATGCAGGAGAGCCGGATGGCTTCCGGCTCCGCAGCGGGCGCAGAAAATTTTAACGCAAAGGCGCAGAGAACGCAGAGGGCGCAAAGGTTTTGGGGGAAGCGCCGCCGCTTCTGTTGTCATTGCGAGCCGCGCTCCGCGCGGCGAAGCAATCTCCCGCACGCCGGTTGTCATTGCGAGCCGCGCTCCGCGCGGCGAAGCAATCTCCCCCTTCAGCGGGAGGGACGACTCCACGCCATTGGGTTGCACCTCAGCGGGAGCTTGCTGCGGGCGCTGCGCGCCTGCGCGATGATAGTATTCCTCTCCGCGTCCTCTGCGCTCTCTGCGGTAAACATGCTCATTGACAACCTCCCCGCTTGCTGCTATATTAGTGTGAAAGTTACACTATATAGCGAGGCACCTATGAACGGCGCGCAGCTCCGTACCGCTACCGGGATTCTCTTTACCGACCAGTATCAGTTGACGATGGCCCAGCTCTATTTCCGCATGGGCATTCACGAGCGTCCGGCTCAGTTTGACCATTTCTTTCGCCAGCCGCCCAACTATGGTTTGCATTCCGCCGGTTATTGCATCGCCGCCGGCCTTGAGTGGCTGCTCGATTGGATGGAGACGGCGGCGTTTGGCCCGGCTGAGCTTGAGGTTTTGCGCAGCCAGCGGAATCGGGTGGGCAAGCCAGTCTTTGGCGAGGATTTTTTGGCCTATTTGCGCGATCATGGCCATTTTGGCGGGATCACGCTGTGGGCAGTGCCTGAAGGGCGGGTGGTGCATGCCCAAGCGCCGATGACAATTGTGCGCGGGCCGTTATTGATGGCGCAGATTCTGGAAACCGCACTGCTTAACCATCTCAATTATCAGACGTTGGTGGCGACCAAGGCGAGCCGTATCCGTGAGGCGAGCGGGGCGAGCACGGTGCTGGAGTTTGGCCTGCGTCGCGGGCAGGGGTTGGGGGCGAATGCCGGTACGCGGGCAGCTTTGATTGGCGGGGCCGATTTTACCTCGAACGTGGGCCTTGCCCATACGATCGGCCAGACTGCCAAGGGCACCCATGCCCACGCGATGGTGCAGTCGTTTTTGGCCCTCGGCATGAGCGAACTCGATGCCTTCCGCGCCTACGCCGAGGTCTATCCTGACGATTGTTTGCTGCTGGTGGATACGATCGACACCTTGCACAGCGGGGTGCCGAATGCGATCCGGGTGTTTGAGGAGCTGCGCGCCAAGGGGCATAAGCCGGTCGGGGTGCGGCTCGATTCGGGCGACCTTGCTTACCTTGCGATCCAGACCGCGTTGATGCTGGATCGGGCCGGGTTCCCCGATACGGTGATCGTGCTCTCGAATGATTTGGACGAGCTGGTGATTTGGCAGATTCAGAGCCAGATCGCTCAAGAGGCGCGGCGTTACAATGCTGATGCCGATGCGATTATTCGCCGGTTGGTGTACGGTGTCGGCACCCGGCTGGTCACGTCGCACGGCGAGGGGGCCTTGGGCGGGGTGTATAAGCTGGTGGCGCTGCACGATGGCAAGGAATGGCAGCCGGCGATTAAGATTGCCGAGAGCGCAGCGAAGCTGACCAATCCCGGTTTGAAGCGGGTGTGGCGGTTGTACGACGAGCGCGGCAAGGCGACTGCCGACCTGATCGCACTCGAAGATGAAGACCCCACCAGCGAAGAGTGCATCCGGTTGCGCCACCCTAGCGACCATGCCCGCCAGCGCACGGTGCGCCGCTCAGAACTGACCGGGATCGAGCCGTTGCTCGAACCAGCGATGGTGGAGGGCCGGCGGGTGGCTGAGCCGCTGTCGCTGGAACAGATGCGCGCGCGTCGCCACGCCGATGTCGAGCGGCTTGACCTTGGTGTGCGCCGGATTATGAACCCGCATATCTACCACGTGTCGCTCAGCCAACGCCTGTGGGATCTGAAGCAAGAGCTACTAACCCGCTTACAACAGGTGTAGGCGCAGAGGAAGCAGAGCCGCAGAGGGCCTATAACGCAAAGACGCGAAGATCGCAGAGGGCGCAAAGCATGTTATCATTTGGGTAAAAGCGTACTTGAGAACAACCTCAAACAACCTTCGCGTCCTTTGCGTTCTTAGCGCCTTTGCGTTTACCATTCTCTGCGCCTTTGCTCGCTTTGCGCCTCTGGATCGGTGTGCTATACTAAGATTGGTGCTGGCGCATGATGCGCCGCCGCTGGGGTTTCCCAGAGGAACTTCCCGACTCCCCGCCCGCCGCAAGGCGGAACGCCGCCCCGCGAAACAGCAAGCGGGGGCGCCGGTCGAGCAATCGGCCGGTGACGCAAGACGGCAACAGAGAACAGTCCCGCCGGGTTTCCGGTAAGGGGTGAAACGGCCGGGTAAGAGCCGGCCAGCGCCGGCAGCAATGCCGGCGGCTAGGCGACTGCGCCGGCGATGGGGAGCAAGGTGCGTGGGGCGGGCTCATCGGTGGGAGAATGCGGCTTGGCCGTGTTCGTTGTACCACCCCGTTCGCTCGCATCGCCGCCGCGACGGCAACCCGGGTAACACCCGGCGCGCTAGGAGCGGCCGCTGCTTGGCAGCGAGAGAGATGGCGGCAGCAAACAGAATCGGGGGTACGGTCATGCGCCAGCTCGTTCCCCTACAATGCGCGATATCGACACCACCGGCAGATCGCAGAAGAAGGTTGATCCTTCGCCGGGAGTGCTCTCAACCCCAATGTTGCCACCCATGTAGGTAATGAGGCGGCGGCAGATAGCAAGGCCAAGGCCGACGCCATGCACCTTCTGCCCGTTTGGCTGGCGGACGCGCTGAAACTCTTCAAAGATCCGCTCTTGATCGTCGGGGGCAATGCCCACACCGGTGTCTTTAACGCAAATGCGTACCCATTCACCGCGTGGTTCAGCGCAGATTTCCACCCGCCCATCTGGACGGTTGAATTTAATCGCGTTGCTGACTAGATTGATCAGCACCTGTTCCAGCCGGCCAGCGTTGGCCATCACCTTCGGTAATTCAGAAGGGATATTCACCAACAGCGCCAAATTGCGTTCGCGCGCCTGTGGCAACATCTGCCCGGCCACATTCTGAATGATTGCACTTACCTCAACCGGCTCTACCTCCATCTCAAGTTGGCCGGCCTCCATACGCGAAAACTCCAGAATATCGCTGATCAAGCGCATCAGATTGAGGCTCGACTGCTTCATATAGCCGAGCGTCTCTTGCACCTCTGGGCTAAGTTCGCCTAACACGCCGCGCCGCAACATATCGGTATAGCCGATGATGGAGGTCAGCGGTGTGCGTAACTCGTGGCTGACGGTGGCGAGAAAGCCGGTCTTGAGCCGGTCAGCCCGTTGGACTTGCTCGTAGAGGCGAATGCGGATGATCGCATCGGTAATCAATTCACCGATGGCGGTGACCAACTCGCTCAAGGTCGGCGTCATCGTCTTGGGCGCACTAGTCGCTAACCCTAAGATGCCAGTCGCATAGTGTTCATGCCGGAGCGGCACCAGCAATAGCGATTGCAATCCTGCTTGACGTAAGCCGATTGCCAACGGATCTTCCTCGGTGAGTTCGGCCAGATTGATTAATTCTGGCCGTCCTTGTTGGATGCGCTGGATCAAGGTTGCGGCGGCAGCACCGCTCATGATTTCGTTCTGCAACTGGCCGGTGCCATGGGTCGTGTGGTCAACGACCACCGTAATACGTTGCTGCGATTCGTCGATCAGGCCAATCGAAACCCGTTCCCAATGGCCTTCGCGCACTATAATCCGCGCGATCGTATTGAGCAGCGAGCCGGTTTCTTGCGCGTTGTTGGCGCTGCGGGCAATGGCGTTAATCAGGCGCAGCGCGGCGATATGGCGCGCGCGCTCTTGCTCGGCCCGCATCCGCTCGCTTACATCACGTACCAACACCAGCGATCCGGTCGCAATCCCGGCGGCGGATTGGAGCGGACGGATGCGCACTTCGATCGCTTGGGAGCCATTATCGAAAATAACTGGCCGAGTTGGCGCCGTGATGGTTGTGTTCAGCAGATGTTGCAGATCGCGCCCAAATGGTGAGGAGGCGACCAGTTGGGTTAAGGGTCGGCCAATCCAGCGATCGCTATGCACGCCGAGCAACCGGGGTGCGTGCTGATTGATCTCGGCGACCAGTCCACGGCTATCGAGCACGATCAGGCCGTCAGGCAAGCCAGCGATGACTTCTTGCTCGGCCAGCGGGGCCAAATCGTACAGCCGGTAGCGCATTGTTGTGTAAATGCCAAGCGCCGCCGAGATGAAGAGCAAGATTGGCGTCGGATCATCATTCCACGGCACCTTTAGCCCGCCAAGAAAAGCGATATTGCCGGCAGCCGGAATGAGTGCCGCGGTGAGCATCAGGCGGGCATGGTAGCGATGCACCGGCGGCGCTTGCCACGAGGCGCGGGCCAGCACGATAATGCCGATCGCCAGACAGACATATGCATACACGGTGTGAAACCAGAACGCTGGCCCGCGGGTGACTGACAGCCAGAGGAAGGGGCGCGAGGTGTCGGCTTCGACCGTTGCCCACCAGAGGTAATGGAGATTGTTCGTCAGTGCCAGCACCAGCGAAATGAGTTCGGGCACAAAAATACCGCGCCGCAGCCAGCGCGGCACCCGCCACCATTCACCCGAATAGGCCAGCGCGATGAGGAGCCAGCACGGCCCGATCATCACAATGCCGACATTCTGCAACAATGACCAAAAGAGCGTGCCTTCAAACGTCGTATCGGCGATACTCAGCGCGTGGCAAGCATTCCACCATGCGATGGCGGCCAGCAAAAGCGTGAAGGGACGGCCACCGCGATAGTAGCGATTTTGCCACATCATGATCGCTAGTCCGGCGGAAATAATCGCCGGAATGAGATAGATCATCACAAACGGTATTGCCGCCATAGGTGCGTTCCACTCAGATGTGATCGATGCCGTCATTAGCTTGAAAATCTCTGTTGGCTGATCTGATGTGGCAAGACGAGGACTGTGTTGGTCTTACTATACCGCCTATTGTACTTCAAAAGAATGAACGGCGAACAACCTTTTCCTTACACAATTGATAGCGCTAGTTTCCCATTGCGTGAACTACTATGTACTGGAAGGCGTATAGCGGCGGCGGCAGTATCCTGTTTGGCGTGAAGGAGCAATCGCAATGAGTCAAAGCTGCGCCGGCTCGTCATCTGCTGAAACAACATGCCATGAAACACGTGTGCAATCGGGGATGTGTCCGGCTTGTGGCGCGAAGGGAGCGCCGGTTTCGATCCAGACCGTGCAAGCACTGGCTGCAATCAGTTTGCGTTGCTTGCCATCAACGTCGTATCAATTTTGTCATACGCCTCACTGTCCCGTCGTCTACTATTGTACAGATAATGCACAGACCCTTACGGTTGATCAAGTGCGTGAACGGGTGTATCAAAAGGAAACGGGTCAACCTGACGTTTTTATCTGTTACTGCTTCCGGTATCGCGCCAGTGATCTTCAGCGGGCTACTGTCGCTGAAAACGAAGCCATCATTGCCGATATCAGAGCGGGCATTGCCGCTGGCCAATGTGCTTGCGAGTTACGCAATCCGCAAGGATCGTGTTGTTTGGGGAATGTATACCGTGCGCTCCGCGATCAAGGCTGACCTAGCATTGTCTTGTCGAGAATGTTGAAGTATGCTATCGTTGACGCAGTATCGGTCATCTAACCACGGGCAGGCTATGGCATTTGCCGCACAGCTCTTACCGATTTTGACGAGCGATCAGACATTGATAGCACAGCTCAGCGCGCTGTTGGGTTCAGCGTGGCAGCTTATGCCGGTAGACACGGTTGCCTCTGCGTCGCCGCATCTGGTCGACTTGCGGGAACAGTTGCCGCCCGATCTCGCAGCGCAAGCCGAGCATGCGCCGTTGATTGGTCTAGTAGCGGATGCAGATGCTGCTGTCACCGCGTTACAAGCGGGTGTGCATGAAGTGCTGACTGTAGCTGAGCTGCAGCCACTATGTTTGCTGCGCGTGGTGGCGACCGCGCAAACGCGCTGGCAGATCGAGCAAACGCGCCGTCACCAATTGGCCGAGGCGCGGGCCCAAGTGCATGCCTTGACGGTGCGTTTGCAGAATGAGCAGATCCGCGATCCGCTCACCGGCCTATATACGCGCCGCTATCTTAACGAGACGCTGGAACGCGAGCTGCGGCGCGCCGATCGCGAGCAGGTAGTGCTCAGCGTGGCGTTGATCGATATTGACCAGCTTGAGCAGGTGAATTGGCAGTTTGGCCGCGCGCTCGGCGATGCGGTGTTGCAACATCTGGCGAATCTGATTGGCCGGCAAGTGCGCGGCGGCGATATCTTCTGCCGCTATGGCAGTGATGAATTGCTGTTGGTGTTACCGCGGGTGACGCTCGAAACCGTCTTGCACCGCGCCGAACAGTGGCGCGCGGCAGTGGCGCAGACGGTGATTCGCCCTCATACGCTTGATCTGCAAGTGACGATTTCAATTGGCGTAGCCGCCTTTCCCCGCGATGCGCGCAATGCGGCTGACTTGCTGACGCGGGTGGGTGAAGCGCTCTATGCAGCCAAAGTAGCCGGCGGCAATTGTGTGCGGTCATGGCCGGCGACAGGCAAACTATAGCTATGGAGTGCGGCAGTGCTACTGCTGCAGATCCCATGTTCTCACCGCTAGCGACGTTGCTGTACAGCGTCGCTGCAATCGAAGGGAGTGCCAATCATGCGACTAGCAGGCAAACGGATTGCGATTCTGTTGGCCGAAGGGGTGGAAGACCTTGAGTTTTACGTGCCGCTGATGCGTTTGCAAGAAGAGGGCGCGGAGGTATTGGCTGCCGGCCTCGATCTGCGACCGGTGCGTGGTAAGAACGGGCTAGAGATTACCCCTACGACGACCATTGCTGAATTGCGCGCCGATGACCTGTTTGGCTTAGTGTTGCCCGGTGGTTGGGCGCCGGATAAGCTGCGCCGCTATCAGGCGGTGACCGATCTGGTGCGCACGATGGACGCCGCTGGCAAGGTGATCGGGATTATCTGCCACGGCGGTTCGATTGCGATTTCTGCCGGGATTGTGCGCGGGCGTCCGGCCACTGGCTCGACCGGGATCAAAGACGATTTGATCAATGCTGGCGCGACGTGGGTGGATGAAGCGGCCTTCCGCGATGGTCATCTGGTCTGGGGGCGGGTGGTGGCTGATATTCCCGCCTTCTGCCGTGAGCTGGTGGCGGCTTTGGTGGAGCGTGCATGACCCCGCGCATCGCGTATTGTTCACCCGTCAATCCAGCCCCATCGGGGATTTCCGATTATAGCGAGGAGCTGCTACCTTACCTCGCCCAGTACGCCGAGATCACGCTGTTTGTTGAGGATGGGTTGCGCCCGACGAATCCGCAGCTTGAACGGCATTTCACGGTCTTGCCCATCCGCAAGCTTGAACGGTTAGCCCGGCGGGGGGTGTTTGATGCGATTGTTTACCACATGGGCAATAGCCCTGCTCATGCCGGTATCTGGCGGGTTGCGCAGCGCGTTCCCGGCGTGATGGTGATGCACGATTTCGTGCTGCATCACTTTATGGTCTGGTACGCGGCGAATGTGCAGCGCGACATAAAGCGCTACGTGGCGATGATGCGGGCGCGCTACGGCGCAGAGGGCGAGAATGTCGCTCAGCTCATGATCCGTTCGCGCTTTAGCGAAGCAGCGTTTTCGTTTCCGTGCAATGAAGATGTGCTTGCCGCCGCCAAGGCGGTGATTGGGCATAGCCGGTATCTGTTGGAACAGGTGGCGGCCATCCGGCCTGATCTGCCGCGCGGTCTCGTACCGATGGGGGTGCCATTGCCGCCGGTGATTGATCGCAACGAGGCGCGCCGGCGGTTGGGCATCCCGCTCGAACGCCCGCTGTTGGCAACCTTTGGCAATATCAATGCGTGGAAGCGAATCGAACCAACCCTGCGGGCGCTGTCCGCCTTGCGCCGGGAGGGGATCGATGCCCACTGCGTGTTGGTTGGTTCCGTTTCACCCAATTATGCTCTCAAAAGTGTGATCGAGCGGCTTGGCCTGCAAGCAGCCGTAACCGTCACCGGCTATGTCGAGCGATCACGATTTGAGGATTACGTCGCTGCAACCGACGTCTGCCTGAATTTGCGTTACCCGACCGCCGGTGAAACCAGCGCTAGCCTGTTGCGCCTGCTCGGTGCGGGCAAGCCGACACTCGTCAGTGCAGTTGACGCTTTCTGCGAATTGCCGCCCGACGTGGTGGCACAGGTCGATGTTGACGAGTGCGAAACCGATATGATCGTTGCCTATTGCCGGCGCTTGCTGGCTGATCCGGCGCTGGCGGCGGCATTGGGGGCACGGGCGCGGGCGTATGTAGCGACCAACCATACCTTACCCGGCGCGGCGCGGGCGATGATCGGCTTTTTGGCCGAGGTTTACGGTTGGCCGGCCCCGCGGTTGCTCCGCGCCGAGCCGCTCTGGGATCCGGCCCCGCCCTTGGCGCCAGTAACTTCGCCGGCATCACCAGCGCAGCCGGCTGCGGCGTCGCCGTCGCTGTTAGTGCAGGCGGCAGCGCGTGCGGCTGCCGAAATCGGCTTGACCGAAGACGATACCGCGGCGCTGCGTTCGGTCGCGGCGCGGATTGACGAATTGACGTAATGACAAACGATATCGCCTTTGTGTTTATCGTGCTGGGGGTGATGATCGCGCTGTTCGTCAGCGATCGCATCCGGCTCGATCTGGTTGCGATCATGGGGATGCTGGCGCTGATGCTGAGCGGCATCCTCACCCCTGCCGAAGCGGTGGCTGGGTTTGGCGATCCAACCGTGTTGCTGATCGCCGCGCTCATGGTGGTCGGTGATGGCCTGTTCCAGACCGGCGTGGCGGCGTGGATCGGCCAGCGGTTGGGCCAGATCGCTGGTAACAATGAGCGCCGGATTCTGGTGACGTTAATGATTCCGGTGGCCGTGTTGTCGGCGTTCATCAGCTCGACCGGCACGGTGGCGATTATGCTGCCGATTGCAGTCAATTTGGCCCGCCGCGCCGGTATTAGCCCGTCGCGCTTGCTGTTGCCGCTAGCGTATGCGGCGTTGGGAGGCGGAATGCTGACGGCCGTCGGAACGCCTCCTAATATCATTGCTATTGATGCCTTAGTAGCCGCCGGAAGACCACCGCTCGGCTTTTTTAGTTTTACCCCGATCGGCGGCTTGGTCGTGATCGCTATCACGCTCGTGATCGTGCTGTTTGGGCATTGGCTGTTGCCGGCGCGGGTGGCGCCGCTGACTAGCGAGACGCGCGGGCCAACGCTGGCCGAACTGGCTGCCGAGTACCGCTTGACCGAGGGGTTGGCGCAGGTGCGGGTCGCCGCCGATTCGCCGCTGGCCGGTTTGACGCTGGCCGAGGCGCGTTTGCATAGCCGGTATGGGGTGACGGTAGTTGGGATTCGCCGCTGGCCGGCCAATCGGCCAGCTCCCGGCCCGGCGCGCGCGGTCACTGCGGCGACGCGCGTGCTCGCTGATGATCTGCTCGATGTGATCGGCGATGAGGCGGCGGTAGCGGCGCTCTGCCGCGCCGAGCGTTTGATCCCGCAAGCGCCGCAGCCCGATCTACCGTTTGGGCCGGATTTGCCGGTAATGGAAGTGGCGCTCACCCCGCGGTCGCGTTTTATTGGCCAGACGGTGGTTGCTTCCGAGTTGCGCCAACTATTTGGGGTGACGGTGTTGGGGGCGCGTCGCTTGGGCCAGCCACTCGCCGGTGATCCGGCCCACGAAACGCTGCGCTTTGGCGATACACTATTGGTTGCCGGCCCGCCGGCCCGCCTTGAGGCGATCGTGCGCGATCAACGCACTTTTGGCGATCTGGCGGTGGTGGCGCTACCGCGCGATCTGGCCGTCAGCGGCGACCGGCTCAGCCGGCGCGCGTTGTTGGCGATTGCGATTATGCTGGCAATGTTGGTCGTGATGGCCGGTGGTTGGTTGCCGACCGTCACGGTGGCTTTGGTGGCGGCAGTGGCGATGGTTATCACCGGCTGCGTGCCGCTCAATGAGATCTACCGCCGCCTCAGTTGGGAGAGCTTGGTGTTGATTGCGGCGATGTTGCCGATGGCGACGGCGCTCACCAAGACTGGTGGCGCCACCTTGATCGCCACCGAGCTGGCAACCGCGCTCGGTGCGTTCTCGCCGCTGGTAGTGCTGGCCGGCGTGTTCATCATCACCAGCTTCCTCAGCCAGTTTATCTCGAACACCGCTACTGCCGTGTTGATGATGCCGATTGCGCTGGGGATTGCGCAACAGTTGGGCCTAGCGCCGGAGCCGCTCGTCATCACGGCGGCGATTGCCGCTTCAACAGCCTTTGCCACCCCGATCGCCTCGCCGGTCAACACACTTGTGCTGGCGCCGGGAGGTTACCGGTTTGCCGATTATGCCCGCGCCGGCATCCCGTTACAGGTCGTCGTGCTCGTGATCTGTCTGTTGGCAGCGCCGCTGCTCTTTCCGTGGTGATCGGAGCGGCGCGCTTTATGCTACAATCAGCCTTGCCGGTTTGCGAAACGATACCTGTTGCTATATAAGGAGGTTTATGGTGAGTGTCAAAAAGATCGGCATTCTCGTCGGTCGCGAGTGGTCGTGGCCGCCCGCCTTTATCGAAGAGGTCAATCGGCGCAATGTTGGCGTGCGGGCCGAGTTCATCAAGTTAGGTGGAACGCGCATGGCCGAGTTGTGCGACTACGACGTGATTGTCGATCGCATTAGCCATGAGATCCCATACTACCGCACGTTTCTCAAGACGGCGGCGCTCAGCGGCACCCGCATCGTCAACAACCCCTTCTGGTGGAGCGCCGATGATAAGTTTTTTGGCGCGTCGTTGGCGACGGCGCTCGGTATTCCCCATCCGCGCACGGTGGCGCTGCCGTCGCATTCCTATATCGAAGGCGTGGTCGAAGAGTCGCTGCGTAATCTGCAATACCCGATTCCGTGGAAAGATCACGTCGATTATGTCGGCGGCTTCCCGGTTATTCTCAAGCCGGCGTGGGGCGGCGGTTTTAAGAAGGTCTACAAAGTGCATTCGTATGAGGAGTTGTGGCGTGCCTACAACGAGACCGGCATCGAGTGCATGATGCTGCAAGAGTACATCGCGTGGGAGAAGTACGTGCGCTGCATCGTGATCGGTCGCCGCCACATTATGACGATCAAGTTCGATGCCAATGCGCCGTGGCCGCACCGCTACTTCCGCGATGATAACTACCTGACCCCTGACGAAGGCCGGCAGGTGGTGGAAGGCGCGCTCAAGCTGAATCAGGCCCTCGGCTACGATATGAACACGGTCGAGTTCGCCATTCGTGATGGCGTTGCGTATGCGATTGACTTCACCAACCCCGCGCCCGACTTTGATGTCAATTCGCTCACGCCCTACTACTTCGACTGGGTGGTGCGCACGATGGCCGATTTCACCATCGAGCTGGCCTTGCAAGGCCGGGCCAAGCCGGAAGAGTTCGCGTGGCATCGCTTGTTGAACGGCCCGATGGCCCCGGCTGCCGCGCCCGTGGCTGCGCCAGAAGCTGTTCCCAACAGTGACCCGCCGGCTACCGAAGCACCGGCAGCGCCGAAGCGCCGGACAACCCGTAAGAAGAAGGCGA
Source organism: Chloroflexus islandicus (assembly GCF_001650695.1). Lineage (GTDB taxonomy): Bacteria > Chloroflexota > Chloroflexia > Chloroflexales > Chloroflexaceae > Chloroflexus > Chloroflexus islandicus. Next base: position 118,675 of record NZ_LWQS01000071.1, read on the forward strand.
CTGAAGAGGCGTAAGATTCATCCCATTTCCGTTGGGGAATAGCCGCGAAAACACACAAAAGACACAAGAATAGAACGATATGTTTGTGTCTTTTGTCTCTCTTCATGGCTATGCAAAGAGTGACGGGGTGGGGTACACGAATCTCGCCGTTGGGGGAGATTGCTTCGCCTCGTGGGGCAGAGCACGGCTCTGCCCCTACGCTCGGCTCGCAATGACAAGTGGGAAGCTCTTTGCGCCCTCTGCGTCCTTCGCGCCTTTGCGTTATACATCTCTGCGACTCTGCTCCCTTTGCGCCTTACTGAGTCGCCGCAAGAACACACAAAAGTAATCTCGTGTTATAGTTCTTATACCTTTTGTGTCTCTTTGTGGCTATTCCGAGAGTGCCGGGATGAGGCATTCCACGTTGTCTCTAGACCAATAAGGAACGACTATGACCCTTGCGCAAGCAATTGCCGATTACCACGCTCTGCTCGATCCGGCGCTGGCAGCCGCGTCGTGGCAGCGGCTGACCGAAGAGATGCGCGCTCGCCAGCTCTATTTCGGCGAGCGCCCGCTGGCCACCGTGTTGCGCCCGCGCTTGATTACGGCATCGCAGTACGATTTGTTACGACGGGGAACGCAACACGTCGCCGAGGCGGCGCGCGTGATCGTGGCGGCGGCGCTTGAGAATAACGAAACCGGGCAGGCGGTGCGCGATATCTTGATGCTCACCCCACTCGAAGAGCGGCTGATTGCGATGCACCCCGGTTATCTCGAACCGAGTGCCCATTCCCGCATGGATACCTTCCTCACCGTCGATGGATCGTCGCTGCAATTTGTTGAGTACAACGCGGAAAGTCCGGCGGCGATTGCCTACGAAGATTTGCTGGCGCAGGCCTTTTTGGCTATGCCGGTGATGGAAGAGTTCGCCAAGCGCTATCCGTTGATGCCGTTGCCTGCCCGCCCGTACATGCTGCGCACCCTGATGGATTGCTGGCGCGCAGCCGGCAGTCCCGGCCACGAGCCGCGGGTGGCGATTGTCGATTGGCGTGGTGTGCCGACTGCCACCGAATTCGAGATGTTCCGGCGCTATTTCAACGAGCACGGCTTGCCGGCGGTGATCTGCGCGCCGCAAGATCTCGTCTTCCACGATGGCCAGTTGTGGGCGCGGTTGGAAGACGGTAGCGAGACGCTGGTCACGATCGTCTTTAAGCGGGTGTTGACCAGCGAGTTTCTCACCCACTACGGCGATGACTCGCTCAGCCACCCGCTGGTGCAGGCGTATGCCGCCGGCGCATGCGTGATTGTTAATTCGTTCCGCGCCAAGCTGCTGCACAAGAAGTCGCTGTTTGCCCTGCTGTCCGACGAGCAGTTCTATGATCCGCTCAGCGCCGAGCAGCGCGCCGCCGTCGCTGCCCATGTGCCGTGGACGCGCGTGGTGCGGCCCGGCCAGACGACCTATCAGGGTGAGACGATTGATTTGCTGGCGTTTGCCCGCGCCAACCGCGAGCGGTTGCTGCTAAAGCCGAACGATGAGTATGGCGGCAAGGGAATTACCATCGGTTGGGAGGTAAGCGCCGCCGAGTGGGAAGCCGCGCTGAACGCGGCCCTCGCGGCGCCATTTGTGGTGCAAGAGCGGGTGACCATCGCCTATGAGCCGTATCCGGCGTTGGTTGATGGGCAGGTCGTGATCGGCGAGCGGTTGGTTGATAGCGATCCGTTCCTGTTTGGCACCGAAGTCAATGGCTGTCTGTGCCGGCTGTCCACGGTAACGTTGTTGAATGTCACTGCCGGCGGCGGCAGTACCGTACCGGTCTTCGTGATCGATGGCTGATCACTGGAAGGGGGGCGTGATGCAGGTGCGTGATGCCCTTGGCCGGACAATTGAGCTGGCGGCGCCGCCGCAACGGATTGTCTCGTTGGTGCCGAGTATGACTGAGTGGCTGTTTAGCGTGGGAGCCGGTGAGCGGGTGGTGGGGATCACCGACTATTGCAGCGAACCGGCGGCGGCGATCGCGCATCTGCCGCGGCTGCGCGGCACCAAGAACCCGGATCGAACAGCGATTCTTTCGCTGCACCCTGATCTGGTCATCGCCGAGCAAGAAGAAAACCGTGAGCGCGATGTGCTGGCCTTGGCCGCCGCCGGCGTCAATGTCTATGTCACCGCCATTCGCAGTGTGGCCGATACCGCCACGCAATTGGCAGCGCTAGCCGCAGTGCTCGATGTGGCGGCGACGGCTGCGCCGATGATTGCCGAAATACAGGCCGCTATGGCCGAGCCGCCGGCGCCTGCGCGCCGGGTGCTGGCGTTGATTTGGCGCGATCCGTGGATGGCGGTGGGGCAAGACACCTACGCCAACGACCTCCTACGCCTTAGCGGCGGGATCAATGTGGCGGCGGCGCTGCCGGGCCGCTATCCGCGCGCACCGCTGGCCGAACTGCTGGCCCTCGATCCTGATATCATCCTCTTGCCGAGCGAGCCGTACCCGTTTAGCGAGCGCGATCTGCCGGCGTTTGCTGAAGTAGCTGATCGCTGCCAGATCGCGTTCTGCGATGGCATGGCCTTGACATGGCCCGGCCCGCGTACCGCCGCGGCGATCGCCTCGTTCCGGCAACTATTGGGGAATGCCGTATGAGCCAACTGGTCTGGTTGCGGGAAGCGGTGATGGGATTGGCGTTGGGCGAGCGCGCGCGCAGCGTGCTGAACGCCGGCCCCGTACCGGCAGCGCCGGTCGATGGCGCGGCGCTGGCCGCCGAACTCAAGCGGGCCGTTAACCAGTTTAAGGCGCTGGCGATGGATGCCGGCGGCACGCAGGTGGCCTACGATCGGCTGCGCTCTGATCCGGCTTACCTCGCGTTCCGCATCGAACTCACCCCGCAGTTGCAGCGCTTCGATCCGGCTTCGTTGCCGGATCGGGCAACGCGGCTGGCCTTCTGGATCAACCTCTACAACGCGCTAGTGATCGATGCCGTCATTGCCTTTGGCGTCCAGACCAGTGTTGCCGATGAGTTGGCCGGTCTTAGCTTCTTTCAAGCCGCGGCCTATCTGATCGGCGGCCAGCGCTGTTCGCTCAACGACATCGAGCACGGCATCCTGCGCGCTAATCGCGGCCATCCCTTCATCCCCGGCCCCCAGTTTGCCGCTGGGGATCCGCGCCGCGCTTGGATCATCGATCCGCCTGATGTCCGGATCCACTTTGCCCTCAACTGCGCCAGCCGTTCGTGCCCGCCGATTGGCGTCTACAGCGCCGAGCAAATCGATGCCCAGCTCGAATTAGCAATGCGCAGCTTTGTTGACGCCGATGTGACGATCGATCCGGCCCGCGGCGAGATCCATCTGTCGCGCATCTTCGATTGGTACCGCGAGGATTTTGGCGGCCCCAACGGGATCGTACAACTCTTGCGGCAGGCGCTGCCTGACGACGAACGCCGGGCATGGCTGTTACAAGCGCAGCGGGGCCGTTTGGTCTACCGTCCGTATGATTGGTCGTTGAATCGCGGTTGACGCTGGCCGGGATCGACCAATCCGCCACAATGTTGCGCGGGAACAGAGCATGTATGTTGATCGCTGGGCAATGCTTCAACGCTTAGCGTTGTACTCCCCTCTCCCACGCCAGTGGGAGTTCAAGGGCGGACAGAACATCTGTCTGGAACCCGGCCCTCAAGGGTCGGGCTAGGGGTACAAAGCCCGCTGCGCGAGCTGATGCCCCCACCCCTTGCCCCTCCCCCGCTGGGGGAGGGGTGATGGGGAGCGCAGCCCGGAGCTTTACGGCATTGCACAGCGATCGACAGTTGTACTCGATCAAACGTTCTGTCCGCTCCTCAGCGGGAGCGGGGTTGGGGTGAGGGGGTGATCGCAAAGCTTTCAACCACATCTGCGCTGATACATTCTGTCCGCTCTTAAAAGTCCCAAAACGAAGGTATACTACAAAAGCAGGATCAATGGCGGCATAGGCATTGCAGAGGACGTTATGACCGATGACTGGCGCAATCGCTCGCTCAAGGATCTCTACCGGCTGACCGGCCAGATCTTCTCGCAGCTTCCGGCGTTGGCCCGCCTGTGGGGCGGTGCGTACCGCGCGCTCAGTTTCGATACGGTGCCCTTTACCCCCATGCGCAAGCCGCTGACTGAAGCGCGTTTCGCGCTGGTCACGACCGGCGGTGTTCACCGGCGCGATCAACCGCCGTTTGATATGGTCGATCCGCGCGGCGACCCTACCTATCGCCGCATTCCGGCTGATACGCCGGTAGCCGATCTCACCATCACCCACGATTACTATGACCACACCGACGCCGAGCGCGATCTGAACATTCTCTTTCCGCTGGCCTTGATGCGCTCGTTGGCCCAACACGGGATCATTGGCGGTGTGGCTGATTGCTACAGCTTCATGGGCCATATCGAACCGCCCCATCTCGAAACCTTGCTGCGGCAAACCGCCCCCGCAGTTGCCAGCTTTCTGAAACAAGAGCAGGTTGACGCCGTTTTGCTCACCCCTGCCTGAGGGTTGTGCAATCAGTCCGTGGGACTGATCGCGCGCATCATCGAAGACGCCGGCATCAGCACGATCTGTATCGTTAGCCTCAAGCCGATTGCCGAACAGGTGCGTCCGCCGCGCACCTTGCATCTGGCATGGCCGTTTGGCCATCCGTTAGGCGAACCGGGGAACCGGGCGCAACAGATGACCGTGTTGTATGCGGCGTTGCACAGTCTCTACTTCGCCGAGCCGGGAGAGATTTTAGAACCGGGTTGGCGCTGGCGGCGCGAAACGTATACCATCCCGGCAGGGTGGGAGGTGTGAGTGATGCTGTCTGGTATCTTCGCTCACCCCTTGCCAAACAGGCGATAATTCAACACCGGAAAGATCGCGTCGTGCGTTTCGATCTGCTCAAGGGTAAAAAGATCGGTCGCACTTAACGACTCTTGGCGCGCCAGCGCAAACAACTGCTCGAAGCGATCGAGGTGTCGTTGCCAACCCAATTCCTGCGGATCTTCCGCCCAATCACTCTGTTCAGCCAGCAATAGTTCACGCGCCGCTTGGGTCAGCACCCGCTCGCGGAATCCCTCGACCGCCGGATAGTGCGCGATCAAATCAGCAAATCGGTGTTCAGCGTCGTGGAGCGCCTGCCAATAACGCTGCGCACTTGGCGATTGCCAACGCGAGAGGGGATGCGGGAGCTGGGAGTCAGCGTGCAGCGCGACGGTCTCGCTCGTGCGTAAGCTGGCCAGAATCGTTCCCGGCTGCGTCAAACTGAGCCGAGAATCTGTCGCGCAGCGAGTCAATACTGCTTGCAACCATGTCGGCCCTTCAAACCAGCAGCTTCCCCACCAGCGGGCATCAATTGGCACCACGATCGTGGTGTCAGCCGGCAATTGATTCAACCGGTACAGCAATTGCTCAACGAAATGGTTGGCATGCTCTTGCGCGCGTCGTAGTGCATCATACGGATCGTACGGCTGTGGCGCATCGATGCCATTGGCCGTATAACCGGTTGGATCAGCAGCGTTCCGGTAGAGTGGATCACCCGGATAGCCTAATTCGGTGGACCAAATCTGGCGGGACAGGTCGCTCTCAACCCCAATCGCTGCCAGCCGGCGCGGGATGATCCAGCCGGGCAATTGGCCAGTACGCACGTAAGCCGGATCCACAATGACATAACGGAGATCCAAGTCGAGCGCGATCTGTTCGATCCCCGGCCGCCATGCACAACCGGGCAGCCAGAGCCCTTCCGGTCGTTTGAGGTGGCGCGAGATGTAGAGCAAGCCGTGCTCGAGTTGTGCTCGCACGAGGCTCTCGCGGCTCAGCAATGGTAAAATGGCGTGACTAGCCGGCAAACAAAGCGGCGTAATTACCTCAGTGATAACTAATTCGTGCAGCCGTCCAGCCAAATTGCGCTGGTAGCGCGTATTGAATGTACGCAGTGTTTGGCGATCCCAATCAAGGTAAAACCGCGCCAGATACGCCCCGTGGCGATTGCCTTCCGCTTCAAAGCGAGCGAGTTCAGCTTGATGGCGGGCAATTTTCTGTTCCAGCCACTGTTCAAAATGCTTGCTGACAACCCGGTCGCGCCACTGTTCGAGCGCAATTGGCGAGCAGGCCAAGGCGATCGTGACCGGGAGATGGTGGCGCTGCAATTCACCGAGCAGATCGAGCAGGGGTATCAGCATCTGCGCGGTAAAAGCGTGCAGATGCTCTTCGCCGATCGGATGCCGTCCGGGATGGCGCACGTATGGGGTATGCACTTCAATCACAAACGCGACCGGCATCATGCCCTCGCTCATTACATTCCCACTGGCCATCACTATTCATTATAGTCCACTGGCGCTTATGGGTTCACCGGTGTTACTGGTACCGGCGTTGGCAGTGACGTAGCGGTTTCGGTCGGTGTCGCGGTTTCGGTCGGCGTCGCGATACTGGTGGTAGCCGGCGTGCCCTCTGGTGTGGGAGTGCCGGTCGGGGTGCCGGTGGTAGCCGGTGTCTCCTCTGGCGTGGGAGTGCCGGTGGTAGCTGGCGTGCTCGTTAGGGTTGGTGACCCAGTAGGGGTTGGCGTCAACGTTGGCGTATCGGTTGGGGTTGGCGACCCAGTAGGGGTTGGTGTCAACGTTGGCGTCTCGGTTGGAGTTGGCACCGTCGCTGTTGGTGATGGCGTTGCCGTCGCTGTTGGTGATGGCGTTGCCGTCGGTCTTGGCGGCGGCGGTGGCGGCGGCGCAGTTGGCGATGGCGGAACTGGTGATGAGGTGTCGGTGGGCAACGGTGTTTCGGTTGGCGTGGCCGTTGGCACGGTCGTAAACGTTGCCGTCGCCGTTGGCAGGGGCGCGGCCAAGGTTGGCGACGGGCCGGATGGAACCGCCGGCGTGGGTGTGGGTGTGGCGTTGTCGCTGAAACTGCGCGCTACAAACACGATTAACGCGATGACAACCACTAGCAAAATACCGCCAATGATGAAAAACGGCAGTTGATCGGCGCGATCGCTGGCTACCGCGATATTCCCGTGCCCATGCGGATGGGCCGGTGTATTCCGCCGGGCCGGAGGTTGGGCAGGCGGCGCCGGTGGCGCGACCGATGGCGGTTGGTTGTTTGGCGGGCTTGCAGGCGGTGCCGGGCGGTTCGGAACGGCGCTGGCCGGTAGCGCTGCTGGCCGGTTGGAGCTTGCCGGTGGATATGAGCTAGGAGCTGGTCGTGGCGCCGGCGGCTCAGCAATGGCTCGTGGTTGGGCCGTAAATGCCGGCATCGTCGGCTCGGCTTGATTGAGGGCCGGCGGCGCAACGAGCGCAGCCAGATCGGCAGCCGTGGCGGGAACAATCCCATTCCGATCAGCAATGTCGCGGAGCGCCGCGATAAAGGCTGCCCCGGTTTGAAAGCGCCGTTCAGGGCGTTTGGCCAGCGCACGGGCCAGCACTAAATCCAGATCGGTCGGCAAATCGGGGGCGATAGACGAGATTGGCGGTGGCGGCTGTTGGGCGTGGGCAACGATTAATTGCGGCGTTGGCCCGCTAAACGGCACCCGTCCGGCAATAATCTCGTAGGCCACCACAGCCAGCGAATAAAGATCACTGCGTCCATCAACCCGGCGGGCCTCGGCTTGTTCGGGCGAAATGTATTCCGGCGTTCCCATAAAGACGCCGGTGCGGGTCAGCCGTTGATCATCGGCTTCGGGGGTTTGGGCAATGCCGAAATCGGTCAACACCACCCGGCCATTGCGATCAACCATGATGTTATGCGGCTTAATATCGCGATGGACAGCGCCGGCCTGATGAGCATAATCGAGGGCGGCGGCAATTGGTTCGAGCAGGGCAATCGCATAGCCAAGCCCAAGCACGACATGCCGTTCGAGAATGGTGTGCAAGGGCAAGCCGTCGATATACTCCATCGCGATGTAGTGCAGCCCCTGATCCTCACCGATGTCGTATACCGTCACAATATTCGGATGGCGCAGATTTGCAGCGGTGCGCGCTTCGCGCTCGAACCGCTTGATAAACTCTGCGTCCATGCTGAGTTGCGCAGCCAGCACTTTGAGGGCAACGATGCGCTGAAGTTGGGTGTCACGCGCCCGATACACGCGCGCCATCCCGCCACGGCCAAGCTCTTCGATCAGTTCGTATCGGCCGATGCGCCGCCCGCCAACACTGCTCACCTGTGTCTCCGATCACCCATCAGTGCGATGCTGTGAACACAATGACTGCCAAAGGCGAATATGCCATGGTATAATCAGCAAGGTCAAAGCGATTGTACCACATCGCATCCGCGCATTCAAAAGCATATTGTAGCTGGAGGCTGGTGAACGATGCAATCCGCTCCCGCCCCGCAATTGATTGTCAAACGTAGTAACGGCGACTATCGGGAAATCGTGTGGGATCGACCGGTCATTACCGTTGGCCGGGATGGCGCGAATGATATTATTATCGATCATCCGCTCGCTTCCCGGCGCCATGCGCGCTTTGAACAGACGGAAGAAGGGTTTTTCATTCGCGATCTTGAAAGTACGAACGGTACCTTCCTTAATCAAGAGCGCTTGATTGGCGCGCGCAGTTTGCATCACTCCGATCAAATCTTGATTGCCGATACCGTTATTATCTTTAACGACCCCGCCGCAACGATGAAAGGGACGCTTGACCCGGCGCTGTTGCGGGCCGTGCGGGCCGAGATCCGGGTTGATGAACCAACTAAGTCGGTGTACATTCGCGGTGAGTTACTCACGCCGCCGCTGACGGTGAAAGAGTTTCAATTGTTGGCCTTGCTTTACCGCCGGCAAGGTGAGGTGGTGAGTAAGGAAGAGATCGCTAGTCAGGTGTGGGATTACGCCATCTTTGATTACAACGCGATTGATGCGCTGGTCTACCGGTTGCGCCAGCGGATCGAGCCTGATCCGTCGCGACCACGGTATTTGGTGACACAGCGCGGGTTTGGGTACAAGCTGATTGTGGCCCCCGACGCTGAGCCGGCGGGCTAGAGCGGATGATGCGGCGATGACAGGGATAACGTTAACTGCGCCGGGCCGGTTGCGCGGTGTGATTCAGGTGCCGGGTGATAAATCGATTTCACATCGCGCAGTGTTGTTTAACGCTATCGCGACCGGCAGCGCGCACATTGCTAATTTTTTGCCCGGCGCTGATTGCCTTTCCACGGTAGCTTGCGTGCGGGGGTTGGGGGTAACGGTTGAACAGCTCGGCGAGCGGGAGCTGGTGGTGCATGGCGCCGGCTTGGGCGGCTTCCGCGAGCCGGCTGATGTGCTCGATTGCGGCAACTCTGGCACCACCTTGCGCCTGCTGGCCGGGTTGTTAGCCGGCCAACCATTCTTTACCGTGTTGACCGGCGATGCCTCGTTGCGTTCGCGCCCGCAACGCCGGATTGTCGTGCCATTGCGCGCGATGGGGGCGCAGATCGATGGCCGCGCCGAGGGTGATCGGGCGCCGTTGGCGATCCGCGGTGGCGCGCTGCGCGGCGGCCACTACGAGCTGCCGATCGCGTCGGCCCAAGTCAAATCGGCCCTCTTGCTGGCCGCACTGAGCGCCGATAGTCCCATTACTCTGACTGGCCGGATCGACTCACGCGACCATACCGAGCGGATGCTGGCGGCGATGGGGCTTGACATAACCGTTGCTGCTGAACAGATTACGTTGCGCCCGCCAACTGCGGCCACCGCTCCAGCGGCGCTCTCGCTGCGCGTGCCCGGTGATCCTTCCTCAGCCGCCTTTTGGTGGGTGGCGGCGGCGATCCATCCCGATGCCGAATTGGTGACTCCCGGCGTGTGTCTCAATCCGACCCGCACCGGCGCGCTCGATGTGTTGCGCGCGATGGGGGCCGCGATTGAGGTGGTCAACGAGCGGCTGGAAGGGAGCGAACCGGTTGGTGATGTGGTGGTGCGTTCGTCAACCCTGCGCGGCACTACCATCGCTGGGGCATTGATCCCGCGCTTGATCGATGAAATCCCGATCTTGGCGGTGGCTGCGGCCTGCGCCGATGGCGAGACGGTCATTCGCGATGCGCACGAATTACGCGCTAAAGAGACCGACCGCATCGCGACGGTCGCAGCCGGCTTGAGCGCGATGGGTGCGCTGGTCGAACCGACTGCCGATGGGATGGTCATTACTGGCCGGCCCGGCCAACTGCACGGCACCACTCTTGATAGCTATCACGACCACCGGCTGGCAATGGCATGGGCGATTGCGGCGCTGGTGGCGCGAGGCGAAACTACCATCTTAGAACCGGCAGCCGCCGCAGTGAGCTATCCCGGCTTCTGGCAGGCGCTCGCTGCGGTGCAGGAGACAGTATGAGCGATGGCTTCACCTTTACGGTCGAGATCTTCACACCAACGTTGCTTTACACCGGCAGTTATACGCTGCCCTTGTACCGCAGGGTGAGTGATGCTCTCAATAACCGGATGAGCCGCTTTGTGAACCTCCGTGAGGTCAGTATCGCCCCGCTCTGGCGTCCACAGCATGCGCAGCGGGTGCCGCAAGCCTTAGTGGCATGGGGCGATGCGCTGCTCGTGGCGGTGTTAGCCGAACCTGAACCGCCGCCGGATTATCGTGTTTCAGCGCCGCCGCGGGCGGCGCAGCCGGTGATGTTTTTTACCAGCGAGTTTGCGGTGCGGGCCGAGATGTATCGCCGGCCAGACGTTGAATTGGAAGAGATGTTGACGGAGTTGGCTGATGATTTCATTCCACTTCGCAACGTGACGATCTTCCCGATCAATGGCGGTGCGCCGTTGCATCGCTCGTTTGTCTGTTTGGCCCAGCGCGCGATCCAAGCCCTTTACAGTGTGCGTAGTCCGGCTCAGCCTGAACCGGCGCCGGAAGCGCCGGCGGCTGCGGTTGATCCTGCTTCCGATGGAACCACACCCGAAAGTTGATAGACGAGGGAGATGATCACGATGAAGATCTTGGTTACTGGTGGCGCCGGTTACATCGGGAGCATTACCAGCGCCGAATTGGTGCGGGCCGGGCACGAGGTGATTGTTGTTGATAACCTCTATCAAGGGCATCGCGCTGCTGTGCCGCCAGAGGCGACATTTATTGAGGCGGATTTAGCCGATCGCAACGCGCTGCGCGAGCTGTTCGCCGCTTATCCCGGTATTGACGGCATTATGCACTTCGCTTCGTACACGCTGGTTGGCGAGAGCATGGAGAAGCCGTTTCTCTACTTGCGCGATAATCTGGTGAATGCGGCGAATCTGCTCGAAGCCGCCATTGCCGCTGGAGTGCGCCGGTTTATCCTCTCGTCTACTGCGAATCTGTTTGACCAACCCGAACGGATTCCCATCGCCGAACACGAACGGATCGTGCCCGGTTCGCCCTACGGTGAGTCAAAATTTTTTATCGAGCGGATGTTGCATTGGATGCACCGGATCTATGGGATGCGCTACGCTTGTCTGCGCTACTTTAACGCTTGCGGCGATACGCCTGACCGCGGCGAAGATCACGATCCGGAAACGCATTTGATCCCGATCGTGTTGCAGGTGGCGTTGGGCCAACGTCCGCACGTCACGATCTTTGGCGACGATTACCCGACCCGCGATGGTACCTGCGTGCGCGACTACATCCACGTGCTTGATCTGGCCAGCGCTCACATTCTGGCGATGGAGTCGCTCGACCGCTTGGGTGAACGTCGCTACAATCTCGGCAATGGCCAAGGCTTTACTGTGCGGGAAGTGATCGAGACCGCGCGCAAAGTGACCGGCCATCCGATTCCGGCAGTGGTGGGGCCGCGCCGGCCCGGTGATCCGGCCGTGCTGGTCGCCTCTTCCGAAACGATCCGCGCCGAGTTGGGCTGGCAGCCGCGCTACCCTGATCTTGAGTCGATTATTGCCTCGGCTTGGGAATGGCATCGCACTCATCCACACGGCTATGACGACTAACCTCTCTTCGTCAACCAGCCTGCCGCGCATCTTCGGCCAATACGAGATCGAACAGCGGATTGGACGCGGTGAGTCAAGCCGCGTCTTTCTCGCTCATCATCGCCGTATCCGCGAGCATAAAGTTGCGCTGAAAGTATTGCTGAGCCAAGAAGCGGCGCGGATTCAACGCTTTGAACAAGAGGCGAGCATTGCCGCTCGCCTCCGCCATCCCCATATTTCACGCTTGATCGACTACGGCGTGCAAAATCCGTTTCACTACGCGGTGTTTGAATATATTCACGGCAGCTCGTTGCGTGATCTGCCCAAGTTGCCATCACCACCGAAAACAAACACGCTGCCAAAGGGTTCTTATTTGCCATTGCCGCCCGAACTGGCGTTGCGCTATTTTCAGCAGATCGCCGCTGCCCTTGATTATGCCCATAGCCTTGATATTGTCCATCGTGATTTGGCGCCGGGCAATATCCTGATCGATCCGGATGCCGAGAAGGCGTACTTGATCGACTTTGGAATTGCCCGCGATCCTGATCAATCGTTGACCTCGACCGGCATGATTATGGGCACACCCGGTTTTATCGCGCCCGAGTGCATGCGCGAGGCGCAAAAAGCGACCCATTTGTCCGATATCTTCAGTTTGGGGGTAGTGCTGTTTTATATGCTGACCGGCGAGGAGCCATGGGTTGAAAAGCCAAAACCGGGCGATAGCTGGGTAGAGTTGCCACCGATTCGCTCATTAGCTGAAGCGGGGCAGAAGCTGCCAGAAGAAGTGGATCGGATTATTCGCACCCTGTTGGCGTGGGAACCGCACCATCGCTATGCCAGCGCCAGCGCTGCGGCTGCCGATCTCGAAGCAGCACTCGCTCCCCATGTGGTGCAAACACAGGTTGTTACGCTGGAATCGGCCAATATTGCGCAACCGGTGAGTCAACCCAAACCGTTCACCCTCATCAAATCCAACGAGGTTGAGCGCGCGTTGACCGGCGCCTTGTTTCACGAACCGATCGAGCGCGCCCAGCAGCGCGCGCGTATGCTCAATGCCACTCATATCAGCCAGTTGCTTGACCAATGGGCCCAAGAGCGTCCGCTCCGGCTGCCGCTGCTTGGCCGGTTGGCCCGCTTGCACAACGTCCAGCACTCTAACGTCTTCTTTTTCCATCTGCAATTACTGATCGAACAGCGCCGTGACGCCGGGATGGAGGAAGAACCTGATACGCAACAGAAAGAATTACCGCCCCATCGTGAACTGGAGCGTTGGCAGATTGCGTTACCGCCGCCCAAGGAGTTTCAAGAACAGATGGGTAGCCGGTTGGTTGTGCCCGGTTCCGAACAAGTGGTCAATTGTCCGGCCTGTAAAGGGCAAGGCGTGATCACGTGTTCGACGTGTAAGGGTACGCGGCGCGTGACGGTGACGGAACAGTCCGAATCAACAGCCGCCGGGCAGCCAGCCGGATCGCCGGGTGGCGCTGGCGCATCGCCGCCGGTAGCGCGCCAACGGGTGATTGCTTGCACGCAATGCAATGGTCGCGGTTCGATCCCGTGCAAGCGCTGTGACAGTTTTGGCCGCGTCGTGCAGCGCAAGTTGATCGAGTGGTCGCGCCGGGTTGTGCGTGATGAGGCTCAGAACGATCTGCCGGATGTTGATGAGACATGGTTGCGCCGTACATGCAAAGCCGAATTGGTATATAAACACCGGGTGGTTGGGCGCATTCCGCCCGAATGGCTTCAAATCACTGAAGTGAAAGCGATGATTGATCGCCAACGGCAGGCGCTCGATAACGATAGCCGCATTGTCATGGCGGAACTGCAAATTCATTTTATCCCGCTGACCGAGATCAAATTCGATCTTGGCCGGCAAGGGCAAGAGTACCAGTTGGCGATCTATGGGTTCGAGAATTTGATTCCCCCTGATTGGCGCTTGTTGCACTGGGAGCGGATTCTCTTTTCTGCCGGCATCGGTGTATTGTCGCTCTTTTTGATCATCAGTTTGATCTTTCTGACTCTGTAACGATTCGCGTTGAAGCCGTAGCCGTAGTTGGATTGCAACGGCGTGATGTTTGATGATGGGAGCAGCGGGAACCCGCTCATTGGAGAATATGCTATGCAAACTGCGCAGTTGGCGTCGGCGTTGTTGAATGAAGCGCGCAAGACACTGGTTGGGCAAGAGGAACCATTGACGTTGCTCCTGACGGCATTGCTCAGTGGCGGGCATGTCTTGCTCGAAGGCCCTCCCGGCACGGCGAAGACGCTGATGGCTAAGACGTTGGCCCAGATGATCCAAGCCGATTTTCGCCGCATTCAGTTTACGCCTGACTTGATGCCATCTGATATCGTGGGTACGCAAGTCTTCGATCTGAGCAGCAGCCAGTTTCGCCTGCGGCAAGGGCCGATTTTTACCCAAGTGTTGCTTGGCGATGAAATTAATCGCGCGCCGGCCAAGACCCAAAGCGCGTTGCTTGAGGCCATGGAAGAGCGGCAGGTGACGATTGAGGGCCAGCGCTTGCCGTTGCCGGAGCCGTTTTTTGTGATTGCGACCCAAAACCCGATTGAGTACGAGGGGACGTACCCCTTGCCTGAGGCTCAGCTTGACCGCTTTCTGTTCAAAGTTGTGATTGATTATGCTCCGCGCGAAGTTGAGACTGAGGTGTTGCGGCGCTATCATCTCGGCTTCGACGCGCACCAGTTGGCTGCTGCCGGCTTGCGCCCCATCGTGACTCCTGAGGCGCTAGCTGCCTGCCGGGCCGAGATTGCGCAGGTTCAAGTCGAGCAGGGGATTCTCGATTACATTGTCTCGATTGTGCAAGCAACGCGCACCAGTCCTGAATTGTTGGTCGGCGCGTCGCTGCGGGCCGGCGTGGCAATGTTGCTGGCGGCGAAGACGCTGGCGGCAATTCACGATCGTAGCTACGTGACGCCTGATGAGGTGAAGATGCTGGCCCGTCCGGTGTTGCGCCACCGGATTATCCTGCGGCCAGAAGCCGAGATTGAAGGTCTCAATGCCGATATGGCGATCGGGCGCATCCTCAATCGGGTAGAAGTGCCGCGGTAAGTCGCTCTGGCAAGCTGTACCTTGATCGTTGCTGATGGGTGGTTAGCATACAGGATCGCTGTAGGCTAACCACCCACGACTATTTTCAGCGTGAAAAAGTGCGCAAATAATGGCAGAATGATAGAAGGGGGTCAGATCTGATGCAGCGTTTCACAACCGTAACGAGGTCGTATGCTTTTCCGTAGTTCAATCCGCTGGATTGTGCGCCATCCGTGGCAGATGTTGCTCTGTATTTTGGGAGTGGCATTAGGGGTGGCAGTCGTAGTGGCGATTGATCTGGCCAATGCCAGCGCGCGCCGCGCGTTCCAACTGGCCGGCGATACCGTGGCCGGGCAATCAACCCATCAGATCATTGGCGGCCCATCCGGCCTGCCCGAAACGGTCTACCCCGAACTCCGGCGGCGTTTTCCAGCCTTGGCCGCAGCGCCGATTGTCGAGGGGTACGTACTTGCCCCCTCGCTCGGCCCCGGTGTTTACCAGCTTTTTGGGATTGATCCGTTTGCCGAAGCGCCCTTCCGGCCCTATCTGGCCGGTGGCGGCGCTGTCGATGTGGCGGCGTTATTGGTTGAACCGGGAGCGGCGCTGCTGGCGCGCGCTAATGCTGAACGGGCCGGTGTGCAGCTCGGTGATGCGTTACCGATCCAGATCGGCCCGCGCGCCGCTACCGTGCAGGTGGTGGGAGTGCTGGAACCGGCGGATGATCTCAGCCGGCGCGCGCTGGCCGGGATGATTGCAGTTGATATCGCCAGCGCGCAAGAGTTGCTGGATAGTGTCGGACGGTTAAGCCGGATCGACCTGATCGTGCCGGAGTCGTTTGATCTGGCGGCGCTGGCGCCGCTGTTACCTCCCGGCGCGACGGTGCAACCGGTGGCGGCTCGCGCCGGCGCGTTGCAGCAGATGACGGCTGCTTTCGAGCTGAACCTGACTGCGCTCAGTCTCTTGGCGCTGATTGTTGGCATGTTCCTCATCTATAACACGATGACGTTCAGCGTTGTGCAGCGGCGCACTCTGTGGGGGACGCTGCGCTGCGTCGGGGTGAGTCGCGGCCAATTAGCCGGTTTGGTCTTGGTCGAAGCGTTGCTGATCAGCATATTGGGTGTGGCCGGCGGGTTGGCCTTGGGTGTGGTGTTGGGGCGCGGCTTGGTCGG
Organism: Chloroflexus islandicus; assembly: GCF_001650695.1. Lineage (GTDB taxonomy): Bacteria > Chloroflexota > Chloroflexia > Chloroflexales > Chloroflexaceae > Chloroflexus > Chloroflexus islandicus. The sequence continues at coordinate 134,701 of NZ_LWQS01000071.1, forward strand.
CTTGGTGACGCAGACGATCAACGATCTCTATTTTGTGGTCACGGTGCGCGATCTGAGCATTGAGCCGGCGGTGTTGTTGAAAGGCGCAGTGCTGGGGGTGGCCGCGACTCTGCTGGCGGCGCTGGCCCCGGCGCTGGAAGCGATGTATACCCCGCCACGCACCGTCTTGCGCCGTTCGAGCATCGAAGAGCGGGTGCGGCGGGCAACGCCGCGCTTGGCTGGTGCTGGCGTTGGCTTGCTTGCGATCGGCGGTGTGCTGCTGGCAATCCCGGCGCCTGCCGGCGCTGCCGGTCTCTATGTCGCCTTCGGCGGTTTGTTTGCGGTGGTGATTGGTTCGGCCTTGCTCACCCCGCTGGCGCTGGTGGCGCTGATGTCGCTGTTGCGTCCGGCGTTGGGCCGGGTGTTGGGGTTGCTGGGCCGGATGGCGGCGCGCGATGTGGTAGCGAGCCTCTCACGCACCGCGGTGGCCGTCGCTGCCTTGATGGTTGCGGTGTCGGTAACGATTGGCGTTGGCATTATGATCGGCAGCTTCCGCCAAACGGTGATCAATTGGCTTGAGCAAAGCCTTGTCGCTGATATCTACCTCTCGCCGCCAAGCAATGTCGCTAACCGGATCGACACGACGCTTGATCCGGCCTTGCCAGCAGCCTTGGCAGCGCTGCCGGGAGTTGAGTCGATCACAACCTTTCGTAGTGTCCAGATCGATTTGCCCACCGGGCCAACAACGTTGGTGGCAGTGGATGGCGCGACGGAACAGGGCCGGCGCGCGTTGCGCTTCCAACAGGGTGGTGACGCGGCGACGTGGGCCGGGTGGGAAAACGGCGCAGTGTTGATCTCAGAGCCGCTCGCCTTCCGCACCGGGTTGGGGCTGGGTGATACCTTAACGGTGCGTACTGATCGCGGCTTGCGCGACCTGCCGATCGCCGGCGTCTATTACGATTATGCCTCTGATCGAGGTGTGGTGCGGATCAACGCCGCTGCCTATCGCGCCTTGTGGGACGATCCGGCGATTTCGTCGCTGGCGATCTATGTTCGCGATGGCTACGATGTTGACACGGTGATCGAACAGGTGCGGGCCACGAGCGCCGCCTACGGGATGGTGCTGGTCAATTCGAGCCGGGCCTTGCGCGAAGGGACATTGGCAGTCTTCGATCGCACCTTTGCCATCACCTCGGTGCTGCAATTACTGGCGACGATTGTCGCCTTTATCGGCATCTTGAGCGCCTTGATGGCATTGCAACTCGAACGCACCCGTGAATTAGGCGTCTTGCGCGCCAACGGCTTAACACCCGGCCAACTGTGGGGCGCAGTGCTGGGCCAAACCGGTCTAATGGGGTTGGCGTCCGGGTTGCTGGCCGCGCCGTTGGGGCTGGCGCTGGCGCTCGTGTTGACGTATGTCATCAATAAGCGATCGTTTGGCTGGACGCTGGAACTCGCCGTTGATCCGGCGCTGTTTGGGCAAGCGTTAGCAGTTGCGATCGGGGCAGCCTTGCTGGCCGGCATGTGGCCGGCCCTGCGCATGAGCCGGATCAGTCCGGCAGTGGCGTTGCGTGATGAGTAGCGTATTGCGCCTCGTTATGGCGTGCGGCAGTCACCCTGCCGCGCGCTATGTTCCAGCGCAGAGGGATGCAACCGAGGAGTTATTATGCCTATGGAGTGCGGCAGTCCCACTGCCGCACGCTATGTTCCAGCGCAGCGAGATGCAACCGAGGAGGGCATGATGCCTATGGCGTGCGGCAGTCTCACTGCTGCACGCTATGTTCCAGCGCAGAGGGATGCAACCGAGGAGTTATTATGCCTATGGAGTGCGGCAGTTTGACTGCCGCACTCCATGTTTCAAGAGCAGACCCCTTCGACCATTGGTATAGATATGGTGAATATGGTACGATACTGCTATCATCCGCGTCGAGTGAGGAGTTGAATATGAGCGATCTGCGAGCAGCTTTTGAACGAGCAGCGAAAGAGGTGCAGGAGTTGCCGCGCCGTCCCGATAACGAGACATTATTGCAATTGTATGCGCTCTACAAGCAGGCAACGGTTGGCGATGTGCAAGGATCGCGGCCCGGCGTGCTGGATATGACCGGGAGGCTCAAGTATGATGCGTGGGCTAAACTCAAAGGTCTCTCGGCCACCGATGCGATGAATCGCTACATTGAATTGGTTGAGCGGCTCAAGCAAACGATCAAGTAGCCAACCATCCGCAAGCAAACAATAAACCGGTGAACGCCATTGTTCACCGGTCTTGTGTTGTTGCCAGCGCCTTGAGCGACGTGGCGTTTACCGTCTAGTAGCGGCGGCCAAAATTGCCCCGCGGCGCGCTGCGCGGCTTGTCTTCAGCCTCATTCACGCGCAGATTGCGCCCGCCAACCTCAAGGCCGTCGGTCGCCCGGATGACGGCGGCGACGTTATTGGTCTCGATCTCAACAAACCCGAAGCCGCGCGAGCGACCGGTATCGCGGTCGTTAATCACACGCGCGCTCTGCACCTCGCCGTGCGGCTCGAAGATCGCACCCAGCTCAGCATCACCGACACTCCACGGCAAATTCCCGACGAACAGTTTCACTAACATTGCACACACTCCACAGAGACTTGGTTTGGCAGACACGTTCGTGGCATACCAAAAACCGGCTATCACAGACCTCTCGTACAGCCGCCGCCGATAGATGTATCGGGCGTTCGCTCCGGCGATCGACAACGTTCCTGCTTCGAGCGATGAAGCACTGCCGATCGACCTAAAGCTTGAGAGTTCTCTGATGCCGGTCTCGCAGCACACGACGTTGATTGACTTTTCTACTATACCACACTTTTGCAGAATTGCAAGAGGACAGTTTCGATCAGTCGCAGGAACGATCCATGTTCGCCGAAACAAGGCTACGATGCATGGTGTTGAAGCGCAAGAATAGACAGCAGGATAAGCTATGACCACGGCGTCAGAAGCGGTGCTGGCCCGCTATGCCCGGCGTAATTTCTGGTTGAATGTGCTCGATGGCAGCGCCTTCACCTTTGGGATCAGCCTTGTGTCGCGGTTTACCGTCTTGCCGCTGATTGTCGAGCGGTTGACCGATGCGCGCTGGGTGCAGGGCTTGATCCCGGCGATCTTTTTTGCCGGCTGGTTATTGCCGGGATTGTTTACCGCGCCGTTGGTAGCAGCGCAGCCGCGGCGCAAGCCGTGGGTGCTGCTGGCGACGATCGGTGAGCGCCTGCCCTTTTTGGCGATGGGCATTATTCTGCTCACGTTGCCCGATTTGCCGGCAAGCGCGTTGCTGGTGATTGTGTTAACGCTGTACGCTATCTTCGCCACCAGCGCCGGTCTCACGTCGATTGCGTGGCAAGATCTAATTGCACGGGTCATTCCGGGCCACCGCTGGGGGGTCTTCTTTGGCTTGCAGGCTGGCTTAGGCGGTCTGCTCGGCATTGGCGGCGGCGCGCTGGCAGCAGCGATCTTGGCCCAGCAACCCTTCCCGCAAAGCGCCGGCATGCTCGCCTTGATTTGCTTTGCGGCGATGGTGGTCTCGTACCTCTTTCTGGCGCTGACGGTCGAACCGGCCCAAGCGCCGGTGCCAGCTCGCCCGTTTCATGTCTTTTTGCGCGGCTTGGGGCCGCTCTTGCGGCGCGATGTCGCGTTCCGGCGCTATCTGTTTTGCCGGATGGCGATTGCGCTCGGCTTGACCGGCCATAGTTTCTTGACGGCGGCTGCGCTTGAGCGGTTTCAGGTGCCGGCGGCTGAGATTGGTCTGTTTACCAGTGTGATGCTAGCTGCGCAGGCAATTGGCAATATTGGTTTGGGAGCGCTGGCCGATCGGTGGGGCCACAAACAGGTGTTGGTGTTGTCGGCGGGGATGGGGATGGCGGCGCTGGTGTTAGCCCTCATTGCCCCGGCAAGCGCGTGGTTTTACCTCGTCTTTGCCTTAGTCGGTGCGTCACAAGCTGGCTACCAACTCTCTGGCTTCACCCTTGTCTTCACCTTTAGCCCGCCAGCCGAACGAACCACCTACATTGGGGTTGCCAATCTGGCCTTGGCCCCAGTAGCGGCGTTAGGGCCGGTGGTGGTAGGGCTTGTCGCAACGGTGACCGGTTATGGCGTGATCTTTGCCCTACTCGCACTGGTAGGCGTGATTGGTATGGGGTTGTTGCATTGGCATGTGGCAGCGCCGGCTCGCGCCGGGCAAGCGCCGGCAGCGTGATAGACTGCCATCTCCTGCCACTCCTTGTCATTGCGAGCGAAGCGCAGCAATCCCCCGCGCGCACGGGAGGATCCGCTCAGGCATGAGTTGTCGCTGAAGCGGGAGATTGCTTCGGTCGGTCGGCCCCAGCGTTGCTGAGGCCATCCCTCCCTCGCAATGACAATCGTCCCCGCCCCTTTGTCATTGCGAGCCGAGCGGAGCGAGGCGCAGCAATCCCCCGCGAGCACGGGAAGTTCGCGCATCACGGGTGAAACCACCATCACCGGCTCAGCAATCCCCCGCGAGCACGGGAAGCGCCCGCTCAGGCATGGGTTGCGCTAAAGCGGGAGATTGCTTCGGTCGCGCGGCACCAGCGTTGCTGAGGCCATCTCTCCCTCGCAATGACAATCGTCCCCGCCCCTTTGTCATTGCGAGCCGAGCGGAGCGAGGCGCAGCAATCCCCCGCGAGCACGGGAAGTTCGCGCATCACGGGTGAAACCACCATCACCGGCTCAGCAATCCCCCGCGCGCACGGGCAGCGCCCGCTCAGGCATGGGTTGCGCTAAAGCGGGGGATTGCTTCGGGCGCTGCGCGCCCTCGCAATGACATTGAGGGGCGGACAGCAAGGCACCCGGCCCTAAAGGGCCGGGCTAGGGGTACGAAGCCCGCTGCGCGGGCTGTTGCCCCCACCCCTTGCCCCTCCCCCGCTGGGGGAGGGGTGATGAGGAGCGCAGCACGGGAAGTTCGCGCATCACGGGTGAAACCACCATCACCGGCTCAGCAATCCCCCGCGAGCACGGGAAGCGCCCGCTCAGGCATGGGTTGTCGCTGAAGCGGGAGATTGCTTCGGTCGCGCGGCACCTCGCTCGGCTAGGTGCTGCCGCTCCCTCGCAATGACATTGAGGGGCGGACAGCAAGGCACCCGGCCCTAAAGGGCCGGGCTAGGGGTACGAAGCCCGCTGCGCGGGCTGTTGCCCCCACCCCTTGCCCCTCCCCCGCTGGGGGAGGGGTGATGAGGAGCGCAGCACGGGACTTTACGCCATTGCACAGCAATCGATAGTTGTACTCGATCAAACGTTCTGTCCGCTCCTCAACACTAGTAGGAGCGGGGCTGGGGGTGAACCGGCGCATCGCCACGCCATTGGAGCGGAACGTAGCAGCTCCCCTCCCCCGCGCTAGCGGGTTGAGGGGCGGACAGACATCCGGTCACACACAACCGTTGATCGCGGTGCAATGCCTCAAAGCGTAGCTCTGCTCCCCTCTCCCGCGCCAGTGGGAGAGGGGCTGGAGGTGAGGGCAAACTAGCGCATCGCAACGCCATTGGAGCGGAACGTAGCAGCGCCCCTCTCCCGCGCCAGTGGGAGCGGGGCTGGGGGTGAGGGTACACCAGCGCATCGCCACGCCATTAGCCACATCTGCGTTCATCGGTTCTGTCTGCCGATCTCGCGCAATGACAAGCGAGGATAGTGTCTTGCACTGCTATCCCCTCACACGCCGCTGGCAAACGACATCGCGTTACGCGGCGGTTGCGGCATTGCGACCGGCAAGGCCGGCCCGCAATAACATAGCCGATCGTCGCGCCAGTCAGCTAACCCGATTTCGGTCAACCATGCTGTAACGGTGGCTGCCCGGCGCAGCGCGGTTGATTCGGCTAAGGGAGCGAGCTGTTGGAGAATGCGCGCCACATCGTGGCGGGTCAGACCTTCGGGGGTGTCACGAAGGGCGGCAATCACTGAGCGGGTAGGCTCGTACCGCAGGAGTTGCCGGCGGAGGGCAGCGCGCTGGTCGGCACGGTTGTAGCGCGTGAACGCAAGCCCGAACTTGGTCAGTTGCGCCGCCTCGGTCTGCTCGCCGATCTCGATCAAGCCAATGATCCGCGCTGCCTGCATGTAGTAGAGGCCTTGACGCTGACCCTTGGCGCCGATGTATTCTCCGATCTCCTCTGCCGTTACTCTCCCGCGCGCAATCGCTTCCGCAACGCGCGCCACGTCCCAAAGCATATCGGCCTGTGGAATGTCCGCTGTGGTCAGCATCGCAGTACCTCCTCTTCCTTGCACGTACCCACTCGTACTCTGTCTTTACCATACCATACTCGAACGTTTGTGTCAATAGGGAAATTCGCGCAAATGTTCACATCTTAACGCGCACGCACGATTGTGCCTTTTGCGGGTATGATACAGGTGGAGTTAGCAATGCACGTTGGAGGTGTTCATTCATGACCGACGATATTCCGCTCACTTCTACGCACGAGGTGGCGATTGTTGGCGCCGGCCCCATTGGGCTCGAATTGGCCGTCTGTCTCAAGCAGGCCGGGGTGGATTACATCCAGTTCGATGCGCGCCAGATTGGGTATACGATGACGTGGTGGCCGCGCAATACCAATTTCTTCAGCACGACCGAGCGGCTGGCAATTGCCGGCGTGCCCATTCCCAATAACCATCAGCAGCGGATCACCGGCGAAGAGTATTTGGCGTATCTGCGCTCGGTGGTTGAGCTGTTCGATCTGCGGGTGCAGAGCTACGAGCCGGTCAGCGCATTACACCGCGAGCGGGAAGGTTTCACGCTCATCACCCAGCCGCTCAGCGGGCCGCGCCGCTATTCCGCGCGCCGGGTGGTGCTGGCGATTGGTGATATGCACTTCCCCCATCGCCTCAATATCCCCGGTGAAGATTTGCCGCACGTCAGTCACTATTTTCGCGATCCCCACGACTATTTCCGCCGCCGGTTGCTGATCGTCGGCGGCAAGAATTCGGCGGTCGAAGCGGCGTTGCGTTGCTGGCGGGCCGGTGCGCAGGTGACGTTGTCGTACCGGCGGGCTCAGCTCGATGCCAATCGCGTGAAGCATTGGCTGTTGCCCGATTTTGCCGCCCAAGTCGAGGCCGGTACGATCCGCTTTCTCCCCCAAACGATGCCAGTCGCGATCGATGCCGGTGGGGTGACGCTGGCTCGCACCGATGCCGATGGCCAGCCTACCACCGAGCAGTTTTACTGCCCGACCGATTTTGTTTTGCTGGCGACCGGTTTTCGCGGCGATCAGAGCCTGCTCGAACAAGCTGGCGTGATTTTACAGGGGCCAAACCGGGTGCCGGTCTACGATCCGGCAACGATGGAGACGAATGTGCCCGGTTTGTATCTGGCCGGTACAGTGGCCGCCGGCATTCAGCAACGCTATACGCTCTTTATCGAGAATTGCCACGAGCACGCCGGCAAAATCACCCAAGCGCTCACCGGGCAGTGGCCGGCGCGGTTGGGTGATGTGGCCGCGCGTACCTATCAGCTCAGTTTCGAGCAGATTGCCGCGAATTAGATGGAGAGGAGAGAAGGTGGCCTGCACGCCTTCCTTCCTCCCTCTTGCCAGAATTGGCGAGGTTGCAGTATAGTAATGGACGCGCGGGGCTGTAGCTCAATGGATAGAGCACCGACCTTCTAAGTCGATGGTTGCGCGTTCGAGTCGCGCCAGCCCCGCCATTGCCTTGTTGTTCTTATTCCCTCGGTTTGGGCGAACCCTCTTCTAAACGTTGGGTGAGTGTCGCTAGCAATTGCTCGATGCGCTCGATCCGTTGGTTGATCTGGGCTAACTCGGCTTGGCTGCGATCGGCTGTATCTTCCTCGACAAAAAATGCGGCAACGTTGGCGGTGAGCAGTCCAAAGAGCGAGATGCCGGCAATCATCAAAACGACGGCCACGCCACGACCCAGTGCTGTGACTGGATAGGTGTCGCCGTAACCGACGGTGGTGATGGTCGTTAAGGCCCACCAAACGGCATCAGCGAACGTAGCGATTGGGCCGCCGGAGCCTTGCTCGGCCACCACCATCAGCGTTGCTCCTACCAACACGAGCGCCAGACTGGTGACGCCAATGAAAGCCGGCATACGCTGGCGCAATACACGGCGCGATTGGCGCCAGAGGCGGGTCACAATGATGGGGAGCCATAAGAGCCGGAGCGGGCGTAAAAATGGCAGGATTATGATCAGAATTTCGATCCATTGCGAACGGATATAGTGGCCTCGCTCTGGCGCTAGATAAAGTTTGATGGCTAATTCAATGCCAAAAACTCCCCAAACTAACCAGAGGAGCCCATCGAGAATGGGGATGAGTTCGCCGTTGACGGCGTTACTCTCAATGGCGAAAAAGATGACGAGGAAGCCCACTGATAATAACAGCATCGGTATTTCAGTGGTACGCTCGAAACGGGCCAGCAGAATGGCGCGTCGTTCAGGTGTCATTGCTTTCTCCAATCGGTGTCGTGATGGCTCTATTGTAGCAATCTTTGAAGGCTGAGCCTTTGTATCGGTGCGATTGGTGCGTGTTTGTGCGGATAAACGGAGTATAATACCTCGCGAACCGCAATTGTACCAAAGGAGACTATTGCAATGCAGACAGTGCGGGAACGCAGCGAGATTCCGGATCAGTATAAGTGGGATCCGTACAGTATCTTTCCTTCTCAGGCAGCATGGGAAGCGGCAATTGATGAGACTGATGCGCTAATTGCCACTGCTGCCCGGTTTCGGGGCCGGCTAGGTGAAGGCCCGCGCGTGATTGCCGATTTTCTCGGTCTGAGCGAGACGATTATGCGCAATGTCGGCCAGATTGCGGTCTTTGCCACCATGTTTTACACGGTTGATACTAACGACCGCGAGGCGAGCGCGATGCGCGATCGGGCAACCGGCTTGCAGGCGCGGGCAAGCGCGGCGCTGGCTTTTGGCGAACCGGAGTTGCTGGCAATTGGCGGCGATCAGTTGTTGGCTTGGGCCGATCAAGATGAACATCTGGCGACCTATCGTCACTACTTCGAGCGCCTGATTGCGCGCGCGCCGCACGTTCGCTCTGCCGAGGTGGAAGAGTTGCTCGGTCAAGTGCGCGATCCCTTTGCTGCTGCGAGTGCGGTGCATGGCGTGTTGGCCAATGCTGAGTTGCGTTTCCCGCTGGCGTATGATAGCAATGGCGAAGCGCACGAGATTACCCAAGGCACGATCAATGCCTTGATTACCCATCCCGACCGCACCCTGCGCAAGAACGCTTGGGAAGGCTATGCCGATGCCCATATTGCGGTCGAAAATACCATGGCCCAGTGTCTGGCCGCCGGTGTCAAGCAGAATGTGTTTATTGCCCGCGCTCGCCGTTACGCTTCGGCGCTGGAAGGTGCGTTGAAGCCGAATGTTATTCCGCTGGAGGTCTTCCATAATCTGATTGCGACCTTCGAGCGCCATTTGCCGGTATGGCATCGCTATTGGCGAGTGCGTCGCACTGCGCTAGGGGTTGATGAGCTGCACGTTTACGATACCAAAGCGCCGCTTGCCACGCCGTTGGTGGTGCCGTATGAGCAGGCAATTGATTGGATTTGCGCAGGCATGGCGCCGTTGGGCAGCGAATACGTGCAGATTATGCGCCGTGGTTTGCGCGAACAGCGCTGGGTTGATGTCTACCCCAATCGCGGCAAGCGGGCCGGCGCGTTTTCAACCGGCGCTCCCGGTACCCATCCGTTTATTATGATGTCGTACAACGACGACATCTTTGGCCTTAGCACGCTCGCTCACGAGCTTGGCCACTCGATGCACTCGTACTATACGCGCCGCACCCAGCCGGTGATTTACGCGAACTACGGCTTGTTCCTCGCTGAGGTGGCTTCTAATTTCAATCAGGCGCTGGTGCGCGATTATCTGTTCAAGACCCTGACTGACCGCAATGCCCAGATCGCTCTGATCGAAGAAGCGATGGCAAATTTCCACCGCTACTTTTTCATCATGCCGACCCTAGCCCGCTTCGAGCTGGCCATCCACCAGCGCGCCGAGCGTGGCCAGCCGCTGACCGCCACCATCTTCAACGAGCTGATGGCCGATCTCTTCGCCGAAGGGTACGGGGCCGAAGTGGTGGTTGATCGCGCGCGGGTCGGCAATACGTGGGCCCAGTTTTCCACCCATCTCTACGCCAATTTCTACGTCTACCAGTACGCGACCGGCATTGCCGGCGCGCATGCGCTCGCCGCACCGATCATTGCCGGCGAGGCCGGCGCTGCCGAACGCTATATCAACGAGTTTCTCAAGGCCGGCGGTTCCCGCTTCCCGCTCGACACCCTGCGCCGGGCCGGAGTTGATCTCGCCTCGCCTGAACCGGTCGAGCGCACGTTTGCCGTGATGGCGTCGTATATTGACCGGCTGGAACAGTTGGTCAACGAGGGCTAACCTGCTGGGTGGCGCACCGTAGTGCGCCATCCGCGGCCATACCTACCCTGCGAGGTCTGGCGATGCACCGCTATCATCTGTGGATGCTGTTGGTTGCCATGCTCTGGCTGGCGTTGGCGCCGGCGACGGCCCAATCGCCGTATCGTGTCTTTGTGCCGCTCGTGACTCGCGCGGCCCAGAACCCGCTCTTCAGCGGCGAGGCGACCTATTACCTCGAAGCCGACGGGAGCGGCGCCTGCCTGTTTGACCCGATCCCCGGCGACCGGATGGTGGCGGCGATTAGTTATCTCAATTACGGCAATGCCGACTATTGTGGCGCCTATGTCGAAGTATTCGGCCCCCAAGGCAGCGTGGTGGTGCGGATCGTCGATCTGTGCCCGGATAATCCCGGTTGCGGGTTGAACCATCTCGATCTGAGTCCAGAGGCATTTGATCGCATTGCGCCACGGTCGTGGGGCCGCGTACCGATCACGTGGCGCGTGATCAGTCCGCCGCTGAGCGGGCCGGTGCAGATTCACCTCAAAGCGGGCAGCAATCCGTGGTGGTTGGCGTTTCAGGTGCGCAATCATCGCAACCCGATCGCCAAGCTTGAATATCGCACTCCCCAAGGCCAGTGGGTGGAATTGGCCCGCACCACGTATAACTACTTCATCCGGCAATGCAATTGCGCCAATGGCGAGCTTGGCCCCTTTACGTTGCGCATCACCGACATCTATGGCAATGCGTTGACCGAAACCGTGCAGTTTAGCACCCTCTCGCGCACGAGCAATTCGCCGGGTGAGTTGGTCAATGCGAGCGGCCAATTCCCCTCCGGGCCATAAGCGGCACGCACGCTTAATTAATCGGGAAACAGTTCATCAACCGCTTGTTGGGCGGTGACCATATCGCTGGCGCGGCGCGTGTGTTGTTCGATAAAGCGGTAGAAGGCCTCGTCGTAGGGACGGGTTTGCACTACCACTGGCATCGGCACTGCATGGCCCAGCACCAGCGCCTGCTGGCGGGTGTCGAGATTGGCCAGCACGGCCCGCAGACGCGCGCTGCCGCCAACGCCGGTAAACACCGCGTCAATGTCCTGTTCATCGCTCAGCAGCGCGGTGATCCGCGTGCCGAGCTGGCTAAGCACTTCGCTGTCGATCGATGAGGGGCGCTGGTCAACGACCAGCAATGTCACGCTGTATTTGCGCATCTCGCGGGCGATCGTGCCAAAGATCGTCTGGCGGGCAAGGCGCGGGTTGAGAAATTTGTGCGCCTCTTCGATCGTGATCATCAGCGGGCGAGGCCGGTCAGCGTCGCTTTTGGTGTGTACATACCGTTCGGTCTGCTCGCGCCAGCGTTGGTGAATCCGGCGGGTAAGCACGTTGGCGACCAGCATATACGCCAGCGGATCGTCGTAGCGGCCAAAACTGAGCACCACGTGCCGACCGGCCATCAGCGCGTTGATCAAATGATCGACCGCTGAGAGGTCGGCTTGCGCGCGCACAAATCCCAGCCGCTTGAGCTGCATGGTCTTGCGCTTGAGCGCATTGAGCGAAGCGAGACTGGCGCTTTTTTCGTCGGCAAAGTTCTTCAGCTCGTCTTGATCCATCTCCCAAAGCTCGGCCAACCATCGGGCGCCGTACTTATCCACCAACAGCTCCGCCGTTTCGGCAGCGGTTGGATTAAGGTTCAGCTCTTCGCTGAGCAAGAGCACATCTTCCGGCTCGATCTGGTCGTAACCGATCACAATCTCGCCGTCGATGCGCGAGCGGTCAAACGCGCCGCCAGCCAGCGCATAGACCAGCACCTTGCTGCCAAAGAGCTGGCGCAACCCTTTCACGAAATTGGTTCCTTCCGAGCGCGCCGACCAGCCGTATTCGTCGTGCATGTCAAAAATGAGGTTTGAGGCGACATCACCCAGAATGACGCCGCACACCAGCAGCCGGGTCAGAAAGCTCTTGCCGGTGCCGCTCTTGCCAAACACCCCGTTCGAGCGTTCGACCAGCCGGTTCAGATCAATACAGACCGGCGCTGACATATCGAGCGGCGTCCCGATCATAAACCGGCTGCCCTCTTCGTGGCCGAATACTTGGGTGAAATCGGCGTCGCTTGCTTCAAATAACGGGGCAAAATGGTGCGGCACCGTCTTGACCGGCAATAGCTCGGCGCTGCCGTCGAGCGGCAACATCAGGCGCAAATCAAGCCGGAGTTCGCCGTAGGTGGTTGTGCCGGTTAGGACGTGGCTGAAGAACTCGTCATCCGGCGGCGGATCGGCCATCACCTTGGGCGTGGTTGTGCCGAGGCGCACGTCCGTCACCATCGAAAAGAAGGTGAACCGTTGGCCCTGCACCACCACAAACTTGCCGACCCGCACATCCTCGACTGATGTGCCGGCATCAAGCCGGATGGTCAATCCCTCTAGCAGCGATCCTCCGGTGACGACGCCGAGGCGCTGTCGTTGTGGCATAGCAACCTCCTCAACAAGCCGGTTCTGGTTGATCCTAGCACATCTTGCCTAATCTTGGCGCCAAAAATGACGAGAGTGTTAGCTGAGAGATGTGGAAATTGGCCCGCCGCATTCGTTTCATGAAGTGATATTTGCTGAACGGATTGAGTGAGACACCTATGCGCATTCTCATCGTAGAAGACGACTCTAATGTGCGCTCGTTCTTGCAAAACGCCATGAAGGCGTTGCGACGCAGCGTGAAAATTGAAACGGCAACAAATGGCGCCGATGGCCTGAAGATGGCGCGCCGGCAAGAGTACGATCTGATAATTACTGATTACCATATGCCAAAACTGACCGGTCTCGACCTGACCTTCACCTTGCGACAGGAGGGGTGCACGATACCGATCGTGGTCGTTTCGGCCGATCCGGATACCGAAACCGATGCAATAGTGGCTGGTTCTTCACTGTTTCTGCACAAGCCGGTTTCGCTCGAAAATCTCCGCTATATGCTTGATATGTTTGGATTATGAGGCTGCGTTTGTGGGGCGCTGCTATGCGTCTACCATACTAAAGCGCTAGTTCGCATCTACGAGGGGCAACGTACCGGTTGCCCCTCGTATCGCCTTGATCGAACGGTGCTGCCAGATATGGTACCATCTCAAACAATATTGGCGATGTGTGAGAGGGTTGGAGACACCATGCAATCGATCCCCCGCTACGATGGCTACATCTTTGATCTTGACGGCACCATCTATCTCGGCGACACGCTCTTGCCGGGTGCTGCCGAGCTCCTAGCGACCTTGCGCCGTGAAGGGCGCCGGATCACCTTTCTCTCGAATAACCCGACCAAAACCCGCCGGCAATACGCTGAACGTTTGCAACGCCTCGGCATTGCCGCCGATGAAAGCGAGATTGTGAATAGTTCGGCGGTGATGGTGGAGTGGCTGTTAGCGAACGCGCCGGGAGCGCCATTGTTTGTGGTGGGGGAAGCACCCTTAATCGGTGAGCTGGAAGCGGCTGGCTTCCCGCTCAGTGAACGTCCGGGTGAAATCAAGTTTGTCGTGGCCTCGTTTGATCGCACCTTCACGTACCGCAAGCTCCAGATTGCCTTTGATGCCATCCGGGCCGGCGCGCGCTTGGTTGCAACCAATCCCGACCGGTTTTGTCCCGTTCCCGGTGGCGGCGAGCCAGATGCAGCCGCGATCATCGCCGCCATCGAAGCATGCACCGAAGCGCGCTGTGAAGTGATCGTGGGCAAGCCATCGCCGATTATGGCCCGCACGGTGAGCAATCTGATCGGGTTGCCGCCGGAACGCTGCTTGATTGTTGGTGATCGTTTGATGACCGACATTGCCATGGGGGTGACAGCCGGCATGGATACGGCGTTGGTCTTGACCGGCGATAGCCAACGCGCCGATTTGGAACGCTCGCCCTACCAGCCGACATACGTGCTTGAGCGCATTGATGAATTGATTGGCGAATTGGCTTGACGACCGGGCAGCTTCCGGCTACACTATCAGTATGATTGATAGAGAGGAGAACCCATGACTGCCGCTCGTCGCACCCCCCATGCTTTGCCTCAATCTCCATTTACCGGCGATCAGCCGTCATCGCTGCCTGCCGACGTAGGTGATGCCTCGTGGCCGCTGGCGATGCGGGCGTTGTTGCTGCTGCATGGCACAGCTTTGCCGCCCGATCCGCTGATCGCGGCTTTGTCTGACGCTGATTTGATCGCATTGCGCGGCAGTCTGACGTTGCTCCAGCATGATGAGCCGGCCAATATTGCCTGATCGGCGTAAGCGCAATAGGGCATAGGCTCTCAGCCGTAGCGTAGAGCGATAGTGGGGCAAGGGCGGGTTACTAACCCGCCTTTTTGATTCCCCAAGCGCCGGGTTCCTCTCGCCGTTTTGCCTTTCCCAGCCACCACGATCGCTCATACATCCTTTCGTCTACGCCGTGCGTAGCATAAGATGCGGCGCAATCCGATCCGGCGGGTCGCGTGGTATACTGAAGACAGCAAACAGCGATGAGGATAGTTGGCAATGCTCCACCGTTTTCCTATGCTCGGTGAACGATTTTGGCATCTGATCGCGGGCCGGCGCGTCGCGCCGGCGCGGCGTGGGCCGTGGCTGCTTGGTACGGCGCTGATGGTGCTTGGTGCCGGTTTGTTGATCTATGTCTTGGTGACGACCTTGCAGATCGAATATTACCGTTGGGCTGCGCGCGGTGATTCGCCCCTTCCTGCGCCGCAGATCACCACCAGCGGTTTCCGTCCGGCTGATGCACGGCCATTGCCGTTGCTGCCCGATCTGGCGCCGGCGGCGCCAGCAGCGCCGGCTGGTGATCTTCCCCCGCCTGCGGCAGCGCCAGCAGCGCCGGCTGACGAAGTTTCTCCGCCTGCCGCCCCCGCGACGAGTACGCTATCCGCGGTAGGCAGCGGTTTGTTGATCTCCGAACCGCCTGAGCCGGTGCGCGCCGAGTGGGTGGCTACGGTCGATCGACTGGTCATTCCGGCGATTCGGGTCGATTTTAAGGTGATAGAGGTCGGCTGGGATACGATCGAAGAGAACGGCCAATTGATCTCGGTCTGGCAAGTGGCTGAGTATGCGGTCGGCCAGCACCGTGGTTCGGCTAACCCCGGCGAAGGCGACAATATCGTGTTGGCCGGCCATGTGGGAGGTTATGGCCGCGTCTTCAAAGATCTGTTCTACCTCAAGCCCGGCGATGAAGTGATTGTGTACAGCCGCGGCCAGCCGTACCGTTACATTGTCAACGAGCGGATTGTTGTTGATGAAGAGGGGGTGCCGCCTGAGCAGCGCCTTGCCAATGCCCGCTATATTGCGCCTACCGGCTATGAAGTTGTGACCATGGTGACATGTTGGCCGCCGAGCGGCCCCGATAAGTTTAAGCAGCGAGTGATTGTGCGGGCGTTGCCGGTGCAGACAACTGATGACGGCGCGGCGCTGCCGGACAGCACGCGCTAGAATAGCCTACCGCCGCTGTACGACCGCAGCATTCCGCACGCTCGCTGCGGTCGTATCACTCCTCATCACGCTCGCCATTGATGCGGGTCGTTTCCAACATCTCTAACACGCTGGCCCCGCGAATAAAGACCCGGCGCAACCCGGCGGGCCGGCTGGCCGCCAGTTGCCCGCTGCTAATCAGGCGTTTCACGGTGCTCAGGCTGACGCCGAGCAAGCGGGCCACCTCTTCACGGGAATAGACGGCATCGGGATTGATCCCCTCACGGCGCGCCATAGCTCGTTCCTCACACCAGCCCAAATAGCCGGAACACGCCAAGCACACAGACCACCGCCAGACTCATTCCGGCGATCACTTGCATCAAGGTGTGATTGCGGGTGCGCAACCGTGCCCAGCCTAACACAATGGCTGCCGCCCAACACAACCCTCCCAGCATCGGCAAGTAGATGCTGGCCAGTGTGGCGCACGAGCCAATGCTGGCCGAGTGAATGCTAATCTTCCAAAACAGATTAATGACGAACGAGATCGCGTTCATCACTGCGACCGATACCAGCATCGCCAACAACGGCAGCGGCGCGTTCATTGCCCACAAGATGGCCGTGCCGGCTAGCACATTCGCCATGCCAAACAAGTAGAGTTCGTTGCGTTGGGTACGCACCGAAATATCGTCATCGCTATACGCGCCTTGGCGCAAGCGAATATTGAAAAAGATGGTCGGCGGCACCACGTGCAATAACGCGCACACGATCGACCACCACAATCCGCTCACCCGGTTGTCGCTGCCAAACACACCGACGATAAAAATACTGACAATACCCAGCGGGACGGGGTGCAGAATTTGCGAAATGCGCCGGGCTATCGCATAGCCGCGCCCCGGTAAGGCGCCACGGCTAAGCGCTTCTGCGGTCAGATCGTTTGGTTGCATCATGCTCATCATCCTCAAGTGGCAGCGGCTGTTGCCGCGAGCTCACGGTAGATTGCCACTAGCGCCTGTCCGGTCTGTTCCCAACGAAAGGTAGCGGCCTGCGGCGGCCCGGCGGCGCGGAGCGGCGCCGGATCAGCGAGCGCAGCGCGGATACCGGCAGCAATATCTTCGACCTCTAGCGGATCGACCATGATCGCGGCTGATCCGGCCACCTCAGGCAAACTTGCTACCTTGGCAGTAACAACCGGGGTGCCGCAGGCCAACGCTTCGAGGACCGGAAAACCAAACCCTTCGTACAATGACGGATACACGAAGGCTTCGGCTAGATTATACAATGCCGGCAGATCATCGTCGGCAACAAAATCGAGGAAGTGAATGCGCCCACGCGCGCTCGAGCGCTCAACTGCGGTAAAGATCTCGTCGTATAGCCAACCGCGCCGTCCGGCAATCACAAGGTGCAGGTCGGGGTCGTCGGCGTTTACGAGCGCGAATGCCTGCAACAAACGCACCAGATTCTTGCGCGGTTCGAGCGTGCCGACAAAGAGCAAGAAGCGATTGGGCAGGCGCAGCCGCTCGCGCACCGGCGCCGTCTCAGCCGCTGGCATTGGCCGGAATCGTCCGTCCACCGCTGGGTAGAGCAGGCGGACGCGCCGGCTAGGAATGCCGTACAGCCGGCCCAAATCGTTCGCCGTCGCTTTCGAGTCGACCACGATTAAATCAGCGCGCTGTAACGAACGCGGCACGGCTGCGCTTAAATAACGGCGCAAATTCGGTTCGGCGCAAGCCGGTTCAACCAGAAAGGTCAAATCGTGGATCGTGAGCAGCGTGCGGGCTTTGGTTGGCGGCAAGACAAAATCGGGCGCATGCACCACATCGATCGGCCCAATCAGCCACTCGACCCGGATCGGCAACTGTAGTCGTTGCCAGAGGATTGTCAATAGGCGCGGGCTGATCGGGATGGGTCGTAAGGTGATGTTGGGATAACCAGCCGCTAATTCGTGCGCGTAGCGAGCAAAGGGACTCTGCGGATCAAGCCCGCCGGACGCATAAAAGAGGTGGAAGGCGAGGTCAGGCCCTGCCTGCACTGCCGCGCGCACCAGTTCGCGCGTATACCGGCCAATCCCGGCCCCTTGCCACATCCCCGCTGTAACATCAATCCCGATCCGCATCACTACTTCCGCCGGCTGAACACATAGAGGATGAAGCCAAAGACGACGATGCTCCAGAAATTAATTAGCCGGTCGAGCAAGGTCACTGCGCCCCCCAGACTAGCAGCGATGCCGAAGAGGGTCAGCACAGCGGTAATGGTGCCTTCCACCACCCCCAAGCCGGCTGGGGTAATTGGCAATGCCGTTAAGAGCGATGAAGCGAGAGCGACGAAGATAATCGCCGATAGTGTCAGATTGAGACCAGTGTGATTCAGCGACTGGATCACAAACCAGAGCCGGAAGCCTTCCAGCAGCCAGATCGCGCCGGTAAAGGCGAAGAGCCGCGGCAAGATGGCCGGTGTGAACGACTTCAGCGCCGATTGCTCGAAATTGCCATAGACTTGGTGGAGCCGGCGCGGAATCACCCAGCGGATCTGCGGCCCTAGCCAGCGCATGCCGGCCAACCCGCTCATAATAACGACCACGAGCAGACCGCCAAAGAAAAAGACGATTTGCGTGCCTTCGGGCATCTGCACGCCAAAGGTGAGGTAGCCGGAAAGCACCAGCAAGCCGAACAAGCCAATCATATCGAGCAGCCGCTCGGCGAAGATCGTGCCAAATGTGGCCGAAAATGAGACATTGCCGTTATGCTTGAGCAGATAGCCGCGGTACGCATCACCGAGCTTGGCCGGCACAATACAATTGGCAAACCACGACAAATAGATATACTCAATCAGCGCCGGCAACGAAGCCCAACTGCCCCGGCCCGATTGGATCGGCACCCCAGCGTTAGCCAGCAGCATCCGCCACCGCAACGCGCGCAGCGGGAATGTCATATAAAACACCACCAATCCCAATCCGAGCAAGACCGGATCGGCTGAGCGCATATATTGCCACGTCGTTGAGAGATCAATGTCAAGACTGCGCACCGCAAACGCAACGATGGCAATCGCAATTCCAAACGAGATTAGCGTGCGTGGTTGGCGCAGCCGCTGGCCAAGCGAAAAGCTGCTGCGCTCTTCACCGTTTGTTCCGCGCTCGGTAGCCGGCAGCTCAACCGATGATGGTTGATCGGTCATAGGGATGTGAGCCTTCCCGTGATTCGCTACGGTTGCTGGTTCGCTATCTGACATAATCCTACTCGATCCTACGACGTGGATGCAAATATCAATCCGTTAATATGCGATCTCTGCGCAATACCATGCCCAGAAGCGTTCCAAACCTTCTTCAATCGCCATCGTTGGCGCAAAGCCGAGGAACTGACTGGCTTTGGTCGTATCAGCGTAGGTGATCGGCGGTTCAGTCGCCGGCAACGGTTTGATCTCGATCTGGGCCGGATAGCCGGTAATGTGTTCGAGCAAGCTGACAAATCGCCGTAGTTCCACCGGCTGCGAATGGCCGAGATTGAAAATCTCGTAAGGTTGCGGGCGGTCGAGGGCGTTGATGACACCGGCAATGATGTCATCAATGTAGGTGTAATCGCGAAACAGATTTTCACCGCCATTGAAGAGGGTGATGGGCTGCCCGCGCACCATGCGCTCGACAAACAGGTACGGCGTCATATCGGGCCGGCCGCGCGGGCCATAGACGGTAAAGAAGCGAACCACGCTGATCGGTAGGCCGTACAGGCTGTGGAAGGTGTATGCCAGTACTTCAGCCGCCTTCTTGGTGGCCGCGTATGGCGACAGTGGCCGGTCGGTGGGATCGTCTTCACGGAAGGGGATACGATCAGTCTTGCCGTAGACCGATGAGGTTGAAGCGATCACCAGATTCTCGACCCCGGCGCGGCACGCTTGTTCCAACATCACCAGCGTGCCGCCTACATTCACCGCTTCGTACAACAACGGATTGGCGATCGATGGCCGGGGGCCGGGCATTGCGGCAAGATGGGCGACATAGCGCGGACGGTAGCGGGCAAAGATCGCGGCTACCGTGTCATTATCCCGAATATCGCCCTCGATGAAGGTGAACCCCGGTTGTTGCAGCGCCTGCGCCAGATTGCGTCGCTTGCGCGCCGGGCTGTAGTAATCAACCAGATTGTCAAGACCGATCACCTGTTCGCCGCGCGCCAGCAGGTGGTCGACCAGATGGCTGCCAATAAATCCGGCTGCGCCGGTGACAAGATACGTCATACATCCTCTTTATCAATCGGCTGGGAAGCAGGCTCGGCGGCGATAGTTGCTAGCAGCGCAATCACGGTGCCAAGCTGCACTCCCATATTCAAGACGTGCAGATTTTCAAAGAGATTGTGACCGCTTAGCGCCCCAATGACCCCTATCCCGCCGAGCGCGATGCCGCGCGTGAGCCAATCACGCGCCCGCCGGACAGCGCCAATAGCACGATACCAGCCACTGCCGAGCCAAACGAGATAGGCGAGCGCGCCGATCAATCCGCTTTCCGCCGCAATGTGGAGGTAGTAGTTGTGGGCATGGCCACGCGAATCATACCACGGTTTGATCCACGTTGGGGTTTGCCCGCTGTAGACTAGCCGTTCGTAGGCGATGCTGAAATTACCCGGCCCCACCCCGAACAATGGGCGCTCTTGAATCATGTTCCACGCCGCTTGCAGGTGTGCCATGCGCTCGACCACGGCGAAATTGGCCGGCGTGATTTCAACGCTGCGGACGTCAAAGGGGCGCAGGTTTTCGAGGATGGAACTGACGCGATTGCTGAATGCTGCCGGCACCAAGCCGCTATTGAGCAGCAAGAGACCTCCAAGGCCGGCGATCAGCACCGCTGTGACAATGATCCCCACGATCCGGCGTCCGTACCGTCCGGCAAACGCGATGCCTAACGCCAATACCCCGACCATGGCCCCAATCCAGCCGCCGCGCGAGAAACTGGCCAGCAACCCGCCAAGCAAACTTGCCCCGGCCAGCGCAAGCGCGCCAAGGATCAGCCACCAGTGGTATGTGCGCCAGCGTCGCGTTTCGATCAGGGCCAAGCCCATCCCGGCGGCCAATGGCCATGCTTGATTCAGGTAGCCGGCAAACGAGTTGGGCTGGCCGATAGTGCCATACGCGCGCACGCGGCCGCTGCCAATCGCGAAGCTGTCCGGGCCGATGCCGGTCAGGTATTGGCCGATGCCGATCAGGCCAGTGATCGCCGGCGCAGCCAGCAAACAGGCCACGAGCACGGCCCGCCGCCATTGCGCACGGGCGGGGTCTTGCAAGGCCCATACTGCGGCGAGGTAGATGAGCAGCACCGTGCCCCAACGGAACGTCTCTTTCAAGCCCTCGCTGCGGCTCAATGGGGTGAGGGCAGCGGCAAGCGCCAGCGTCCAAATGAAGATCGCTAAGGTCAGGCCTGTGATCTCCGGTTTTGGCCAACGCTGGCGGATGTGCCACAACAGGCTCAATGCCACCAACCCAAAGCAGAACTGGGTGACGCTGATGCCGCCGGGCAGCAACACTAATTGCTGAAAGGGCACCGAGAGGACGGCCAGCGCCACTGGCCAGACCGGATCACTGGCCGCAAGCCCCAACGCAACCAGCCCCAGCAGCCAACTCACTGCCAGCAACGGCGGCATGACGGCTAAACTGGCGCCGGTCGCGATCGCACCCGCGAGCCACAGCCAGCGTGACCAATCTCGTTGTGCCATCATTGGGAACTGCATCACCACGCGCCGCGGCCAGACAAAATCGCCGGAATAACCATCATGAGGATGCGCAGATCAAGGCTCAATGACCAGTTCTCGGCGTAATAAATATCGAGCCGAACCTGCTCATCAAACGAGATTTCGCTCCGCCCCAACGCCTGCGGCAGGCATGCCAACCCCGGTTGCACCTCCAGCCGGCGATGGTGCCATGGCTCGTAGCGGGCGACCTCTTCGGGCAACGCCGGACGCGGGCCGATCAAACTCATCTCGCCGCGCAGCACATTCCACAATTGCGGCAACTCGTCGAGGCTGGTGCGCCGTAACCAACGTCCCACCCGCGTCACGCGCGGGTCATCGCGAATCTTGAACAGCGGCCCATCGGCTTCATTGTGCGCCAAGAGCTCTTGCCGGCGCTGTTCGGCGTCGGGCACCATCGTGCGGAATTTGTAGCAGGTGAATGGGCGGCCATGCTTGCCGATTCGTTGTTGGCGGAAGATGATCGGGCGGCCCGAGTCGATCCAGATCAAGAGGGCAATCATCGCGGCCAGCGGCAGCGTGAGCGGCAGACTCAGCAACACTGCTGCTAAATCAAAGGTGCGCTTGAGCGCCAGATTCAAGCCGTGCAACTGAATCTCTTTTGGTTGCAGCAGCGGCACGCCGCTCAGATGCATAATATCAACCCGGTCAAAGCTTAGTTGATAAATATCCGGCGCGATTTGATACTCAACCCCTAATTGTTGGCAACGCGCGGCCAGTTCGGGTAAGCGATCGTAGTTCCAAAACGGCAAGGCAATGATGACTTGCTGGATCTGTTGTTGCTCGATGACCTGCTCGAGATCGTCGAGATCGCCAAGATGTTGAAACACGCGCGCGCGATTGGCGGCAATGATCGGTTGCTCGCTCAGATAGCCGGCGAGGGTATAACCGACCCCCGGTGATGCGGTCAGCGCATGCATCACCAATTGGCCCAACCCGGTGCCACCTACTACCAACACTCGTTCGCGGCCTAAACCGCGTGACCAGAACCAGTGCCGGATTCCGATCAGCAAGAGTCGCCAACTCAAGAGCAACCCAATAATGGTAATGGCCGCAAACGCAAAGATAAGCCGTGAATAAAAGAATGGCCGGTAAAGAAAGACCACCACCATGACCAGCGCGATCATCGTGATCACGCTGCCAGCGATGGCCTCAGCTTCATCGAGCAACGTCATGCGCCGGCTTGAGCGGTAGAAACCGCGCATGATGAAGCGTACCCCCAGCAGCAGTTGCAGCATGAAGACGATGGGTAAGAACGCGCTGAACGGCACCTGATTTTCAATCGCTACTTCAGCGATGATCCGGTCAAATGGCGGCGGCCAGCTCACTTGATAGCGCAAGATGTAGGCCAGCACAAAACCGGCGAAGATCAGCGCTTGATCCGCCAAAAATAAACCAACCATCGTCCAGCGTCGTTGGTGATGCAACCGCTGGCGTGTGGTTGGGGTTTGTTTCTCTTGTGCCGGTGGGTGTTCTATCATGTGCAAGCCTGTGTGCCTGCCCAGCCGTGCCGAACGTGGATGAGTTGTTGTTTGACGTAGCACCTTAAGAAGCATCGTGCTGATACGAGGATGTATCTCCGGTTTGCTCAAACTGGCTGGCCCCTGCCTGCCGATGTTCAAAGTAGAGCATAATCCCCGGTGAAGCTGCAATCAGAACCATCAGTGCTATCAGGCTGACCCAGAGCATACTTGGCTCTTCTCCGTTGCTAATCACGAAACGATGATACGGTTGTATCGGGCAAGGTGATCGTTACCCGCTGCTGTTATGATGCAGCGCCTTATCTTACCACGACCCGGCTAGTCTGCAAGCTGATAAAAAGCTGACAGACGGGACAGAGTTGCTGTCCCGTCTGCCAGTGCTGTACGCCGGTTACGCAGCGTGCGCTTTGGCTGGCTCTTCGGTGCCTTCAGCGGCGGCTTCGAGTTGGGCCACTGCGTCGCGGGGCCGCACGGTGAGGAACAGATTGCGATAACGATCCCAGCGGGCCAGAATCTCGCTGCCGCGCGGGCTCTTGGTCAGCTCGACGTGACGGCGAATGAGGTCGCGCAACCGCATCTCATCGCGATCACTGAGCGGGCGCAGTTCAACCAACTGCGGGTTGTAGCGTTGGGCAAACGTGCCGTGTTCGTCGAGCACATAGGCCACGCCGCCGGTCATGCCAGCGCCGAAGTTGCGTCCGGTCGGACCGAGCACCACCACTGTGCCGCCGGTCATGTATTCGCAGCCGTGATCGCCGATCCCTTCCACCACTGCCGTTGCGCCGGAATTGCGCACCGCAAAGCGTTCGCCGACCCGTCCCGCCGCGTACAGTTCGCCGCCGGTGGCGCCGTACAGCAACGTGTTGCCGGCGATCACATTCTCGTGCCAGACGTATTGCGCGTCGGGCGGCGGGGCGATGGTGATCAACCCGCCGGCCATGCCCTTGCCGACGTAATCGTTCGCGTCGCCAATCAGACGCAGCGTTACCCCCGGCGCATTGAAGACGCCGAAGCTTTGGCCGGCGTGGCCGTGGAACGTGATCGTAATCGTGTTGGGCGGCAAGCCTTTGTCGCCGTACAGATGGCCGATCGCGCCGGCCAAGCGTGCGCCGACCGAACGGTCGCAGTTGTTGATCTGGTACTGCAAGCGTACTGGGCCGCTGGCTTCGAGCGCGCTGGCTGCATCGCGCATGATCCGGTCATTGAGGCTCTCTTCCGGCGGCAGCGCATTGGGCTTGCCACCATGGCGGATCGGGCCGCGCCCGATCAAGCTGGCCGCACCCAACACCGGCGTCATATCGAGCAGATCGGCGGTTTCAACCCCGGTGTGGCGCTGGCGCAGCAAATCGGTGCGCCCAACCGCTTCATCAATCGAACGCAGGCCGAGGCTGGCGAGAATTTCGCGCACCTCTTGGGCCAAGTAGCGGAAGAACGCCATCACCATCTCCGGCTTGCCGGGGAACTTGGCCCGCAGATCGCCGCGCTGGGTGGCAATTCCGACCGGACAAGTGTTGTTGTGGCAGGCGCGGGCCATAATACAACCCTCGGCCACCAGTGCGGCGGTGCCGAACGAGAACTCGTCTGCGCCGAGCAAGGCCGCCATCACTACATCGCGCCCTGTCTTGAGACCGCCGTCGGCGCGCAGCCGCACCCGCTCGCGCAACCCGTTGAGGATCAGCGTCTGCTGCGTTTCCGCCAAGCCAAGTTCCCACGGGATGCCGGCGTTCTTAATGCTGCTGAGCGGCGAAGCACCGGTGCCGCCGGAATGGCCGCTAATCAAGATGGTGTCGGCATAGCCTTTGGCCACGCCAGCGGCTACCGTACCGACGCCGGCGGTCGCCACCAACTTGACCGACACGCGCGCGTTCGGATTCACCTGCTTGAGGTCATAGATCAACTGGGCCAAGTCCTCAATGCTATAGATGTCGTGGTGCGGCGGCGGGCTAATCAGCGCGACGCCGGGCACGGTATGGCGGATGCGCGCGATCTCTTCGTTGACCTTATGGCCGGGCAACTGGCCACCTTCACCGGGCTTGGCCCCTTGCGCCATCTTGATCTGCAACTCGCTGGCGCTGGCGAGGTAGGCCGGCGTGACGCCAAACCGGCCCGACGCCACCTGCTTGATCCGCGAATTGCGCTCGTCGTGGTAGCGCTCCGGCGCTTCGCCACCTTCGCCGCTGTTGGCCATGCCACCCAGCCGGTTCATCGCGATCGACAGCGTCTCGTGCGCTTCCGAGCTGGTCGAGCCGTGGCTCATCGCCGCAGTCGAAAACCGCTTCACAATCGACTCGATCGGCTCTACCTCATCCAGCGGTACGGGCGGGCCAGCCGGCACAAACTCCAGCAGATCGCGCGGCTCGACTGGTGGCCGGTTGTTAACCAGTTCGGCATAAGCGCGGTAGGTAGCATAACCCTCGCTGCTCAGCTCCGGCCCGGTGCTGTCGCCATTCAGCGCGTGCGGGTTGCGCACCGCCTTGTGGAGGGCATGCACAACCGCTGGACTGAAGGCGTGGTATTCGCCATCCTTCTTAAACTTGTAAAAGCCGGGGTGCGGCAACGTCACCCTCCCGGTCTGGAAGGCGCGGGCATGGCGGGCGGCTAGATCGCGGGCAATGCGATTGAACGAAATGCCGCCGACCCGTGACGGCGTCCCGGTAAAGCAGCGCTCGATCACCTCGTGGGCCAACCCGACCGCCTCGAAGATCTGCGCGCCGCAGTAGCTGTCGAGGGTCGAGATGCCCATCTTTGACATAATCTTCAACAGGCCCTTTTCGAGCGCGTGGATAAAGTGCTCTTCGGCTTCCAGCGCCAGCGTATGGGTGCGCGCATCGCTCTGCTCGTGGTCGAGGCTATGCTCGGCGCGCTGGCGCACCGCCTCGCGCTCGACCGCAATCCGGCGCACGCTGGCCAGTGCCAGATAGGGGTTAATCGCCTCGGCGCCATAGCCGATCAAGGCGGCAATATGATGCACTTCCCGCGCTTCACCCGTCTCGACCAGCAAGCTCACCCGCGAGCGTAGGCCGGTGCGGATCAGGTGATGGTGAACGGCGCCAGTAGCGAGCAAGATGGGCAATGCAGCGTGATCGGCATCAACCCCGCGATCGCTCAAGATCACGATCGCCGCCCCATCGCGCACCGCCTGCGCCGCCTCGTCACCGATCCGGTCGAGCGCCTTGAGCAGACTCTCGGTCGTAATCTGGCGGGCCGGGAAGAGCAGGCTGATCGTCTCCGAACGCAGCAGCGGATCGGTTTGGGCCCGAATCGCCTGCAACTGGGCATCGGTCAGAATTGGCGACGTCAGTTGCAGCAGGTGGGCGTGCTCGGGCGTCTCGAGCAAGATCGAGCGGCGGCGGCCAACGCCGACGCTGAGCGACATCACCAGCTCTTCGCGCAGCGGGTCAATCGGCGGATTGGTCACTTCGGCGAAGCGCTGCTTGAAGAAGTGGAACAGTGGCCGGCCCAATTCCCACTGCGAGAGCGGCGGGATCGGCGTATCGTCACCCATCGAGCCGACCGGTTCGTGGCCGGTCATTCCCATGGGCTTGAGGATCACGTTCAGCTCTTCGGAGGTATAGCCAAACGCCATCTGCAACGGTTGCAGGTCTTCCGGTTCAGCGGTGGCGACAGGGGGCAATTCGGCGGGGAGATAACACAAATGCTCGTTCAGCCATTCGGTGTAGGGTTGGCGCGCCGCCAGCAGCGACTTGACCTCGCTATCAGTGTAAATCTTCCCGGCGGCGGTATCGACAGCCAGCATCTGGCCGGGGCCGAGCTTGCCTTTACAGACAATCCGCGTTTCGGCGATCGGCACCGCGCCGACTTCCGACCCCGATACGACCAAGCCGTCATCGGTCACGATATAGCGCGCCGGGCGCAAGCCGTTGCGATCGAGCGACGTACCGACGATCACGCCATCCGAGAAAGCCAGCGCCGCCGGGCCGTCCCACGGCTCGATCAAACACGCATGGTACTGGTAGAAGGCGCGCAGAGTGGGATCAATATCCTGCACCTTTTCCCATGCTTCCGGCACCAGCATCGCCGTCGCATGGCGAATATCGCGCCCGGCCATCACCAGCAGCTCCAGCGTATTGTCGAGCATGGCCGAGTCAGAACCGCTCTCGTCAATCACCGGCAGCAGTTCGCTCATCGGCGGCGCGCCGCTGGGCAAGAAATCGGCGGGCAACGTAATCGCCTGCTCGCGGGCACGCATCCAGTTTACATTGCCTTGCAGGGTATTGATCTCGCCGTTGTGCGAGAGCATGCGGAAGGGCTGGGCACGATCCCACGTCGGGAAGGTATTGGTGCTGTAACGCTGGTGATAAACGGCCAGTGCGGTAGTGAAATCGGGATCACGCAGGTCGAGGTAGAAATCGGCCAGATGGGAGCCGAGCAACAATCCCTTGTAGACGACCGTACGCGACGAGAAGGAGGGGATATAGGCCGGCAGACCGGCGCGGCGGAACGACTGCTCCATCGCCTTGCGGGCGAGAAAGATCGTGCGCTCGAAGGCGCGATCATCCAGCCCTTGCGGGCGGCCAACGATCACCTGCCGGATCGCCGGCATCGCCTTGCGCGCGCGCTCGCCGAGCACGTCGGGATCGACCGGCACCTCGCGCCAGCGCAGCAACGGCAACTGATGTTCGGCCAGCGCCTGCTCGATCAGCGCGCATGCAGCGGCGCACTGGGCGGGATCAGCGGGCAAGAAGAGCATGCCAAGCGCGAGATCGGTCTCAGCGACGTCGATGCCGGTGGCGGCCAGCTCACGGCGTAAGAGCCGGCGCGGCAATTGAGTCAGCACCCCAGCGCCATCACCGGTGCGCGCATCATCAGCCACTGCGCCGCGATGTTCAAGGCGGCTCAATGCAGTCAGGGCCAGCTCAAGAATATCGTGACTCTCCCGACCATTAACGCGGGCCACGAAACCGATGCCGCAGGCATCATGCTCAAAGCGCGGATCGTAAAGTCGGGCTGGGTCTCGCGCAGGAAGGTACATCGCTCGTTCCTTGCTCTTCACTAAGTAGACGGATGCCAAGTACAAAAACAGACAAAAGCGCGCTCGCTGCTCCTCGGCGATGAGAGAAGGGCGAGCGCGCTCTCGCGTTTGCAATTTACGGTAGAGATAGTGATACCGCCGCGCGATTACGGCGATCACATCTTGGCAACAAAGCCAATCCGGTTTGATTGATAAATGATAAAGATGGAAGATACAGGAAAGCGCCACACTCGATCATTGAGTGTGACCACTGTACCGCCCGGTACGGCTAAACAGCACTGTTATCGTGGATTATTACCAAATACTATACCGCACTTTAGGCAAGCGTGTCAAGCGGTTTTGTGCGAAAGTACCAAATATGCCAGCGAGCCGGGTCATTTCTCTTCCGCCGGGTTTCCCGTGAGCCGCTGCAACTCTTCGATCAACTGGCGGGCTTGGGGGGAAAGATTAGTTGGCAACACGGCGCTCACCGTGACATACAAGTCGCCGTACCGCGGGCTGCCCATCAGCGGCATACCCTGTTCGGCGATGCGAAACACCCGGCCATTCTGCGTTTGGGGGGGGATGGCCAGCTTCAGGGTTTTGCCTGAGAGCAACGGAAGCTGGATTTGCCCACCCAGCAGTAACGTGTACATACTCACTGGCGCGGTGGTGTACAGATCGTTGCCTTTGCGCTCGAAGCGGGGATGCGGCTTGACCGTGACCACGAGATACAAGTCGCCGCGGCGACCGCCGTTCAGGCCGGGGGCGCCTTCGCCGGGAACGCGCACCCGCTTGCCGGTATCGATGCCGGGAGGGATTTTGACGGTAATAGTACGCGGGGTGCCGTTAGGGTTGGAAAACTGCAACGAGCGTTGCGTGCCGTGGTAGGCCTCTTCGAGCGTCAGCTCGACGTTCTGCTCGACATCTTGGCCGTCAAGGCTGACGTTGAACCCGCCGCCGGGTGTACGACGAGCGCCGAAGAGGGTTTCAAACAGATCGGCCACATCGGTAGCGTTACCGTAATCAAACCCGCCATAGCCGGCTTGCTCATAGCGACGAAAATCGCTGCCGAACCGATCATACTTGGCGCGCTGCTCTTTATCGGACAGCACCTGATAGGCTTCGTTAATCTCTTTAAACCGGGCTTCGGCCTGCGGATCGCCTCGATTCACATCGGGATGGTACTTGCGCGCCAACCGCCGGTACGCTTGCTTGATCTCGTCATCGCTGGCCGAACGGCTTACGCCAAGCACCTGATAATAGTCCTTCATACACCTGCCTCGCGCCGCAGTGTCTGCCGCCACATGGGTCTGTTTTCGATTGTAGAGAGCGTTGTCGCTAGCGTCAAGACAGGCTGTGTTAGATCTGTGTTAGCATAGCAACGGCGCGGGTGTCCCCCGCGCCGGAACGGCCTTGTCGCCGCACGGGAACGTCAGGCAAACTCGAACCGTTCCAATTCGCTGCGCCGGAACGAGGCTAAGGCGGCGAGATCGCGAATAGTGCGTTGGATCAGGTCGCGTTCGAGTGGATCGTTATAGCTGCGCACCAAACGCCGGATCGCTTCGTGCCATTCGGGTGGCGGTGTATAGCGGTAGATCGGTTGGCCGCCCATCGTGTTGGTTACGGATAAAAACCCGGATGCGGCCAGTTCATCGAGGGCCTGTTGCACGCTCCAAATATCGCGGAAGAGCCGCTCGGCGATCGCGGCTGCTGATAGCTCACTGCGCGGGTTTTCATGAAACATGAGGAGCAAATGCAGCTTGGTTGGTGTATCGAGCACGTGCTCTAACAATCGTTGGACGTGCGGGTCGATCATAGTGCTGCTCCTTCCTGTGTGATCAACAGTGATCACCGTTGCTTAGGGAAGAAATGACGACTCCTGCGTCGTGGGAGGAGCGCAAATAGTGAGGTGGAGCTGAATAATGTTTCAGATCTCACAGAGATTATACACCATCATGGGTCGAAATGCTACTCTTTTACCGGCTTTTTTCACAACAAACGTAGTCGAATAATAACCATTAGTAGTTGTTTATGCAACCGTTCGTCTTTGAGTATAATGAAGGCGATTGAGTTCTAGTGACAGGAGGTCTCGGATGGCTACGATCCCGGTTGCAGTGCTGGGCGCCACCGGCGCGGTGGGCCAGCGCTTTATTCAATTGCTCGAAGGGCATCCGCTCTTTGAGGTGGTGGCGCTGACCGGTAGCGAGCGCAGCGCTGGCAAGAAGTATCGCGAGGTTTGCCGGTGGGTGCTCGATACGCCAATGCCGGCAGCGGTGGCCGATCTGACGGTGCTCGATGCCGATGCTGATCTGCCGGCGCAATTGGTCTTCTCGGCCTTGCCCAGCAATGTCGCTGGGCCGATTGAACAGCGGTTGGCCGCCGCCGGCCATATTGTCTGTTCCAACGCTTCCAACCACCGGATGGAACCCGATGTGCCGCTCGTGATCCCTGAAGTCAACCCCGACCATCTGCACCTCATTCCGGTGCAGCGGCGCCGGCGCGGCTGGTCGGGTGCGATTGTGACCAACCCCAACTGCACCTCAACCCCGGCGACGATGGTGCTGCGTCCGCTGCTCGATACCTTCGGCGTGCGCCGTATGCTGCTGGTCAGTATGCAGGCCCTCTCCGGCGCGGGCTATCCGGGTGTGCCGAGCTACGATATTGTCGATAATGTCATCCCGTTTATCGGTGGCGAGGAGCCAAAGCTCGAAATTGAACCGCAAAAGATGCTCGGCCAGTTGCGCGATGATACGATTGTGCCGGCGAGTTTTGCCACTTCAGCGCACTGCAATCGGGTGCCGGTGCTCGAAGGCCATCTGGTCTGCCTGTCGATCGAACTCGAACAAAAGGCGACGCCCGATGAAGTGACAGCCGTCTTGCGCCAATTCCGCGGCTTGCCCCAAGAGCTGCGCTTGCCCACTGCGCCTGAACAGCCGATCATTGTGCGTGATGAACCCGATCGTCCGCAACCGCGCCGCGATCGCGACGCTGGCCGGGGCATGGCCACAGTCGTTGGCCGCATCCGCCCCTGTTCGCTGTTTGATATCAAGCTGATTGCTCTCAGCCACAATACGATCCGGGGTGCGGCCGGCGCGTCGATTCTGAATGCCGAACTGATGCATGCGCAGGGGTGGTTATGAATGGGTGGGCAACGATTGCCGATCTCACCGGCGATTATGTGATCTATCGCGATTTGCAGCCGTGCGACCCCGCTTTGCCCGGTTTGGCTACGTTGCGCACGGTGTTGGGCCTGCCGGCCAATGTGACGCCGCGCAAGCGTGATGTGGCATACGCGCGGGTGATTCTGGCGCTGGCCCGCGCGGCG
Source organism: Chloroflexus islandicus (assembly GCF_001650695.1). Classification (GTDB taxonomy): domain Bacteria; phylum Chloroflexota; class Chloroflexia; order Chloroflexales; family Chloroflexaceae; genus Chloroflexus; species Chloroflexus islandicus. The sequence goes on from NZ_LWQS01000071.1 coordinate 165,941, forward strand.
CAGGCGTTGCGCAACGGCCCGCCGCTCACGACCGTGGCCGTGATCGGCGATACCGAGAATGATCGGCTTTTGACCGTCCATTTGCAAAGTTTGGGCGAGATCACCGCGTATGGCTTCATCGGCGTTGACCGTCCGGTAGCGCCGGCTACCCTTGAGTGGGACGATGCAGTTGCGACGGCGACCCGCTGGGCCTTGGTGCAGCAATGGGCGGCGGAACTGGTGGCGCGGGGGGTGGATTGGACCCAAACCGCCGTCCTGATCGATATTGACAAAACCCTTCTCGGCCCGCGCGGGCGGTCAGATGGCGCGATTGACGATGCGCGGGCCGAGGCGGCCTTGATGGTCGCCACTGAGTTGTTGGGCGACCAGTTTGATCGCAGCTTGTTTCGCCGGAATTATGCCGAATTGTGCCGGCGGGAATGGCACCGGCTGACCCTCGACAATCAAGACTACACGGTGGCGCTGGCCTTGTTTGCGACGGTCGAGGTGTTTGATTTGCCGGCGATTGAAGTGCAATTAGCTGCCGGCTTGTCACCGACGCTGCTCGAATTGTTGATTGCCGCGCAACAGGTGCCGGTTGAGTTGCAGGCGCTGCGCAAGCAATTGATCGAACGGATCGAAGCTGGTGATCCGACGCCGTTTACGCAGTTCCGCCGCACCGAATTGGTGACAACCGCAGCGCGCATGGCTGATGGCCGGCTGGCCCTCAGCAGCGAGCTGTTCCGGCTGGGGCAGGACCTGCACGCACGGGGAGCGTTGCTGTTGGCCGCTTCCGACAAACCGGCTGAATCGGCGTTGCCGTCGCCAGAACAGGCCGCCGCCGGGTTGCTGCCGTTGCATCGCACGCCGGCAGTGTTAGATTAACGTGGCTGGCTAAAATACAGCGTGCGGCAGGCCCCTGCCGCACGCCTGTTTAACGCTGCTTGCATGGTGCCTGCAATGAATTGGCTCAATACCCGTTGATCGCGCGCTCGTGGACGATGTGGGCCGAGGGGAGCAGTTGCTTAATCCGCTCGATCAATTCGTCGATGAAGAAGGGCTTGGTCATATAGCCATCGACCGCCGCTTCAGCGGCTGCATTCCGTACCTCAGCCGAGTCATAGGCGGTGACGATCAACGTTGGCGGGTAATACCCTTGGGCATGCAGCTCATTGATCAAGCGCACGCCACTCATACCGCGTAGGTTGTAGTCGGTGATCAGCAAATCAAACGGCTGTTCTTTCCAGCGCTCGAGTCCCTCTTCCGCGCTGAGCACCGACACGAATTCGTAGGGAATGCCAAGCCCCCGCATAGCAAATTCGATAATACGCCCAATATTATTGTCATCCTCTACAAGGAGAATACGCACTGGATGGCCATTGGCTTGCGTGTGTGTCATTGGTCACCCCCCATGTCGCTGATCCTGCGCCATTGCAAGATGTGAGCTGTAGAGGCGGCGCCGGTGGTAATAGTACTTTAGTCCTATTATAGTGTAGCACATGTTTGCGGTTGTTGCCATAACAGTTTTGTCAATTTGCTGCTGGCGATTGTGATGATCTGGTTAGGTTGTTGATGGGCTTTGACAGGCCATGAAAGCGAATCTATAATCAACTATAGGGGCTGCCGAATGGTATGACCCGTCTGTCAGGAATATATTACCTTATGCTTTCTGATCAATCTTTGTTGCCACAGTTACGTCGCAGCGTTGTTCTTCTGCTCGCCGTCTACCTCTTTATCTACCCTTTCGCCATTGTCTTAGTCGCGCTAGATCGGGTGCCGGTGTGGGGCACATGGATGGGTGGCGCCTTGCTGATTTTGCAAGGTGCGTTGATGGGTGTGTGGCTGACCGTGCGCTATCGCTGGTGGGGGGCGCTGGCAGCCGGCTTGATTCTGGTTATTTCATGGGCGGTTGAGCACATTGGCGCAACCACCGGCTTCCCGTTCGGAAGCTATTCGTACACCGATGTGCTGCAACCGCAAATCTTCGGCGTGGTGCCGCTAGCTATTCCCTTTGCATGGCTGTTGATTGTTGTGGCGGCGGTTGGTGTCGCCGAGCGGATCCTCAACCGTGATGGCCGTCCGGTAGACGATCGCCAGCTTCATCCGACCCGCGTCTTGACCGCGGCGTCGTTTGCGTTGCTGCTTGACGTAACAATTGAGCCGTTCGCCGTCTACATCAATCGCTACTGGGTTTGGACGAGTGATGAGACCGGTTTCTACTATGGCATTCCGGCGTCCAACTTTGTGGCGTGGTGGGTGACGAGTTTGATCTTATCGTGGGTGTTGCTGGCGTTGCGCCGGCAAGCGGCGCACCGCAGCCATACGCCGCAGCACTTTATGCCGTGGCTGCCGCCGGTGTTGTATTTAACCAACCTCACGATGTTTGTGGTCGTTAACCTTGCCCGCGGCCAAGTGTTGCCGGCCCTGATCGGCGGCTTGATTATGCTCGTGCTCGCAGGCGATTGGCTGCTGCCGCGGCTGGCCCGCCGTCTGCGTCGCGTCGCCGAAACCAACCCTTGACCGTATCCCACGTGCGGTCAATCCCCCACCGTCCGCTGAGCAGCGGCTGGAACCGGCCTAGCCGTTGCTCGATTACATCGGCGCGGAGGGTGTCAACTGCCGCGGTCAGCCGCGCGGCGACATCGGCCCGGATCGCTTCAATATCGTCGCGGCTGGCCGGCGGGTGGGGCGGGCCGATCTGCACAAAGGCATGCGGCCATTGTTGGCCGAGGAATTCGTAGCGCAGTGCAATTGGGCAGAGGGTGACATCGCCGGCGAGCGCGGCGATGCGGGCAATGCCGGGGTAGATGGTCAGCGGGCGGTAGTCGTTGGCTTCGATCCGGCCTTGCGGGAAGATGTAGAGCGCCCGATCACGCCGCTCGCGCAATAGGTTCGCGGCATAGATCTGTGCGCGCTGCGATTCGGCGGGATCGCGCCGCTCGATCGAGAAAGCGCCGCACCACGTAAAGAAGCGGTACGCGCGCAGTTGCCGCTCTTCCATCATGAGATAACTATCAAATGCCCGCCGCATAATTGCGCGGTGAATGAGCATCATCATGTACCCATCCCACCATGCCGAATGGTTCAAGTAGAAGATGTACGGGCCACGCTGCGGATCGGGGCGCGGGCCGTATTGGGCGAACCAAATGTGATCAAAGCTGCGAGTGAGCGCCGGACGCGCTAACAGATAGTAGATGGCTTCGTCGGCGATCCAGATTTTGTGGGCTGGGATGCGAGGCGTGACCATAGTGGCTTCGTTGTGCGATGGGGCAGAGCAGCGCTCTACCCATACGGGATTGGCTTCGCTGTGCGATGGGGCAGAGCAGCGCTCTGCCCGTCCTATGGGAGCGCATGCGGCGCTAGCGTTGCACGCGCTGTCTGGTACGCCGCTTGGATGGCGGCGTGTGGCAACGGCGTGTCAGCGGCCAGTGCAACCGCACCGGCGATCATAAAACCGCATGTCGCAACCGCGGCCCGCAATTCGTTGAGCACGGCGGCAGCGTGCGGCCCGACAGCGACTAACGCGGCGTAGCGTCCGGCCAGATCGGCGGCATAAGCGGCGCGCAGCAGATCGTTGAGGCGGGCCGGCAGTTGCGGCGCCGTCGCCGGCGTGACGATCACGATCAACTCGGCATCGCGCATATCGGCCACAATATCGGCTAGCAGCGCGTCGGGTTGGCCGGGAGGCAACGGGCCGAGAAACGCGGCCCGCTTCACCGGCGGCAATTGGCCGAGCAGCGCGCTCAACACCTCTGGCGCCGGATCATCTTCATCGGCGCTGCCGCAAATGCCTAGCGTAAACAGATACCCATCGTGCATCGCAGGTTGCTATTCTGACGCCAAGGCCCTCAGCCGCAACGATGCTCGTCGTAGCTGAGGGCCGGCGCATTAATCCGCCGCTATCGCTGTTTCAGGCACAGCGGCATCAGTTTCGAGGTAGGGCGCAAAAAACCGCTCAATCGCCTCACGGGCAGCGGCAAGGCTGGCAGCCGTATGCACCGCCACGCGCAGGTGGTTGCTGCCGGGCAAGCCAACATGGAATTGGCCGATCAACTGCTTGATCTTGTTCAGCGCGAGCCGTTCCGGCAACTCCTCGGCGCAGATATCCATGTATTCGATCAATAAGTTGCGTTTGTCAGCCGGCGCCGGCGCAAATGGCGCAACCCCGCGACGCAGATCGGCGATCTGGCGAAAGATCCACGGATTAGCGATCGCGCCGCGCCCGATCATCACCCCATCAGCGCCGCTGTCGCGCAACCGGATCAGCGCATCAACCGCCGTCGTCACATCACCGCTCCCGATCACCGGGATCGAGACGGCGCGTTTGACTTCGGCAACCCGCGACCAGTCGGCTTGCCCTTTGTACCCCTGCTCGCGGGTGCGTGGGTGTAGCGCCAGCGCCGAAACGCCAGCGGCTTCGGCGCGTTGCGCCGCTTCAATATAATTCAGACTCTGCTCATCCCACCCGGCGCGGAATTTCAGCGTCACCGGAATCTGCACCGCCGCGCGCACCGCGCGCAACAGCCGTTCCATCTTCGGCAGATCGCGCAGCAACGCCGAACCGTGGCCGCCGCCGGTCACTTTGGGCGATGGACAGCCACAGTTGATGTCAATAATGTCGGCGCCTAAATGCTCGACGATGCGGGCCGCGTTGGCGACCAGATCGGGATCGTTGCCCGAAATCTGCATCGTCAGCGGGCGCTCTTCCGGCAAATAGTCGAGCAGCCGGTGGCGGCGCAAGGCCTTGGGGCTAACACTGGCCGCATTGGTCATTTCGGTGCTGACCAAGCCGCAGCCGCCGAGGCGCAGAATCATCCGGCGGAAGATGCTGTCGGTTACGCCGGCCATCGGGGCGAGGATGATATTCGGTTCGATACGGATATGCGCGACATGGTAGGCAGTTGGTAGCCGCGCAATTTCAGCAAGAGTGATGTGTTCGCTCATACCTTTCATTATAGCAGAGAGTGCAGCCGTGTTGGCAAGGGGGCATGCCGTCGGGCGAGCGTGAAAACTCGTCGAAAATGCTCGTCATTTTTCACATATGTGAAAGTACTTTCCGGTATGCTCAGGGTAGAGCGCCTTGCATCTTCCGCCGCACACCGGCGCTGCTGATCCAAAGTTCTTGGGGAAGGAGGAGGTTATGGTCGTGATGGGTGCGCTCATACCTTTCATTGTAGCAGCGAGTGCAGCCGTGTTGGCAAGGGGGTATGCCGTTGGGCGAGCGTGAAAACTCGTCGAAAATGCTCGTCATTTTTCACATATGTGAAAGTACTTTCCGGTATGCTCAGGGTAGAGCGCCTTGCATCTTCCGCCGCACACCGGCGCTGCTGATCCAAAGTTCTTGGGGAAGGAGGAGGTTATGGTATGGTGTCTCGCTTCGTGCGTGCTCTGTTGCATCGGTTTGGCGATCGCTGCGCTGACGTTCAAACCCCGCCCGATCCGGTTGCCGCGCCTGTCGCCGCGCCACCTGTTACGCGGCTGTCTGGCGACGACCTTCCTGATCGCCGGCGCGATCTTTCTCATCCTCGCATACAGCCTGCTCGCCTAGCCGAATGGCTGATTGTGCAAATCGACGGTACGCCGGGCTTTCCGGCGCGCGGCATGGCTGGATTAGGCGTGTTGGTGCGCAGTGAGCGCGGCGCGGTGATCCGGTTCTATGCCGGGCGCGCGCCGGCCCGTACTAGCAACGAGGCCGAGTATCAGGCCCTGATCGCGGCCCTGCGCTTGATCCGGCGCGACTTTCCCAACCGGCGGGTGCGCTGTCTCACCGATAGCCAGTTGCTGGTTGAGCAATTGCGCGGCGCGGCAGCGGTGCGCGCCGAACCGATCCGCCCACTCTACCAGACCGCGCGCGAGCTGATCGACCAGTTTCCGCCAGCGGCGTTCGAGCTGGTACGCATCCCGCGCGATCTCAACCGGCTGGCTGACGCGCTGGCGTGGGAGGCGTTGGGTGGACGGCAGGCGTTGTTGCGCCGGGCCGGGGTGGGGAGGTAGGGAACAGGGAGTAGGTGGCGAGGGAATGGTTTGGTTCACGATCCATCACGAGAGGAGGCAAGGTATGCAAACGCGCGAACCCACGATTGCAACCACTGTGCGCGAGGTGGTCGCAGAAGCGGTCAATGATGGCTTGGCGGTCGTGAACGGCGCGATCACCGCTGAGACGATGGCGCAGACGTTGCCGGTATTGCACTTTGCCACCGGCTTGGCCACCGCGCCGCAACAATTACCGCGCCAACTATTGGGCCTCATGGCGCAGGTAGTGGTGCCTCCCGGCACGTGGGCGGTGATCTATCTGCCCGGCGGCGCGACGCGCACCTTCACCGCCGGCAGCCACACGATTTGGGCGCCTCCCGGCCCAGTGCTGGCGCAGTGGGTCGATGCTCGCCGCCGCCAAGTGCAGATCGGCCCGATCGAAGGATGGAGCGCCGATAAGTGGCCGATCCGGCTCTGGCTGGCGATCGAGCTAGCGGTGCATGATCCGCTGCTGATCGCGCTGCACCGCGAACCACTGGCAGCGGTGAGCGCGGCGACTCGCGCCGCGGCCCACGTCTTCATCGAGCAGCACAGCCACGCCGAACTCACCGGCGCGCAGGGGATTGATGAGGCGGCCCGCTTTGTCTGCGCACGGTTGCAGGCCGATCCAACCCTAGCCGGCCTCGAGATTATCGGCGTGCAGACGCTCGACCGGCAAGGCGATGAGCGCCACACCGAGGCGGCGATGGCGGCGACGATTGCCGCGGCCCAGATCGACGAAGAGCGCCGGGTCGCCGAGGCCCGCCACCGGGCGCGTCTGCACGCGCTGGCTGCGCAGACGGTTGAGCTCGATCACGAGCATCGCTTGCGTATGCAGATGCGGGCCGCCGAGGCGCGCGAGCAGCTCTTGGCCCAGCATGCTGAAGTGCAGCGGGCAACGCTGGCCGCCCAACTCGATCTGATCAATGCCCAGATTCGGGCGCAGGTCGCCGAGATTGCTCACGAAGAGCAGGTGTGGCAGAGCGAGCAGGCTCGCTTCCAGCAAGAGTGGGAACGGCTGCAACAGCAACTGCTCGAGAGCCACCGCACCGATCAGGCCCTCCGGCTGCTGGCCGCTCAGCACGAGAGTGAGCGTATCGCTGGCGAAGTGACATTGGGGGTCGAAGAGCGGCGCGGCGCACAGTTGCAGGCGTTGGTCGAATTGCAGCAACAGCTCGAAGACCGCCGGCTGGCGCGGGCCCAAGCTGCCGCCGAGCGGCGCGAACACCACGAGCGGGTATTGCTCGAACTGCGGCTGCGCCACGAGCAATTGGTGGCCGACCAGATGGCGCGGCTCGGCAATTGGCAACTGGCCGAACGGTAAGGGAAATAGCCACAAAAGAACACAAAACGTTGCTTTCTTCCCTACATCCCAGTGCTGCGCTCCCCATCACCCCTCCCCCAGCGGGGGAGGGGCAAGGGGTGGGGGCAACAGCCCGCGCAGCGGGCTTCGTAAGAGTAGCCCGGCCCTTCAGGGCCGGGTGCCGGATCCGAGGTTCTGACTACCAGTGATCGCTGGGCAATGCCTGACATCCCAGTGCTGCGCTCCCCATCACCCCTCCCCCAGCGGGGGAGGGGCAAGGGGTGGGGGCAACAGCCCGCGCAGCGGGCTTCGTAAGAGTAGCCCGGCCCTTCAGGGCCGGGTGCCGGATCCGAGGTGCTGACCACCAGTGATCGCTGGGCAATGCCTCAACACTCGACGCAACGCTCCCCGCTCCCACTGGCGTGAGCGAGGGGCAAGGGGTGGGGGCAACAGCCCGCAGTGCGTGAACAGAGGCAGGGAGATAAGGTTCTATCACATCAACCCGGAGGTTTCACTATGCCACTCTTTCCCCGCTATCACGGCCCGTCGCTGATCGAACAGGTCTGCACGGTTGAAAACCTGACCAACGCATGGCGGCGGGTGCGTTCCAACATCCAGTTAATCCGGCGTGATCGCAGCGCTGGAATCGATCAGGTCACGCTGCGCGATTTTGAAGCCGATTGGCCGGCCCAGATGGCCCAGTTGGCCGAAGAATTGCGCGACGGCAGCTACCGGCCGTTGCCGCCGCGCCGGGTGATGCTGCCCAAAGCCAACGGCGGCGAGCGGGCGATCGCGATTTTGGCCATCCGCGATCGCATTGCCCAGCGCGCCGTGCAACAAGTCTTGACCCCGCTCTTCGAGCCGCTCTTCCTCGATTGCTCGTATGGCTGCCGGCTAGCGGTCGGCGTGCCGGAAGCGGTCGAGCGGGTGGCGCGCTACGCCGAACAGGGCCTGAGTTGGGTGGTTGATAGCGACATCAGCGCCTACTTCGACTCGATCGACCACGGGATTTTACTGGGTCTGCTGCGCCAACGGATCGACGAACCGGCCATCTTGCGCCTGATCGGCCAATGGCTGGCCGTGGGAGCGTTGCACGAAGAAGCGGAGCTAGCCGAACCGGCGCCGGCCAGCCCGCTGCTGAACGCGCTCCGGCGCGGCGGCGAACTGATCCACGAGGCGATCAGCGCGCCGGCTGACCCGAATCCGCCCGATGTGAACTATTCAGACCCTTACGGCATGCCGCCGGTGGCGCCGCGCGCCGGTCTGCCCACCGGTCTCTTCGCCGCCATCAGCCTTGCCCAACCGGCCATCGAAGTCGCCCAACGGCTTGGCCCGCTCGTGCGCCGGATCGGCCCGCAACGGCTGCTGCTCGGCGGCGCGCTGGCCGCCGGCGCAGTCGCCGTCAGCGAGCTGGTGCATCACGCCAAAGCCAAGCGCGCGCAGCGCGGCACGCCCCAAGGCGGCCCGCTCTCGCCGCTGCTGGCTAACATCTACCTCCACCCGTTCGATGTCGCGATGACTGCCCACGGCGCGCGCATGGTGCGCTTCGTTGATGATTTCGTCGTCATGTGCCCCGATCGTGACGTAGCCGAACGCACCTTGGCGCTGGTTGAACGGCAACTGGCTACCTTGCGCCTCCAGCTCAACCCGGCCAAAACCCGGATCGTCGCCTACGCCGACGGCATCGAGTTTCTGGGTCAGGCGCTGGCCCCGCGCCGCGGGCAAGGCCTGTTTCACGGTCTCACCGACTTTCACGAAGCCGAGCGGCGCTTGCGTGAGCAGGTGGGCCGGCTGCGGAAGAAGGGGAGTAGGGAGGGCGATGAATAGCCACAAAAAGACGCAAAAGGCGCAAAAAATGGTTACATTTGTGTCTTTTGCGGCGCTGTGCGGCTATTTCGCCAACCAACCTCGCTCAACTTTACACTCCCCTCTCCCGCGCTAGCGCGGGAGAGGGGCAGGGGATGAGGGCCAGCAGCCCGCGCAGCGGGCTTCGTAATCCTAGCCCGGCCCTTCAGGGCCGGGTGCTGGATCAAATGTTCTGTCGCCCCTTGAAAGGGAGCGGGGAGAAGGAGCATCGCACGCGTTTACACTCTCCGCCCCCTCTGCGGTAAACAACCTCAACAAGGAGCAATGCTATGGCTACGCTGTACGTCCAAGAACAAGGCGCCACCGTGCGCAAACGCGACAACCAGATCATCATCACCCGCGCCGGTGAAGTGCTGCAAGAAATTCCACTTAACAAGATCGACCAGATCGTCCTTATGGGGCGCGGCGTGCAGATTTCGACCGCACTCTTAGTCGAACTGCTCGGACGCGGGATACCGGTCATGCTGACCAACCAGCACGGCAGCCGCCATTACGCCACCCTCACCGCCGGCCCCTCGCGGTTTGGCGCGTTGCGTCTGCGCCAAAGCCAACTGGTGGTCGATCCGGCGTGGGCGCTCGAACTGGCGCGCGGCATCGTGGCCGCCAAATTGGCCGCCCAACGCGCCGTACTCGCCGCGACCGGCTGGCCAGCCGCGGCCACAGCGATCGCGCAGATCGACGCTGCTGCCCGCGGCTTAGCCAGCGCCGCCACCCTCGACGCTGCCCGCGGCTTTGAAGGCGCTGCCGCCGCCGCCTACTTCGGCGCGTGGCGCGCCGCCTTCCAACAAGGCTGGGGCTTCCAAGGCCGCGCCTTCTACCCGCCGCCCGATCCGATCAACGCCCTCCTCTCGTTTGGCTACACCCTCTTGTTGCACGACGTCTTAACCGCCGTGCAATTCACCGGCCTCGATCCCTACCTCGGCGTCTTTCACGCCATCGAAGCCGGCCGGCCCTCGTTAGCGCTCGATCTGATGGAAGAGTTTCGCCCGCTGATCGTCGATCGCATGGCGCTCGATCTCATTACTACCAACGCCATCACCCGCCAGCAATTCGAGCGCGCCGGCCCTGACAAACCCAACGCCATCTACCTCAACGGCGCCGCCCGCAAACTGGTGGTCAGCCGCTACGAAGCGCTGATGCAAACGCCAGTGCGGCTGGCCGGCGGCAGCCAAACCGCATTCCGGCGCGTCGTGCTCTTGCAAGCCCAGATGGTGGCCCGCATCATTCGCGGCGAGCAAGCGCGGTACGAAGGAGTGGTGCGATGAGCATGTTCACCATCATTAGCTACGACATCGTGGATGACAAACGGCGCGCCAGCGTTATGAAGCTGCTCAAAGGCTACGGCGTGCGTGTACAGTACAGCGTCTTCGAGGCCATGCTCGACGCGCGCGAATTTCGCGCCGTCAGCGACCAACTGCGCAAACTGATCGATCCGGCCCAAGACAGCGTGCGCTGTTACCGGCTCGACGCCGTAGCCGCCGAGCGCACCGTCATCCATGGGATTGGCCGGATCACCACTGACCCAACCCACTACATGGTCTAACCGCTCATTCCAGCCACACCCGGGCGATCCGGTTAGGAGGAGCGGCCGGCAGCGCCAAGCGACCCTTGGGCCGCGCCGCTCCCTGCTGCCGGCGATGGTTGGCCGGTGGCAAGAGCGTCGAACGCAGGTCAATAATTCGATCGACGCGAAAACAGCGTTCGGTCCGCCGCATGGCGCAATAAGCATAGAGCAGCCAGCGATCGCCGTGCTGCTCGAGCCGGATCGGTTGCACCAGCCGTTCATGCGCCGGCTGCTGCGGCGGTTGGTACCGCAACTGCACCGCCTGCCGGCGCCGGATCGCCGCGCGCAGCATTTGCAACGTCACCGCCAGCGGTTGGCATGGTTGCACCGGATCAACCCGCTCGCCAACGGCGACCGATGCTGTTGCCGGCAATTCATTGTCACCCACTTCCGCGAACTGTGATAGCAGTACAGCTTCATCACGCTCAGCAACGCCATCCCTGCTCTCAATCGCGGGCCAGCGCTCTCCCGCGGGTTGTGATGCGACCTGATCGCGCGTCGCTTCCGCCACAACCGCCACCCCAACCCGCGCCAACGCTCGCGCCAACGCTCGCTCGCGCCCCGGCGCCACCAGCGCCACACCGGGAGCGACCTGCATCGCCAGCGCGCGGCGCACCGCCGGAGAGCGCACCGCAGCGGCCAACGTCGCTGGGGTCGCGCACAGTGCCAGTGCGCGGGTCACAATCTGCACCGGCGGGGAAGCCGCCGGCAACATCCATGCTGGCGGATCGCTTCCCAACCGCTGCCGCCAGAGATCGCGCAACGCGCCGGGATCGTGCCCGGCAGCCAAGCCGCGCCGGATCGTCGCCGGCGTGATCTGCCAACGCGCCATCGTTTGATCCACCCGCACCAATGCGGCCCACGGCTGCAACGCCGGCAAGTCAGCCGCCAGCGTCGCCGTTGGGATGATCACCTGCCGGGTCAGCTCATCATACTGCCATGGTTGCGGTTGCGGCAGCGCAAACGGCGCCACCACCCCCAGCCACGCCAGCGGCCCGGCCACCGCCGCCCGCCACGCCTGCTGCTGGCCCCGGCGCAACCACGGCGCGCGGCGGACAGGCCACAAACTATGGGTCGTACCATCAACCAACGGCCCCACCGCCTTCGTCAACGCCACAAACGCAGCATCAGCAGCGAGCTGCTGCGCTGCCATTGCCTCGCCCCAGTGCAACAACCGGCGGCGCAGCGCCGGCCAATCGAGACCGCGCATCGACAACCGCAACCGTACCAACCACCGGTCAGGCCGTGGTTGATGTTCCCATGCGGCGCGTAGCAAGGCGAGCTGCGTGGTGGCAGCAGCGCCGGCAAACTGGGCCAAGGCCGGGCCGGGGCGCAACGTTTGGCCAGCGAGACGCAACGCACCCACATCAACCAACAACGGCGCCAACCACTGCCACAGATCATCGGTAAATGTCGAGGCCACCGCGCGCAACCGGCGCAACGCCGCGCTGGCCAACAAACCGCTAGCGCGCACCGGCAACGGCTGGGTAGCAGCGACGGCCAGCAGCGTAGATGCAGCCGCCAACGCGGCTGGGACATGAGCGGATGGCAACGCGCAAGGCGCAGCGACCTCCGGCAACGGCTCCGGCAACCAACGGCGCAGCTCAGGGGCCAGCACCCAACCGGCGGGATGGCGCGGACGCGCCGGGCGGGGCAAGAGCCACCCAAGCAGCAGCAGCGTCTCGCCAATCGAACGAGGCCGGCGATCGCGGCGCAACTGGCGCAACGGCCGGATCGGCCCCAACAACTGCTCGGCGGCAGCCGGCGACAGCACCCCCCGGCGGCGGCGCAACACCTGCACGGCCGCTTGCGCCTCAGGCGCCAACGCAAAATAACAGGCCCGCACTGCTGCCGGACGGCACAACGCCGCGCGCAGCGCCGCCACTCGCGCGGCAGCGTCAGCGCGATGCGGCCAACGCACCCGCTGCGTCGCCGCGATCAAACGCTGCAACACCACCGGCGTCTCAGCCAGATACACAGCCCAACGCACCATCGCTCTTGCCTTTCCACCAATGACCTGATACAATGCAAATGTTCCAACCATGATACACCAACCGATCAACAAGGGGCAGGACATACAACAATGGAGGTCATTGGTTGCTAGCAACGAACGCGCCAACAAGCCAACCACCGCTCACCCCGGTGCGCGACGGCCAAAACAAAAAAGCCCCGCTCTGAAGGGGTTTGAAACCAGTTTGCAATGCCGAACGTCATCGGCTCCTCCTTCCTCAAAACAAAAAAGCCCCGCTCTGAAGGGGTTTGAAACGTCACGGTGCAACAGGTCGTTGGGGGAGATGCCGCGTCAAAACAAAAAAGCCCCGCTCTGAAGGGGTTTGAAACATGATACGGGAATCGCACGATGACGCGCGACTCTTCCAAAACAAAAAAGCCCCGCTCTGAAGGGGTTTGAAACGACGGAGTATCGGCCACGCAGACTCGGTGGCACGGGCAAAACAAAAAAGCCCCGCTCTGAAGGGGTTTGAAACACAACCGTTCCGTCATGAGGATCTCCATTGTTCCTCCCAAAACAAAAAAGCCCCGCTCTGAAGGGGTTTGAAACAATTCCCCGTCGTCTTCGACGACGGGGAAGCCCATGACAAAACAAAAAAGCCCCGCTCTGAAGGGGTTTGAAACGATCGGGCAACGCTGGAGCGGTCAGCGCCTCATGAACAAAACAAAAAAGCCCCGCTCTGAAGGGGTTTGAAACAAGGCGCTGGCGGGCAGGGCACAGAGCTTGAGCAGCTCAAAACAAAAAAGCCCCGCTCTGAAGGGGTTTGAAACACGACGGGGAAGCCCATGAAGGAGTTCATGGGCACCTCAAAACAAAAAAGCCCCGCTCTGAAGGGGTTTGAAACTAGCCAAGGATCTCCGCGAGTGGCGCCATGTCGATCCGCATCAAAACAAAAAAGCCCCGCTCTGAAGGGGTTTGAAACCCTTCGGGGGGTGGGTGGCCGCCCCCAGCCCCCCCGTCAAAACAAAAAAGCCCCGCTCTGAAGGGGTTTGAAACGACGACGACGGCAGCGCGGGGAGGGTGAGATCGATCACAAAACAAAAAAGCCCCGCTCTGAAGGGGTTTGAAACACGAGCCGCAGCCCTTCCGGCTGCGGCTCGTAGGCGCCCAAAACAAAAAAGCCCCGCTCTGAAGGGGTTTGAAACGATGGTAACAGTTATTGGAAGGAGGAGGTATGGTTACAAAACAAAAAAGCCCCGCTCTGAAGGGGTTTGAAACCTCCCCGTACTCCAACCGGTCGCCCGGCTCGAGGCGGCAAAACAAAAAAGCCCCGCTCTGAAGGGGTTTGAAACACGCGGACGCGGGGGTTCACAGTCCCCCGCACAGGCCAAAACAAAAAAGCCCCGCTCTGAAGGGGTTTGAAACCCGTTGGCGTCGCCGTCGCCGTCGGCGGCACCGTCGGCAAAACAAAAAAGCCCCGCTCTGAAGGGGTTTGAAACACGCAGGGGCAGTTGGCCACTTATACCAACTAGCCTCCAAAACAAAAAAGCCCCGCTCTGAAGGGGTTTGAAACGAGATAATATACGTGGGGCCGCCCATTGCGGCCCCTCAAAACAAAAAAGCCCCGCTCTGAAGGGGTTTGAAACCCGTTGGCGTCGCCGTCGCCGTCGGCGGCACCGTCGGCAAAACAAAAAAGCCCCGCTCTGAAGGGGTTTGAAACACGACGGGGAAGCCCATGAAGGAGTTCATGGGCACCTCAAAACAAAAAAGCCCCGCTCTGAAGGGGTTTGAAACTAGCCAAGGATCTCCGCGAGTGGCGCCATGTCGATCCGCATCAAAACAAAAAAGCCCCGCTCTGAAGGGGTTTGAAACGACAGATCCGCGTTCGGAAGCAGCAATTCGATCACCCCAAAACAAAAAAGCCCCGCTCTGAAGGGGTTTGAAACTACCCTTTGACACCCCTCTGGGCGCCGGATTGTTTTTCAAAACAAAAAAGCCCCGCTCTGAAGGGGTTTGAAACAGCATAAGTTGCCGGATCGCCTTGTCCGCGGCATCCTCCTCAAAACAAAAAAGCCCCGCTCTGAAGGGGTTTGAAACATCTCCACCGGCTCATAGGCCGGTGGGACAACGCCCGCAAAACAAAAAAGCCCCGCTCTGAAGGGGTTTGAAACCGCACCTACCAGCACGGCCGATCACGTTGGCGCTCGCCAAAACAAAAAAGCCCCGCTCTGAAGGGGTTTGAAACAACTCATCGGTGTGAACGCCAGTACCGGCGTGTGGTGCAAAACAAAAAAGCCCCGCTCTGAAGGGGTTTGAAACGTGGCTGTCTGACCGAACCGGCGGGGGAGTTTCGCCAAAACAAAAAAGCCCCGCTCTGAAGGGGTTTGAAACGCTGATGGCTCCTCCTTGTCGCTCCTGCCCCGCTGACAAAACAAAAAAGCCCCGCTCTGAAGGGGTTTGAAACTCCCTGTCCTCGCCGGGCGTGGCCGGGTTCTCCTCAGCAAAACAAAAAAGCCCCGCTCTGAAGGGGTTTGAAACAAGCCCATGAACTCCTTCATGGGCTTCCTCCTTTCTTCAAAACAAAAAAGCCCCGCTCTGAAGGGGTTTGAAACGTCCATAGAGGGTGTGTCCGACTTCGCCGGATCGAACCGCAAAACAAAAAAGCCCCGCTCTGAAGGGGTTTGAAACACCATCGTGGCTGCCATCATAATGATGGCAGCCACAACAAAACAAAAAAGCCCCGCTCTGAAGGGGTTTGAAACATAAGACCCTGCAAACCCATTGTTTGCGGGTATTAAAGCAAAACAAAAAAGCCCCGCTCTGAAGGGGTTTGAAACCCCGCCCAGCAGGGCGAGGGTTGCGATGATTTTTCGGCAAAACAAAAAAGCCCCGCTCTGAAGGGGTTTGAAACTCCCCTCCAAGTGGAGGTAGAAGGTCGCGTTCGGGTCCCAAAACAAAAAAGCCCCGCTCTGAAGGGGTTTGAAACTTACCCTTTGGCGCCCCTTTGGGCGCCGGATTGTTTTCAAAACAAAAAAGCCCCGCTCTGAAGGGGTTTGAAACACAAGGTGACTGCCCTCACCCTCCCCCGTATCGGGGACAAAACAAAAAAGCCCCGCTCTGAAGGGGTTTGAAACAATGATGGCGGCCACAACCAAAAATAGTAATGATAGTCAAAACAAAAAAGCCCCGCTCTGAAGGGGTTTGAAACTCTTACGTTGGGTGCTGTTGTCATGGCAGCACCCTCCTCAAAACAAAAAAGCCCCGCTCTGAAGGGGTTTGAAACCCGCTCAGCGCCGAACGCCTCGCCGGTGACCCCCGCGCCAAAACAAAAAAGCCCCGCTCTGAAGGGGTTTGAAACCTTTGGCGCCCCTTTGGGCGCTCTTATGTTGGGTGCTCAAAACAAAAAAGCCCCGCTCTGAAGGGGTTTGAAACGCGAACCCCACCATGGCCGCCATAATGATGGCGGCCACAAAACAAAAAAGCCCCGCTCTGAAGGGGTTTGAAACGCCAGCACCCCCCCGAAGGGGGGGGGAAAGAATATGAACAAAACAAAAAAGCCCCGCTCTGAAGGGGTTTGAAACATTCGTGGTCGAGCCAGAGCGTATCGCGGCCGATCCAAAACAAAAAAGCCCCGCTCTGAAGGGGTTTGAAACACACCAGCGGGAGGCTCCTCACCTCCCGTCCCCCACCACAAAACAAAAAAGCCCCGCTCTGAAGGGGTTTGAAACGTGGGCGGGGGTTCACAGTCCCCCGCGCACACCACCACAAAACAAAAAAGCCCCGCTCTGAAGGGGTTTGAAACCCGAATCAAGACGACGCTGCGCCTCGCTTGCCGCCTGCAAAACAAAAAAGCCCCGCTCTGAAGGGGTTTGAAACTTCAATGCAGAGCCACTCTTGTGGCTCTGCATACACCAAAACAAAAAAGCCCCGCTCTGAAGGGGTTTGAAACTTTTCGGTTGAGGCCGGAGAGGTAGCGGACCTCGTAGCAAAACAAAAAAGCCCCGCTCTGAAGGGGTTTGAAACCGGTTGCTGGCGCATGGCGGGCGGAGGAAACGCTCCTCCAAAACAAAAAAGCCCCGCTCTGAAGGGGTTTGAAACCAAACCGCGTTCGACCGGCTGATTGAAGCCGGTCGAACAAAACAAAAAAGCCCCGCTCTGAAGGGGTTTGAAACCAAACCGCGTTCGACCGGCTGATTGAAGCCGGTCGAACAAAACAAAAAAGCCCCGCTCTGAAGGGGTTTGAAACCGCGACCCCGGCGTTGCTTCGCCAGCCCGCTGCAAGCCAAAACAAAAAAGCCCTGCTCTGAAGGGGTTTGAAACACGTTTTTCAGATAGAATTCCAGCAATGTCCACGAACCAAAACAAAAAAGCCCCGCTCTGAAGGGGTTTGAAACCGGATGCTGACGACGTAGCGAGTCGTCAGCTTCGACGGCAAAACAAAAAAGCCCCGCTCTGAAGGGGTAGTAAAGCCGCACGGCCGTGCGGCTCTCCCTCGTCCGCAATCACCGCACCGTACTTGTGAGGATCGTTAGATGAACTGTAAAGCCGCACGGCTCGGCTCTCCTTCATCTTGCTCTGATGGGATACCGTAAAACCGTCCGGCGATGCGGCACGCCCTCGCTCCGTGCAGTTGAGGGGTGGATAGAACGCCTGAGTGTTGATACGGTTGAGGGCTTGGGGAGTCGCCGGTTCATCTTCATCCTCTGCCCCGCTCCTCCAATGCAGGACATGGACGTGAAAGGGTTCCGCTCTCCAGTTTGTCACTGCGAACCGTATGGTAAGGGCCGATTAGCGCTCGGCCCACTGCGCGGCGAAACAATCTCCCCCAAGGGAGGACAATATTCCACAATGTTTGTTCGCGCTACAGCGGGAGATTGCTTCGGGCGCTGCGCGCCCTCGCAATGACATACGGGGCGGGGTCTCCTGCCGCGGTTCATGGCTCGTGTCTCTTCTTGACAGGGAACGCTGTGCGATGCCGTAAAGTCCCGTGCTGCGCTCCCTATCACCCCTCCCCCAGCGGGGGAGGGGCAAGGGGGTGGGGGCACACCAGCGCATCATAACGCCATCAACCACATCGATGCGCATCCGTTCGGTCCGTCCTTGCACTCCTTCCCCTCTGCGCTCTCCGCGCCCTCTGCGGTAACAACCGTACCATTGTCAGGCGGGAACGGGGGCGAGGGTTGAGGGCCAGCAGCCCGCGCAGCGGGCTTCGTAATCATAGCCCGGCCCTTTAGGGCCGGGTACCGGATGAACACTAATGG
>NZ_LWQS01000072.1 GCF_001650695.1 Chloroflexus islandicus
CCCCAGCCCCACCGCCCTGACCAAATATTCTTTACACAAGATCAAAAAGTCACAAGGTCAAAAAGACATTAAGAATTAACAGAGAACAAACGGGCGAGCCGAAAACCCCTAGCGACGCCGGCGTCGATGCCGGGGCTGGAGTCGCCGCGAGACGCGCAGCGACCGAACGCGCGATCATTGTAAAATGATCCGCCACGAAGAATCATAGGTATGTTCGTAGGAGTGTCAAACGTTTTTGCGGACAGATCAGACAGCGGGTACCGCTGATACGGCGTGCTGCACCATTCCCATACGTTGCCGGACACCTCTTCGGCGCCGCAGGCGGCGGCGCCGTGGGGGAAGATGCCCACTGCCGAGGTGCCGCCGATGTCGCTTTCCTTGGTGTTGGCGGCAATGCTGGATCGGATCGTCGCGCCGATTTCTGCCCTAAACGCATCACCCCACGGGTATTCGCGCCGGCCGGCGCGCGGCTGGTCGGGCGGGATGCGCACCGGGTAGGCGGCGGCCCGTTCCCATTCCGGTTCGGTGGGCAGCCGGATGGCCTCGCCATCGGCCAGCAGGCCAAGCGCGCGCAGCCATGCCTCGGCCCACCACGCAAATGCGGTCGCTTCGTACCACGTAATCGCCACCACCGGATGGTTGCCTTCGCCGGGCCGGTAGCTGGCTCCCGGCCAATGGCGCGGCCGCCGGATGTCATTAATCGAAAATCGATCGTCGTCTACCAGATGACGCTGGCGGAGCCAGCGCTTCCACCAAGATTCTTTTACCTCGCGCGTCAATCCGGCCAGCCTCTGCCGCAACTCCGCCGCCGCCGCCACCGCCGCCTCGGCTTCGTCGTTGCGCAAGGGCCGGCCATGCGGCCCGGCCCGGCGCAACCCAGCCGTATCACCATCCCATGCGGTCAGGAACAGGCGGTATTGGCGGTTGGTGACCGGGAAACGGGCCAGCGCGTAGGGCCGCTCGATGGTACAGATAAACTGATTGTTATCATCACCCATACTAAACGGCCCCGGCTCAATCCGCGCCGCCCAATACTCCGGCCTCGTCAAATCGAGGCTCAGCCGCTCGTCGCTGCCGAGGCGGTCGAGCAAAGTGGCGGCGCGGTTGCGCTGGCGTGGGTCGGGCAGGGCCTGCACCGGCCATGCCTCGGTCAGACCGGCGATGGCCGGTAATTGCATGCATATTTGCTCCCGCACCGCATTCAACTCCGGCACTGCGCGGGCATTGGCCTCATCGAGCGCCTCGGCGGCTAACAATGTCGCGTTGCCCTCACCGGTTCGGATGAGCTGTTCCAGCATGCGCCAAGCATCGGCGACGCTGCCGCTAGTGGCGCTATGGCCGATCGCCAGCAAGATCGCTTCGCGCCAGCGCGCTTCGCGCCAGCGCCCGATCAGCTCCTTGGTGCATTCCTGCTCGACGAAGTCGCGTGCGGCGAGGTATTCTTGCAGGGTGAAGTGGCTGAAGCTGAAGCGGTCGTCGTCACGGGCTTGGATCAGGCCGCTGTGCAGGGCCAGTTGGCCGAAAAGCTGTTTCAGATAGTCCTTGCGCCGATCCTCTGACCAATTGGGGTAGTGCTCGCGATAGAACGGCAGCAACTCGCTGTAAACCTGCGCGAGCGCGATCTCGCGCTGCTCGGCTTCCAGCATGCGCCGCGCCAGATGTTGCAAGCGGCGGCGGATGGTATCGTCACTCTCATCGTACAACCGCTCCTCCGCTCCCAGCTCACGGTTGCGGTTCAGTTGGGAGGCGCGCCATGCATCGAGCGTCAATTTCAGCAACCGCTCGTAGACTTTGGCCCGCTCAACCGGCAGCGGTTCGCGACCCTCGACCAAGATCGCCATGCTCGCCAACAACAGCGGGTTAGTGGCCATGTCGAACAGGCGCGGGTTGGCTCGCAGATTAGCATACAATTCCTTAGCCTCGCGAACCACCTCGCCATCATCGGCGCGGCGCTCGTGCGGGTCACGGCGCAAAGCGCGGAAGTATTGGTTTAGGAAGCGGCGGATGTCATTAGCATCGAGCGGGCGCAGGTGGCTGGTTTGAAAACCGTGCAGCCGCTCAAGGCCGGCAAACGGGCGGCTAGCGACCAGCAGCCGGTTCTGCGCGCCGTAACGGTGGGCCAGCACATTGACCAGATCAATCACAAACCGGCGCCGCTGGGCATCGCCAGTCTCATCGAGACCATCGAGCATGATCAAACAATTGCCCCGCTCGATCCAGCCGTTGACCAGCTCGGCCCGGAGTTTATATTTTTGCGCTAGATGTTCGGCCAGCGCGTCACGCAACCGATCGGCGGTGACGCCGGCCTCCTTCTTGCGTTCAACCAGCGGAAGCAGTTCGGTCAGGCGGGCATAGATCGGCAACGGCGGACGGCCGGTGAAGAGCTGCAGCTCACGCCGCCAACGGCGCCAGTCACCCCGGCGCAAGGATCGGGCCAAAATCAATGCGCCGAAGTGCAGGGTGGTGGTCTTGCCGCTGCCGGCCTGCCCGATCAAGACGAGAGTGCGGGTGAAGCGGGCAGGGTCGATCTGGCGCTGCCGAAACATGGCACCGAGGATACGCCCCTGCCAGCGACGAAATAGCCGCCGCCACCATGCATCCATTGCACGCCTATACACATCCGGCTCGCTCAGCAGGGTAAACACCGGCAGATCGCTCTGCACCTCCTTGTAGGCCTTTCGGCGCGCCTCCGCTTCGGCGGCGGGATCAAACTCGCCGAACTGGAAGCGGTAAAATTGCGCCGCCTGCGTCGTTTCGACCACAGCCAACGGCACATAGACCTCTTCAAGGCTCAGCTCGCGCTGCTCTCTGCCGAGGGCCGGAATCTTCGGCAGCCGCTCCATCTCACGTTCCAGCGCAGCAAGGTAGTTGCGGCGGAGTTTGCTTTCACCAGCGGGCAGCCGATCGGCAAACCAATCATCGATCCACTGCAACGCGCGCCGGCCCCACGGCGCCAGCACGGCCCCCAACACCAGCAGCGCCGCCGCCAGCGCCGCTTGCCACCATTGGCCCTGCGCCAGCAACTGGCGCAGCTTCTCATTCCACGGCAGATCGGCCAACAGTAGATCGAGCAGGGCCGGATACTGCACCACCAACGACGCCGCCAACCCAACCGCCGTCGCCACAAGGAGGAAAAGCACGATGCGTCTGGCTGCCATAGCACTACTGCGATGCTGCAACGAAAACGATGGTACAGATGTTGTCAATATTGTAGCAGAACATGGCCGCCCGCGCATCCCAATGGTTGCACGTTCGTCATCCCCGTCACGACGTACGGCCATGCGTCGCCCAACCAAATGCCACCCCGAATGGCATACCGGGTGCGTTGGTGGGCGGCGGGAACGACATTGCTGGTGGTTATGCGGGAATGGGCGAACGTTGTATTCATGCAATGCGATGACGGTATTGCCGGAGACGCACGGCCGTTCGTTGGTACAGGATGCGATGCGATCACGGTATTGCAGGAGACGCACATCCGTGCATCTCTACCGGATCACAAACCGTTCCCGGCATTGTATAATTGATGGCATGAACAACAAAACCACATGGCTCAACCGAATCCGCGCGCGATTGCAACGGCCGGCGGCCCCGCCGGAAGAACGGCGGCTGGGGTTGGCGCTTAGCGGCGGCGGCGGCAAGGGAGCCGCTCATATCGGTGTCTTGCAGGTGATGCAAGAACTGGAGATACCGATTGATGTGATTGTCGGCACATCGGCGGGAGGAGCGGTAGCGGTGCTCTACGCCGCTGGGTTTGATTTGGCCGCCATTCAAGAGGTGTTTCGCCAGAGTGCGCTGCGCCGGATTGCGACGCCTGATCCGACCGGCACCGGCATCATTGGCCAGCGCCGGCGCGAAGAGTTGCTGCGCCGTTTGCTCGGTGATCGCACCTTTGCCGATCTACGCATTCCTTGCGCTGTCGTGGCGACCGATTTGGTCAGCGGCGAGCTGGTAGTGTTGCGTGAAGGGCCGGTGGTGCCGGCATTGCTGGCGACCACCGCGCTACCGGCGCTCTTCCCGCCAGTGCCTTACGGCGACATGTTGCTGGCCGATGGCGGCATTCTGAACAATCTGCCGGTTGATGTCGCCTACGAAATGGGGGCGCAGCGGGTGATCGCGGTCGATCTGCGCGACGCTAACGCCGATTTCTCGCTCCAACCCGAAGAGAACGATAACCTGTTCGCTCGCCTGATGTTCGCGCCCAAGCAATTCGCCGTCGCTCAGCGCGCGTTGAGTTTGCTGATGGCGGAGGCGACGGAACTGCGTTTGCAGCAGTATCCGCCCGATCTCCTCATCCAGCCTGATGTGAGCGGCATTGCAACCCTTGACTTGACGACGCCGGAGAAGGGGTTTGCCATCGGGGCGGCAGCCGCCCGCGAGCTGGCTGGTGAGTTGATCGATTTGCGTTTGTGGCGTAAAGGCACCCAGTTGGCCGCCCAACCCCAACCGGCCCGCCCGCCGCGCCCGCCTGCGCTGCCGGCGTACCGCCGCGTGACCACCCCGGTGACGCCGTGATATGGATGCCCCCACCCCTTGCCCCTCCCCCGCTGGGGGAGGGGTGTCTGGCTCCTCCCCCCAGCGGGGGGAGGCTGGGAGGGGGGCTAAAGAAGGCGCGAAGGACGCAGCGGGCGCAAAGGTTTTTAGGGAATAGCCACAAAGAGACACAAAAGACGCAAATGTACCTCTTGTTGGTGCCTTTTGGGTGTTTTCGTGGCGCTTGGATGCCCCCACCCCCTGCCCCTCCCCCGCCGGGGGAGAGGAGGTCGCTCAGGCATGGAATGCGCTGAAGGAGGAGATTGCTTCGGGCGCGGCGCGCCCTCGCAATGACAGGATGCCGCGCCCCCTCCGCGCCCGCTGCGTGCTCTGCGGTAAACCTCGTACCCTCACCCCCAGCCCCTCTCCCGCGTTGCTTGAGGAGCGCTGCTGTGTTCCGCTCCCCGCTTGTCATTGCGAGCCGAGCGGTAGGGGCAGAGCCGTGCTCTGCCCGCCGCGCGACGAAGCAATCTCTCGCGAGGACGGAATTCTATCACTCGTAGCGTGGAAAACTTGCCATACAACACCCATTATTGTACGTCGTGTCGTGGCTGTTTCTCAGCTTAGGATATAATTCACGGTGAATACTTTTGCGCCTTGGCTCTTCCTACCCTATTGCGGACGTTTTATGACAACTTATCGCCGTTTCGTTCACATTATTCTTATCGGCTGTACGAGTATTGCAGTAATACTTTTCCTCTTTGTCGCGCTATCCCGGATACAATATCCCTTCGCTATCGAATGGCTAGAAGGGAATACGTTCTTGCATGTCTTGAGGGTGTTGCAAGGGCAACCACTCTACGTCGCGCCCAGCTATGATTTCATCCCGCTGATATATACGCCGCTGTACTACTACCTGTCAGCTCCAGTGGCAATCGCGACCGGCAACATCATGGTTGCGATGCGTGTCGTGTCGTTGTTGGCGACATTAGTAGCATTTGTAGCCCTCTATGCCATCGCTCGCGCCTATGGCGCATCAGCCATTGCCAGTCTGCTTGCTGTAGGGTTATTCGCCGCAGCATACCCGATTACCGGTTTTTGGTTCGATACCGCCAAAAGCGATACGTTGTCGGTAGCGTTGCTCTTGGCAGCCATTGCGCTTGTCGTTTCGTTATCACAAGAGCGCCTTGGGATCGTTGGATTAGCATCAATTTTGCTTTGCTTTGCATTTGCGGCCAAACAGCATGCAATCCTTTTCACACCGTTTTTCGTTTTTCATTTGTTACTGCAACGTTGGTATCGCATGGCGGCAATCTTCATCATAAGCGTCATGCTTCTGTTCATTGGCTTTGTTGGCGCATCGAATTGGCTAAGTGAGGGGTGGTTTTGGTTTTACATCTTTACCGTACCTTCCGCTGCGCCTTGGCTGATTGACCAACTCGACGATATCTTGGGGCAATTGTGGGCTGATTATTGGCCGCTTCTGGTCATGCTGGGGTTAGCGCTGGCATGGAGGATACGCAGCCGATCTTGGCAGTTCTCGTCTCGCCAGCTTTCGTTCATCAGCCTTGTCGCTATACTGGCCGGGGTCAGTCTGTGGTCGGTGATCAAGTTATATGCCTATCTTAACCACCTGATCTTTATAGCAGCCGGTTTGGCGCTGCTTGGCGCAAAGGTGAGCGATGATGTCCTATTGCACGATGAGCCGGTATCGTGGGGGCAACGGTTGATACATACAGGCGCGATTGGATTGGTTGTCATCCAGTTTGCCGTCTTGGGTTACGATCCGCGATCGCAGATCCCTGCCCCAGAATGGGTCGATGAAGGCTATGCGTTGGTGGAAGAATTACGCACCGTTCCGGAGCCGATCTTCGTGCCGGTTGCGCCATATCTGTTGGCGATGGCTGGCCGGACGACCCATTTTCACGGTTCATCGCTTGGTGATCTGAATGTGCTGGTACAGCAAGAGCCAGAGGCGAAAGCTGTCTATCAACCGTATATCGATCAGATTAATGCAGCCATCCGCGCGACGCGCACCGCGGTGTTGCCTAATGCGCGTTGGTTTGATACAACCTTCAACGCAGAGCGCGGGTATGTTTGTACGCCATTGAATGATGGACGCCCGCTCTTGCCGCCACTGGTAGGGGTGGATTTGCATTTGACGCGCCTGTGCGTGAGAGAGTAGGCGTAGAGGGAGCCAAGATAGTCAACGCTAAACCGCAAAGTAAGCAAAGGGCGCCAAGATTCGTAACGCCAAGGCGCAGAGAGCGCAAAGAGCGCAGAGGGTTTTGGATGCCCTCACCCCCAGCCCCTCTCCCGCAACGCGGGAGAGGGTCGGACAGAACCTGTAAGTTGATCACAACTGTCGATCGCTGTGCGATGCCGTAAAGCCCCGTGCTGCGCTCCCGCTTACCCCTCCCCCGCTGGGGGAGGGGCAAGGGGTGGGGGCATCAGCCCGCGCAGCGGGCTTCGTAACCCTAGCCCGGCCCTTTAGAGCCAGAGTCAGGAGACAGCCACGAAGAGACACAACAGGCGCAAAAAAGCGCAAAGCGAGCAAAGGCGCAGAGATTGTTAACGCAAAGGCGCTGTAGAGCCGGACGGCTGTCCGGCTCCGCAGCGGACGCAAAGGGTTTTGGATGCCCTCACCCCCAGCCCCTCTCCCGCAACGCGGGAGAGGGGCGCTGCTGCGTTCCGCTCCCCACGTGCCATTGCGAACCGAGCGGTGATGGATGCCCCCACCCCCAACCCCTCCCCCGCTGGGGGAGGGGAGGTCGCTCAGGCATGGAATGCGCTGACGGAGGAGATTGCTTCGGGCGCGGCGCGCCCTCGTAATGACATCATTCCTCACTGCGTCCTCTGTGGTAAAAAATACCCACCCTCTGCCCCTCCCCCGCTGGGGGAGGGGTGTCGGGCTCCTCCCCCCAGCGGGGGGAGGCTGGGAGGGGGGCAGTCTATTGTTTGCGCCGTTTGCGCGTTTTTGTGGCTATTCCCATTGCAACGCATTCGCTTATCCCCCTTGCGCTGATGGCGATTTTGCGGTATCGTTGAACAAAGCAATATTTGATCAAGCATTATTTTACGTCAACCCAAGGAGCACCGTGTGAGTCGCCAGCGCACCGTCTTGATCACGCTCGGCGTGATGATGAGCATGTTTATGGCCTCGATGGAGTCGACCGTTATTGCGACGGCGATGCCGAGCATTGTGCGCGATCTCGGCGATATCGAGAGCTTTAGCTGGGTGTTTGCGATCTATATGCTGACCAGCACCACTGCCGGGCCGATCTTTGGCCGGTTGTCGGATCTGTTTGGCCGGCGACCGGTCTATATGGCGGCGATTGCGATCTTTAGCCTTGGCTCGCTGTGGTGCGGCTTGGCGACGACGATGCCGGCGTTGATCGCGGCGCGGGCGTTGCAGGGGTTGGGAGCGGGCGGTTTGCTGCCGCTGGCGTTTATCATTGTTGGCGATATTTTTACGCTCGATCAACGGGCCAAGGTGCAAGGTCTCTTTGCTGGGGTGTGGGGCATTAGTTCGGTGATTGGGCCATTGATCGGCGGGTTTTTGGTCGATCAGATCTCGTGGCATTGGGTGTTCTGGGTCAATCTGCCGCCGGCAGCGATCGCGGCGGCGCTGGTGTGGGCAGCGTGGCGCGGCGTGACGCCAGCCGCCGGCGAGCGTCCACCGATCGATTACGCTGGCGCGGCGTTGCTGAGTGTAGGGGTCGTGTTGCTCTTGCTCGGCCTTGAGGCGCCGGCTTCGCTGGCCGGGATGGCGATGCTGAGCGCAGCGATCGCTACGCTCGCTTTGCTGGTCGTGGTCGAGCTGCGTGCGCCGGCGCCGATCTTGCCGGTGCGGTTGTTGCGTGACCGGATGTTTGCCGTCGCCTGCGCGCACGGCATTCTGGCTGGCGGGGTTTTGTTCGGCAGTATGAATTATGTGCCGCTATTTGTGCAGGGCGTGTTGGGGGCGAGCGCCACGGAAGCCGGTACGACCTTGACGCCGATGATGCTGGGGTGGGTCTTTACCAGCGTGATCGGCGGCAGGCTGTTGTTGCGGTATAGCTATCGCACGCTCACCATCGGCGGGATGGCGATCTTTGTGGTTGGCGCGTTCATGATGGCCCGCATCCGGCCCGATATGAGCCGGTTGGAACTGGCGATTGCGTTGGGACTGATGGGGATCGGGATGGGCGCGAGCATTCCTTCGTTCCTGATTGCGGTGCAGAGTACGGTGGCGCGCAATGTGTTGGGGGCGGCGACGGCTAGTTTGCAGTTTTCGCGCACGATTGGCGGTACGATCGGCGTGGCCGCGCTCGGCACGTTGTTGACGAGCCGGTTAACGGCGGAATTGGCGGCGCGCGGCTTGCAACCCGACGCTATTCCCGTCGATGCACTGATCGGCGAGGGGGCCAACGCAGTGACGTTATCCGGCGAGCCGCGCCTCGCGCTGGCTGCCGCGCTGGCCGCCGTCTTCACGGCGCCGTTGATCTTCGCGCTGGCCGCGCTGGCCGTGACCTTCCTTGCCCCGGCGCATAGCCCCGACGATCTGCGCCGGCAGCGCGCGCGCAATGATGAGGTCAGAGCAACTCCGCAGCATGCCGTGTTGACAGGCGCCAATGAATAACGTACAGCCACGCGGCGGTGCGGCTCTTACCTATGCTGACAAAACGAAGCGTTTTGCATATCATTGACAGCACGGCGCCAAAAGGTGCTATACTCCGCAGCAGGCATTGACGCCGCTGAGGAGTAATCGCTATGTTTGAATTGTCTACCCTCTACGCCGCGTTTGAGCGGTATTTCGGCCATCCTCCTACTCGCATCGCCCGCGCCCCCGGCCGGGTGAATCTGATCGGTGAGCATACCGACTACAACGACGGCTTCGTCTTTCCGATGGCGCTCGATCGGGCGACCTACGTGGCTGCGCGCCCGCGCTCTGATCGAATCGTGCGTGTGTTTAGCGTTAAATTCCGTGAAGAGGATCAGTTTGACCTCGACCAGATCGTGCGTGACGATCAACGCCAGTGGGTCAATTACATTCGCGGCGTGGCCAAAGGCTTGCTGGCCCGCGATTTACCGTTGCGCGGGGCCGATCTCTTGATCGATAGCGATGTGCCTGCCGGTAGCGGTCTCTCATCGTCGGCGGCGCTGGAGGTAGCGGTTGGGTACACGTTCCAACTGCTCAACAATATCAATCTGCTCGGCGAAGAGTTGGCGCTGCTGGCCCAAGGCGCTGAGCATTCGTTCGTCGGGGTGAAGTGCGGGATTATGGATCAGTTGATCGCTGCGTTGGGTGAAGCCGGCCATGCGCTGTTGATCGATTGCCGTGACCTGAGCTACCGTCCGGTGCCGATCCCGGCCAGTGTGCGGGTGGTGGTCTGCGATAGCGGCGTGCGCCACCGGCTAGCCGGTTCGGAGTACAACCAGCGCCGGGCCGGGTGCGAAGAGGCGGTGCGCTTGCTGAAGCCGGCGTTGGGCAAGATCCAAGCCCTGCGCGACGTGCGCTTGACCGATCTAGCCGAGCATGGCCATCTATTGCCACCTGACCTGCTGCCGCTCGCGCGCCATGTCGTCAGTGAGAATGAGCGCACACTCGCCGCCGCCGATGCCCTCGCCGCCGGTGATCTGGTCAAGATGGGCCAGTTGATGGTCGAGTCGCACCATAGTCTGCGTGACGATTACCGGGTCAGCGTACCCGAACTCGATACGCTGGTTGAGTTGGCGTTGGCTGCGCCGGGGTGTTACGGCAGCCGGATGACTGGCGGCGGCTTTGGCGGCAGTACGGTGTCGCTGGTCGAAGCCGATCGGGTGGATGAATTTGTCGCTGCAATGATCGCCGGCTACGCTATTCGCACCGGCCGCACCATGCAGCCGCTGGTCTGCACCGCCGGCGCCGGCGTCTCGTGTGTCTATGCCAGCGAAGAGGAGTGAACGATGCTCGGACAACTCTTCACCCCGCTTTCGACCGCAGCAGTACCGTTGATCTATGGCCTGAGCCATCGCGCGCTGCTGCGGTTAGGCGCGACCAGCCACGAACGGCGTTTGGCCGGGATTCGCGCCCATTACTATGCCATGCCGGCACGCGGTGAAGGCAACCTGCCGGTGCTGCTCTTGCACGGCATCGCCGACCGCGCCCAAACGTGGTCATTCGTAATGCCAAAGCTCACGACGATTGGCCCGGTCTACGCGCTCGATTTAGCCGGGTTTGGCTTGAGCGGCTTCCCGCCCGGCCAGCGCTATGCCACTATCGAACAGCAGACGGCGCTGGTGCAGGCGATGATCCGCGAGGTGATCGGGCGGCCAACCCTGATTGTAGGCAACTCGATGGGGGGGTGGATCGCGGTGCGAGTGGCGCTCGCCACGCCGGAACTGGTCGCCGGCATCGTCTTGCTGGCGCCGGGAGGGGCCATCTTGCGCGGGAGAGAGTCGTGGGAGCCGTTCCTGCACACGATTGAGCTGCCCGATGGGCGCACCGTGCGGAAAGTGTTGCGCCAGATGTATGGCCGCCCGCCCTTGCCGCTCTATTTTGCCGGCGAAGGGTTGCGTTCCATTTTCCGGCGCGACCCGGTGACGCAATTCGTCGCCGCGCTCGACGAACATGCGCTCTTGCGTCCGGAGGATCTGCGCGCGCTGCGAGTGCCGGTGGCGATGATCTGGGGTGAAGACGATTATTTCATTCCGCGCGAATCACGCGATTTCTTCTGCGCCAATCTGCCGCACGCGCGAGTCATATTCTTGCCCCGCTGCGGCCACATGCCGCAACAACAACGTCCGCGTGAAGTAGCGGCCTTCATTCGCGAGTTTGCCCGCGAATTAGCCGCAGCCTCAAACCCACAACGCACCAGCGGGCACGAGACGGCGACGCCAAACCGATCGGCCACCTGAGCATGCAACCAAACGCGGTATAATACCTGCTGTATACGCTCGTGCTGAGCACAATAACCACCGCACTAAAAGCGGTGGTTCTTTGTCTAAAACCTACCGTATCTGCCATATAATATCAGCACAAGGAGCTGCCAACGATGATCCTCTCTGGCATTCGCGAAGCCGTGCTGCTTGAAGTGCAGCGGATTGATATTCACGGCACCATCTTCTACGACGTCACGTTTCACCACGAAGGCGAAACCCAAGCGATCCGGGCTCGGATTGGGGCCGAGAGCGTCTACCCGCATCCACAGGCAGGCGATCCGGTGCGAGTGAGTTACATTATGGGGGTGGTCACGCAGATTGCGCCTCGCTAGACAACGAATGGGGGAACGAATGAACGAATGAGGGAGTGAAGGGTGGGGTTGCGGTTTGTTGGCGGGTGAGCGATTGATTACGGCGTGACGACGGCAATAACGCGAGGCCGCAGTGGGGGCCAACTAACGCTGTGGGTGATGGTCTACGGCGCGACGACGGCAATAACGCGAGGCCGCAGTGGGGATCGCCAACCGGCGCCGTGGGTGATGGCCAGAGGTGCTATGACCGTAACAACGCGAGACCGCAGTAGGGGTCGCCAACCAGCACGTTCGCTGATGGCCCGCCGGCAATTTGCTGGCAGAGCGCTTGCCATGTCGCTGCGAGCAACGGCAGATTGTGGATCTGCCCACGTCCCCACACTGACTGCAACAACTCTTCTGGGGTGAAGGTGCGGTAGGGGGATTCAGCCAAGACGCTGAGCAAGGTAAACGACGGCAGATCGAGGGTAAGCGGGCGGCCATAGTACGTAATAGTGCGTGCCGCTAGATCGAAAACAAAGGGGCCAAGCGTAAATGGCGGCGGCGCATAACGCTGCCGGCGCCGCAACTGCGCCCGCACCCGCGCCATCAGTTCATCGGCGCGAAACGGCCGGGTGACATAGTCATCAATACCCTGCGCGAATGCCGTCACAACCAGCCGGTCGTGCCGCGGCCCTAAAACGACCAGCGTACCGGGATATTGAGTACGTAGCGCATTGAGCAGATCGAGATGATCGCTGCCCGGCAGATCGATCAACGCGAGATCGATCTGCCGGTTCAGCGTGTCGAATAAGACGGCAGCGCCTCTCGCTATTTGAACGTAATATCCAGCGGACGTGAGCAGCGGCGATAGATATTCATCAATATATTCGCCCAGTCCGCCAATCAAGATACCATACGGAACGCTCATTCCCCAACGCCTCGATTTCAGAGACTAAATTGCTATTTCCATTGCTACGGTATAACTTTGCATTCTGCCGGTGGTGAGGTAATCACCTCAACCACGACGCCATCCATCAGACCCAAAAACTGGCGTAGCGCTAGCTCGGCATTGCGTGTTCCCTGTTCCATAATCCCGTCTTCACACGCCGCTTGCAGGATCTGCTGTTCGGCTGCTTGCCGCGCCATCGTTTCAAGGTTGGGGTTTTCAGGGGCAAAGAGACCGCGATCGCGGCTATAGACGCGCGTTTTGCTGTTGTCGAGCGTCGCACTCAAGACTTGCACCGGCGGTAGCCGCACGGTGATCTGTTTTCCATCAGGCGAAACTGTGACGGCGTCGGGCGTGAGCCGGCTAAGATCAACGCCAACCACCACGGTGCCATGGGCGATCAGCAAGAGGGCATCACCCGCTAACCAGTCACCGATAATCGGAATATTGCTCCCTTGGCGAATGTCGATCACCCGCTCGATCGTATATTTGCTAGTTTCCAGCCGGCTCAGTTGCTGAATCCGTTGCACCACCGCCGCGCCGCTGATGATCTGCGGGGTTGGCGTCTGCACAATCACTTGCGGGTTCGGCACTAACGAGCCAAGATCATTCAGCCGTTGCGACAGCCAAAACACGCCGAGCCCGCCTACCAGTACGAAGAGCAGAAAGATGATGAATGACGCCGGCCACCCGCCGCTCACCGATCGCGAACGGTAACGAACAGGGAGCGGTTCATCCCAGTCATCGTCAATCCACTCGCGCTGCCGGCGCAACCGCGACAACCGTTGCGCCCGGCGGCGGATATCATCATCATCGTCGTCGTACATCGGAAACCTCATGAGCGATTGTGTTGTTATCACACCGTTGCGAAAAAGATGTGGTACAGATTTAGCGATCGAGCCTCTCTCACAAGCACTGCCACCTTCTCAGTCAACGTTCGCAACGACCCTTCTCGCACCCCGTGTCGCTGCTACACTTTCGCGCCAACGTGAATAGCAACCGCACCCAACCCGTACAACCGGTAGAAGACGTGACGCCAACCGGCTTCCTCCATCATCGCCGCCAATCGATCGGGGGAAGGAAAGGCGCGCGCCGACTGGGGCAGATATGTATAAGCGCGCCGGTCGCCGCCGAGCAAGGCGCCGATCCACGGCACAATCTGCTCGAAGTAGACACGATGCCCCCAGCGGATGATGGGGTTGCGCGGGCGGGCGACTTCGAGGCAGGCCATCATCGCGCCGGGCCGGGCCACGCGGTACATTTCGCGCAACGCAGCGGGAATATCGGTCACGTTGCGTAACACGAAACCGGTGGTAATCGCGTCGAAGGTATTGTCAGGGAATGGCAGCCGGAGCGCATCACCGGCCACAAACGCTGCCCGGCCTGCCGCCGCCAATTCGGCAATTTTGGACTGGCCGGCCTGCATCATTGGCAGGGTAAAATCAACCCCGACGACGATGCCATCCCGCGTCCACGCGGCCAACTCCGGCAAGAAGTCGCCGGTGCCGGTGCCGACATCGAGCGCGCGGCCATTCACCGGCGGCGCGACATATTCAACCACTTTGCGCCGCCAACCTTGATCCAACCCAAAAGTCATCACCCGATTGACCCGATCGTAACCGCGGGCAATGCGGGCGAACATCTGCTCAACATAGGCCGCTTTTTCTTCCGGCGGCGGTAATACGTTGGTTGTTAATCGATCTGGGGCCATGGATTCCCTCGATAATTATTGTTTGGGAGCCGCACCGCTGTGCGGCGCTACGGGATGGACGTTCGTATTAAAACATACGGACGGGTGACATTATGCGGATGGGCGAAATAACGCGCGCAACTCAGCGGGCGAACGGGCCACGGCCAACGCAGCCATTAACTTCAACCGCGCTTTCACCCCGCTCAGATTGGGGGCGAAGATCACGCCCAATTTGCGCAAATCATGATACGCGCCGACGAAGCCAAATTCGTCACCCAACCCGCCGGCGCCGGCCCGGCTCGCCGCCACTACCGGAATCCGCCGTTGCACCGCTTCACCTAGCGCCGGCAGCCACCACGGCGGCACCCGCCCGCTCCCCAAGGTCTCAATTACGATCCCGGCCACGTTATCGGTAATGCTGTGGCGCAATTGCCGGTCATCAGCTCCCTGAGCGACCCGGATCAAATCAACCGGCTCAACCAAGCGCGGCGCGGCGATGTGTTGCCGCGCCAGCGGACGCCACCGTAGATGGGCATGGTCACCTTCCACCCGGCCTACTGCGCCCTCGGCAGCGGTAAACATGCCGGTTCCCTGACTAAAGTGCGATTGTACGACCGCTGCCGCATAAATGGTATCATCAACCACCACCAACGCGCCCAACCCGGATGCTGCCGGTGTCGCCGCAACGGTAATCGCCGCCTGCAGGCCATTAGTCGCAGTAGCGCCGCTGGCATTCAGGCGCGGCAGACTAGTGACTGCCAATGGTGGGCCATCAGGCAAGAGCAGATCGATCAAATAGGCCGTCTCTTCGAGCGTATCACTACCGGAAGCAACCACGATCCCGTCATACATGTCGCGCAGCGTGTTGATCCGCTGCACCAACGCCAAGACCTGCTGCGGCGTCAGATGGCTACCGGGTAAATTCGTGAATTCTTCAATAGTCACGATCAAATCAGAACGCAACGCCAATGGCTGGTCGTCACGGCTGCCGAGCGCGCGCCGGACAACCAAAGCGCCACCGGTTGAGAGGATTAAAATCTTTGGCATAGCGGTTTTCGGGCAACCCAGCAGATGCGCTGAGTCATAGCGGTCGGCGGTTGAAAGGTAAAGCCATCATAACACCCTTCAATCATAAGTCCGGCAGTTTCGATCATCGTTGCCACCTGCACTGGCGGGTAGGCGCGCTCGATATGAATCTCGTCAAAACGCTCGTAACCGTCGTGATCATTGCCGATAAAACCGGTCAGCCACATGGTTGACGTATCGCTCACCGGGTCAAAATGGGTGCGTTCCACCTGTACATAGCCTGCCTGCTCGCTAAACGAGCATTGGCCCCAATCGACGGCCAAGAAGTGGCGCGTATTCATATCACCGACAAACAAGCCTCCCGGCGTCAAGACCTGCGCAATGCCACCCAAGCACGCAGCCAGATCGTTGGCGCTGATCAGGTAGTTGAGGCTATCATAGGTGCACGTGACCAGATCAAAGGCATTCACCGGCAGCAACCCGGCCACGTCACGCATATCACCCTGCCGCAACTCGACCGCTGTTGCAACATGCGCCAACTTCTGCGCCGCTTGTGCCAGCATCGCCGGCGAACGGTCAAGACCCGTCACCACCCAACCGCGTTCAGCCATGGTGGCGAGCAACGTGCCGGTGCCGCACGCGAGATCGAGCATCCGCCGTCCGGCAACGGGGTGGCGCTGCAAAATCTCTTCCAGATAGAGTGCGGTCAGCAGCGCAAACCGGATCTGGCCGCTCCCATCATACACCGCCGCATAACGATCGTACGTCATGAAGGTATTGTACCACTCCGCCCAAGGGGGAACCAGAGCGAGACGATGAAGCCAACGATGATATGCTCGACGTTGATCAGCAAGAAGAGCGCCGCCAGCGTTAGCGCCTGTTCTTGCGAATAGCCATACGCGGCCAGCGTTGCCACCAGCACGACATCGCGCACCCCGACGCCGCCGATCGAAATCGGCAACACTTGTAAGACTGAAATGAGCGCCGAGGAGCCAATCACCACCAATAATGGCACAGCATTCAGATCAAGTGCAAGGAAGAGCAACCACAACCGCAAGAAGGTAAAAAAGACCGACGCGATGGTTGCTGCGCTCACGGTGACAATGAGGCTTGGCGTGAAGGTCAGGCTATGCATTTGCTCGTTCCATTGATCGAGCCGGGAACGCAAACGCGGCGCAATCCGTGGCAACACGACGGTGAGCAGCCACGAGCGCGGCCCGCGTGCTGTGAGCAATACTGTGACCGTTACCAGCCCAATTCCCATCGCCACCACGATCGCCTGTTGCAACTCGCGGCTGGGCAACAGCCGCCCTAATGCAAAAACCCCGATCACCCCCAACGCCGACATGATGATCAGGTCGCACAGCCGATCCAGCACTACTGAAAGCAAGGCCGGCGCTGCTGGTTGGCCGCGATTGCGCAAGTAAACCGCCTTCAACAGATCGCCGGCCTGCCCCGGCGTCACCGCGCCGTAGAAAATGCCGACCATATACAGGGCGCAAGCCGTAGGCAGATCGAGCGAAAGGTTCATCGCGCGCAAAATCTGAATCCAGCGCCATGATTTGAGGATGACGAACGGGGGCAGCAGCGCCAGCGACCAGATGATCGGCCCAATCTCAGCCGATTGCAAAATCTCCCACAGCAGACCGAGATCGCTGGTAAGCAGAAAACCGATCAGCAGTGCCGGCCCAATCAGCCGGAGCAGCCACGAGAAGATGGGTCGCATGAACGCACTACTCCTCTTCAGCGATGCGCGGCGGGCGTTGGAAGCGGAGAGCGGCGACCTGCTCGGCATTCAGCCCGAACATAAAGATGATAATGCTGCCGACAAACAAGCCCACGGCTGAGTTGGGAATGTGGAAGCGCAGCGGATCGGTGATAAAGAAGCTGATCAAAAATGAGAGCAAGGCGAGCACTTGCATCGAGATAGCAACCGGAAAGTAGACGCGCAACGGCGCGAACAGCGAGACAATCCGCAAGATGATCAGGCCAAAGCGAATGCCGTTGCGCAAGAGTTTTTGCCCGCTCTGGCCGCCTTGCCGGCGTTGGCCCATTACCGGCACATAGCCAACGTGGTAGCCGGCCTTCAGCAGCGCCAGCGTGCTGGTCGTGGGGTATGAGTAGCGATTGGGCAGCAAATTGATGAATTCCATAATCACGTCGCGCCGCATCGCCCGGTAGCCGCTAGTCAGATCGCGCACCTCGGTTTCAACCAGATAGCTGCCCAGCGCGTCGAGCGCCCGGTTGCCCCAGCGCCGGAAGACCGAGTCGCCTTGCGTGTCGCGGGTGCGCGCGCCGACCACCATATCGTAGCCATCAGCAATGCCGCCTAACAGATCAGGGATATAGCGCGGATCCATCTGGCCGTCGGCATCCATGAGCAATACGACCTCGCCGCGCGCTCGCCGGATGCCGGTTTTGACGGCTGCGCCGTTGCCGCGGTTGACCGGATGCCGGATAACCCGCGCACCCGCGGCTTGCGCGACTGCCGCCGTCTCGTCACGCGAACAGTCGTCGACCACGATAATTTCGGCGGCAGGCAAGACGGCGCGCACCCGTTCGATCACGCCGGCAATGCCGTGCGCTTCGTTGTAGGCCGGAATGATCACGCTCACGGTAAACGGATAGTCGCGAACGGCTTCCGGCATGGCCTGCGACGAAATCTGCATCGGTTGCATCATATCCCTTTAGCGAATTGATATCTGCTGCACCATCACGCTCAACGGGCGCGCGTCGGTGTTGTCCGGCAACGATTGGTAAGGTAAAAACGTCGGCGCGCTCAGACTGACCGTCACCTCGCGCATGCCCTGCATCTGCGCCGGCAATGGCAGATAATACACCCGCCAGCCCCCCGGCGCAACTGTGATGGGTATGCGTTGGTCGCCAATCGTGACCGTCAGCGGGGTTGGCGCCGGTGCGGCTAACCGCAGGGCCAGCACCTCATTGCCGGCGAGCGGCTCCGATAAGGGCAAGCGAATCGACCCTTCACCTTGCAGCCAGCGATAGGTTGTCTCGCCGGCGCGCTCGCCGAACGCAAATCCGTACAGATAGCCAAGGTCAAGGTCGTTGCCAAGCGTCAGGGTTCTGGTTGGCGCCGGCGTTAACCACGCAAACGCCAGCCGTTGCACATCTTCGCCAGCCTTCTCCTCAGTATCGCGCAATAATGTGGCGGCTGTCGCCGCATCGCCTTGCGCCCGCGCGATTGCCCCTCGCACCAGATTATTCCGGTGGGTTGGGTAATCGCCGATAACCTGCCCAGCCTCATCGTACCGCCCTTGCACCAGTAACCAACTGGCAAACTCGGCGCGGCCATCGGCAAAATCGGGATCAGCCGCCAGCATCGCTCGATACGCCTGCTCAGTCGCAGCCGTATCACCGCGCGCGATTGCCTGTTGCGCCGTGGCCCACGCTTGCTCGCGGGCAAAGCCGGCGCGAATAATTTGCGGGTAGTCGCGATAGCTGAAAATGAGCGCCGCAAGGAAGAGGCTGGCCGCGAGACCGGCTAACGCAAAGCGATCCCAGCGCAACGGTTGTTGGCCGATTCGGGCCAGTGTCGCTGACCCATACAGCGCGAACCATAGCCAAACCGGCAGCAGGTAGCGCGGCTCGACGTGGATCAGCATTACCATCAGACATGTATAGCCGATCCAACCGAGGGCCACGAGGCGAAACGCACCTTCGCGAGGCCGGCCAAGGAACGTAAACGGCGCCGCGAGAACGGTCGCCATCCAGATCATATCACCGATCAGGCCGGGCAACCATATCTCACGAAGAGGCCGGGTAAAGAAACTGGCCTTGACAAAAAAGTCTTCGATGAATTGCGCTTTCCAGATATGATGAAAGTGCGGCCAGAGATAGCGCGTAAACCGCCACGGCTCGGTTTGGATGATTCGCCGCAATTCGGCGCTCACAAACCGTTGCCGCTCTTCTTGGGGCAACCGAGCTAAAACTGCTTTCGCTTCACCTTCACCACGTCCCTCATGCACCGCATCGCTCATCGCGATCCAGAGATTAACCGGGCCGAGGGTATCAATCAGAATAATATCGCGGTAGAGAATGTAATTGCGGATCGTCCACGGCGCAATCGTCAGCGCAAACGGCAGCAGAAAGGCGAGCAAGGCGAGCACGACTTGCTGCCGGCGACGCTGGCCGGCGGCGCGCCACGCACTGATCGCGATAAAGAGCACCGCAAACGCGGCGCCGTACAAGCCCGGCGAGCGGGCCAAGGCTGCGAATGCCAATGTTACGCCGGCCCCAATCAGCCAGCGCAACCGCCGGTCATCACGCCAGCGCACGAGCAGCCACGCATGAATGACCAGCATGTCGAAAAAGAGCGGCTCGCTGAGAATGAGCGCCGGCAATTCGATCATCGGCATCCAGCCCGCGAGGATGGCAGCAAAGATAAAGCCGGTGCGCTGATCGAACAAGCGCCGCGCCAGATCGTAGCCAAGCGGAATGAGCGCCAATGACAAGATGACTTGGACAGCGCGAATCAGGGCAATGCCGATAGCCGGATCGCCGAACCATAACCCGATCCGTAGCATAGCGGCGAAGAAGAAGATATGGCCGGGCGGACGCACGAGCCATGAATTATCGACGTATTCACCGGTGACGGCAAAGCGGAGGGCGCGCACGTAATAATCGCCGTCATCGGCTGCCGAAAAGCGCGGATCGATCTGGTTGACCGCAATAAACCAGAGCCGCAAGGCGAGACCGATCACGATTAGCACCCCGATGATCACGGAGGGTTGTCTCACCGCTTGGGCCAGCTTGATGCGCCGCCAACGCGGCGGCTCGATCGCTATGGGTTGGGTTGGTGAATATTCCATAGGCTGCTTGTACCCTCATTCACCGCTGGACGAGATCCTTGCATCGTATAGAGCGTGAACCGGCCAGTGCCAATCCGGGCCGCATCCGGCTGCGGCAGCGGCGGCGGCCCTTGCGCATTATCCCACAAGAGGTAATCGGCGCGCAGTGCTTGCAATTCGGCATACGTCACCGTGACCGGCACCCGCCGGTCGATCAGGTGCGCGATGGCCGAATATTTGGCCAGCGGCAGCCGGTCGGGGATGGCGGCGACGAGACTCGCACCCGTGGCCGGCACCATGCGTTGCACCAACTCGACCGCAGCCACTTCATCTGCCGGCTGCGCCGCCAGCACGGCTCTCACTCCATTGGCCGGGCCGGGGAGCAGGATGGTGATGATAACCAACGTCGCCAGCAAGAACGAGCGTTGGCTCCCCCAAAGCTGCGCCAAGGCCCACGCTGCGGCAACAGCGTACAGCGGCGCCAACGGCAAGAAGAAGCGCGGCAAGATGAAGGCGGTGGCAATCGCCGCTACGTACAACCCGATCAAGGCAATCAATGCCAGCCAACGCCGGTCAGCGCGATTGCGCCACGCTCGCCACCCCGCTGCCACGATCCCGCCGATCGCCAACCAGTTCGCCGGCCAACCCAACAAGCGCAACTGATCGGCCCGGCCAAACTCACTCACATCTTCAGCGCCGGCGCCGAGAAAACCCACGATATTGCGGCCCCAGTTAGCCAGAAAGCGCACGGGATCGCGCCCAACCACTTCTACTAGACTAATGCTATTGGGAACCTCATCCCAGCGCTGCCAGTCAGTGTTGGCGTAGACCGCCAGCCAGATATTTTTCGCCTGCTGGTTGAACAATGGTTGGCCGGTTTGCACCGTATTCACCACCACCTGCGGCGCTGCCGCCAAGGCAAATCCTACCACAAAGCTGAGTGCAGCGCGCTTCCCGCCGCTCAACCAGAGCGCGATGCCCCCCCACAGCAGCAAGATCAAGCCGGGATGGCGGATGAGAAACGCGGCGCCGGCCAGTATGCCGGCAAGGAATGCGATCGGGCGCGACGATCGCGCCTGCGCGTGCAAGGTTACGGCCACCGCTAACGTAAAACAGGCGGCAAACGGCATATCACTGCCGATCAGCAAACCATATTGCGCCACCATCCCGCTCAGCGCCAACAAC
The DNA here is from genome assembly GCF_001650695.1 of Chloroflexus islandicus. Lineage (GTDB taxonomy): Bacteria > Chloroflexota > Chloroflexia > Chloroflexales > Chloroflexaceae > Chloroflexus > Chloroflexus islandicus. The sequence goes on from NZ_LWQS01000072.1 coordinate 21,322, forward strand.
ATTGCCGCCAGCACTGCCGGAGCAGGTGGGAGCAAGCTGCGCGCCAGCAGATAGCCGGCGCCGATCAGCACCCCGCCGCTCACGAGCGCAATGAGGCGCGCGGCGAGAAAGGCGTTATCGCTAGTCAATGGCCGCATCAGCCAAAGCACGAGCGGATAGCCGAGATGGTAGAAGCCATCGGCTTGAAAGATGGTTGCCAACGTGTCGCGAGTGGCAAACACTCGAAAATCGTTCTCGACGCCAGGCCGGGCCAGCGTGACATGCGCTTGCATCGCCGGCATCAGCCACGCCATCCAACCAAGCGCGACGGCAAGCGCGAGCATGGGCAGGCTCCAGCGCGGCCAAGCGGCGCTCAGCCGCGGCCATTGCCAAACAACATAACCAGCAGCGATCACCGCTACTGTCACTGGCGGCAGATAGAGCAAGGGATACGGGCTAAGGCGGTAAAATAGCAGCCAGAGGAGACCATACCCCACGACTACGGCCAGTACGAGCCGCCACGATCGCTGATGCAAGATCATCCCGGCCAAGGCGCCAATCAACGCCGCATACCCCAACTGCGCAGGATACGGCAGCAACGGCGGCATGGCGCTGATCGTGACCTGATCCAACAAGATGCGCGCATCGGTAGCGGGTGAAGCGAAGCGGATCACCACATCCACCGCTTTCGTCCAGCCACCGGTGATAGAGACCGTATGCTCTTCCCAATCACCGCGAGCGAGCAACTGAAGCGGCGCTTCGTCATTCACCTGTACCGTCAGCGGCGTGCCAGCCGGCGCCTGCCACCGGAACGTCACTATCACCGGCGCACCCATCTGCGGCAAGCGCAGCGCCGCCGCCGGCAACACCCGCCGCACCGTCCCATCAGCGCCGGTCATCCCGGATTCGGCTTCGCTGAAGCCTTGCGCCACTGCCGCGTCATTGCGGCCAATGTCAAACGTGCGTTGCACCGGTGTTTGGCTAAAGAGGGCAATGACCAGAACGGCCATGATCGCACCGGCCAGCGCAGGCTTCAGGGTTGGCATAGCGATGAGCGATCTCACAAGATCCGGCCCTCACCCATTACGGTGTCGCCGTGGGGGCAGTGAGCGGTAACGGCTCTTGTACCGGCACGTCTGCCGATGGCGGTGAAACCAAGGCCCGGTTCACCCAACCGGCGCCGCTGCCGTCAGGATTGGCAATAAACGAGTCGGGACTGCGCCGTTCGCCGAGCCTGATCAGATACCACTGGTCATTGGCGGTGCGGGCCAGAAAGATGATCTCGTCACCGGCATTAATGCGCCCGATCGGCTGGTTATTGGTGCCCGGCAACGGGCGCACATTCGCCACTTGCAACGCCGTGCCGGTGATCGGCTGCGCCACTGCCGGCGCCGGAGTTTGGTTGGCCGCCGGCGTGGGCCGGCGCGGGGTCGCGGTCGGGCGCGGCGTCGGCAGCACAAGCGTCGGCAATTCGGTTTGGCCGGGCACGTAGCGGCCAAACTGATCCAATTCGTTGCGTAGCGCGCCGATGACCCCAAACGCTAGCGCTACCGACAACAAAAAGATCACACTCACCACAGCCAGCTTGATTAATTCGAGGCTCTGCGCCCAAATGCTGCGCCGGCTCAGCAGATCGAGCGCACTCTGCGCGGCGCCGGCGACCGATTCGCCCCAACTGGTGCGGCCTTGATCCGAACGGGCCACTTCGCGGAGGGCCAGCAAGGCCCGCACATCCCCAACTTGGGTCAACGCGCGCACCGCCCCCCAGCGCACATTGGCGTTCTGATGCTTGAGGGCGGCAATTAATGGCCCGGTTGCCCGGCCATCGCCAATCTGGGCCAGCGCTTCCGTCGCGCGATAGACGGCTAGCCACGGCTGATCGGGGCCGACAACGTTGCATAATGCCGGCACCGCCGCTGCCCCTATGGCAACAAGCGCATCAACCGCTTCGGCATGGCGCGGATGGGCCGGATCGCCAAGCGCGCCAATCAGCTCGTCAATCTCAGCCCGCGAGGCGGGGCGTTCTGCCGGTGGGGCTGATCGCGGCAACCGGGGCGCGGTCAAGCGCCGGGTCGGGCGCGGGGTTGGAGTAGGTTCAGGCGGCGATTGGTTTGGTTGCGGTTCAGTGGTCATCAGTCTGCAATCTCTCCGGCACGTGGCTGGCGCGTCAGCAGCCACTGCTCAAACCGGGCTACGATCAGATCAAGCAGCGTGGCCGCCGCTTCAGCTTTCAACTGCCGCGGCAATTCCACGGCCTGCTCACCATCAAGAACGGTCAGGGCAATCTCAGGTTGGCCGATGCTGGCGATGGCGTCGTTGGCAACGATCAGATTCAAGCCTTTCCGTTGCAGCTTGCTGCGGGCATTGGCCAAGAGATCATGCGTTTCGGCGGCGAAGCCAACCTTAAAGATATCGGTGCGGTGCGCTAATTCACCGACGACATCAGGATTCTGTACCAGTTGCAGGGTCATGCCTTCATCGCCATGTTTCTTAATCTTCTCAGCCGCCATCTGCGCTGGGCGAAAGTCGGCGACTGCCGCATTCATGATCAAGATATCGGCGTGGGCACACGCGGTTTGCACCGCCGCGCGCATTTCTAAGGCGGTCTCAACGGCAACACACGTAACGGCCCGTGGCGGCGTGAGCGCCGTTGGCCCGCTAATCAGCGTCACTGTCGCACCCAGATCACGGGCGCGTTCGGCTAGCGCATACCCCATTTGGCCCGACGAGCGGTTGCCAAGGTAGCGCACCGGATCGATCGGCTCACGGGTGCCGCCAGCCGTCACCACCACGTGACGGCCCCGCAGCGGCCCATGGTGGCGGCCCAGCAAAGCGCGAATTTCAGCCAGCAGATCGGCTGGTTCGGGGAGGCGACCGCGGCCAACCACCGGTTCGGCCATCCGGCCCACCTCCGGCTCCACCACGTAAGCCCCGCGTGCGCGGAGCGTGGCCACATTCGCTTGCGTCGCCGGATGCTCGTACATCGAAGGATTCATCGCCGGCGCAATCAGCAATGGCGCACGTGTCGCCAGCACAGTGGTGGTGAGCAGGTCATCGCACAGACCAGCGGCCAACCGGGCAATGGTGTTGGCCGTCGCCGGCGCGATCACCACCGCATCGGCCCGCATACCAAGGCTCACATGGCCAATCACCCCGTCTTCAGGCAAGCTCCACATATCGGTCAACACTGGCCGTCCAGTGAGCGCTTGAAACGTTGCCGGGCCGACAAACCGCTCGGCGGCTTCGGTCATAATGACATCAACCTGCGCCCCAGCCAGCGTGAGATCGCGCGCCACTTGCACGACTTTGTACGCGGCAATACTGCCGCACACGCCTAGTACAATTCGTTTGCCCGCCAGCGTATCCATACCATTTCCGTCATTCAGGCCGACTCCCTGCCGGCGCATTGTAGCACATGTAACGCAACGCTACAGCTACGCGCGGTGTAGCGTACAATGTTCGCTAAATTATGTGATAAAAGCGCTTGCGGAACCGATAAGCTTGTGCTACACTTCACAACACTCTCCCCGAACCAATGGAGGACTTTCGTGGAGCGTTCTGATTTACCACCTGATGTTGTCATCCGGCGACTTCCTCTCTATGCACGGAGCTTGCGCTACCTGCTCGAAGAGGGTATTCACTCCGTCTCTTCCCAAGAGCTTGGTGAACGGATCAATGTCACCGCCGCCCAGATCCGCAAAGACCTTTCGTATTTTGGCGAGTTTGGCAAGCAAGGCATTGGCTACGATGTCGAGAAGTTGTTGCAGCACATCGAGCGCATTCTTGGCATCAACCAACATTGGCCGGTCGTGCTGGTTGGCATTGGTCTGTTAGGACAAGCGATTGCCCGCTACGAAGGCTTCCGCACCGAAGGGATCGAGATTGTTGCGCTCTTTGACTCTGATCCGGCCAAGATTGGCCAGCAAGTCGGCGAGCTGGTCGTGCAAGATTTTGCCAATGTGCGGCGCGTTATCGCTGAAAAGCACATTAAGCTGGCGATTATCGCCGTGCCGGCGCTGCAAGCGCAGCGCGTCGCCGATGTGTTGATCGAAGCTGGCGTTCGCGCGATTCTGAGCTATGCACCGATGATTTTGCAAGTACCCGAAGATGTCTGGGTGCGGTATATCGATCCGGTGGCCGTGTTGCAAAGTATGACCTATTACCTCGCCCGCGAGCAACCGCCCTCGTAGGGCCGCACGGCGGTGCGGCGCACGGCAATGCGGCCTCGCAAGGCATCTGTTTGCAAACCGCGTAGCGAAAGGAATGCGCGTGCTGGCAAGCCTCAAGCGACACCGGTTCGGAGCGCTGATCAGCGGGTTGATGGCCGCCTTGCTGGTCGTGCAATTGTGGCCGGTTGCGCCGGTTGAGTTTGCATTCCGCCCTCTATTCGCGCCGGTTGCGGCCCACGCCAGCCATGCCTTCACCGCCTTAGCTGCTCGCACCACCACACCGCTGCTCGCCGCATGGGATGCCCGTACCGGCATTCCGACCTTTCTTGTTCCCGCTACACCTGATGGCCGGTTGCCCTACACCCCGACCGCTGCCGAAATCGGCGACCCGCTCGCGATTGCCCGCGGTTTTCTCGACCGCGAACGCGCACTCTTTGGCCTGCGCAGCGTCGCCGCCGAGTTGCGCCCGTTACCGCCCGAACCTGATCGCCAGCTCGGTTTTCACCACATCAGGTTTGAACAGGTCGCCAACGGTGTCCCCGTCTTTGGCCGCCGGTTGATTGTCCATCTCGATCCAGCCGGGCAGGTGGTGGCGGTCAACGGTCACTTCGAGCCGGGGATTGCAGTCGAAACCCAACCTGCAATCGCGCCGCAAGCGGCGATGACGATTGCGCTGGGCCATATCTGGCAAGAACTGGAGCCGGACGAGCGGATGCGGGTGCAATTCACGCCGTTGCCCGATCGCACCAGCTTGATGATCTACGTCCGCGCCGATGGCCATGCGGTGCTGGTCTGGTCGGTGCGCGTGCTGACCACTGCGCCGCTCGGCGAGTGGCAGGTGTTTGTGCATGCGCGGCGCGGCAGCGTCGTGCATGCGATTGACCAACTCGCTGGCGCGAAACGCCGCCGCACCTATACCGCCAACAATACCACCCGCTTGCCCGGTCGCTTGCTGGCCGAAGAGGGTGAATTGCCGCGTGACGCAATTGCGCGCGCTGCCCACGAGGGGGCCGGCAAGGTCTACGACTACTACTTCAATACCCACCAACGCGACTCGTTCGACGGTCGCGGCGGGGCAATGGTCTCAACCGTCAGCTACGGCAGCGATCCCGAAGATGCCGATAATGCGGCATGGATTAGCGAACTCAAGCAGATGATCTATGGCAACGGCGGACGGCTCTTTCGCCCGTTGCCGTACGGCCTCGATGTGATTGGCCACGAGTTCACCCACGGCGTGATCGATGCGACGGCACAGTTGATTTATGAAAACCAATCGGGTGCGCTGAACGAGTCGTATGCCGATGTATTTGCGGTGATGATCGACCGCGACGATTGGCTGATCGGCGAGGATGTGGTGAAGTCGCCGCCGTATCCGGTTGCGCATCTGCGGAGTATGGCTGACCCGACGTTAGGCGGACGCTATGACGCGCGCGATCCGCTGCGCAGCGTGGGCCAACCGGCCACGATGAACGAGTATGCAAACTTGCCCAATACCCGCCGTACCGATAACGGCGGCGTGCATGTGAATAGCGGCATTCCCAACCGCGCCGCTTACTTGCTCGCGCAGCAGATCGGGCGCGAGAAGGTGGAACGGATCTATTATCGCACCCTGACCCAATACCTCACACCGAGCAGCAACTTTGCTGATGCCGCCGCCGCCACTGCCCGCGCCGCCGCCGATCTCTACGGCCAGACCGAAGTCGCCGCAGTTCGCGACGCCTTTGCCGCCGTTGGGATCACCAGCACCGCCACCCCCGGCGGGCCGGTGGTGCAGCCGCCGGACACCTTGCCAAACACACCACCCATGCCGCCGGCAGCACAGAGTCTTCCCCCCGGTTGCAGCGACCTGATTGTCAATGGCGGGTTTGAAGCTGAAGGTGGTTGGGAACAGGTCACATCGCTTGACGCCTCGTTGATCGACCCTGAATTGCCCCGCAGCGGTAAACGCAGCGCATGGCTCGGCGGAACCGATCAAGAGAGTTTTCAGCTCATCTATCAAGATGTCCGTATTCCGGCTAACGCCACCAGTGTTGAGTTGCGCTATGCCCGGCTGGTACATTTTGAGCTCAGTGGTATCGCCGGTCTCTTTGCCGGTGAAGCGTTCTTCTCGGTCGTCATTGCCGATACCCGCACCAACCCCCTTGCTACCGTTGAGCGGATTCAATCGAGCGATGGCGATGATACGTGGCGCGACCGGCGCGCCGATGCCAGCCAGTATGCCGGCAAGACGGTGCGTATTGTCTTTGCCGCTGAAAATCCGCGTGGCAATATCAGCAGTATGTTTGTCGATGATGTTGCGTTGATCGTTTGTACCACCGGCAATGCGCCAAGCACACCGCCGGTCAACAATAACGATCTGGTCTTTTTGCAAGGCACGATCAGCGATGCCGACAGCGGGCGCGGTGTGCGCGGCGCGCAGATCTTCATTCTGAAACCGGGCATCACCGCGCGCCAAGCCGCTGCCGATGACACCCTCACGCCGGATGAGGTGTTGACCATGGCGATCGCCGATGACAATGGCGGCTTCCGCACCGAGCAGCCGGTGTTGCGCGGCCAGAGTTATAGCGTGATTGTGGTGGCGCGCGGGTATCGTACGATCTTGTCGGATGGCGAACTGCGGATTCCGGCCACGGCAGCCAATCCGTACCGGGTCGATGCCCAAATGCGCCGGTCGCGGTAGTAGGGGCAGAGCATGCTCTGCCTTGGGGGCGGAGCATGCTCTGCCCCTACCGCGACCGTTATTGCAAAGAACACATTTTATGTCAAACGAACGCTTTGAATGTTGCATCTGCCACCAACCCCAATCACCGCCCTACCACATCCTCGGCGGGAGGGTCTATTGCGCGCACCATTATGCGCTGGTTAACAAACCGCACCGTGGTTTTTGGCAGGCCAGCCTCATCCAGATTCTCGGTATGGCTGCGCTCAGCGCGCTGCTGGCATGGTTGGGCAACGCCATCGGCCCGCTCAGCGGGTTGCCCCTGCTCGTGGCCGGCATTGTCTTGTCGGTAGTGCCGGCGGTACTGTGGCTGATCTTCTTTTATCGCCAAGACCGGCTCGAACCAGAACCGAAACGCAATATTGCCGCCGTCTTCTTCACCGCACTCTTGCTCACCGATGTGATCGGACGGCGGGCCATCGAAGAGTGGTGGCGCGTCAGTGAATGGGCCGCTGCCGATACGACCACATCGCTGCTGGCGGCGCTCTGGATCTTGGGGCCGCTGCGGCAGGTGATCGCGTATGTCGCCGTGCGCGCCATGGTCTACGCCACCGATGAATTCGATGAGCGGATGGATGGGATTGTCTACGGCACGGTCGCCGGTCTCGGCGTGGCCACCCTGCTCAACCTGCGCTACGTGCTGGCCAGCGAAGGGGTGGCGTTAGCGCCGGGGGTGATCACGACCGCCACCACGGCGCTGGCGCAGGCCAGCTTTGGCGGGTTGATGGGGTACGTGATGGCGGAAGCGAAATTTAGCCATCGCCCGATCTGGTTTGTGCCGCTTGGCTTTGCCGTCACCGCGGCGCTGAACGGTTTGGTGAGCTGGCTGATCGCTGAAGTGAGCGCCGTCGGTCTCACCGTCGATCCGTGGCGTTCACTGGCGCTGGGGGTGGCGGTGGCCTTGATCGCCTACCTCACCTTGATCGCGCTGATCCGGCGGAGCGTGATGGTGACGTTGCAGCAGTCGTCGTAGCGAGGAGCAGCTATGATCGGGCAGATTGGCAATGAACGAGTCTGGCGTGTGCGGCTCTGGAATAAAGACCTCGGCGTGGCGCTGGTCACGGCGCTGGCGCTGCTGGCCGGCACGTTGCTGATGTGGCGCACCGAGACAGCCACTCGATCGTTTGAGAGTCCCGACGCCACCCTGCGCCTCGCCTATCCGGCCCATTGGGTCAGCGTCGACTCGCTGAGTGACGTGCTGTTGAAGGTGGAAGACCCGCAAACGGCGAGCCTGTTCAAGACTACGCTCAGCGTTGAACAGCGCGACATCGATCCAGCCAATCCACCGACCTTGCAAGAGCTGCTCGACCGCCGGGTCGAAGATCGCAGTCTGCTGACCGGCTACCATTTTCTGGGTGAAGCCGAGACAACGGTCGCCGGCCAGCGCGCAATTGCGAGCGATTTTGCGTATGTGGTGCAACCGATCGACGAGCCGCGCCGTCCGGCGTTGCCGGTGGTCGTGCGAGCGCGCGAATATATCTTCGTCACCGCGAACCATTCGTTCTATCTGACGCTGGCCGCTCCCGCCGCTGAGTTTGACCGGCTCGAAGGCGCGCTAGCGCGGATTATCGCTTCGGTGGAGGCGCCATGAGCATTCCTGATGAGCACGGCGGCTGGTCGCTGGGTGAGCATCTTGCTGACGGCAGCGACGCATCATTGCGCGCACCAGCCCTGCCCCGGCGCGCGTTGCTGATGGTGAGCCGCAGCGGCGGCCTGCGCTTCACCACCCGCACCATCACCATCTACCACAACGGCTTGGTGATCAGCGACGATCCCTCCCGCCGGCCACACACCCTCTCGCCGCAAGCCATCAGGCGCCTCTACCACACCCTCTTGCGCGCGCGCCCCTGCCGTCTCCCCCGCCGCAGCGAATCATCGCCTGACGGTTATGTCTACTCATTCCACACCCGCATCGGTGAACGCATCTGCCAGTTTGAAGTCGTCACCCACAACGCGCCGCCGGCAGTACGCGCCCTCCTGCGCTTGGTGCAGCAAGCCGGGTTATAAACGCCGGCGGCCATCCACGGCAATGCCGCGTGCGGAGCATACCGGCAACCGCGATTAGTAGCCAAGCTTGCGATTCACCCCTCTTGACAAACCGTTGCCTTGTTATTATTATTTTTGATAACGATATTAATAACGCAACTCCAATAAGATTCCGGCGCTCAAGGAGAACCCATCAATGCCATCGAAAAAGACCATCAAAGAAGTCGGTTCGGTCATGCTCGGCTTCATCTTGGGCCTGTGGCTCCATTATCTGTACTCAACCGGCGGCTGGGACTTGCTCGCTGCCGAGTGGTGGAAGGGAACGCTTGTACTGGGGATTCTGCTCGTGATCTTGCTCACGTGGGATCGGCTACCGCTCAAGCGGTAGGCTGAGCAGCAGGGCCACCTCCTCGTGATCCGCGGCAGCTAGCTCCTCCCAACGGAGCCTATTTCGTGGTATGCTGCCGGTAAGCGCATCGCGTGGCAATGATCGCCGCGCATTGCCCGATCACGAGGAGGTGATTATGAATATCAACGATGTGAAACTCTTGCAATCGATCCGCAGCGATCCCGCACTGACCATCACGTTACCCACCCACCGCACCTCCCCCGACAACAAACAAGACCCCATCCGGGTCAAGAATCTGGTTACGGCTGCCGCCAACCGGTTGACTGACACCTACGGCAAGCGCGCCGTCGAACCGATCCTGCGCCGGCTTGAGGCGCTGGCCGGCGACATCGATTATCGGTACACGCTCGACGGATTGGCGCTGTTTGTCAATCAAGACACTTCATTTCTGTTTATGGTGCCATTTCCGCTGAAAGAGCGGGTGGTGGTGGATGAAACGTTCTACACCCGCGATTTGGTCTACGCGCTCAACCGCACGCCGCGCTATTGGGTGCTGGCCCTCAGCGAGAAGCCAACCCGCCTGTTTGAAGCCACCCGCGAGACGTTGCAAGAAATCCAGACCGGCGGCTTCCCAATGACCCACCTTGGGCCGGGTGGTGCGCGCGGCATTCCCAACGATCCGGCGATCAACCAGTCGGCCTACCGCGACGAGCACCACCGCATCTTCTTCCGGCAAGTAGACGAAGCCTTCGCGCCGTTTATGGCCGGCGATCCGTTGCCGCTGGCGCTGATTGGGGTCGATCGCTACCTCGCCTTTTTCCGCGAAGTGAGCAAGCACAGCGACGCGATTGTCGCCACGCTGACCGGCAATTACGATACGGCTACTGCCCATGATCTTGGCCGCCTGATCTGGCCGTTGGTCGAAACCAACCTGCACCACCGCAGCCAGCACGTCTTGCGCGAGCTTGAGGCAGCGGTAAGCGGGCAACGCTATTGCTCAACGTTAGGGGAAGTGTGGCGATTTGCTCACGAAGGTCGCATCGCAACCTTGTTAGTCGAGGAAGACTACCACCAAGCGGCACTGGTTGATGAGAGCGGCCAACGCTTGACCTTCATCGATGAGCCAACCACGCCAGAAGCCCTCGATGACGCAGTGGATGAGGTGATCGCGGCGGTGATCGATCGCGGCGGCAAAGCGGTCTTTGTGCCGAACGGCTCCCTCCAAGCGCACCAGCGGATTGCGGCGATATTGCGGTATTAGGGTCGTTACCCTCTGTCATTGCGAGGGAGCGGCGGTCCGACAGACGGGGCGCACTAGACCAACGGTATACCGGGCGCGTCGTGATCCTCTGTCATTGCGAGGGAGCGGCGGTACCCAGCGCGGATGGGTGCCGCCCGACCGAAGCAATCTCCCGCTTCAGCGCAACCAATGGCTTAGTGGGTGTCTCTCCCGCGAGAGTGGGAGATTGCTTCGCCGCGTGCGGGCAGAGCAGCGCTCTGCCCCTACGGCGGCTCGCAATGACATTCGGATCACAACCACACCTTCATCAACTCGCCCTCGCTGCGCTCATCAACCTTGCCATCTTTGATCTCGGCCAACACATACTGCATCGGCACGCCATACTCGCGGCACGCCAGCACTGCGCCGGCGCTCATGTGTTTGGTGCCGCCGGTAATATCAACGATCACCTGATCGATCAAATCACCAGCTTGATCAAACGCTTGCACCACCGCCCGATACGCCGCTGGAATATCGAAGGCGCTGTCGAGCGGCACAATGGTGATCTGAACCGCGTCATTTGCCTCTTGCCGAACCTGATCGCGCAACTGGGCAGCCTTCTTTTCGGCTTCGTTGGTCGCAATCAACCACAACCGGCGCAGCTTGCCGGCTTTCAGGTGAGGCGCAATCGCCGCCGGTTCAGCACCGCCCTGTCTGGCGCTGACAAACACGATCAGGCCGGGGTAGGCGCGATCGAGTTTGACCGCATCGGCCAGCCGGTTGCGCTGGCGCCGGCGCAGGTTAAACCAGAGCCAGAGTATGAGCGTAATCGCGACCAGCAATGCGGCAGAGAATACGGTGATCACTGCATAGAGCAATGCGTTTTCGCCGCCCAACACGTCTTGCAGCAGCTCAACCAGCAAATCGTAGAGCGCATTGCCAAGAATGGCAAACACCATGGTACCGATCAAAAAGAGCGCCGGCACCTCTGGATCGTTGATACTCGCGAAAATCTCTTTCCAGCTCCGGCGGTTCACGGATAATACTCCTGCATCTGTTGCACGCTGGTGCGCATCATCTGCACCAGTTCAGGCGGTTCGAGCACGCGGCAATGTTCACGGTAACGGAAGAGGATTTGGCGCGCTTGCCATAGATCGGTAGTCTCAGCAGTGATTTCAGCGCTGCCATCGGCAAAAAAGACCACTGTACTGCCGGGAAACCAGAGGGCAATGTCGCGCTGTTGCGCTACCGGTGGCGCCAGCCAATAGCGCACCTGCCACACTCGGCGCGGCGGCGGCGCCGGCGGCATGCGGCCCGGCTCGACCATCAACGAGCCGGGGACAATCCGATCCACCCGGTAATTGACGTAGCGGTTGACAATCTCAGCATGCGGCCCGGCCAGACAAACGGCGTCGAGGTAGGTATGGCCGTCGCGCACCAGCAGATGGTACGGCGCAACCCGGTGCTCTTCCTCGATCTGCGCCGGGCTATGGGTCGAACGGTAGCGAAAGCGGAGGTAGTGCCGGCCCAAGTTCCGGCGAATGCGTTCGAGCATAGTTGGATCGGGTTTGGAGGTCATCGCCGGCGTTTCGACACTCACGTGCGGCCCAGCATGCTCAAACACCACCCGCCGCTCGGACGGCAAGAGTGCGATAATCCGGTCAAGCAGTCCTTGTACCGATCGTGCGTTAGGCGTGATCGCGTCGGCAAACAGTGTTACCAGAAAACTGAGCGTATCCAATTCAGCGTCGGCCAGATCGAGCAAGGCCAGCTCGCCGTAATCAACTAGCGTGTAGCGGCCATTGCGCACCCGTTTGATCGTGCAGCCGAAGAGGTTGCGAATCTCGGCCAGATCATGGTTCAGCGCGATGGTAGCGTTGGCCGGATAGATATCGTGGTCAAACGCGCGGCGGGCATCGTCGATTAATTCTTGCGCGGTCGCTGGGCCACGCACCAACCGGCGCACCAGCCACAGCCGGCGTTGGAAGGTTAGCTTTGAACTGCGGCGAATGCCGCCGCCGCGTCCTGAAGACGGTTCTTGTTCGGCCATACGCACCTTTTTCCTTGTTGATTGCGCGCCGTTGCCGGTGTCGGATTAAGGAGAGAGGGGGAGCCGCTGATGGCGGGCAAGGAGTGCAGGAGCGGAACGCAGCAGCGCCCCTCTTCCGCGTTGCGGGAGAGGGGGAGGGGGTGAGGGTACACTGGCACATCGCAACGCCATTAACCACATCTGCGCTCATTGTGTTCTGTCCGTCCTTGAACCCCGCCGGGAAAGGAACTGAGCCGATACCAGCCGCTCACAATGCCTCTTCACACCGTCACAAACCGGTACAGCGCCTCCCAGTCGCTGCGTGACCGCTGCCCAATCGCGAAGAATTGATCCAGCAATTGCTCAACCACCGTAACGAAATCACGATATTCAGCTTCGCTAATCTGGCGGAAGCCGTGGGCGAGAATGCTCTGATTGCGGGCGCGTGAGCGACGGCGAATCTCAAGTGGTCTTACGGATTCCATTAAAGGATCGTTGAGCGCAGCTAACAACAAATAGCCGTTAAGAAGGGTTATCGAACTGTACGTCCCATCACGATTTGGTTGCAACCCCCGTTCACGAAGACCAGTAGCGCGTTCGATCTGCCGGTAACGTTGATCCAGATTCGGCACCCGTTTCTTGAGCGTATCCAAATCAGGCTCTTCAGCTAATACCCCATGCGTCGCCAACCGGTGTTGGCTTATCAGTTCGAGACACCGGTATCGCAACAAGGCGGCTGTATCGTAACGCTGCTGCGCTTCGCGGCGCAAGGCATTGGTATGCAACGAACCAAGCAGCGGCAGCACAGCATCGAGGTCTTGCAAGGTAGCAAGGGCGCGGGCCGGCTGCGCCATGGCGCCGATGGTTTGGACGAGGCGCGCTAACGCGGCTTGCTGGGCTTGCAAGGTATGATGATGCACCGCCAGTTGCCCCGGCAACGGCTTACTCAACAGGCGCTGCAACGTCTGCGCCGCGGCCTGCAGATCAAACGCTTCCCATTGGGTGTAGGCGATGGCTAACTGCGCTAAAGCGGCATACGTCACTTGATCCGGTTCCGGCACCCGTCGGGCCAGATCGGCGTAGATCCGCGCTGCGCTCAGGTAGTCATAGGTGTTGAAGGCGCGAGCAGCTTCCTCTGCTTCGAGATCGCCGAACACTTCATACGGATCAGGCGGATCGATCAGGCGCTGCGTGCCCGGTACCGGCTTATTTTGCTGATAGTCGCTCTCGATGTAGATCGTGCCGAGATCGAGCGCATAAGCCGCTTTGGCCAGTCCTACCGACATAACCTTGGTGCCGGCGGTTAAATCAACGAGCATTTGTTCGCGCGGCAGATCAGACCACTTTCCGATGATCGTGCGCAATGCGCGATAGACCTGTTTAATATCGGTGTAATGGACTTCCTCGCGCAACCAATTCGGATCAGGCGACAGCTCGATCTGCTGCGCCACTCGTTCAGGGAAGGTATTCGTTTCCGGCGTCAGCAGAAAAGCGACTCGCTGCGGTTGCAGCGCCGCCAACAACAGTGCAGCAGTATCGGTTTGGCCGCTGCCGGTGAGGATTAACGCCATCGCGCGCCGGTCGCCTACTCGTTCGCAAAAGAGACGAAGTTGTTCGTTGAAGTCCATTGTTGTCTCCTACGGCATATCACGTCACTGGCGGGCCAGCGGCCCGCGCCCCATCCTCCACCCGGCGCGCGGGCGGCTCGCCCGCACCTATTACCGCCGG
>NZ_LWQS01000073.1 GCF_001650695.1 Chloroflexus islandicus
CCCCCACCCCATCACCCCTCCCCCGCTGGGGGAGGGGTGATGGGGCGTGCAGCGCCGGACGTTGCGGCATTGCTCAACGATCAATAGGTGTGCTCAACCACACGTTTTGTCAGTCCCTCAACCGCTGAAGGGGGAGATTGCTTCGGTCGGGCGGCCTCCAGCGCGGCTGGACGCCGCCGCTCCCGCGCAATGACATACTGGTCTGTCATTGCGAGCGAAGCGAAGCAATCCCCCACGCGAGCGGACGCCATCCACTGCCCACCCTTTCTGCGACCGTTCCCAGTAACTCACTCTTCCCGCTCCAGTAGGAGATTGCTGCGGAGACTACGCCCCCTCGCAATGACAGTGAGCAGCCGAATGCCATCCGCTCGCCGCCCATCCTATGACCGGCCTGCGGTAGCACACCAATCGCCCAAAAACACAAGCGGGCCGCAGCTTTGCTACGGCCCGCCCGCACAGCAGGAGGGGAGGAGGTGATTGGTGGAGCGAAGGGGATTCGAACCCCTGACCTTCTGCGTGCAAAGCAGATGCTCTACCAACTGAGCTATCGCCCCAAAACAAGAGAGAATAGAGAATGGTCGCGCATTCTCTATTCTCTCGGTGTTGGTGGGCGTAGGTGGACTCGAACCACCGACCTCGATCTTATCAGGATCGCGCTCTAACCGGCTGAGCTATACGCCCTCGCAACGCGGTGAAGTATAACACAGCTTGGGGGGTGTGTCAAGTCAGCCGAGGGCGAGTTTAGCAAAGGTCGAGCAGCGACGCCAGTGTTCATAGAGTGCGGCAGTTTGACCGCCGCATCATGCTGATGCCGCAAGGGCCGGCCTGTTTCCGCTTGTGATGTTTGAGCCCGCCCAATGCACCTCGACCACTGGCGTGAAGTTTTTACAGTTTTTGGTTGACAAACCAGTTAAATTAGTATATTCTAACTGCGTCGCTTAGCACGTACCGAACGAGGTGCAGCATCCCTATGGAACTGTTGGCAGCCCACGATATCGGCTATTACCTGAACGGACGCTGGTTGGTGCAGTCGGTTTCGCTGACGCTATCCGCCGGCGAGGTAGTGGTGTTGGTTGGCCCAAACGGGGCCGGCAAGAGCACGCTCTTGAGTCTGCTGGCCGGTGATTTGCCACTGGCCAGCGGCGAGATTTGGCTCGGCGGGCAGCCGCTCAGCCGGATGCCGGCGCTGGCGCAGGCGCAACGGCGCGCTGTGTTGCGCCAGCAGGTTGCCGTGACCTTTCCCTTTACCGCGCTAGAGGTGGCGCTCATGGGCCGCGCGCCGCATCTGCGCGGCCAAGCGGAAAGTGCGCGCGATGTGGCGATTGCGCAGGAGGCGTTGGCGCAGACCGAAACCGCGCCGTTCGCGGCTCGCCCCCTGCCGACGCTTTCCGGCGGCGAACAGGCTCGCGTGCAGATGGCGCGCGTCTTGGCCCAGACCGCGCCAATGTTGCTGCTCGATGAGCCAACTGCGGCGCTTGATCTGCGCCACCAGCACCGTGTGTTGCAGTTGGCCCGCCGCGCAGCCGATCAGGGTGGCGCCGCTCTGATTGTGCTGCACGATGTCAATCTGGCTGCACTCTACGCCAACCGGATCGGGGTGATGCAGCAGGGTCGCTTGCGCGCCATCGGCGCGCCGTGGGAGGTGTTGCAGGCTGATCTGCTGAGCGATGTGTATGGCGTGCCGATCACGGTGCAACCCCATCCGCGCACGGCAACGCCGCTGGTGTTGAGTCTACCGGAAGATCATTGAGGGAGTGCATAGACCTATGTTGGCGAAGTTCACGAAACCGCTGGTCTTGCTGATCGTACTGGCGCTGCTGAGCGCATGTGGCGCGCATTCCACCGCGAATGCGCCTACGGCCGCGCCCGTTCCTACCACTGCCCCGGTTGCCACGGCAGTTCCCGATCCTATGACTGCACCGGAGCCTACCACCGCTCCCGCTGCGGCGGAACCCATCTTGCCGGCCAGCGTGACCGATTATCAGGGTGAAACCGTGGTCATCGAGTCGGTTGACCGGGTTGTCAGTCTGTCCGGCGATATAACCGAGATTATTTTTGCGCTAGGGATGGGTGATTCCGTGGTGGGTGTGGATATAAGCGCCACTTACCCCGCCGAGAAGACCAAGGCGCTGCCGAGCATCGGCTACCAGCGCCGGCTCAACGCCGAGGGGATTCTGTCGCTCAATCCTACATTGGTGATTGGCAATGAATTTGCCGGCCCGCCGGAAGCGTTGGCCCAAGTGCAGGCAGCGGGGGTGCCGCTCGCGTTGACCGCGAACCCGCCTACGCTCGAAGCGCCTGCCCAAAAGATTATCTTCGTTGCGCGCGCCCTTGGCATTCCGCAGCGCGGCTATGCGTTAGCCGGGCAGGTCGAGGCCGAGATTGCGCGAGCGCGCGCTGAGGCCAGTGCGTTGCCGCGCCAGCCGCGCGTGCTCTTCCTCTATTTGCGCGGTACTGATGTGCAGCAGGTGGCCGGCGCCAATACCGCGATTGACGCTATGATTACCGCTGCTGGCGGTATCAACGCCGCCGCCGAGGCCGGTATCGTCAATTATGCGCCGCTTAGCCCTGAAGTTGTGATTGCTGCCCAGCCCGATGTGATTTTGGTGCTCACGAAGGGGCTTGAGTCGGTTGGTGGCATCGATGGCTTGTTGAGCATTCCCGGTCTGGCTGATACGCCAGCCGGCCAGCAACGGCGGGTGATCGACTTTGACGACCTCTATCTGAACGGTATGGGGCCGCGCACCGGGCAAGCGCTGGCCGATTTGGTAGCCGCTTTCCGTGACGCAGTCGCGCAAACGGGGGGATCATGAGCGCCACGACGATGCCTACGGTTCACCGCGCGGTTGCCTTTGGCCGCGGCTGGTTGCTGCCGGGATTGGCCGCGATGTTGATCGGCGCGCTCTTGCTGGGAGCCGGCATCGGGGCTGTCGCGGTGCCCCCTGACGTGGCAGTAGCCATTATTCTCAGCAAGGTTGGCATCAACCTTGAGGTCGCTTTTACCCAGCAGCAAATGGCCGTGCTCTGGAACATCCGCTTGCCGCGAGTGGTGCTGGGAGCGCTGGTTGGCGCGGCATTGGCGGTGAGCGGCGCGTTGTTGCAGGGCATTTTTCGCAATCCGCTCGCCGACCCCGGCCTGATCGGCGTCAGCAGCGGCGCGGCGTTGGGAGCAGTGTTTACCATTATCAGCGGGATAGCAGTGTTTGGCATCTATACCTTGCCGATCGCCGCCTTCCTTGCCGGCGCTGCGACGACGCTGCTCGTGTACCGGCTATCACGCCGCCATGGCCGCACCGATGTGGCAATGTTGCTGCTGGTGGGATTGGCCCTCAATGCGCTGGCCGGCGCAACCACCGGTTTGTTGACCTATCTGGCCGATGATGCGCAGTTGCGTTCCATCGTCTTCTGGACGCTGGGAGGGTTGGGTGGCGCGTTGTGGGAGACGGTGTTAGCCGCGGCGCCGCCGATCGTGTTGGCGCTGGCGGTGGCGCCGCGTCTAGGGTTCTACCTCAACCTGTTTGCGTTGGGTGAAACCGAAGCCCGCCATCTCGGTGTCAATACCGAATGGATTAAACGAATCATCGTCTTGCTGGCGGCGCTGGCGACCGGCGCAGCAGTGGCGCTCACCGGCCCGATCGGATTTGTTGGCCTGATTGTGCCGCATATCATCCGCCTTGCCATCGGCCCCGATCATCGCCAGCTCATCCCAGCTTGCGCACTCGGCGGCGCAACCCTGCTGGTGCTGGCCGATCTGCTGGCCCGTACACTGGCCGCTCCTGCCGAGATTCCAGTTGGCTTATTCACCGCCTTTGCCGGCGGCCCCTTCTTTCTGGCTCTGATTTTGCGCACCCGGCGACAGTATGGTTTTCGTTGATGAAGGAGCACGTATGATCACGACCGCTAATCGCATCTATGTCCACCCCGACTACGCCGAACTGTTCGAGGAGACCTTCCGCACCCGCGCCCGGCTGGTTGACCGCATGCCCGGCTTTATCAGCAATCAACTGCTGCGCCCGGTCAATCCCGGCGATCCCTATATCGTGTTGACCACGTGGGAAAGTCGCGCTCACTTCGAGGCATGGGTGCGCTCGGATGAATTCCGCCAAGGCCATGCCCGTTCGGGCACCTTGCCAAAAGAGGCGTTTACCGCACCCAATAAGCTTGAGTTGCACGAGATCATTATGGATACCAGCCGGCCTGATGCGCCGGTTGAGCCACGCGGCAAACCGTTCAATGTCCATCGCGGTTGAGCGGGAGTGACGGCAGCCTAGCGCAAGGGTGCGAGTGAGTGCGCGCCCTTGCGCCCTGACCAGAGGAAAAATGGTATGGTGGCAGCGCCTTCGTTCGTTGTACTGCCGAACCTTACGCTTGGGCTGACAACAACGGAATCAACCTGTCTGCTGGCATTCGCTGATGTGGCCGCCGATCAAGCGGTCGTCTCCGCCGATCAGGCAGCCTCCTTGTTGCAGCGCGATCATGACGAGTTTGGCTTGCTCTTGCGCCGTCTCGCGCGGCGCAATCTGGTGAAGGTTGCTGGCAGCGGCGCACTGGAGTTAACGCCTAGCGGCGTATTCCTTGCCCGCCATCTGCAAACCCGGCATCGCCTACTCGAACGGTTCTTGCTCGATGTGCTTGGGGTGCCGTGGATGTTTGTCCATCGCGAAGCGATGCGCTTAGCGCCAGCGGCTTCGCCGTTGTTCATCGAGCGGGTGATCACACTCACCCGCCATGCAACAGTGTGCCCGCACGGCAACCCGATTCCCGGTCGTGGCCAACCCATCGCCAACGAACAGCGCTTGGCCGATGCGCCGTTTGGGCAACGATGCCGGCTGACCCGCATTGCCGAATGGGTGAGTTATGATCTGCACCGATTACAACGTCTCTGGAGTTACGAACTCTTGCCGGGACGCACCCTAATTCGCGTCCCCGATCCGCTCCACCGCTGGGTCATCCAGCTCAACCACCATCCGCTGGTGATTGGGCAGCGTATGGCTGAAGCCTTATTCGTGACGGTGGAATAGCGGCAAGGTAAAGGCAAAGGTCGCGCCCTGCCCCGGCCCCGCGCTCGTGGCCCATATCCGCCCGCCGTGCAGCTCGACCAGCGCCTTGCAGATGGTCAGGCCAATGCCGGCGCCGCCGGTGGCGCGCGCGCGGGCCTTATCAACCCGGTAAAACCGCTCGAACAGATGGGGCAGATGTTCGGCGGCGATGCCGATACCGGTATCGCGCACCACCCATTGCACGGCATCATCCGCCTGCATCGCCTGCACGGTCACGTCGCCGCCAGCCGGCGTATAGTGCAACGCATTGCCGAGCAGGTTGATCAACACTTGCAGCGCCCGATCCAGATCGGCGTTGACCAGCGGCAAATCGGCAGGCACCTGTATGTGCAACGCCACCCCCTTTTCGGCAAACTGCGGCGCAAGACGGGCCACCGCCGCCGCACTGAGCGCCGCCGGCGCGATTGCGGTGAGGCGCAACGCCACCTGCCCCGCTTCCACCCGCGAGAGCTCTTGCAAATCGCCGGCCAAGCGGCGCAAGCGGTTCACCTCATCCAGCACCAATGCCCACGTTCCATCATCCGGCTCCACCACCCCATCAAGCATACCCTCGACATAGCCGGCAATCGTCGCCAACGGCGTGCGCAACTCGTGCGCGACATCGCCGATCAAGGCCACCCGCCGCTGCTCGGCATCCTCGAGCGCAGCGGCCATGGTGTTGAATTGCGCCGCTAGACGGGCCAATTCGTAATCGCCTTGCACCGGCGCCCGTTCGCGGTAATGGCCGGCGGCAATCCGCTGGGCCGCGATCAACAGCCGTTCGAGCGGTTGCGCGATCCGGCGCGATGCTGCCAGACTCACCACCACCGCCACGAGGATCGCCGCACCGCTGCTGATCGCCAGCGCCTGCGCCATCGCCACCGTAAAGATCGCATTCGTCGCCCGCTCCATCTCGATCATGCTGTCATCGGCAGTCGCAGCCCAATGCGGCCCCAGCCACGCAATCATCAGGCGGTCATGCAACCCCGGCGCCAACAACAGCGCCACGCCAAGCAGCGTGATCGCACCAGCGGCGATCGTCAGCAGATGCGCGAGCAACAACCGCCGCCGCAAACCGCCCCGCGCCAACCACCCCTTCATCGCCGCTCTCCAAACCGATAACCAACGCTGCGCACGGTAAAGATAAAGCGGGGCCGGGCCGGATCATCGCCCAACTTCTTGCGCAAATTGGCGATATGGACTTCTACCACGTGATCATCGCCGAAGTAGTCGTTACCCCACACCCGGTCGAGCAGTTGGGCGCGGGAAAAGACTCTGCCCGGCGCGCTCGCCAACACGCACAGCAACGAATATTCCACATGGGTCAGCGCAACCGGCGCGCCCTTCAGCCAGACGGTATGCGCCGCCAGATCGATCACCAGCGGGCCGTAGCGAATGCGCTGCTCTTCCTCGGTGATCAGATGGCGCGGCCGGCGCAACATCGCTCGCACCCGCGCCACCAATTCGCGCGGCGAGAACGGCTTCACCAGATAATCGTCAGCGCCAGCTTCTAATCCCACCACCCGGTCAATCTCTTCCGCCTTCGCCGTCAACATCAAAATGTAGGCATGCGAAAAGGCGCGCACTTGCCGGCACACCTCTAACCCATCTAGTTCCGGCAACATCAGATCGAGAATGATCAGGTCTGGTTGCAGCGCGCGCACCTGCGCCAAAGCGCTCTGACCATCAGCCGCCTGCGCCACCTGAAAACCGGCTTGCACCAAATAGCGCTGCACTAATTCGCGCAGGCGCGTTTCATCTTCAACAATCAAAATCGTAGGCATAATCACACGTGCTGGAAAGCAATCTCAGATGCATGGTAGCCGGTGATACGCAAACGGGCAATGGCTGCGAGCATTGGGATCCAGCTCGCACCCACTGGCAGGTGGCCCCACCCCTCACCCCGCCCCCGCTGGGGGAGGTTTTTTTACCGCAGAGGACGCCGAGAGCGCGGAGGAGGATCACCATTCCCACCATCTTTGCGGTCTCTGCGTCCTTGGCGTCTCTGCGTTTGAATCCTCTGCGTCTTTGCCCCCTTTGCGCCTTGGCATTAGCCCCCACCCCTTGCCACTCCCCCGCTGGGGGAGGGGTGTTTTTTACCGCAGAGGACGCCGAGGGCGCGGAGGGGGATCACCATTCCCACCATCTTTGCGGTCTCTGCGTCCTTGGCGTCTCTGCGTTTGAATCCTCTGCGTCTTTGCCCCCTTTGCGCCTTGGCGTTAGCCCCCACCCCTTGCCACTCCCCCGCTGGGGGAGGGGTGTTTTTTACCGCAGAGGACGCCGAGGGCGCGGAGGAGGATCACCATTCCCACCATCTTTGCGGTCTCTGCGTCCTTGGCGTCTCTGCGTTTGAATCCTCTGCGTCTTTGCCCCCTTTGCGCCTTGGCATTTATCACCTTCTGCGCTTTTCGCGCCTTTGCGTGTATCACCCTCTGCGCCTTTGCTTGCTCTGCGGCATAAACGGCACAGCTCCATAACTACTGCTTCAACCATTCCCGCATCTGGGCAATCTCAGCCTCTTGGGCAGCGATAATCGCTTGCGCCAGCTCTTTAATCTCGGCGTGCTCAGCCTTCTGCAAAGCGTCGCGCGCCATCGCAATCGCCCCTTCGTGATGCAGAATCATCGCTTCCAGAAAGCGTTGATCAAACGGAGTATTGCCATCGGGCACCGCCATCGGCCCCATCTCCATCATCATACCGCCGGTCGGCGGCAGATCAGGGTACCACGCTTGCCGCCACGTTCGCATCTGGGCAATCTCGGCCTCTTGCGCCGTGATAATCGCTTCAGCCAACTGGCGAATACGCGCATCTTGGCTCGCTTGCAGCGCCTGCCGCGCCATCGTGATCGCACCCTCGTGATGCTCGATCATACTATCGATGAACTGCGCATCATACGGCGCGTCGCTGCTATGCCCCATCGCGTGATCCATGCCGGCCATCGGCGTAGGTGCGGCAGGTTGGCTGCATGCCACGAATGCCAAGCACAACACCAAAAGAAAACGCTGCATATCAAACACCTCCGTTGATCGTCATCAACCTACCGGCGCCAGTATGCAGCGTCAAGCTCAAGATTCGCTCAAGCGCAGCTCAGCAATCACTGAGAAATTGCCCGGCTCCTCTCCATTGGCCCTCGTTATTTCGCTTAAGCGATGCCTATATGCACCCTCTCCTTGTTTAGCAAAGCAGCCTTTTTCGCTCAAGCAAGGTTTCCATCGCCGTCACCCTAGTTCAACCGCAATGGCAACATCATCGTCACGCGCGTGCCCGCGCCGGGCCGGCTGGCAATCGTCACCTCGCCGCCGTGGGCGCGGACAACGCTCTGCACCAGCGTCAACCCCAAACCAGTGCCGCCGGTGCGCCGTGACCGTGATCGGTCGCCGCGGTAGAATGGTGTGAAGACATGCGGCAAATCTTCTGGCGCAATTCCTTCGCCGGTATCGGCCACCCAACAATGCAGCGTTTGCCCGGCGACTGCCCAACCGAGCGTGATCGTCCCGTTGGGTGCGGTGTGTTGGATGGCATTATCAACTAGATGGAACAGCGCCTGTTTCAAGCTATCAGCGTCAAGCACGACTTGCACCGCCGGGCCTTGCTCGATGATCACGCGGCGCTCACCGGCCAGCAAACGCGCCTGCGCCGCAAACTCCGTCATCACATCAGCGATCATGACTGGCTGGAGGTTTAATGACCGGCCCGATTCGTAACGCGCTTTGTCAAGGAGTTGCTCGCTGACGCCGCACAGCCGCACCACATCGCGATGCATGCTTTGGATCAGGCGAAACGCGGTCTGCGGATCATCCTGCGCCCCGCGCAGCAAGACCTCTAACCCGCTGCGCAGGGCAGTCAGCGGGGTGCGCATTTCGTGAGCTGCATCAGCAATAAACCGCCGCTGCGCTTGGAAGTTCTGCTCAAGCCGTTCGACCATCTCATCGAATGCTTGCGTCAACTGGCCCACCTCATCGTGCGGCGAGATGACCGGCACGCGCTGGCGAAGATTCCCTTGGGCGATGTTGCGGCAAGCGACGATCAAATCGCTCAGCGGGCGCAAGGTCGAACTCGTCAGCCAATAGCCGGTCAAACTGCCGGCGACCAGCACGATGATAATGCTCAATCCGATAATGATACTCTGGCGCTGCAAGGTGGCCTCAATCGGCGCGAGCGGCGTGCTCATCTGCACCACTCCAAACACTTCCGGCGCTCCCGGCGCCGGACGCAGCGGAATCAGCAGGCTGAGCATGCGCTGCGCACCGCTCGGCTGGATCACCGAGACATTATTCTGCCCGGCTAACGCCGCCGCCAACACCTCAGCCGCCACCGGCGTCGCCGCCGGTTCTTCCGGCAAGCGGCGGCCATCGGCTAGGAGCACACCCTCCCGATCAAAGACCAGCGCCGTCGTATCGCGCGAGGTCAGATCGCGGCTCAACTGGCCGGCAATCTGTGCCAATTGCGCTGCGGGGTTGGGTTGTTCAAACAGGTACTGCTCGATAATCGGCTTCGCCTGCGCTCGAATGCGCAACTCGGTGCTGCTAAATAGGAATTGCCGCATATCGAGGTAAAAGCCAAACCCTAGCAGACAGAGCAACAACGCCAGCAAGCCGCTGTAGAGCAGCGCCAACCGCTGGCGTAACGACAGCCTATGCCACCATTGGTTCATCTTCTGGCCGTAAGCTGTACCCAACGCCGTAGATGGTACGGATGAGTTTACGCTCATGATCGCCTATCTTTTCGCGCAAATTGCTTATGTGAACTTCAACGATATTTGAATCGCCGGTGTAAGTAAACCCCCACACCCGGCTGAGCAGCGTCTCGCGAGTGAACACGCGCCGCGGATGGCGCATAAATAATTCGAGCAGCGCGAATTCGGTTGGGGTCAGCTCAAGCTGGCGGCCATGCAACGTCACCTCGCGCGTCTCTGGATCGAGCGTCAGGCCGGCCACGCGCAACACCGCCGGCGCGCGCGCTATGCCGGCCCGGCGCAACACGGCCTGCACCCGCGCCAGCAGCTCATCAAAACTAAACGGCTTGACCACATAATCATCGGCGCCTTGTTGCAACCCCTGCACCCGATCTTGTACCTCGCCCCGCGCCGTGAGCATAATGATCGGCAATGCGCTCGACCGCGCCCGCAGTCGCCGGCAGACAACCATGCCATCAATATCGGGCAACATCAGATCGAGAATGACCAGATCGGCGCCCTTCTCCTCGATGATCTGCAACCCGCGGCGACCTTCGCTCGCCACCGTGACGCGCATACCTTCATACGTCAAGCCAACCCGCAACGACTCGGCAATCGTGGGTTCATCTTCGATGACCACCACATGCCAATCATGGCCTTGGTCGCCTTGCGGCGCCCGTTCATCATCAATTGCCTTCATATCCACTCCTGATTGAGCCGTTTAACATCGGGAACGGCGATCTGGATGCGCCATGCGTAGGTGCATCCAGATCGATCCGGGTGTATTGCCGGCTAAAAGCGCCGGATTACGGTATCACCAACACAGTTCCGGTATCAAGGTTCGTAATCGTATCCGGCTTGATCTGCACCTCGCCATATTTACCGGTCTTGCGCACGCCAACAACGCGCACCGATGCGCCTACCGGCAACGTATTGGCAATCGTCGCCGCCAGATGCGGCGGCGTGCGCACCTCATCGCCAGTGCTCATAATGAAACCATCGATCCGTCCGCTGCGGCTGTAGGTATAGTTCGTGATTCGCCCGCTGATATCAACCGCCTCTTCGATCACCACCCGCGCATTGGTGTTCAAATTAACGATCACCTGCGCCTTGACGTGCGTATCACCCCGCCGTCCAATGTGTTGGCGCCCCTCAACCCGTACCGGCGCACCTACCGCCACGGCCTGCGTTACCGCCCCGCCCCAATGCTTAGGAAACCGAACCTCCGTGCCATTATCCAGATAGAAGCCGTCTATTTCGCCGCGTGGCGCAGACTTAAACGCAGTCACCGTACCGGTCATCGTCACCGGTGTATCGCTTTGACCCGGCTGGGCATACGTTGCGCCGGGAGACCATGCCAATGCGCCGAGAACGGCGATGCTGAGCATGATGAGCAGATTGAGCATCGTGTTTCCTTTCCATACTCGAACCGTCGCTGCCGGCAATGGTAGTATAGTAGATAAGCCTGAACGAAAGCCGAAGACAAGCTGAAGAGATTCTGAAGATGGATGATCGACCGCTGGAAGACGAGCCGCATGCTCAGCGGCAGACACAGCGCGACAGCGGACATGCGATAGTTGCCCTGCCGCACGCCATCATTACGGAACCCCGCGAGAAGCACGACCTATGCCGATTAAAACCTCCTCGCTTCCCCAAACCCTCTACGGCCTCTGGCTCATGAGCCGCCCGCTCATCTTACCCAGCGGCGTGCTGGCCTATGCGGTAGGTGTGGCGTTGGCGCTCGCCGACGGGCCAATCGATTGGTCGCGGCAAGCGATTGGCCTTACCCTCACAATGCTGGCCAATCTCGCTGCGCACTACGCCGATGAATACGCCGACGCCGATACCGATGCACTCGCCAAGCACACCGGCGTCTCTGGCGGCAGCGGTGCGATCGCTACCGGCTACGCCGATCGGCCACTGGCGCTGCAAGCGGCAGTAGTGGTCAGCGGCATCACCCTGCTCGGCGGCGCGTGGGCCACCCTCAGCGGCACGATACCGTTAGCGGCAGGGATCATCTTGCTGATTGGCCTGCTCGGCGGTTGGGCCTATTCGATGCCTCCCATCGCGCTCGAACGGCGCGGCTGGGGTGAATTGGCCAATGCACTGCTCGGCGGGTTGCTGATGCCGCTCATGGCCTACGCTTGCGCCCACGGCGCCCCGCCGCTGCGCGTCTATGCCCAACTCGCGCCGGTCGTCGCCGCCGCGCTGGTCTGCATTATCGGCGTGCATTGGGCCGACCGCCACGCCGATGCGCAGGTCGGCAAACACACTCTTGCCGTCATCTACGGCCCGCAGGTGCGCTGGTGGTGGTGGCTGAGCCTCGCCTTGGCCTACGGCTTGCCAGTGGCATTGGCAAGCTGGATACTGCCAGCCGTGGTTACGATCGCCTGTCTTCTCACCCTGCCGGTTGGTCTTTACACCGCCGCCCGCCTCACGCACACCGACTCACCTGCTCCCGGCGCCTCGACGATGGTCGCCTTGATGCTGGCCCACATCACCGGCTATCTGCTGGCAGCCTCCGCCGGTTAACACGTTTTCTCAGTAAATGGTTTACAAAT
The DNA here is from genome assembly GCF_001650695.1 of Chloroflexus islandicus. GTDB lineage: Bacteria > Chloroflexota > Chloroflexia > Chloroflexales > Chloroflexaceae > Chloroflexus > Chloroflexus islandicus. Next base: position 12,276 of record NZ_LWQS01000073.1, read on the forward strand.
TGATTTTATTGCGGTATACTATGTCTCACGAGGTTAGTAGATACTTAATTACAAAGTAAGCACTATCTTATCTCAGGAGACACACCTATGGAAATGGCCGGCTTGATCGCACTTGCCCAAGGCATTGGCGCCCTAGCAATCGCTGGATTGATATGGCCGCTGCTTGCTGTCGCCAAACACACCCACCGGCGCCGATCACAGCGGGTTGCACCGCCTGCGCAACCCCGCCGGCCAGCTATGTTTCAACATCGTGAAGGGTAAACCCGGAGCGCGGGCCGCTGGCCCGCGTTGTTGGCCCTAAAGGGCCGGGATCTAGTTACAAAGCCACCGCACGTACCCCTCTCCCGCACCAGTATGAGCGGGGCTAGGGGTGAGCATTCCAAGGCCGTAAATACTCCCCTGCGCTCTCCGCGTCCGCTGCGGTCAACCTTCCCCTCCGCCAACGGGGGAGGGGCAAGGGGTGGGGGCCAACCCACAGCCGCCAAGCGCGCTAAGGTCGCAGAGGGTTGGTGGTGTTCACATACTCCCCGTGCCCTCCGCGCCCTCTGCGGTAAAAAACACCCCTCCCCCAGCGGGGGAGGGGCAAGGGGTGGGGGCATCAGCCCGCGCAGCGGGCTTCGTAACTATAGCCCGGCCCTTCAGGGCCGGGTACTGGACAGATGTTCTGTCCGTGGGGGCCAACCCACAGCCGCCAAGCGCGCTAAGGTCGCAGAGGGTTGGTGGTGTTCACATACTCCCCGCGCCCTCCGCGCCCCCGGCGGTAAAAAACACCCCTCCCCCAGCGGGGGAGGGGCAAGGGGTAGGGGCATCAGCCCGCGCAGCGGGCTTCGTAACTATAGCCCGGCCCTTCAGGGCCGGGTACTGGACAGATGTTCTGTCCGTGGGGGCCAACCCACAGCCGCCAAGCGCGCTAAGGTCGCAGAGGGTTGGTGGTGTTCACATACTCCCCTGCGCCCTCCGCGTCCCCGGCGGTAAAATACCCCCTCCCCGTTCACGGGAAGGGGGCAAGGGGGTGGGGTCACATCCCCCGCACCGGCGCATACACCTGCTGCATCGCCGGCGCCGCCAAGACCACAAAAATTACTAAACCCAAAGGCGCTACGATCGCTAAGTCCGCAAAGAGTAGGTAATGGGCAAGATAGGGAACACGCCCCTATTCCCCACTCCCTACTCCCTATTCCCCTCTGCGCCCCCCGCGTCCTCTACGGTAAAAACCGCAAGATTGCGGTTTTTGCGCCTTTTCGTGGCCATTCCCCCGCAAACAGAAGTCACATCCCCTTTTTCTTCCCCCACAGTAAACATCTCTTTCGCCCGCTCTCGCACCGCCGGCGCTATACTCCGATCGGTACTCGTCACGTAAAGGGGGATGTATGCGCTGGCGTAAACTTGCCGCCGGTATCGCCATCGGCATCGCTCTGCTCGCCATCGCCGGCCTGATCGGCTGGCAATTGCTGTTCAATTTTTTCATCCGCTCGTACTACGAAACCACCTACGAGCCACGCTGGGTAACGATGGCTGATGTAGCTCCCGCACCCTCGGCATGGATGCTGGCCGACATACCGTGGATCGCCGCCGATGGCCCGCTCTGCCAATCGACTAGCTTGCAAATGATCGCGGCCCAACACGGTAACGTGCAACCCAGACCCGCCATTGACTGGCTGATGTCTTTTACCTATGGCTTTACGATCATGCCCGGCAGCAATGATTTACTGCCGTTCGGTCTTGATCCCGAAGTTGGCTTGCGCAACGCTGCGCCCTACCTCGGTTTGCAGCGCCAGTATTATGTCACTGACGACGCCGATGCCTTCGTCGCACTCGCCCGCTCGTTCATCGCCCAAGGCTATCCCGTGCGGGTTGCGCTGGATATGGGAACGCTCTACGGTTCAACCGAGTTTATCGGCCATAGCGATGTGCTGATTGGCTACGACGAGGAATCGTTCTATCTCTACGAAACGGTCTGCTTGCCGCCGGCCCCCTGCCAACCCGGCCAGCATCCCGCCGGCGATCAAGGCCTCAAGGTCAACACCCAACAGCTCCTCGCCGCGATCACTAGCCAAGCGCGCACCTTCCAATACCCATGGCGCTACAGCCTCACGATCTTCACCCCCACCGCACCGGCCACCGATCTGCGCCCCGTCTGGCGCCAACTCGCCCAAACCATGCTGGACACCAACCAGTATGGCCCACCCACCGGCGTGGCTGCCCTCGAACAGTGGGTTGACGAGATTGAAAAAGGCCGCGTCGCCTCGGCACAAATCCAATACACCGTACCGCTCGCCGCTCGCCTGCGCCGCGAGAACGCCGATTTCCTGCGCGACCATTTCGCCGCTGAACCGGCCATCGTGCAGGCCGCCAGCTATCTCGCCGAAGCCGCTGCCTCCTACGAACAAGCCGCTGCCGCAACCGAGCCAACCCAGATCGCTGCCCTCCTCCGCCGCGCCGCCGCCGCCGAACGCGCCTTCGGCGAAGCCATTCGCGCCTACGTACCATAGAGCCGCAAAGCAGGCAAAGGCGCAGAGATTGTTAACGCAAAGACGCTAAGATCGCCAAGGCCGCAGAGGGTGGGGAATGGGAAAGAAAATTGGGTGAACATATCCCCATCCCCCATTCCCTACTCCCCACTCCCTACTGCCCCCTGCGGTAAAAACCACCCCCTCCCCGTGAACGGGGAGGGGGCAAGGGGGTGGGGTCACATCCCCCGCACCGGCGCATACACCTGCTGCATCGCCGGCGCCGCCAAGACCACAAAAAATACTAAACGCAAAGGCGCTACGATCGCCAAGGCCGCCAAGGGTGGGCAATGGGGAAGAAAAATTGGGTGAACATATCCCCATTCCCCACTCCCTACTCCCTACTGCCCCCTGCGGTAAAATACCCCCTCCCCGTGAACGGGGAGGGGGCAAGGGGGTGGGGTCACATCCCCCGCACCGGCGCATACACCTGCTGCATCGCCGGCGCCGCCATCGTCCACTGCCGGTAGCCGACCGTCCACAGCGCCACATTCAGGCTAGCCAACACCCCGCCCAGAATGATCGCAAAGATCACGTTAAACAACACGGTGATGATGACCCACGCGCCGAAACTCGTCACCGGATTGGCGCCGGTTGCAAACAACAACACCCCCCCAATCGCCCCCACCGGCAAGCTATAGACCAGCCCGATCCCGAATGTCACCAACCAAACCACAACTGCCTGCCCCACATTGCGCCGCAAGACCTGCCAGCCGCGCTTGATGCTAGCCACCGGCCCTTGCCCCTCCAGCACGCACGCCCGCGCCGCCAGCGGGCGGAAGACGGCAAGGAAGAGGCCCCATAGCAAGATCGGAATGGAAAGACAAATGATCAACCCTGCTATTGTCACGACCGCGCCGGCGAGCATCGAAGCTGACGGCCCGTCGTTCGCCATTGTTAAGACACTGGCAACCAGCGCTCCAAACGCCACCAGAATGCCAATCCCTACCACCAGACCCGGCAGCGCCAGTAGCAAATCCATCAGCGCCAACGGTACCATCCGGCTGACTCCAGCCGCAAAGCTGTTGCTCAGATCAAACTGCCCGCGCTGATCGAGCAGATCGGTCTGCACGATCGCCGCCCCTTCCACAATGCTCCCTACAAACAGCATCACCAGCCAACCCACCAGTAACCCTAGCCCTAACGACAACACCCAGCCGGTCGCCGCCTCCGGGGTTAAGTCTTCCGGGATAAAGGCCAGCAGAATCCGGCTCACAGCTTCATCAGGCGGCTGGCTCGGATCGCTCACACCAAAATTGATCGTCACGCCATATCCGCCTCGCCCCACCAGCGCCAACAAAATCCCCAAACCCCACAGCACTTTGTACCGCCACCAAACCGTAAACCCCCGCTTGAGCAGCGCGCCGATCTCCATGATGACCTCTCTTGCTTCAACGATAGCCTTCGGCCTGCATATTGAACAAACGGGCATACATCCCGCCGCGGGCTAACAACTCCTCATGCGTCCCCATCTCGGTGATCCGGCCATGTTCGAGCACCACAATCCGGTCGGCCATCCGCACGGTCGAGAAGCGGTGGCTGATCAGCACCGCAATCCGCCCCGCAGTCAAATCCCGAAACCGCTGAAAAATTTCGTATTCGCGTTCAGCATCGAGCGCCGCCGTCGGTTCGTCCAGCACCAACACTTCGCTCTCGCGCATAAACGCGCGTCCGAGTGCGATCTTCTGCCATTGCCCGCCCGACAGCTCGGCCCCGTTCTCAAACCAACGCCCCAGCATCGTATCGTAGCCGTGCGGCAGTTGCGCCAACACCTCATCGGCCCCTCCCCGCACCGCCGCCGAGCGAATGCGCGGTTCGTTCGCCAGTTCGTCGATCTGGCCAAACCCGATATTCTCCCGCGCCGTGGTCTGATAACGGACAAAATCCTGAAAGATGACCCCAATCCGTTGCCGCAGCTCATCGATATTGTAATCGCGCAGATCAACCCCGTCGAGTAGAATCTGGCCTTCGGTCGGATCGTACAACCGGGTCAGCAGCTTGATCAACGTTGTCTTGCCGGCCCCGTTCGCCCCCACCAGCGCGATCTTTTCGCCCGGCCCGATCCGCAGGTTGATGTCGCGCAAGGCCCATTCTTCCCGATCAGGGTAACGAAAGCTGACATTGCGAAACTCGATCCCCTGCCGGATCGGGCGCGGCACCGGTAGGTTGCGCCCATGGCGCATGCGCGGCTCGATCGCCAAAAAGTCAAACAAGTTGGTCAAGAACAACCCGCCCTCATAAAGCTGGGCCAGATTGCCAAACAGCGTCTGCACCACCGATTGGCTCTGACGAAAGAGCGTCAGGTAGAACGTCATTCCGCCGATCGTGATCACCCCGGCCACCGTCTGCCAGATGATCCAGCCATAAGCGGCGTAATAGCCGGCGCTCGCCACGATTCCCCACAAGGTGCTGATCAGCGAACGCCGCCGGGCCAGCGCCTCATCTTCGTGGAAGAAGCGGTGAAATTGCTCTTGATGGCGCTCGATCAGCGGCTCGCCCAGCGCAAACAGTTTTACCTCTTTGACGGCGGTATCCACCGTCAGCAGATGCTCAAGGTATTGCATACGGCGAAACTCCGGCGCCCGCCACGTCAACAGCCGGAACCGCAGCCGGCTGAAGTGGGTTTGGGCCAGAAACGCCGGAATAGTTGCGCCAAACAGCAGCAGCGCAATCAGCGGGCTCAACCAGAGCAGGCTGGCCGCAAACGAGAGCAAGGTCAGTACTTGTTGGATGGCGCTAAACACGGTGTTGACCATCGCCATCGCCCGCCAATTCGTTTCCCGCCGCGCGTTTTGCAATTTGTCGTAGTATTGCGCATCCTCGAAGTAGTGCAGGTCGAGCAGCAGCGCCTTGCGCATGATCATCAGATTAACCATATTGCTCAGGCGGGCATGCAAGATATGCTCGCTCAGCGACCGGCCCTGCGCCAACACCGCCCCCAGCGTGATCAAGCCAAACTCGCTCAGCAGCCACGGCAACGTCTGTTGCAGACCAACCAGCGCATCCACCCCGCCCTGCACCGCCGCCACTACCGTATCCACGATCAGCTTGCCAACATACGCCTGTGCCAGCGGCAACCCCGCCGCCAGCAACGTAATCACCGCCATGAGCACCGTATGCCCGCGGTCGGCCTGCCACACCAGCCGGAACGCCGCCGGCACATTGCGCAACGCTCGCCGCGTCTCAACCACCCACTGCCGCAGCGTCTGCGGGCGCGACGGCGACGGGATCGGGCGCGGACGACCGCGCGGAGGTTCTGCCATATCCCATCCTCACTCTGCCCTACCGGAACGTGGTAGCATGATACGCGATCAGACGCGCAACTTTTCGTGCAGGTTGCACGTCTGATGGGGAAAAGGAGCACATTGCTACCGGGGCAACGCATGCCATCCTCCCCGGCGCAAGAGTATCGAACGCGGTTGTTCCGCAATCCATCCGCCACCGGAGTATTGCTATGGAGACAATCATTGCACTGGCGAGCTCGCTTGGTCTGGCCACCGCCACCGGCCTCAACGCCTATCTCCCCTTGTTAACCGTCAGTGTCCTCTCCCGGCTGGGCCTCATCCAACTCAGCGAACCATTCGACCTGCTTGCCCACCCAATTGTGATGATCGTGCTGGCGGCGCTGGCCATCATCGACTTCATTGGCGACAAAGTACCGGCGGTTGACAGCGTTCTCCACATTATCGGGCTAGTGATCAGCCCCATCGCTGGCGCGATCGTCGCCCTCGCCGCCGCCCAAGATGTCGTCGCCATCCACCCGGCAGTCGTCGCCATCGCCGCCATCATCGCCGCCGCTGGCACTCAAAGCGCCCGCGCCAGCATCCGGCCCGCCGTCACCGCAGCCACCGGCGGCACCGCCAACTCCTTCCTCAGCTTCCTCGAAGACGCGCTCTCATTCGTGCTCAGTCTGCTCGCCGTCTTCCTGCCCATCCTTGCCCTCATCATCACCCTCGTCCTCGCCTTCGTCGCCTACCGCTTCATCCGCGGCGCCGTGCGCGTCTGGCGCGAAGCCAACCTCCGCCGGAACGGCGTCTCCCGCGCGCCGTGAGGCGTCTCATATATGGAGTGCGGCAGTCAAACTGCCGCACTCCATGCCAGACAAGCATCATCACTCTCGTCCTCGCCTTCGTCGCCTACCGCTTCATCCGCGGCGCCGTGCGCGTCTGGCGCGAAGCCAACCTCCGCCGGAACGGCGTCTCCCGCGCGCCGTGAGGGGCTGTTCAAAGGAGACGTTTTGCGTAGCATGTGAAATGCAGAGTAAAAAACGCTATAATAAGCGCAACCATTCTGCCACCAGCAATGAAACGTATGGACAAACCATTGATCGTCTCACATCCCAATATCATGATGGGGAAACCTGTCGTCACCGGCACCCGCATCACCGTCGAACTCATCTTAGAGAAATTGGCTGCCGGCGAAACGATCGATCAAATCCTCGCCGCTCATCCTAGGCTGAGCCGTGAGGCGATATTCGCCGCTCTCGCCTTTGCCCGCGATGCCCTTCGCGCCGGCGTGATCTATCCCTTGGCCGAGGATGCCGCATGAATCTCGTGGCTGATGAAAGCATCGATCGAGCTATTGTGGAACGTCTGCGGCAAGATGGTCATCAGGTCTAGTACATCGCAGAGATGGAGCCGGGAATTACGGATGATGAAGTCCTTGCGATTGCCAACCGTGTGCAGGCGATCCTGATTACCGCTGATCGCGATTTCGGCGAGATTGTCTTTCGGCGCCGGCTCCACACGCACGGCATCATCCTACTGCGATTAGCCGGCTTATCACCGGAACGCAAAGCCGATCTGGTCGCTTCAGCGATCGTCCAACACGAAACAGAGCTACGCCAAGCGTTTGCAGTGATAACACCGGCAATATTACGAATTCGGATAACTGATCAGTAGCGAAGATGAAACGAACCCAATCCACTATGCCAACCCCGCAACCGCTCACCGATCTACGCAAGCGCGTCCCGGAAGCCAAAAAACTGATTGCCGATCTGCTCACCGGCCTGCTCGGCCCGGTTGAACTCGACTACGACTTCTACCGTGAATGGAACGGCTGCTGGAAAGTGCGCGTCACCGTGCGCGGCAAAACCGCCGGCACACTCGATTTCACCCTGCTCAGCACTCCCTCAGGCGGGATGCTGGCAATGCCGCGCCCCCTGCCCGAACGTTGGCGCACCCAAACCGGCATCACCGCCAACGACGGCACCGTTTGGACACTGGACGACGCCGGGAATTTGATCCCGTTTACCGGTTCGCATCCATCGTAAAGACGCACGGCTGTGCGTCTCCATAATCACGGAGGCGCACGGCCGTGCGTCTCTACGGTCGCCACGGTATCACGAAATGGAATATGCCTGACCCGCAAACCATTCGCGCCTACGACGAACTGGCCCGCCAACAGGCCGCCTTCCAGCGCAACCAGCGCCCGGAATCGATCTACCGCCTGATCACGGCCTTCTTCCACCATGGCCGGCCCACCGCCGACATCGGCAGCGGCAGCGGGCGCGACGTGGCATGGCTCGAACAGCACGGCTACCCCACCATCGGCTTTGAACCATCGCTGGGCATGATCAACGAAGCCCGCGCCGCCTACGCCGGCATCAACGTCCAACCCGCCGCCCTCCCCGACCTTGCCGGCGTCGCCGACGCCAGCTTCGACAACGTCCTCTGCGTTGCCGTGCTCATGCACCTGCCCGCCGCCGAACTCATCGGCGCCGCCGTCAACCTCGCCCGTATCCTCCGCCCCGGCGGACGCTTCATCGTCTCGTACCGCACCCCACCCCCCGACGGCGAACGCGCCCCCGATGGCCGCCTCTACACCACCATCCCGCCCGCCCGCCTCACCCTCCTGCTCGAATCGGTCGGCATGCGCGTGCTGCTGGTGGAAGAGGTGCCTGATCCTAGCCGGCCCGGCATCCAATGGATCAATGTGGTGGGGGAAAGGGGTTTAACGGTACGTGTCTAACAACCGCATTAACTCCTCTTCATCCATAAACGGTGCCTGTAAGCGTAGAATCCGGCCATCTGGCCGGCGGAAGAGCATATCGCCTTGACCGAGAAGATGTTCGGCGCCGGTCGTGTCTAGTACTACTCGCGAATTTACGTGAGAGGCTACGCGCAACGCTACCCGAGCATCTAAATTGGCTTTGATAATCGGGGTAATGACCTCAGCGCTCGGATGCTGGGTAGCCAAAATGATATGAATGCCAACCGCACGCGCGGCTGCGGCTAGCTCACCTAAGCTTTGCTCAAATGCCTCTCGCTCTTTTTTGCTCATGAGACTTGTTAATAGGCCATATTCATCGATCAAGGCGATAATCGGCGACAATGCCTCTTCGGGATACCGTTGATTAAACGCCTTAATATTCATACTCCGATGGGCCATAATCTTTTGCCGGCGCGGCATTTCGGTGCGCGCTAAGTCAAGCAATGCCTCCCGCGCCTCTTTGCGATCAACGATGACCTTACCCCCTCGCAAATAGGGCAGCTTATTGAATAAAGTAAAGTCTGTTTGTTTCGGATCGATGATCAGCAGCTCCAATGCTCCCTGACGGTAGACCGTTAACAGACTGAGCAACAGATTGCGTAAGAAGACTGACTTGCCCGACTTGGTAGCGCCAGCGACTAACAGATGAGGAAATTCCGCTAAATCTTCAATAATTGGTTGGCCATCCGGTGCGACCCCTATCACAATCGGCAGTTCCGCTGGCTTTGGCTGAGGTAATTGCTTAATGAATGGGTGTAAATAGATCGTTTCACGCTGTGGCCGCGGAACGTCTATACCGACAAAGTCCGTTTCCGGCACATTATCGATATATGGTGGCGCAGGCAGTTTCAAATCGCGCGCCAAATCTTCGGCCATTGCTTGTACTCGTTTCAACTGTTGATTTGGCTTGAGTCGAAACTTGAACCGCACAATACTTGGCCCTTGATCCGCATCATTGATATTGATGGAATAGAGTTGGACACCACGCTGGCGGAGGGCACGCTCGATATCGCGCGCTTTTTGTTCAAGCCATGCGGCCTCGACCGGTGGAATAGGGGCTGGCTGTTCCTCTTCGGATTGAACACTTGGACTGTCATGTTGATGTTCGGCAATGGCGTCTTGCGGTACCTGAGGTATGTCATAAGATGATGGGAGATCGATTTGTTCACCCGACGTGCTTGATATCGGCGGGGGCACTAGGGTATGAGAGGCGGGTACATGTTCGGTCAGACCCACCGCCTCCGCAGCGACATCGTGCGAATGTTTAACCGGATCAGGCGTCCAATCAAATATCTGTTGCGGATCGAGCGCACTCGTCTGCTGCACAAGCTGATGCAGCGCCGTTATCAACTCATTGCGCCCATAGCGATGTTCAATCAGTGATGCCGCTGGGGCATCAGCAGCCGTCTCGGTAAATGGCCGAATGTCTGGGCCATTGAAAATTCCTACTTGATCATCATAACAGAAAACATAACTAGCGCCACTGATGACGAAATCATACTCGCCACGATGGATCTGCTCAGCAACTGCCTCCCAAACCGCAAACTGCTCATCATTAAATTGGACATTGCCGGCAATAGCACGATAGAGTTGATCATACCAGAATGGCGCATCGAGATGGCGTCCGCCGGGGGCAAAGATACTAGCCAATCGGCTTACCCCGCTCCGCACTTGTAAACGCGCATCCTTTGCCTCTTGCTCGAATGCGGTTGCATTAACACATTTCGCTTCCACAAGCTGTAAATGAACCAGAGCCCGTTCACCCGATTTCTGCAATCCAATCAAGAGTAAATCAGGCATTTTGCCGCTTTGGAACCAATGCTTATAGTCATCGAGCAAGATCCATACGCTAAGCGCCTGCGGATATTGGCGCTGAAACACCTGCTCAGCTTGAAACATTGCCACAACGAGACCGATCAACTCATTGAGGAACAATCCCGGCCCGGCGGCCCGTAACACAATATCACCTGAAATCCGATTGGCCATCTCAGCTAAATGAGCTGCAATCTGTTGGCACTGGCTTCGCTTGATGCGCGGCAACATATTAGCTAGCCTATCACCAAGCCGTTTGACCACAATCTCTTGGGTACGACTAGCGGAAGAGACTGTCAAATGATGCAGCCGTTGTACGCCTAACCCTAACGCATAGCGAATGATTTGAACGCGATCGTGGCATGCTGCTTTGAGCAAGAAACGGTCGATGACTTGATCGTAGCACACCACCCAATTGAAGTGATGGTGCAACTGTTCGAGATTGGCTTGCCATGCATCGAGTGAGAGCACTTGCGCTAATTCCAGATCATCCGTTGCCTCCGGCATTTCAGCTCCCGGCTGCAGATTGCCGGCATACTGGCAGAGCAGGAAGAGACGCAATACATCCGGTTTATGATTCGGGACTAATTGCAACAACCGTTCTGTCTCACCCTCGCGGAATGGCTCTGGTCGCGTAGGGTAGAAGTCAATAGTTGTATTGCCCGCCTCCCGCTGGGTGCGCTCAATAAGTGTTGGTTTTAGCGGTTGATTTGACCGTTTGAACAGATCAACCAATACAACAACGTCTGACCTTTTCAATGATTGCAAGAGTTCATCAAGTGCGGACTCGCGCACCTCAACCACAATGCGCGGCAAATAGGCTGCTCCCTCTCGCTCTGTTCCTGACGGCTCGTCGGCGAGCCATTCATCAAGCCGCCGGTAGAGCGATCCGCCGTAAGTGGATGTATGCACAATGAGATGCAAGCGCTCAGGATAATGCGTGGTTGTTTTCCGCGCACTTACTTGTTTGAGCAGCAACACCGGCAGCGCGCTGTTATGGCATTCGAGGAGTACGATCGTAATGCCATCTCGCGCAAAGGGGTACGTTTCAATATAGTCTTGAATAATCCCAACCAGTGTTTCGACTGCCTGACTAGCCATCAGCTCTTGTTCATCTGTGGCTAGCTCATGAACAGTAGCGCCAGTAATGCCGTTAGTCTCGCGCACCCCACGGAAGAGCGTGTACCCCTGCACATCTTCATGCGCTACATACCAATACCCTTGATGCCGCGCATTGGCCAGCGCAATCACCGGCGGGGTCGCTAATGCGCTGTCGATGAGACTCATTTCCCGCCGAAACCGCTTGTCGTCAATGGCGCGCGCTGGTGTTGAAACGCGAAACATCTGGGCAATAATATCGTGATAGTATCTTGCCCGCTTATGCCACCAATCTAATTTCAATGGATGGATAAGCGGCATTATCACCCAATCTTTTTGCACATCTTCGCTTATAATCCAAGCTTGATTGATGGTTTGATAAATTTCTTTGTATTGCTTCTTTGGTAAATGTTCGAGGATCGTCGCTAAAAATTGTTGATATACCAGTACAAGTTGATCAATCGGGGCATCAAATAACCCTTGTAATGCCGCGTGTACAACGTTAGCCCATGCTCGTTCAAGATTATCAAGGGCATTCATCAGGGCCGATTTCGCTTCAGGAGGCACTCGTAGATCGTGGAAATTCATTTCGAGCGCGCGCCGCAGGTTGTTACGTTCGGCATCCGCTTGTTGGTACCAATTGCCAAATGTATTCAAAGGGCGATGGAGATCAAGATCGACAATGTTAGCCGGAAGCTTGCAAGAGGTATAGAATGGAATCCGTAACGATGGCGATGCAGCGGCAAATAGAGGGCCGTGAAGAGATGGTTGCAAGAATCCGCTCTCGTATACCAATGCTTGATAGGTCGCTGCTGCTGGACTATCCGAGCGATATTCCCAGATCAATGTGGTTGAAGCGATGGTCTGATTCTTACGCTGAAGCAGAACATTGAAGGCCAGTTTACTCGTTTTCACCCGTTCGGTCTCATCACTACCCAAATCCTCTTCTTCAGTTTGATCAACAGCTAAATTCCATAATTCAGCTAACTCCCATTGGATAGTGCTCATGACTGTCTCAATACCGCCGTACAAACAGCGAAACGCTTGCACGGCCTCCGCCAACGGTTGCTTTTCTTTCGACGGCTGAAATTGCACCACTATTTGTGCGCCGGCAACCTCGCTATCCTCACGCAAATGGCGCAGATCGATCAATGCTGAGAGCAAGCCGGTCAAAAAATCAGCACTTCTCACTTCGCGCGGTCGCATAAGCCGGCGAAGTGCGCTTTGACTCTCAACCGACAGCATTTCACGGTAATTTGCCAATGTCTTCTCGATCAGCGATCGCTCAACCTCAACCCCATCCCGGAGTTGGCTGATTAACTCCGGCACAACCTCGACATCATCATCGGTCTGGTTGATCACCTGCTCGAGTTCTTGAATAACCTGCTCGAGGCTCGCTTTCTTGCGGCGCGGCTTAATGATCTGTTGCACCTCGGCCCAATCAAGTGCAAGCGCTTGGCGAAGCTGAGCCGGATCATCAGTCAGCTCCCCCAGAATAAAAGCGCGGAGCAACTGCTTTTTCTGCTCAGATGATAAACCGCCGGTTGTCGTCTCGTCACTCAGTTCAGCCCGCTCAAGATTCTTAAGGTACCGTTCTCTGCGTTGCTCATCAACGATCTCAAAACCGATCCGGGCTGCATCACGCACTTCACGCAGCAGCTTATCGGCGCGCGAGGTATGAAGGTGTGTAGCAAATTCAGCGCAACGGAACAAGCGTAGATGGGGTAAAGCTTGGGCAATTGCCTTCTCGAGTGTGACATGATCATTTAACAACCTATCAATTTCAATAAAAAACGACACCAAATCCTCAATTGATCGTGCTATATCTAAACGGCTCAAGCGAATACGCACGAATTCACTTAACACTTTTTGTTCATCTCGACTTACTTGATAATACTGGATACTGGCTTCGATCAATTCATCCAGATAGTCAAGCATCAGAGCTGTGCTATTAAGCACATACATATCTTTCAAGCTTTGCGCATCGCTCGCGCGCCGGTTAAAAATCAGCAGGAGCATGTGTCCTGCTTTTAAGTTGTTGCGATACCATGTGGCTGATTTGTCAGGTTCGATTTGAAATTGTTCAAAACCCTTAATCAGACCAACCGTCCGCACTATCACGGGGCGACCATTCAAGATAGGCCGGATCGTTTTGAGCACGTGACGATACACGTCGGCTGAAAAATCTTCTAAGCGCACAAATATCCGGCTGGTTTGATCTTGCGCGGCGAAACGATCTAAGCAGTGCATAATTGTATTAGCAACAATCTGATCAGGACTCTTTGTCATAGCGCCTCCGCAACCTACGCTCGATGCACCATTGCCGTCGCATCAGAATAGATGGTTGCTAAACCGGCAAATTTCAGCCGCTCGAGCAGCCGCTCGCGATTACGGGCAAACACTCCTTCATTCACCCCAGCCCGCGATAGCAATCCAGACTCACGCGCTTCACCCGGCCCGACGATAATGCCGTACCGTTGATATAATCGGGTTAAGAATTCACCAAAGCTAATGGCCTGCTCAGCCGGTTTGACAACAGTCATTGTCAACGTCTTGAGCAACGTATCACCCAACACAAACCGTGGCTGCGGGCCGCGTTGCGGTGCGATCAGACCAATTGCCCGGCCAAGCCGGCGATGAATGGGCAGGAAGTGATCACGGAAATTATGTTCTGTCACTGCATACATCATCTGGCTATAATGTTCGATGATCGCATCCGTATTGTTTTTAAGCTGGAGCGCTTGCTGGTGAAATTGCGCAATGTGGGTCTGAAAGGCTTGGCGAGCCGTCTTGCGCACACCCCCGACAAACTGTTCTGCTTGATCAACGAGTGCATCAACTAATACCGCCGCAGTTGTGTGCTGTGCCATCACTGTTGCCACACTTCGGAACCATGCCCGAATGCGATCGCTCTGCCATTGTTCATGCCGTAACAGTTGGCTAGCCGATATTTGCCGGATAACCCGGCTATCCTCATCACCGGGAATATCAATCAGGATCTCAGGCCGGCACTGATTAAGACATTGTCCTGTGTGATGAATGTGATCGTTATGATTGGGATGCGCACGATGATAAATATAAATAATGATATGAAATCCAATCAGGTGAGCTAGCAGTTCGAGGCTCTCTAGAGCATCAAGCCGGTTATCGAGCAAATGTTCAACATCCTCCGCACACTGCCGGTACAACGAACAATCCGGATCGGGCAGCCATCCCGGTTCCGTTTTAACGACCTGCTCTTCGTTAATCAATGACTGCCATGTGGCATTGACCATCTGCGCAAATCGTCCCAGCATCTGATTGCGCTCGACTAAGAGTTCGCGTAATCGATCACCGATGCGCTGGCGCTGCTCTGGCGATTGTTCAGTGCCGGCTGAGATCATCAAGTAGTACAACTCACCGCCGCGCGCAAAGAAATTTCTCGGCAAAAACTCAATCCCCGCATCCAATTGTGCGCTTGTCAGACTATCAACTTGGGCTTGGTAAACGTTTTTAGTTGCTCCCTTGCGTAACGCTTCCCATAGCAACAATTCTTCATGCACGGGAAACAAGCTTTTGGCAAACCAAGAACGATTCGCTTCAATCACGGAAAATGAACGCAGTAACGCGCGCAACTGCTCTAAGACTGCTTTAGGTTGATGGCCATTGGCTGTCACATGCTTTTCTAGCTCTTGCCGCAATAAATCGACCGCTTTTTGATCACGCGGATCTTGAGTTTTTTCGTATTCATCGTAAAAGACAAACCGCTTCAACCCTAACCGTGCCGGTACCCGATATTCATCGGTGCGGCCAAACTGATAGCCATATCCCGCTAGTACACTCAAGAACTCCAGCAAATACTCCATCCAGTGCTGGCCCTCTCGCAACCGGTGGCCCCACACCATGACCTCAGGTGGATACTTACCACGCGCATCAATATTGCCATACGTATCCATAACTATCACCAACCTGAGCAGTTAGCTAATAGCCAGCCGTCCTTGTTCGTCGATCCGTAACCGGCGCAACTCGTAGCGGTGACGCGCCGGCACAAAAAAGGCCACTTCGTTGGCCGAAATATCAACCGTAGCGAATTGTTGAATCAAGACGTCCTTCAGCCGGCGCACCTCGAGTTCGCATTCGTCAGCCAAAATCGAGATGTGCCCGCCATCGGCAATGCGCATCAGGTGCTCGAAGAGCAAGATGTTTAGTGGCCACTCTACCGGCTCAGCATGACGCTGAGTGGGTGGCGGCGCAATATGGAGGTAAAGGGAGCGCGCTGGCAGATCAAGATGTTGATCACTAGTTGTGTTTACGATGAGCCTTATATTTTCAATCGGCAAGGTCAGCAACACGATCGGATGCGGTTGATTAACGCTATGAACGTATTGGGTGGTAATGTACAGCCGTTCATTGGCCCGAAGTTGGCCGGTCTGCGTCAAATAGAGGCGTGAGAATGCCCGATTGAGACCTCCGATCAACTGGCTGACGATGTCTTCGTGTTTTCCTTGCGGTTGATCGAGCAATCGTTGATAGATGGAAAAGTAGCGAAACGGCAATAGTTGCTGATCGTCTGGATGATTGCGCTCAAAGAACAGTTTGCGCCGGCAATGCGGCAGCCACCGTAACACATCTTGACCACGTTCGCTCTCGATGCCTTCGGTATAAGCCCGGCGCGCCTGATGAAACGCTTTGAAGTGCAGATCAACCGTTTCGCCAAAGATCGCTTGGTGGTGTTGTTGCTCCTCAATTGTTTCGCCGCCGTTAATAATAAACTCGTCAATGGCAAAGATCGATTGGGAACCAATGTTGAACCGATGCAGCAAGCGCGTAACATGCGATTTTCGGCGAAAACCGGCATCGTCGTCACGCCCAAAGATATTCTCATAGTATGCAAGATACGACATATCGGCGCGCTCTTGCACCTGTTGTTGCGCTTGAGTGCAATCAAACCCGCCGCTTATGGTGTACGCCAAGTGAATGAGCATATCCCGAATAGTGACATGCTCGTTGCTCCGCTCAAGCACCTCGTACAACATCTTGATGCGTTGTTGCACTGGTTGCGCGGTTAATCGGGTCATATTGAAGCGAATGGGACATTTCAGTTGGATCGGGCATTCGTTGCAGGCCTGCCAATTGCGCTGATCGGTCATCCACGCTAACGCTGCCGGCACAAAGGTCGAAGTAGCGACGCGATTCAAATTGAGGACAATGAGAGACTGATGATAAGCTGGCCCTTGATCAAGCTGAGTTTGAATGGCCTCTTTTAGCTCCTTGTGACCAACAATAGTGCTGAGCAGAGCCCGCAATCGGCCTTCATTCGCTGCAATCAGATACCGATCACGCTGATCCGGGGTTTGCAACGTCTGGCTCAGACGTAGCAGAATTTCTTTACCCTTCTCCTCGCTTAATTCCGACAAATCTTTTACAATGAAAAACCGCATGGTGTTGTATTCAATCGGTTGATCAATCAAATTCTCCCATCGTTCTGGTTCTTTTCCCTGTAAAACGTTCACGATCTGCCGGCATAAATACGTTTTCCCATCGCCAGCATTACCCGTTAGGATCACTGAGGGTGGTTGGGGTTGGCGAAACTGGTTGGTCAAAAACTGTTCAATTTTGGTTGTCAGCCGCAACGATCCTGCCGGCGGCTCCGGCCCGTTGGAAACGTATTCATCAAACGCCGCTTCGTGATCGGGTGATGCGGTGGTATAGCGATTGAGAAAAGCGACAAAGGGATTGCTAACCCGAACCATAAGCCGTCCTCATAGATGACAGATATCACAACCCCGTTCATCATCTTCGGCATCCAACACAGCGCCAAGCAACTCGATCAGAGGGCGATTTGGGCGCTTCTTGCGCTCTTGCTCAAGGCGTAATGCATGCTCGCGCTTGATCTGTGCAATCCGTTCCGGTTGTTCGAGTTCGGCTAAACTCTCACGTTGCCGCCAGTAAAAGTGTTCGCCACCTCGCTCAGTTTCATACTTTTTCGCCTCTTCAAAGAGATCGGGATGATGCTCTTTGAGACCAACCCACTCGCCGGTACGCTGGAAGAAGCAGAAGAAACAACCACTCCGTTGTCGCCACGAGTAGTAAGCTGGCAAACCTAACCCGCTCGTTTCGAGAATACGCTCAATGTCGGCAATGGTCATCCCCAATTCTTTAAAAGGATACACCGGGTGAACGTTCGGCTTGGTCGAAATATAACCGCTACGCCCTTCATCGGCGCGAATGCCGATATAGCTCCATACCGTGTCATCACCGACAAAGGCTTCAAACGGCTCGATCTTCAGCTTGCGTGTACACCAGCGCACTTGGGCTGACGGCAACATGCCGCCATACATGTTGAGCCAGTGATCAAAGCCACGCTGCGCGTTTAGGCGAATGATCGGGCGCTGCAAGAACGCTTCGAGCCGGTCAAGATAATCGTACGTCTCCGGCAATTCTTTATGGGTATCGCAAAACACATACTCAATTTGCGGAATTTTGTCGTGTAAAAAGATGGCTAGCGCGGTGCTGTCTTTTCCGCCGCTTAAATTGACAATATGGCGTCCGGGGCGCGCTGCCCAATCGGCAATCACGTCGGATTTCATCGGCATAGACACTCCTTAGACCAACTGTTGCTCATTGAGCAGCAGTTGCTGCAATACTTCCGCCATTGCGCCGAGCTGTTGCTCAGTGCTGAGATGCGCATAACGGCGCAAGAGTGCTTGCAACTCGCCGCGCAAGCGTTGGACATCGCTGTTCGCGGTGAGGTGAACAACGCGGCTCATTTCGCCATTGCCGTTCGTAATGCCGACCCGCATCACTTCACGATGAGACGATGGCAAGATCGGCGCAGTCAAACTGAGTTCTTCCGCAGCGCGGAAACGGCGGGCGAGATCGGCAATTGCCGCTTGAAACACCGGCACATCGGCATCGTGCCACTGATCGGGTGGTCGCTTCACAACCAGTGCGGCTACACTCAATGCCCACGCTTCACCATCAGGCACGGCTGTCTCAAGACGGGCGCCGAGCGCGTGTAGTTGGGTATCGTTGGTGACAGCAGCAATGCGCTGGTATCGTTGCAGCAATTCACGGTGCGCTACGACGCCATCGCCGCTAAGCCCGAATACGTGCATAGTATGTGCCAGAATAATGCGTCGCAAGCTTGGAAAGGCCTCTTGCAGCTCACGCATGCTCTGCCGGAGCTGATCGATGAACGTGTGCATCTGCTCCAGCGACACTGACTCATGCCCAGAAACTGGCGGTACGCCAAACGCTGGCGGCAGCAGTTCAAATAATAATTCATCAGGTGCGCGCGCCTCGCGCAGCGCTTGCCGCACCGCTTGCGTTTGCGGGCTAAGCTGCTTCGTTTGCTTGCTGTACGCCGGCAATTGATGATAGGTACGCAGCAAAGGCAACGCCACCGCTAGCAGCGCCGGTTGCACCCGCTGCGTTAATGCTTGTGGCGCAAACGCCTCGGCAAGTTGGCGGTAGAGGAGGAAACGCGCGCCCTCGGCCCGGCCAAGACGAACGGCGAAATAGTCAGGCCGCGCTAATAGACGCTCAAACATCGCCATATCAGGAACCGGCACGTAGTTGCCGTGTTCGTAGAAGACAATCTCACCGGCGCGCGCAACATAGAAGGCGACAAATAAGATCGGGATAACACCGGCTTTGATTCCGTAGGGCGGCTGCTGAAGAAAAGCATACAATGCCGCGAGCGCCAATGGCTGCGTACCGGCCTCCATCAGTTTGATTTCCATTGCGCGCCATACGGGTAAGAGACCAAGCGGATCGGAGGGCGGTGGCGGGCCGATTTCCCATGTACCTTGCTCATTTTGGCGATGCAACCCGCCACGCTGCAAAATACTGGCATAAATTGCCCGTTCCGGCGGATACCCTTGAATGCCGAGCAATGCTTGGTCTACCTGCTCTAGCATTGCCGCCACAACATTCCGGCGCGCTTTGGCTGCCGCCGAGGAGATGGCATCTCGCCCAACCAACTCATTCCAAATGCGCGGCGCTAGCGGGTAGGTTGCGTCAGCCGCCTTGGAAAGCAGATCATCAATCTGCCGCGCATTTGCCACCGGTACTTGCTGGCCGCCGTAAAACCAGCGACTCTGCACACCATACGCTTCGGCCAGCGTATCACGCAATATCTGTTCGGCCTCAATCAACCGGCTATGGACCTCACGCCGCGCTACTCGGTCGTGCTCGAGCGCTTCATGTTCCTCAGCGAGCATTCGTAATGCCGCTACATCTAGTGCCATTTCCCGCATTTCATGAACATGGCGCGGTAGGACAATAATCCGAGCCGTTTCCTGTCGCCGGTCAGGATGGCACGCCCACTGTTCAGCCCGGCTCAATTCTTCTTCATCAGACGGCACGACGTACAGCAATTCGCCAACCAATCCCGCTGCTACCGTCATCGTATCGGCGAGCTGTTGCACATCAACATAGCGCACTGCAAAGGCGCGAGTAGCGCCGGTGCGATAACTGTGACGGTATGCAATGCGTGGCGTGGTATCGGCATAACGCATCAAAAGCTGGCACAGCGAATACCGCTCGGCAAGCATCCGGCGTGCTTGTTGCATCAGCAGCTCAAGATCAAGGTCGCTCCCCTCCCAAAGCACAAAGCTATCGCGGAAACGCCGATAAGTAATATGCTGGCGCTTCTGCAACGTCTCTAACGCGGCAGCTACTGCCGGATCAGACGGATCATCGGCGAGTGCAAAAGCAAGATGGGCTTGACAGGCGCGCATACCGGCAGCACGTTCGAGTGCCCCTAACACTCCTACCACCGTTAATGTATCAAGCAGCAGTGGATCAGCCCCTGTCAAATCCGCGCGCGCCTCCACCAACTCAGCCCAACGTCGCCCACGGCTGCGTGCAAAGAGACTAGCGCCGAGGTTTGTTTCCACATAATTGAACAAATGACTGAGACGGTATATCGGTACGGCACCATCTGGCGCCTGCTGCACGACATCGCGTAACCCCCACGGCTCATCAGAGGCGAGAAAAGCGAATAATGACCGTTCGTTTTGCGCTAATTGGCGCACAATCCCCGGCAGCGCCAGCATCGTCATCGGGTGCAAGGGAAAACTGTCGGCCACGATCTGGCGCCATTCGTGACTGCCGATTTCGGCTGGACGCAGCCCCAAGGCTTCTGTCAGCGGCACAACGCGCTCGGCCCACTGCAAACGTTGCTCCCGTAGCGGATCAGCCCCCGCAGGACGCAGCGCCGCCGCAATCAGACGCACCATCTGGCTCAGCGGTTCTTGAAACGCTAGGTCAACAAACCGGCCTTGCACCTTGGCCCACTCGATCCGGCGCCGCGCACCGGCATGCAGCGTGTACTGCTCAAATGCTTGGTGCAGAATTGTTACCACGAGCACCGGTGCATCGCCGCTTCGCGCCGCCATCTCTGCGAGCGTTTGCAACACAAACAAATCGCGCTCATCGTCGTGGCGAGCCGCATAGTCAAGGTACTGCCCAAGTTCGTCAATAATGAGCACAAGACCGGCATAATCACTATGCACCCGTAGATAACGAGCCGTCTGCTCGACGAGCGTCGCTGTCTGTACCGGATCGAGCGCCGGATCAGGGATCGCAGCCGCAATTTGTTGGCTCAGTTGCTCAGGAACTTTAATGTGCCACTTACGCAACGCATCAACGAGCGCTTGCAACACTGCGCGCCGCAACGAGCTATTGTTGCCCGGAACCAACACTGGTAACAACGACGGCACATCGAGTGGCAGTGCATTTGCATCGACATGCAGGGAATGGAGCAACGTGCGACGCGAGGCGGAATTGCGCATCAAAAAATGCGCTAGAAACAACCCAAGTGCCGACTTACCGGCCCCAAATGGGCCAGTAATCGAGAACGCGCGCTCGCGGCTCTCAAGATGCAACCCACTGATAATTCGTGCGGTTGTTTGCAAAACCAATGGTGTGACAATATAACCATCAAGTCGATGGCGTAGATCACGGAAATCATGGCGAATATGAACAGACCGCGTAAAACGCGCTGCAACTGAAATTAGGTTAGGCATAAGTGTTTTCTGAGGCAAAAGCAGACTCAATCAGCTTGCGTTCAAGCTGAGATTGGTTCAAATCACGCCAAATGACTTGGCGAATCCCGCCGCTATCACTATACGACGCGACACCGCCAGTGATCTCTTCTAAAAGAAACAGGCGACTGAGTAAACTATCCTCATCAAGCCGAAAGATACGTCCGGGTGAACGCTCGCCATACGCTAAATCATTGAATGAGAGAGTTGCCCGTTGCTGCCAGCGTGCTTGCCGGAAGGCGGCCAGCGCTACCAGCGCGTCAGGCAAATCAGGCTGCGCACCGCTCGCCAACCGATAGCCTGATTGGTCGGGCAAAGCCTGTATCAGATTCAAATCCAAGAGAGGACAATGCAATAACTCTTCGAGCGGTTGCACAAGCGATCGAGCTGGTGTGCGCACATAACAACGTACCATGCAATCAATATCTCTATTCAATGTATTTTCTGATGGCATTTTATTTATTTTCCGGTTTATGAAATCAATAATGTTTGAACGAATTGAATTGACTGTAAAATCTCCTCTTTTTAAAACATTAAATGTGTAATACCACGTGAATGCCGGATCAGGGTTAGAAACGATCTGATAGTGCAACAGCCACCGCCCCGCCGCCGTAACCAGAAACGGATCCCATCCGTTATCCGCTAACAGCGCTACGCCCAATTCAGTCGCCCGCATATCACCCGTCTCGGTGCGCTCGAAGAGACCGGTGGCCCTACCCCAAAAGCGGATCGACTGCGCCATGTTTTTGCCGACACCGAGCAACACAAAAGCATCATCCCGGCGAAATAAGTCGGGAATGTCTTGCAGAAGATCAAAAGCTTTCTTGAGCCAATTGCTGCGCAGGGTAAAGGTTTCGTGACCGCTGAACGTTATGTTGGGCCAATCTTGGGAAGATGAAGGCATATTTGGATCCCATTGCTTCAGCAGAGGCAACAAACTCTTATTATATCTTATCATGGTTATTCGCACCATTGCCACCCAATGTTACTGCTTCGGACGGCCTACCCCGCAGCCATCTCCCCCTTCAGTACAACGCCCCCTCAGCAGAGGTTGCGGTACGGACAGAACATGTAGCCGAACACAACCGTTGATCGCTGGGCAATGCCTCAACGCTTAACTCGACGCTCCCCTCTCCCGCGCCAGTGGGAGAGGGGCTGGGGGTGAGGGCCAGCAGCCCGCGCAGCGGGCTTCGTACCCCTAGCCCGGCCCTTTAGGGCCGGGTTCTGGACGGATGTTCTGTTCGCCCGTGAACCCGCGCCAGTGGGAGAGGGGCTG
>NZ_LWQS01000074.1 GCF_001650695.1 Chloroflexus islandicus
CTACCCCCCACCCCGTCGCTATGCCCCTACATGCCCCGCCGCAGCGCTTCTTCGACCCACGCAAACGCCTGCACAAAACCGGCCCCGATCTCCGGGTACGCCCGGATCAACCCTGCCTCCACCGCAAACAAGCCTAGCAATTCATCGCGGGTCTGCGCCTGCTGCCATGCCTCGGCAAGGAGCGGCACGGCCTCGGCAATGCGGTTGGCATTGATGAGGGCTTGGGCAAGGGTGGTCAGCGCCCTTGCGTGGGCAGCGGTGTCCGCAATCGCGCCGGCGGCGTGGCGGGCGGCGGTAAAGGTGGCGTCCGCTTCCGCAGTTTGTCCGGCCTGCGCGAGGGCTTGGGCAAGGGTGGTCAGCGCCCTTGCGCGGGCAGCGGTGTCCGCAATCGCGTCGGCGGCGTGGCGGGCCTCATCAAACTGTCCGGCCTGCGCGAGGGCTTGGGCAAGGGTGGTCAGCGCCCTTGCGCGGGCAGCGTTGTTCGCAATCGCGTCGGCGGCGTGGCGGGCTTCGGCAAACACAGCGTCCGCTTCCGCGGTGTGTCTGGTCCACGTGAGGTCTTTGGCCAGTGCGCGTAGTGCGGCGGCGCGTTCCTTGTCGTCGGCAATGGCGGTGGCGGTGTGGCGGGCTTCAGTGAACTGTCTAGTCCACGCGAGGGCGTTGGCCAGTGCGCGTAGTGCGGCGGCGCGTTCCTTGTCGTCGGCAATCGCGCCGGCGGCGCGGCGGGCTTCGGCAAACACAGCGTCCGCTTCCGCGGTGTGTCCAGTCCGCGCGAGGGCTTGGGCAAGTTCGGTCAGCGCCCTTGCACGGGCAGCGTTGTCGGTAATGGCGGTGGCGGCGTGGCGGGCTTCGGCAAACACAGCGTCCGCTTCCGCGGTGTGTCTGGGCCACGCGAGGGCTTGGGCAAGTTCGGTCAGCGCCCTTGCACGGGCAGCGTTGTCGGTAATGGCGGTGGCGGCGTGGCGGGCTTCGGCAAACACAGCGTCCGCTTCCGCGGTTTGTCTAGTCCACGCGAGGGCGTTGGCCAGTGCGCGTAGTGCGGCGGCGCGTTCCTTGTCGTCGGCAATGGCGGTGGCGGCGTGGCGGGCTTCGGCAAACACAGCGTCCGCTTCCGCGGTTTGTCTGGGCCACGCGAGGTCTTTGGCCAGTGCGCGTAGTGCGGCGGCGCGTTCCTTGTCGTCGGCAATCGCGCCGGCGGCACGGCGGGCTTCGGTGAACTGTCCAGTCCACGTGAGGGTTTGGGCCAGTGCGCGTAGTGCGGCAGCGCGTTCCTTGTCGTCGGCAATCGCGCCGGCGGCGTGGCGGGCGGCGGTAAAGGTGGCGTCCGCTTCCGCGGTTTGTCCGGCCTGCGCGAGGGCTTTGGCAAGGGTGGTCAGCGCCTCAGCGCGTAGAGCAGGGTGAGCAATCGCGCCGGCGGCGTGGCGGGCCTCGGTGAACTGCCCGGCCTGCGCGAGGGCTTTGGCAAGGGTGGTCAGCGCCCAAGCGCGGCGCCAGTCGTCGACAATCGCGTCGGCGGCGCGGCGGGCGGCGGTAAAGGTGGCGCCGGCTTCCTGCGCGTGGCCGGCCTGCGCGAGGGCTTGGGCAAGGGTGGTCAGCGCCTCGGCGCGGGCAGCGTTGTCCGCAATCGCGCCGGCGGCGTGGCGGGCTTCGGTGACGTGGCCGGTCTGCGCGAGGGCTTGGGCAAGGGTGGTTAGCGCCCAAGCGCGGGCAGCGTTGTCCGCAATCGCGTCGGCGGCGTGGCGGGCGGCGGCAAAGGTGGCATCGGCTTCCTGCGCGTGGCCGGCCTGCGCGAGGGCGGTGGCAAGGGTGGTCTGCGCCGTGGCGCGGGCAGCGTCGTCCGCAATCGTGTCGGCGGCGTGGCGGGCGGCGGTAAAGGTGTCGCCGGATTCCTGCGCGTGGCCGGCCTGCGCGAGGGCGGTGGCAAGGGCGGTCAGCGCCGTGGCGCGGGCAGCGTCATCAGCAATCGCGCCGGCGGCGTGGCGGGCGGCGGTAAAGGTGGCGTCCGCCTCTGTGGTGTGCCCGGCCTGCGCGAGGGTGGTGACAAGGACGGTTAGCGCCGTGGCGCGGGCAGCGTCATCAGCAATCGTGTCGGCGGTGTGGCGGGCCTCGGTGAACTTCCCAGCCTGCGCGAGGGCTTTGGCAAGGGTGGTCAGCGCCTCAGCGCGTAGAGCAGGGTGAGCAATCGCGTCGGCGGCGTGGCGGGCGGCGGTAAAGGTGGCGTCCGCCTCTGTGGTGTGCCCGGCCTGCGCGAGGGCTTTGGCGAGGGTGGTCAGCGCCTTGGCGCGGTGCCAGTCATCAGCAATCGCGCCGGCGGCGTGACGGGCGGCGGTAAAGGTGGCGTCCGCCTCTGTGGTGTGCCCGGCCTGCGCGAGGGCTTTGGCGAGGGTGGTCAGCGCTTCGGCGCGGTCACGGTCGTCAGCAATTGCATCCGCTAACTGCCGGGCCTCAGCAAACTGCCTCGTTTTGGTGAAGGCCGTCGCCAATTTTCCTAACCGTTCAGTCCGCTTTTTAACATCAGATATCGCATCAACCACCTTGCGCGCCCCTCGCCACACCGCCACCGCCTCTTCCTGCTCGCCCCGCTCGAGCAGCGCATGGCCAATCGCCAGCAACACGCCGGCGCGGCGATCCGGATCGCTCAGCAGTTCGGCCCGGTCGCGGGCTTCGGCGCTGCGGCCAAGCGCCACCAGCGCGGTAAACAGTTCGACCGGCCAGTTGTCGATCTGGCTGGTGAGCGAGCAGCGGAGCAGGCTGTATTGCCAGAGGCGCGGCAAACTGCGCGCCAGCGCTGCAATATCGTCACCAGCGGCATCAACCACGGCGCGCCGGGCAAGGTCAAGGTCAAGGGCATAGCGACGCAGGCTAGGATCGGCCCGCCGCTTGGCCGCGCCATACTCATCGGCATCGAGCAACTGCCACAGCCGGTCGTAGGCTTGGGCATAGACAAGGTGGTAGACGAGGTGGGTTTGGGCGTAGGCGCGCCGTTCCGCTTCGGTTTGGTCGTTGGCCGGTTGCCAGAGACGGTCGCGATCGCGTTCGCACCAATGCGCCAAGCGGTGGTGGAAGACGGCTAGCTCGTTATCGGGGAACAATTCGCTGCGCAGGTATTCAATCAGTTTCAAGTGAAGCAGGAAATAGCGCGCTTGTCCCTCCCGGTCGCGCTCGCCGAGCAGGCCGCGTAGCAGCGTTATCGCGTCTGTCACCCGGTAGCGTTTCAGTCCTAAAATGCTGGCGAGGGCCGGCAAGCTGAGCGGTTCCTGCGCTGCTACCAGCACACCGAGGATCGGTTCGATCACGCTCTCCCAGAGCGGTTCTTGCTTCAACCGCTTAATAGTTAGTGTGAAAATATCGCTTCGGTTGGCGATCACCCGCCGGATCAGCGCCTGCGCATCGGCAAGGTTCGGTTCGCGCTGCAATTCCTGCGCCAAGAAGGCGAGGTCGAAGGCATTGCCGTGCAGCTTCCTGTGCAGCTCCACGCGGTCGGCCTCGCTCAGTGCGACCCCGCGCCGGTCAAGCAGGGTGGCAAAGTCGGCGAGGCTGAGCGGTGGCAGGGGGTATTCGCGGCACGCGGTGAGCAGTTTGAGTGGCACGAGGGTGTCATCCGGGCGGGTGCCGATGACGATCACCACCCCTGCCGGCAAGCGTTCAGGCAAAAAGCTGAGGTCGCGCTGGCCGAGGTTGCCCTCAACCGGAATCTGGTCAAGACCATCGATCATCAAGGTCAGCGGACGCTCGCGGGCCAGCCGGTCGAGCAGCGCCAGCAAGCTGTTGCGCAGAGTGATAGGGCTAGCATTATCGGCCAGATAGGTCAACGCCTCTTCGATCAGGTCGTGCTGGGCCAGCAGTTCGGCGATCAAGTGGCCGAGCAGGGCGGCTTGCTCTTCAAAGCTCTGGGTGAAGCGAATAAAGTAAGCCGGGATGGGTGGATTGGTGGTGTTGGCCAAGCGCGCCAAGATGCTGCTCTTGCCTTGGTCAGCCACCCCAGTGACGAGCAGGTAGCCGCCGGTGGGACGGAGCTTCTCAATATGCTGCTGGATTGCCGCCAGTTCCTGTTCCCGCCCGACAAAGTCGGCCTGTAATTTAGCGACACGGAGGTTAGTTGAGTGCCAGTGCTTGATCATAGCCTGCGCTTCGGCGCGGCGGCGTTGCTGTTCGGCGGCGACCCGTTCGGCGGCAATGCGCTCGCGGTAATCGGCTAGCGTCAAGGAATAGTTACCTTCGATCAGGGTGTATGGCTGCTGGCGCTGCTTCTTGAACGTCTCTTTAAGATAGTCGGCGAGCTGGTTGATGGTGACATGACCATCAGCCACTGGGGTTTTGTCGCTCAAGACAGTGAGGATGGCCTGCGTCAGCAACCCGCCGGTATCGGTTTCGCCGGCCCGTTCGCCGGGACGGGTGGCGGGAAAGATCGCGCGCAGCCGGTCGCGCGGCACGGGGGTAGATCGTTGTTCGGCGCGATACTGTTCAATTGCCGCGCGCAGGTCTATCATCAACCGATCATTGCCAGCGTCGCGGATGTTGCCAGCATAGCAGTGATCGAGGATTAGGACGGCGCTGCGTGGTTCGGGAGCTTCATAGACCTGCCGGTAAAGCCAGCGCAGCGAGAGGAAGGCGGTGGCATCTAACGCTGCGTCATCAGTTGTGAAATCGTGGGTGGCAAGAAACGTCTCATTCCCTCCGCCATCGAGCGCTACCGGTACGCCATGGCCGCAGAAGGCGACAATGATGTCAAGGGGGTGCTGTTTCGCTTGTTTGCGTAGCGCAGTGATCTCGCGCCGGATGCGTTGCGCGGTCGCTTCAGGGCCGAGCAGCAACGTCACCGTGAAGCCGCAGGCCGGCGCTTCCAGCGCCGCCGCCAATGCGCTCGCGTCGCGTTCGGCGCTGGCCAAGGGGGCAAGGTGCGGATCGGCGGCGCGGTCAACGCCAATAATCAGGGCGTGGCGGTGGGGCGGGACGGCAGACATAGACGTTGATCCCCCAACAGTCTCCTGTGCCGGGTCGCGCGGCGGCGGGTTGGTGATGACATCGTTGGTAAACAGTATACCAAAGATATGGCGGAATAGGCAGTCATTGCGCCGGGTGGTAGGGGCAACGCATGCGTTGCCCCTACCACCCGGCGCACCCATTACCATTCATCCGGCACGGCGATCTGCACCTCGATGCTGGTCTGCGCCGGATCAATCCGTTCCGGCAGGCGTTCGCGCAGCAGTTGGGCCAGCAAGGCCTCGTCGCTATCAGCCGGGATTGCGGTTTGGCTAGCGTTGTAGTTGATGATGATGACCGTTGGCTTGGGGCTGTCTGGTTTGGCGGTCAATTTCTTCAGTTCGTTCAGCAGTTGCACAACCGCCGCCGAGAATGTGACCAATGGCAGCAGGGTTTGGGCGGTATCGGCAGCCGTGACCAGCCACTGGTAGACATCGCCGCTGCGCAAGGTGGTGTAGGCCGGTTCGATGGTTTGTTGTTGCTGGCGCAGACTATCAACGACCTCGCGGGCGACGCGGTTGACCAGCGCCGGGTTGGCGCCGTCAGTATCGGCTGGGCGGAAGGTGATGAGAATGCCGGTGGGTTGGGTCATCGCTTGTCTCCTTTGGCGGCGGATAACGCTGGGTGTTATTGTAGCGCAAGCTGCGGCGGATGGGACGCATGTTCGTGCGTGGCTGGCGGCGCGACACGCGCTGGCAGCAGGTGGCAGGCGCTGAAGCGGGAGATTGCTTCGGGCGACCGGTACCGTGTTGCGGTGGCCGGTGCGCCCGCGCAATGACAGGTGGGCGCGGGAGCGGGATGGACGGATCCGGCACCCGGCCCTGAAGGGCCGGGCTAGGGTTACGAAGCCCGCTGCGCGGGCTGCTAGCCCTCACCCCCCAACCCCCTCTCCCACCTGACGGCGGGAGAGGGGGAGCGTCGTGCCCAGCGTTGGGGCATGGTACAGCGATCAACGGTTGTGCCTGACCGCATGTTCTGCCCGCTCCTCAAACAGGGCGGTTGTCATTGTGGGCCTGCGTTGCTCACTAGCAGGGGGGGTGGGCGCTGAAGCGGGAGATTGCTGCGGGCGACCGGCGCATCGCGTGGCGGTGGCAAGTGCGCCCTCGCAATGACAATATAAGGCCTCTACCCAGAACCCTTTGGATCCGTGCCCATCCGTCTCAACTCATGCGTATCCGTGTCCTATTCTGCTCCCGCGAATGGAAGCGCCACTTCCAACCATTGCGCATCGGCGCACGCTTGCAGTCCCCAGCCGAGCTGGCCGGTGGGGCGCACGATCGCGTATTGGTTGTCGATCCAGATGACGGTGCTGAGCGGGCCGCGCGGTGAGGGGGCGCGGAGGACGATGACGCCATCGACGGCGAGGGTGCTTTCGGTGATGCCCCAGTGGATGGCATAGTCGTGCCATTGGCTGAGATCGACGTTGACGATGGTTTCGGCGATGCCGGCGGCGCGTTGGATGAACGGCCAGAGCCGGCGGTAGAGTGGTGGCAGGTTGAGGAGCGGTACGACGAGCGGTGCGGCGGGGAGCCACGCGAGCGCGGTTGGGCGACCGGCGTCGATGGTGGCTGCTTTCCAGCCGTGGCCGGGGACGCCGAGCGCTAGCGGCATGTCGTGCGGTGGTGCGCCGAAGAAGAACCAGACCGCTTGGGGCATACGCGGCGGCCATGCCCACGGGTAGCTCCACAGGCCGAAGCCGGCGGTGCCGGCTAACTGATCAGCCGGGTGCGAGGCGCGCGCGCGCAGGCGGAGGGTGTAGGGCGGGCGCAGTGCGCGCGGCGGGCCGGCTCGCCTCCCGAAGTCGTCGAGTTGGGCGTTGCGGTAGCGGTCGGCGGGGCCGGGTGGGCGGATGAGGCGGAGGCCGGTGGTGGTGCGTACCACCCCGGCTCCGCCGCTGCACCGTGGTCGCAGGTGCATCGTGATCCGTCCCTACGCTTTGACGATCCCGACCGTCACGGCGCCGTCGCCGAATTCGTCGGCGGCGGTGTAGGCGCCGGCTGGCGGTGCGCTGACCGTCAGCTCGACGGCGAGGGTCTCGGTTTGGATGTACTCGCCGTGTTGCGCTAAGGTGGCCGCCAGCAGCTCGGCTTCATCGGCGCTGGTGAGGAAGAGCCGGATGCGATCGCTGATCGCTAACCCAGCACTCTTGCGCGCGTCTTGGATGTAGCGCACGAGGTCGCGAGCTGCGCCTTCCAACCGCAGTTCTTCCGTCACCGTCGTGTTCAACGCCACCAGCATGCCGTCGGCTTCGGCCACCGCGTACCCCGCCGGCGCGCTGCTCTCGACCAGCACCTCTTCGGCCAGCAACTCGATCTCTTGGCCGTCAACCGGCAGGCGCACCGGTTGGCCGGCTTCCACCGCCTGCGCCGCCGCGCGCGCGGCCTCGCCGTTCAGATCGCGCAACGCCACTGTCAGCGCCGGCACCAGCTTACCAAACTTCTTGCCGACGAGGCGCAGGTTCGGCTTCAGGCGGTACTCGACCACGGCGCTGTTGGCGTCGAGGTACCGCACCGCTTTGACGTTCAGCTCATCGCGCAGCTCGGCCTCGAAGCGGCGCACGCCGTTGAGCAGCGCCGGCGTGCTGGCCCGCAGCCAGAGTTCGCTCAGCGGCTGGCGCACCTTCAGGTTGGCCTGCTTGCGCGCCGCTCGCCCCAGCGAGACTGCGGTCAGCAAGGCTTCGGTGTCGGCGACCAGTTGCTCATCGAGCAGCGCCCGATCCACTTGCGGCCAGCGCGCCAAGTGAACGCTCTCTGGCGCGGCGGCGTCGTGTTCGGCGACCAGATTGCGGTAGATCGCTTCGCTGACGAACGGGGTGAAGGGCGCAGCCAGCTTTGCCACCGTCACCAGACAGGTGTAGAGCGTCTGGTAAGCGGCCTCTTTGTCGGCGTCGCTCTCGCTCTTCCAGAAGCGGCGGCGATTGCGGCGCACGTACCAGTTCGACAGCTCGTCAACGAAGTGCTCGATCGCGTTGGCGGCGGTATAGACATCGTACTCCTCGAAGGCGTCGGTCGCCTTTTGCACGAGCTGGTTGAGCGCCGCCAGCGCCCAGCGGTCGATCGGCTGCAAGTCGGCGGTGCGCCCGCTGTTGGGTTGCCACTGGTCGAGGTTGGCGTAGGTGACGAAGAAGGCATACGTGTTCCAGAGCGTGAGCAGGAACTTGCGCATGCTCTCGCTGACCAGATCCATGCTGAAGCGGCGGGCATTGCCGGGAGGCGCGGCGGTGAACAGGTACCAGCGCAGGGCATCAACGCCGTAGCTGTTGATCACCTCTTGCGGCTCGATCACATTGCCCCGGCTCTTGCTCATCTTTTGGCCGTCTTTGTCGAGAATGTGACCGAGACAGATCACGTTCTTGAATGCGGGCCGGTCGAAGAGCAGGGTGCTGACGGCGTGCAAGGTGTAGAACCAGCCGCGGGTCTGGTCAACCGCCTCGCAGATGTAGTCGGCGGGATGGGCCATCTCGAACACGTCGCGATTCTCGAACGGGTAGTGCCACTGCGCCACCGGCATCGAACCGCTGTCGAACCAGCAGTCGGCGACGTCGGGAATCCGGCGCATCAAGCCGTGTTCAGGGTCTTCCCAGACCACCTCGTCGATGTATGGCCGGTGCAGGTCAAGGTCGCGCAGCGAGCGGCCCACCTTTGCTTCCAGCTCGGCCAGCGAACCGATACAGACCATGTGCGAGCCGTCGGCGTTCGTCCAGATCGGGATCGGCGTGCCCCAATACCGCTCGCGGCTGATCGCCCAGTCGATGTTGTTTTCCAGCCAGTTGCCGAAGCGGCCATCACGGATATGTTCGGGCACCCAGTGGATCTGCTGGTTGTTGGCGACCAGATCGGCCTTAAAGGCAGTGGTGCGGATGTACCATGAACGCTTGGCATAGTACAGCAACGGCGTGCTGCAGCGCCAGCAGAACGGGTAGTAGTGGCGCACGCGCCCGCTGCGCAAGAGCAGGCCACGCGCTTTGAGGTTGCGGGTGATGTCGGGATCGGCTTCTTTGAAGAACTTGCCAGCGAAGCCGAGTTCGGCAAATTCGGGCAACACGCGGCCATCCAACCCCACCGAGAAGAGGGTGGGCAGGCCGTGCTTGCGCCCGACGTCGAGGTCGCCGTAGGCTGGCGCGATATGGACAATGCCGGTACCATCGTCGAGGCTGACGATCTCATCGGCGATCACGCGGTAGGCCGTCTCCCAATCGACCGTATCGCCGGCGCCGGGCACGCCGCGGAAGAGCGGCTCGTAGCGGAGACCGACCAGATCGTTGCCGCGGAACCGGCGCAGCACGGTGAAGCTCTCGGCGGGCAAGACCTGATTGACCAGCGCCGCCGCCATCACCAACCGCTCGCCGTTATGCTCAACCTCGACATACTCGGCGTCGTGCTTGACGGCCAGCGCCACGTTGGCCGGTAACGTCCATGGCGTCGTCGTCCACGCCACCAAAAACGCGCCTTCGAGGGTGCCGTCAACTGCCGGCGGCGGCACGACCGTGCCCTTGACGCGGAACTTGATATAGACGCTCGGATCATCGACATCATCGCGCGCGCCGAGGCTGACCTCGTGGTCACTGAGGCTGGTGCCGCAGCGCGGGCAGTGCATCGTGACCTTGTAGTCGCGGAAGAGCAGGCCGCGATCCCACAACTGGCGGAAGATCCACCACGTCGACTCGATATAGTCGTTCTCGTAGGTGATATAAGCGTCTTCGCTCAGCCAGAACGCGATCCGCTTGGTAAACGCCTTCCACTCTTGGATGTACTCCCAGACGCTCTCGCGGCAGAGGCGATTAAATTCAGCGATGCCAAACCGCTCGATGTCGGGCTTGCCGCTAAAACCGAGCTTCTTCTCGATCTCGATCTCCACCGGCAGGCCGTGGGTATCCCACCCCTCGCGGCGGCCAATAATGCGATAGCCCTGCATCGAGCGATAGCGCAAGATCACATCTTTGAAGCTGCGCGAGATGGTATGGTGCAAACCGGGGCGGCCATTGGCGGTCGGCGGCCCCTCGTAAAAGACAAACGGCTTCTCGCCGGCGGCCAACGACTTTGCCACCACGTCATTGGCATCCCACCACGCCAGCACATCCTCTTCGAGTTGGGGAAACTTGACATTCGGATCAACCGGCTTAAACATGCAACCTCCGTGCGCGCCAACGTAAAAAGCCTCGTCCCCGAAAGGGGACGAGGCTGATCAACCCCGCGGTACCACCCCATTTCGACGGCGCACACAACCGGGCGCGCGTCGCACTCAGTGAGCGTCAAGCAACGCTCTGCCCCGCTAACGGTGGGCATTCCGGGCGCGGCTACTGCGCGGGGCAACCAACCACGCGGTTCACCTGCCGGCTCAGGGGTGATCTTCACTGCCACCGGTTCCACCCGGCTTCCACCGTCCCGGGCTCGCTGGCGGGCAAGCGGCAGCTACTCGTCCCCGTCATCGCCGTTGAGTGACAGTATACGCCGGGCGGCGCATTGCGTCAAGGATGGGTGGGAATAGCCACAAAGAGACGCAAAAAGCCCAAATGGTATAGCCACGAAGAGGCGCAAAAAGCACAAAAAGAACTTTATTTTGTGTCTTCTGTGTCTTTTTGTGGCTATTCTACCACTCGTTACGCAGCCCGCTCGACGGGCTAGGCATAGCCACCAAGCGACGCAAAAGGCACAAAACAATTTTTGTGTCTTCTGTATCTTTTTGTGGCTATTCTACCACTCGTTACGCAGCCCGCTCGACGGGCTAGGCATAGCCACCAAGCGACGCAAAAAGCACAAAAAGAACTTTTTTGGGTCTTCTGCGTCTTTTTGTGGCTATTCTACCACTCGTTACGCAGCCCGCTCGACGGGCTAGGCATAGCCACCAAGCGACGCAAAAAGCACAAAAAGAACTTTTTTGGGTCTTCTGCGTCTTTTTGTGGCTATTCTACACAAACATCTTTGTGGCTATTCCGCCTCCCCCAACGCTTCGATCCACGCGATGCGCACCTCACCCAACCCGCTCCACCGGTCGTACTCGTCATCGATCACCACCGCGTGCAGCGCCAACGGCCAATCGGGCCGCCGGTTGCCGCTGCCGGCGACCCGCTCGTAATGCGCCGGACGGCGGCTGACCGGCGTGATGAGCGTCTGCCACGCTGGCGGGCCCATCACGCCAGCAGTCACGCTAAACACTTCGCCTTCGCGGTCGCGCAGCCAGAGCCGCAGCCGGTGGCCGTTGCCGTCACCGTAGAGCTGGACGGCCAGCGCGGTTGTTTCAGCGGGCAAGGGGATAGGGTCGCTTAGCTCGAACGCGACATAATCATTCTCGCGGGTAGTGAAGCGGTAGGTGAAGTGGAGGAATCCATTATCGGGCTGGAGCGAGCCGTTGGGTTGAGCGGGCCGCTGCCAGCGCACCGGCTGGCTGCCGTCGAGTAATAGCGTTGCGCTGGTGAGGCGCGTTGGCGGATCAGCTAAGGTCGCCGCTAGCTGGCGCATCGCATCCGCTACCGGCTTAGGCCGGCTAAAGTCGGCCCGCCCGCTGCCATACGCGAACAAGCCGTAGGGATTGTGCGGGTCGTCTTTGAGCATATACCAAAAGACGTGGCTGACGCCGCCTTGCCAGAGCGCGCGATAGGCTTGGGCGAGGTAAGCCGCCTGCTGCGCGGCGTTCGTCAACCCCAGCGCGTCGCGGTCGCCGGGGCCGCTCGCCCACCCCACCTCGGTGGCCCAAATCGGCTTCGGCCCGTAGCGCGCCGCCAGCGCGCGCACGCCGTCGGCAGCGGCGATTAAGTTGCCTTCGTCTGGGGTGAGCGGATCAACATAGGGGTGAATGGCAATCACATCAAAGGCGTTCCAGCCGCCGTACTCGGCGATAGCGCGCAGAAAGGCCGTGTCGAAGGGATTGATCCCTCCCAGCACAATCGTGGCGCTGGGATCGATCGCTCGAATTGCCTGCGCCGTCTTGATCAAGAGCCGGGTGTAGCGGACTGGATCGGGCGCGGGCCGCCAGAAGGCCGCTTGATCCGGTTCGTTCCAGATTTGCCAGTGCTTGACGAGATGGCGGTAGCGTGTGACCACCGCTTCGGCGTAAGCGACAAACGCGGCTTCATCGGGCGGCGCGAACGAGATCAGGTTGGGAGGATCGGTAGGGTCGGGCGTGGCCCAACCTACTGCCGGCCCTAGCACGCCAAGCACCTGCAAGCGCTGCCGGCGCAGGCTGTAGAGCGCGGCATCGGTGAAGACCCAATCCCAGACGCCGGGTTGGGGTTGGATGCGGTGCCAATGCAGATCTTCGCGCACCCATTGCACGCCGAGATCGGCGACAATCGCTGCCGGGATGGGCATGGTTGCGGCGTCGGGGTAGCGAGTGGCGAGATGGCTGTTGATCCCGATCGCCAGCGGCCCGATCGGCCCGCGCACCGCAATCGGCGCCGTGATCAACCAGCGCGGGGCCGGCGCATCCCCGGCCAATATCCCCGCCATAACAATAATCGCGATCAAACAATAGCGTACAGACGAACGGCTGTGCGTCTCCCCACGGCAGTGCGGAGCGGCACGACCGTGCGTCTCTACAAGGCCGTGCGTCTGTACGATGTCACCATTCCACCGCATAAACCTGATGTTCCACCCACCCCAACCCAATCCGTCGCCAGCACATCACCCCTTCCAACGGCTGCAACCCGCAGCGTTCAGCCAGCCGGCAGGCCGCCGGATGCGCCGGCGCGATCAACGCTTCGAGCCGGTGCAGGCCCAATGCCGTGTTGCTATATCCGATCACGGCAGTTAAAGCCTCGCGCATATACCCTTTCCGGCTCGAACGCTCCTCCATCCGGCATTCAATGATCGCGGCGCGGCGCACCGTTCGCTCAATGCAATCGATCCAGATATCGCCGCAGATCCGCTCCAGCGGGTCGTCGCGCCGCACCAAGAACAGGCGCAGGCTCTGCCCGGCGTGGCGCGCCTCTTCTTCCGCTGCCAACCGGCGGCGCTGGCCTTGCAAGGTAAAAAAGTCATCGGGCGGCAGCGGCAACCAATCCTCGCCAAACGTCCATGCGCGGCGGAAGTAGCCGCGCACCGCTTCGTTGTCGCGTGGCCCCATGACTCGTAGCCAGAGCCGTTCGGTGGTCAGGATGGTTGTGTTCATCTCATCACGCTTCCCGCATTTGCGCGGTTATGCCTGCTTATCGGATCGTTGGTTCAATCGTGATCGTCTCTTGCGCGAATGCTACAACCGGCGCCACATCACTCCCCGGCGCCGTGATCACCGCCGGCGGGATGGCAAAGGTTCCTGCGGTGGCGGCTTGCGCTGTGATGATGACGCGATAGACGCCGGGGGCAATTGCAGTCCCGCCGAGCTGTACCTGCCGCCATTCGCGGTCGATCTGCTGGTAAGCGAAACTAGCCCCGGCGTCAACCTTGACCGGCATAAGTCCGGCTGGCAGCGGGATGGCGGCCTCGAGCCGGAAGATGGGCTTGCTCACGATCAGCAGCAGCTCCATCTCAACCGGCTGATCAATTGTGCTTGGCTCCGTGGCCGTTCGATACCGCAACCGTGCCCGCACCGCTCCCGGCTGGCCGGCGCTGCTGGCCGGGTTGCGCACCACGATCAGCGCCGTGCTGTTGGTTGGTTCAACCCGGAGCGCGCCGCCGCTGAGCCGGAACCGTTCGACGCTGCTGATTGGCCGTTCGGTGGTGAGATCGGCAGTGTCGTGCTCCACCCTCACGCGCGCATTGCCGTCAAGTAAAGCCGGGCCGAGGGCCAGTGCCACCCGCGCCGCTTCGTAAGGCGTTGGCCAGCCGTCTCCCTGCCAGTGCCGCAACAGCGCTGCTCGCCACGGGGCTAACCGCGGATCCGCTGGACGTTCGGCGGCTAACGCTTGCACCACGCTGGCGCTGACGGCCAGCGCGCTGGGTGGCATGCCGTCGGCGCCGGCCCACGGCAAGCCGCTGCTTGCCGTGTTCCACAACGGCGCCAGCAATGCACTCTGCTCGTTCGTGGCGCGCAAAGCGGTGAAGGCGCGTCCGGCTGGGCCGGCGCCAGCGGGAAGGGCTGGTTGTCCCGTTCCTTCGCTATAGATTGACATGACATAATCAGTATACGCTTGCGCATCGGCGGGTTGGGCGAGCCGGTGCCGGCGCAGGTACGCCAGCGCCGGTTCGCTCAGCTCGCGCAACCGGCTTGCGGGTTCGGTTTGACCAATCGCCTCCAGCACAAAGCTCGTCACAAATGGGTCAGAGCCGCTGCCCGGCCACCAACCCCACCCGCCGTCGCTGTTGCGCAGCGCGCGCAGTTGGGTGAGCGCGCGGTCGTTCAGTGCGCGCCACTCTTCTGCTTCCGCGTTAGTGGCTGCGGTGCGTTCCAGCATGCGGCCAATGATCGCCGCCGCCGCCAGCGCTTCAGCCGTTGGCGTGGCCGTTTGCAGCAGCCGTTGCGCTTGATCGGCCAAGGCCGCTCGTGCGCTAGCTGCGATAGCCACGTCGTTATCGCCGTCGGGCAGGCTCAATTCAATCGCGCTGGCCGTCACCCGCGTTTGCGCCGTCGCTGGGAGCTGCGCCTCTTGGCGTACCGGCACGGCGTATTCGATTGGCGGCAGGCTAACGCTATCGATCACTTCGTAGCGCAACCCAATGATCGAAGCATTCGCTTGCGCTTGCACCCGCCAAAACACCGGCGCTGTGGCGCCAGCCGGCACGCGCACGGTTTGCTCGAACGGATCGAGCAGCACACCGCCGCTGAGCCATAACCGCGCGCGGATGGTGCGCTCTTGCCCATCAACGTTCCGCAGGATCAAGGTCGCAAGCGCGGTATCGGCTGGCCGCAATGCCGGCAGCGGCGTCGCAATCGCCTCCACCGGCTGGCTGGTGTCGATCAGCGCACTCGCGCTGGTGGCGATGCCGGCAGGATCGATCGCGATCACCTCCAGCCGCCAGCGGCCTTGCTGGTTGGGCAAGCGCACCGTTATTTCGTGTTGGTTGGAGGAGGATTGCACGCTGGCAAGGACATCGATACCGCCGAAGCTGCCGGGTGTCCATTGTGCCGGTTGCCCCGGCAAGAGCGATCTATTCCAGCGATCCAAATTCGTTGGCGGTGCGTGAATAGGCGTCAGCATCACCAGTAGATCATCGGTCGCTGCTGTGACCGTTATGGGTATGGTCGCACCGGGCAACGCTTCGCGCTGGGTAAGGTTGATGACCGGCGCCGGCGGCGGGTCAATCTGAAGCGTGGTTGCAGTCGTCCACACCCGCACGCCATCATCGATCAAGGCGGTGATCATCGTCACCGGCGCCATATCGGCGCTGATCGGTATGGTTATAAGCGTGCCGGGGCGGGCGTTCGCTTGCCTGACCAGCGCGTTTTCGCCTTGGCCAACGATCACGAGCGCAGTTCCGCCGCCGCTTGGCCCGGTGAACAAGAGGCGGGCAACGTCGCCGGTGGCATAGGTTGGCCGGTCGGCGATGATCCGTGGTTCGGCGGTGCCGATGCTCGATCCCGCCACCCACAGCTCCTTGCGGGTGAGCGCTGTGCCGGCCCGCGCGGTGAGTTCATACCGGCCCGGCGCCAAGGTGACGAGTTCAGTGGTGGCCTGCCCATCGGCCCCGGTACGCACCCGGCGGATCAGCAGCGGCGGTTCGGCAGCGTTGCGCCGGAGTTCGATTTCGACCAGTGTATTGGCGATTGGTTGCCCATCAGCCGTGCGTAGGGTTGCGGTGACGCTGGCCCGTTCGTTGCGTTCGATCACGGTGGGCATCGTGATCGCCAAGCGGGGGCTGCGCGGCGTAATCACCCCCTCAGTGGTGCGTTCGATCTGCTCGCCGTCCGGCAACTGCACCGTGAGGTGAAGAGTGTAGCGCAAGGGGCGCAGCAGATTCTCGTCAGCCGGCAAGCTGATCACCGCTCTCCCGCTCGCATCAGTCACTGCACTAGCTTGGGTTTCACTGGTTGCGCCGGTGACTTCACCATCTACCCCATCAAGTTCCGCCGTCGCTAACGTGGCAACCCGTAACGTCCAACTCACCACTGCGCCGCTGACAGGTAGATCGGCGCGGGTGACATCAACCGCCAACCCTGCCGGACGGATCGGAATCACGCGCGCGGTGGCGCCGGTGGCCGGTACACTCACCCTGATCGGGATCGCATACGTTGTATCGCCAACGGAGACGCGCACCGTGTACAAGCCGGGTGTCGTGCGAGCATTGAGTTGAAGACTGCCATTTAGCCTCCCGTTCTCGCTCACCGTACAGGCTACGGCGCGCGGCTCGCCGATCACGTTCTGGCCGTCGAGTTGGAGGTCGCACGTTCCGGCAACCGGTAAGCTCAGCCGGCCATCCGCTTGCCGTTCGCGCACCACGCCGCTGATCCGCACGGTACCCCCCGGACGGTAGCTGAGCCGGTCAACCGCCAGCAGAGCTTGGGTGCGCGGTTGGAGGAGAGTGACGATGTCTGCGCGGGCCAAGGCGATCCCGTTGCTTTCGGCCAGCGCCACGAGGGTGCGGGCCGGCGCATTGGCGCTCAGCAATCCTAGCTCGTCTAATGTGACCCGCCAAAGACCTTGCTCGTTACTGTTGCCGCGGGCGAGCATCGTTTCACCGGCATAGATACTCACTGCAACATCGCTCACCGGTATGCCATTGCCGCTGCTTGTCACCCAAAGCAACATCTCATTGCCGTTCGGCAACATTGTCAGGTGCAACGCCGAAATGAGGATTAGCCGGTCGACGCGCAGACCATTGCTGGTTGTCAAGCGTAGGTAATACGCTCCCGGCGGCAGCGGATCGCCGGCGCTATTGGTTGCCAACGGCAGCAGACTGCGCATAACGGTGTCGGGCGGGTCAGAGAAGGTCTCGCGCCATGCCCGCACGAGTGGCTGGCCATAGCGTTCGGGCACAAAACTAGGCCATTCGGTTGGCCGGAGCGAGATGGCACGTACCAGCGTCGTTGCATCGAGTTGGTAGAGTTGCGCGTCAACCGCGCTCACGTTCATCCGCTCTAGCGTTACTGCCGGTTGTGCGTCGGCGGGGAAACTTATGATCGTATCGCTGGTGATGTGCAACAACGGTGGGGCGCTCGCTGTGCGGAGGGTGAGGGAAACGTCTTCGCCGAGCGGCACACCGCTGCGATCACGGGTGCCGGCAGCGATAGTGAGTGTGTAAGTGGCGGCTGCCTGCAACGCGGGCCGGAGATTAACCCGATTCTCGTCAACCTGTAGCTCAACCTCAGTCACCGGCGGGTCAAAGCGTAACCCTGCCCGTATCTCTGCTTCCTCCATCGGTGTGCTAAAGATCAGGCGAATCTCTTGCCCCGGCGCCAGCGTTTGGCCTTGGCCCGGAAACGAAGCGACCAGCGCCGGTTCGGGTTCCACCGTGAAGCGCCATTCGGCCAGCGGTTGGTTGGCGGATGGCGGTTGGAGGCGTACTTGATAGGTTTGGCCCGGTGTCCAGCCGTTGTACGGCGTGAACGTGACGGTGTACCGGCCATCGGTGGTGGCGCTGCTGAAATCGCCGTTAATCGCTGGCGTAATTGCCACGGCGGCGCTGAGCAGCCGGGTATCGATCGGCGCATCAAAGACCAGCGTCAGCGGCTGTTGCGGGTTCACCCACTGTTCGCCGGGTGGTGGGGTTTGGGCCATCAGGGTGGGCCATGGCGTGGTAAATTGCCACTGGAACGGCTGGCCGAGTTCGATCCCGCGCGCATCGCGCAGATTAGCGTCAAGGGTGAGGGTGTACGTCGTCGCTGCGGTGAACGCGATGACCGGTTGCAACAATAAGGTTTGCGGATCGAGCCACTGCCCTTCCAGCGGCCACGGTGGCGCCAGTTGCACATGTTGCAGCGCTGCCGGTTGGCCAACCGCACTCGCGGCGACCATCGGCTGGCTAAAGACGAGCGCGATCGGCGCGTCGCGCAAGCGTGGCGCAAGCGCAGCGGCGACCGCCGGTTGGGCGGCAGTGGTAAATGCAACATCGAGTGGTTGCGCGAGGGGGCGCCACCACCGGCTTTGGGCATTGGCCATCACCTGTACGCGATAGGTTGTGGCCGGTTGCAAGGGTTGCGCTGGCACAAACCGCAACACCTGCATATCGTCCGACCACTCAAACGATCCTGCTAACGGCGGATCGATCCGCAGCGCGCGCGTGACCGTAAAGGGGTTCATCGGTGTGCTAAACGCGATCGTGATCGTGCTGCGTGGTGGCACCGCTTGGCTCTGCGGCAAGGGATCGCGTAATTGC
This sequence comes from Chloroflexus islandicus, assembly GCF_001650695.1. Lineage (GTDB taxonomy): Bacteria > Chloroflexota > Chloroflexia > Chloroflexales > Chloroflexaceae > Chloroflexus > Chloroflexus islandicus. Next base: position 18,171 of record NZ_LWQS01000074.1, read on the forward strand.
ACCGTTGGCGCAGCCACCCACGGCGATACCGGCGCTAGCCAGCGGATGGATAGCCCGCCAAGCAAGCTTACAACTATGCTGGCCAGTATCATTGTCCAGAGACGGGCCAAAACGCGCATCCAACGCTGCATGCGTATTCTCATGCCGGATATTGCGGGTAATGTGCCATACCGTTCTACCATGCCGCGACGGTAGCGGCGGATAGCGGTGTCGTTCTATCGTTGCCAGAGCGGGTCTTGGTCAAACCGTGCAATGACGAGACCGCCGCCGCAATGCTCGCAAGGACGAGGATCGGCTACGTGTGCTTCACGTCATGCCAAGCTGATCGTCTGTACTGAATGAACCATCAGGAACAAGTTTAGTATACCATCGCTGCGGCGAGCACATGCTCACGGTGGCGATCCATCCATTCCGACAACCACTGCCCCTGTCCCAACAGCTCAAGGTGGTAATCTGGCTCAGCGTCTGGCGTACTTAAGGTACGGCGCAGATTGCCTTGCAGCCAAATCACTTCCAGTATTGCCGGCAGTGCCTGTGCCTCACTCTTCGACAACGGTGCAATCGCATTATACGCGCTCAGGAAGAGTTGCACCCGCTCAAGATCAAGCGGTGCGCGATACACTCCCCACATAGACCAATTGGGCGGCGGCGGGCCAACTGCCATATCAACCAACCCATCGGCCACATCAACCAGCCGCGCGTCGATGCCGATCTGGTCGTAATCAATTAATGCCGCTACCGCATCACCACGGAAAATGAGGTTATCACGGTGAATGTCGCCGTGAATCAGCACGTGCGGCAGCGCGGCGTAAGCTTCATCACTCAATTGCCGGCGCAAATCGGCGATCCGCCGTTCGTACCAGTGGAGCGTAACGGTCAGGTCTCCCAACAGGTCACGGGTAATCAGGCGCTCGGTCAGACTGCTTAAGCTCGACGGCAGGTAGCGTGGCGGCGGGGGTGGTGGCGGATCGGGAAAGCCGGTCACGGCGCGGTGATAGCTAGCTAACACCCGGCCAATATCGCTCAGTTGGCGCGGGCGGCTGGGGTTAAACTCATCGCCGATGATGAATACACTTAACTCATACACCCGATCATTAAGGATCACCACCGTATCGCCGTTGCGCGCCGGCAACACCCGCGGCGCCGGGAAGCCGCGCTGGCGTAGCCAATCGAGCAGGCGGTGGCGCAACTTGATCGATTGAAACCCAATGTGACGCCGGTTGCGCCGGATGACAAACCGGCCAACCGTGGTCTCAATGAAGGCCGTTTCGTTGATCGCGCCGTGGCTGGCCGGCCGGCTTGATCGTAGCTCGCCGACATCGTAGTATGCCAGTACGCGGGCAATGTCATCATGGGTCAGCATTGAGCATCCTCGTAGCCAAGCTTCCTCCTCAATTGTACCATCAGCAGTATCGAGCAGCGCAGACTGCGCGACGATCCGGTCGTGCTATACTCCTTCGGCGTGAATGAGGTTGAGGGATATTCCAACAAGGACTATGATGGCTACCCTTGCTCAATCGAACATAATCATCTCTCCAAAGCGACTGGCGGCAGAGTCGCTTGTGCTTGCCATTGTGGCTACTGTAGCAGCATTGTGGTTATTTAGTCCTGTGCTCAGGGATTGGACAACCGTTACCGCTTCGAGTGATCAGGAAATTATTCCGGTGAACGACTCGTGGCAGAATGTCTGGATGTTGTGGTGGACGGCGCAAGCAGTGATGAGCGGCCAGTCGCCGTTTCAAACCGATATGCTGTTCTATCCGCTCAAGGTTGATCTGTTTTGGCAAACGTTACAAGTGACGAATGGGCTCTTGGCGTTGCCGGTTACGCTCACCTTTGGGCCGATTGCCGCGTACAACACGGTTGCCCTGCTGACCTTTGTTAGCAGTGCGCTTACGATGTTTTGGTTGGCGCGCTGGCTTGGCGCTTCGGCTTTCGCTGCTGGCGTCGTGGCGATGATCTATGCATTTTCACCATTTCACCTAACGAAATTGTATGATGGCCAGCTCGAAGTGATGAGCATTCAGTATTTTCCCTTGCTGACCTTGGGATTGATCGCGCTTCTGCAGCGCGCAAAAATGCGAATTATTGCATGTCTTCTTGTTGGTGGCCTCATTGTTTGGATTCTTTTGACGAGTCTCTATTATGGTTTATTTGCGCTGATCTATACCGCCGTCGTGGTTGGATGGTATGTGTTGCTGGCGCGCATGCCGTGGCGCGATTATCCTGTCCGGGTTGCGCAACTGATCCTGTTCCTCATCCCTCCCGCCTTGCTGCTGGTGGCGAATCTGGCGAACCTGCCGGTCTCGGCGCCAGAAGTGGCGGCGCTTCGGATGCAAGGTCGTTCGGCGCAACCGATCGACTTTTTGCTGCCGAGTCCATACCATCCGTTGTGGGGGCAGGCCGTGAGTGCATTGCAAGTTCGTTTGCATCCCGGGGTTGGGATGATCAACATTTCGCTGGGGCTGGTCGTTTGGGTGATAGCCCTGATCGGTCTGTTCGGAACATGGCGCGAGCGTCTCACCCGTCTTCACCTTGCGCTCGTCGCAACGTTTCTGATCTTGGCGATGGGGCCGCAATTGGTGTGGAATGGCCAACCCACCGGGATTCCGTTGCCGTTCGGCTTGATTGCCGAATGGCCCGGCGTGCAAGCCGGCCAGCGCCCAAATCATTTCATTATCTTAGCCGCCGTTCATCTCTGTCTGTTAGCGGCCAGTGGCATTGAGACCCTGCTGCGCCGCTATGCAAAGTATCGTTTCGGTCTAGCATGCGGCTTGATCGCCCTCATCGCATTCGATCTCTTCCCCCGTCCCGTGCCCGGCTCTGTGATGGCGCTGAGTCATGCCTATCGGTATATCCCGCCGGGGGCAGGAGCAGTGCTGGAGGTGCCATTTCAGATGGAGTTTGCCAATGCGATGGTTGCCCAAATTCAACATCAGCGCCCGATCCTCGGCGGATATTTGGCGCGTCCGCCGCGCTATCCGTTTGCTGATGCTGAAGGCATTGCACCGCTTTGGCTTGGGGAAGCGCATGCCACCATTCTTACCCGCGATTGGCCGCAACAACTCGTCGAGGTCATGCAGGCGCAGAACATTGAATATGTCATTGTTCACGAGCGGTTGTTGAGTGAGGGCCAGCGGCGTATGGCAGCGCAGTTGGCGACGATTCTCGATCTGGTCTATCGAGACTATCAGACCAGCCTGTATCGGCGTCGTCTTCCTGCCCAGCCTGATGTAACGCTCGTGTTGGGTCATGGCTGGCATGCGCTGGAACAGAACGATGCCGGGGTTCGTTGGCAGTGGACGCAAGCGCGAGCCGAGATTCATGCCTTTAACGCTTTTACTGAGCCAAAACGGGTGTTCCTCCAGATCGAAATGTCAGCGTTTCAACCGCCATCAACCGTCACTATTCGCGGCGCGCAGCCTGAGTTGACCGTCAATGTGTCAACCCAACCCCGACTCTATACGGTCATGCTTACGCTTCCCCCCGGTCATACCACCCTGACCCTCGCTGCCGAGCCAGTTTGGCATTCGCCGGCAGAAGCGCGGCTGGTTGGCGTGATGGTACAAACAATTCAGGCAATGGTCTTGAATACTGGCAATCATCTGCCATAGCCTGTGTTGGTATCACCCGTGCGGCAAATCGAGGCCGTGATGCACATGACGTAATGAATTGCTGAATTGTTTTTGTTGCATGCTATACTAGTGATATGAACTCAGAGCAACATACCGGCCCTTATATCCACCCCACCGTGCGGGTGCCCCTCTCGACTGGCGCGCCGCTGGTCGAAGCAACGTTCGCTTCCCGTTCCGGCCAATTTTTGGTTGAGGCGCAGATGGGTGGGCGGATGGTGCGGGCCCATCTCGCTGATCGTGGTCGCCTGACCGATATGCTCGTGCCCGGCGCCCGTTTGTTGCTTGCCCCGCGCGAAGAAGTTGGCCGTAAGACGGCGTTTCAGGTGGTGGCGGTCTATCAAGGCCACGATTTGGTGTCGCTCGATACCCACTTGCCCAACCGGCTCGTTGCCGCGGCGCTCTCCTTGGGCGCGCTGCCCCAGTTTGCTCGCTATTCCCGCGTGCAACGCGAAGTGCAACTCGGCCCGCACCGGATCGATTTTCGCCTCAGTGAAGGGCTTGATACCTGCTGGCTGGAAGTGAAATCGGTGACACGCGTGGTTGATAATGTTGCTGTTTTTCCCGATGCTCCCACCGAGCGCGGTAGCCACCATCTCGAACTATTGACCAATGCTGCTCGTAATGGGCAACGGTCGGCGGTCGTGTTTATCATTCAGCGTTCGCAAGGGGTGGCGTTTGCGCCTGATGAAACGATCGACCGCGCGTTTAGCCGCGCTTTGCGCACGGCTCGTTCGCTGGGAGTCGAGATGTATGCCTACGTCTGCCCTGTGAGTATGACCGGTGTGACCCTTGGCCGCGAGGTGCCGATCTTTGCGTCGCTCGATGCGGTGCCACTCGAATTGCGGCGAGGGACATAAGGTGGTTTCCTCAAGACCGTAGCTGTGCTGCCAGCAGGTTGCCGAGCGCCTCATTTAAGACTCGATAGCCAGCAGCATTGATGTGCAGGATGTCGTCCCGGTATTGCTCGGCGACGTACCCGCTCTCGTCAGCCAAGATCGCTGCGCTGTCGAAGATCACGACATCCGGCGCCGCCATTGCCCGGATCGCCTGATTCACCTGTTCAATTGCTGCCTGTATCTGCGCCGTTGCTGGATCGAGCCGCTCAAAGGCGTTGGGGCCAAGTCCAAAGATCGTGGTGAGAATCACCCGGCTGCCGTCGCTGCGTGCTTCGTTCACAATTGCGCTCAGATTGGCAATCGTAGTGTGAATAATGTTCTCTTCCTCATGCCCAAACACCGCGAGCGCCGTTAGATCATTGACGCCCACTTGGACAATCACTAGCTTCGGTTTGAGCGAGCTCACGTGCCAGCGGTAACGTAAGCGCGCTTGGGTGCTAGTATGGCCGGGAATGCCGCGGTTGGCGATGGAGTATCCCGCTGGCGCCAGCCACGCTGCGGCCCGCGAGTCGCCAAACAAGACGATTTGTGCTGTTGTTACCGGTTCGCTGCCAAATGTGGTGAGACCTAGCGGGTCAAGCCGGACAAGGTGGAAGAGCCGTTCGTAGTGACGCGCCCGTTGCCACGCCCAGATTCCACCCAAACAGATGGCCCCTGCTAGGGCGAGACCAATGATCCAGAGCCGGCGCTCCATGATGCCATCTCCTCATCTAATCCGCTGGCGCTAATCGCCGCTCTTCCGCCGGTAAGCGTGTCGCGCCGATACCAATTGCGATACACGCGGCACTGCTGACGAAAAAGGCGCTGCCGAACCCAAACGGCCCTACGACCAGTGCCCCAATCAGGGGTGCTACGGCCCGTGCTGCCGAGACGATCGAACTGTCGAGGCCGTACACCGCTCCTTCGCTGCCGCTCGCTGTGTACCGCCCTAACAGCGCGCTCAGCGAGGGGGTGATGCCGCCAATCGCGGCCCCGCTCAGCGCCTGCAACACCAGCAGTTGCCAGACATTCGTCACTAACCCTTGCGGTGCGAACGCCAGTCCTGCCAGTAACGCGCTACTCATCAACACCTGCCGGTGCCCGATCCGGTCGCCGAGCCGGCCAAGCCAGATGGCAGTAGCCGTGCCCGCTGCCGACGAAACGCCAACGATCAGGCCAGTAAAGGCGCTGACCGGATCGCCGGCGTTGAGCAGGCTGGCGATGAAGAGGGGTGCAAACGGCAGCAAGATCGTCTGCGCCAAACTGCTCAGAAATCGCATCCCGTAAGCCGGCCCAATGCCGGGAGTGCGCGCGATGCTTAGCCAGCTCTGCACCATGCTGGTGCGTTGGCGCTGCGACGCCTCCGGTGCCTTCCCGCCTCCGCGCACCCCTACCGTCACCAGTATCCCCGACGCGAGCAAGAGCGCCGCTGTAGTAATGAATGTCGCTCGAAAGCCAAGCGTCTCGGCCATAAGACCGCCAATCAGCGGCCCGGCAGCAGTGCCGCTCCACAAACCCATCTGTAACGTCCCCATCGCAAAGCCCATCCGTTCGCGCGGGGTGACGGTGGCGACCAGCGCATTGGCCGCCGATATGGTGCCAGTAATCATCCCTTGAATCGCGCGCAACAGGGTGAGTTCTTCCGCCGACCGGGCAAACCCCATCAGCAAGAGGATGATCGCGCCGCCGTACATCGCTCGCTCGACCATCAACTTGTAGCCGAGCCGGTCGGCGAGCGATCCCCAGATTGGTGCGGCGATGGCCATCGTGAGCGCCTGCAACGAAAAGACCAACCCGGCCCAGAGCGCTACATCGCCGAACGTAGCTACGCCGAGATAGGCCACGTACAGCGGCAAAAAGGGAAAGATGATCGAAAATCCAATCGCCGACAAAAATTGGGCGATGAACATGATCCAGAGCGTGGTTTGCCAACGTGTCTGCATGTCGTTACGCTGATAGTGTTACATTGTTTGCGGCAAGACCTGCATTGCAAACGCTTCCAACCGGTCAAGGTCATCTAACTCCAGCCACTGCACCATGATCCGCTCAACCCCCGCTTCGGCGAAGGCGTGAATCTGCTCGGCAACTTCATTGGCCGTACCCACCAGAATCCCGCGCACGCGCAGCGCAACCCGATCACGTCCGGCCAGCAGTCGCTCGACTTCCGCGTTATCGCGCCCAAACACCGATCCGATCATCAGCGACCGCCGCACCGCTGCGCGCGGTCTGCCGGCGGCGGCCAACAGTTCATCAAGCTTGGCGTTAAGTTCGGCGAACCGCGCCGGTGGCACGAAGACCGCGTTCCACTCATCGGCGTATTGCGCGGTGAGGGCAAGCGTGCGCTTTTCGCCGTTGCCCCCAATCACGATCGGCGGCCCTTTCGGTCGTTGCGGACGCGGGAGTAAGATCGCATCGCGCAGTTGGTAATATTCGCCGATCCACGTTACCGGCGTATCGCTGCGTAATAGGCGCGTCACCACCTCTAGCCCTTCGGTGAAGCGTTGGAATCGTTCCTTGACCGGCAGCAAATCAAAGCCGAACATCGTATGTTCGCGCTCTTGCCATCCCGCTCCCAAGCCGAGCTGAAGCCTGCCGCCAGACAGATCATCGACTGCGACGGCCATCCGCGCCGTGAGCGCCGGGTGGCGAAACGAGACCGGCGAGACCAGTGGCCCGAATTCAATCCGTTTGGTGTGCGAAGCCAGCCATGCCAGCGAGATCCACAGTTCGAGTGATTCTTTTTCCGGCGGATTGGCGTTGGTGAAGTGATCAGAGCGGTAAAGACCGGCAAAGCCGAGGTCTTCGGCGGCTTGCGCCAGCCGCTGCCAGCGCGGCCACGTCAGCCCGTTTTGGCCTTCGATCATGAGGGCGATCTCAATCGGCATGCATGTGCTCCTCTTGGGGCATAGCGCCGCTATGCCCAATGGGGCAGAGCAGCGCTCTGCCCGTACAATGATGGTATAGTATCAGGGTGCCGCGTGGCGGCGTCGTTGCTAGTATACCGCGAAAAATAGTTGATGCGTCCATTTTTTGTCTACGGAACGTTAAAGCGGGGACAATCGAATTATGCCCGCCTGTTGGCCGGGCAGACGGTGAGCGAGACGCCGGCTTGGTTGCCCGGCGCTGCGCTCTATACCGCCGGCCCGTACCCGTTTCTCGTCCGGGCGGTTGATCTGGTGCCGCCGGGTTCGACCGTTTTCGGTGAGCTGATGGAAGTGGCGCCGGCCCAGTATCAGCCGGTGTTGGCGCTGCTCGATGAGTTAGAGGATTTTATGCCCGGTCGCGCCGGCAATCTCTATGAGCGAGTTGTCATAACGGTGCAGACCGCGACCGGCCCGCGTGAGGCGTGGGTCTATGTCGCTGGCGCCGGCGCTGAAGAGGCGATCCGGCAAGGACGATTACGGTTCATTGCTGGCGGCGTGTGGTGAGCCGCCTTGAAGGAGAGGTGAAATGGCCCAACGCATTGTCAACGTCGGTTTGGTGCAGATGCGCTGCACCGCCGATCCGGAAACCAATATGGCCGCGGCGGAGGCCGGCATTCGCGCTGCTGCGGCCCAAGGCGCGCAGATCGTGTGCTTGCCTGAGCTGTTCCGTTCACTGTACTTTTGCCAGAGCGAAGATCACGCCAACTTCGCGCTGGCCGAGCCGGTGCCCGGCCCGAGCACTGAACGTCTGAGCAAGCTGGCGGCTGAGTTGGGGGTAGTGATCGTCGCCAGTCTGTTCGAGAAGCGGGCCGAAGGTCTTTACCACAACACGGCGGCGGTGATCGACGCTGATGGCCGCTATCTGGGCAAGTATCGCAAGATGCACATTCCCGATGACCCCCTCTTCTACGAGAAGTTTTACTTTACGCCGGGTGATTTGGGCTTTAAGGTCTTCAAGACCCGCTACGCCCGCATCGGGGTGCTCATCTGCTGGGATCAGTGGTATCCCGAAGCGGCCCGCCTCACGGCCCTGCGCGGCGCTGATATTCTTTGCTATCCGACCGCGATTGGCTGGCATCCTGCCGAAAAAGCCGAGTATGGCGTCGCCCAACACCAAAGCTGGGAAACCATCCAGCGTTCGCACGGGATTGCCAACGGTTGCTATGTAGTGAGCATCAATCGCACCGGCCACGAAGGCGATCCGTCCGGCGGGATCGAGTTTTGGGGCCAGAGCTTTATCTCTGACCCGTCGGGCACGATCATTGGCCGTGCCCCGGTTGACGAGCCAGCCGTGCTGGTTGCCCCGGTCGATCTGGGTAAGATCGATGTGCAACGCACCCATTGGCCGTTTCTGCGCGATCGCCGGATCGATGCCTACGGCGAGATTACCCGCCGCTATATCGATAAGGAGGAGGTGTGATGGCGACTCCTGCCGAACTTGGATATTTCATGCCTGCCGAATGGGAGCCGCATCAAGCGACGTGGTTGTCGTGGCCGCATAAAGAAGCGAGCTGGCCGGGGATTATCGACCGGATCTGGCCGGTCTACGCGCGCTTTGTCGCCGAGTTGGCCCGCGGCGAGACGGTGCATATCAATGTCAACGATGCGGTGATGGCCGCGCAGGCCCGCGCATTTTTGGCCGAGGCCGGTGCGAGCGGCGATATTCGTTTGCACGAGTTCCCAACCAACGACGCATGGTGCCGCGATCACGGCGCAATCTTTGTCGTGCGCAATGGCCCCAATGGGCGCGAATTGGCCGCAACCGATTGGGAGTTCAATGCGTGGGGTGAGAAGTACCCGCCCTACGATCTCGACAACCAAATTCCGGCCCGCATGGCCGAATATCTCGGCGTACCGCGCTTCCGCGGCGAGATGGTGCTCGAAGGCGGCTCGATCGATGTCGATGGCAATGGTCTGCTGCTCACCTCCGAGCAATGTCTGCTCAACCCCAACCGCAACCCGCATCTCGACCGGGCCGCGATCGAGCAACGCTTGCGCGAGATGCTCGGCGTGCATACGATCCTCTGGCTCGGCGAGGGCATTGTAGGCGATGACACCGATGGCCACATCGACGACATTGCCCGCTTCGTCGCGCCGAGCACGGTCGTCGCCGCCGTCGAAGAGGATCCCAGCGACGAGAACTACCATGCCTTGCAAGACAATCTCCGTCGCCTGCAACTCATGCGCGACGCCGCCGGCAAGCCGCTCACGGTGCTCACCATCCCGATGCCGCCGCCGGTTGTCTTCCAAGGCCAGCGCCTGCCGGCTTCGTACGCCAATTTCTACATCGCCAATCATGCTGTGATCGTGCCAACCTTCAACCATCCCAACGACCACCGTGCCTGCGAGGTCTTGCAGCGTTGCTTCCCCGACCGGCGCGTGGTAGGTATTGACGCTACTGATGTCATCTGGGGGTTAGGTTCATGGCACTGCCTCAGCCAGCAAGTGCCGGCAACCGGTTAGGATCGTGTAGTCGCAATCCTTGCGATCCTCTCGCCCCGATTGTCATTGCGTGCCGCGTAGCGGGGCAATGCAACGCATTGCCCCGCCCGACCGCAGCAATCTCTCTTGCCCCGATTGTCATTGCGTGCCGCGTAGGGGCAATGCAACGCATTGCCCCGCCCGACCGCAGCAATCACCCTTGCCCCGATTGTCATTGCGTGCCGCGTAGCGGGGCAATGCAACGCATTGCCCCGCCCGACCGCAGCAATCTCCCGCTTCAGCGGAGCGCATGCCTGAGCGGGTGTTTCCCGTGCTCGCGGGAGAGTGTTTCGGGCGCTGCGCGTCCTCGCAGTGACAAAGCGTCACGCTCACGTAATGATAGGGGGCGAAAGTGCCTTCCACTCACCTCATCTTCCTTGCTCAATCACCTCGCGGATGCGATCGTGTGGTTCAATCACCAACACACCGGCGGAACGGGCCGCCGGAACCAGTTCCGCCGGTTCAAGCACGCAGAGCAAGGGGTTATCGCCGCCGAGGGTGCGATGATCGGCGGCGCTGAGGCAGAAAAGATCGAATGTACCCATAATATAGCGGGGTAGTTCGAGCACACCACTTGCTCCCGGCGCTAGTTCGATCCAGCGATCCATCGCGGGGATGCTCACCACCATCGCCTCGCTCGCGGTATTGCGGATAGTCAGCGCCGGTTCGTGGGCAGGCGGCAGTGAGATGCTTACCGGTTTACAACCGTTGGCAGCGACGGCAAGATCAACTGCCGGCGCTGGCGCAGTGCATGCGCTCTGCAGTATGGTGCTTACCAATAAGATTGTGAACCATTGGGCAATTTGGCGCATCGCCTCCTCTACAGTTGTCTTGTTTACCGGCACTGCTGAATCACCGGCACGAACACGCGATGCTCAGCATTCGCCAGACCTGCTTCTTCCGCTGAGAGCACCGGCGGCAAATCCGGGCCCCGGACAATGCCGAGCGGCGTGTATGACCCTAAGCCGGGAAAGACCGTTCCCAGCCTAGGATTGCCCAACCGGCGGATCAAGATCTCACTCAGCACCTGCCGGAAGTCGGTCGTAATCTGCAAGTCTTGCCGTTTATCGAGCTGGTCGGGATGCAACCCCGGCCATGTGCCATAGACTTTGCGCCCATTCACATTGCCGCCGAGCACCATCATCACGTTACCGTGCCCGTGATCGGTGCCGTTCGACTGGTTGCGCCCCAGCCGGCGGCCAAATTCGCTCAACACCACGATCGTCAGGCGCGAGTGATACATCGCCAGATCGTTGTAGAACGCACCAATCCCTTGCGAGAGGGTGCCGAGCCGGTCAGGCAGATAGCCGCTGCCATCGCTGTTCGCCTGCGATTCGTGCGTATCCCAGCCGCCGAAGTCGATCGTCGCCACTTGCAAACCGATCTCGGCTTTGATCAACTGGGCCACTGTCTTGAGCGCATCGCCAAAGCTTCCCGATGGATACGCAATACTGCTGGTGGGGTTATAGCTGCCCATGTTCCGCATCAGATCGATCACTTGCGTCACCCGCCGGCCAGCCGGAGCCAGCGGGTTGATCGTGCTGCGGTTGTACATCTCGCGGAGCGTGGTCAAGAACGGATAATTCTCATCGGGGCGGTTGTAGCGCCAGTGCGTGCTACCTGTGAAACTACTCGGCGATGTCATCGCGACTGCCGCCGCGTAATTGAGCAATGAAGCCGGTGTAGCAGTGTTCGCTGCTACTGCCGGCAGCAAACTGCTCGCGCCGCCTTGCGATTGCAAGTGGCGCGTAATCCAGCCGCTGCTGGTCGTTTTGTTGCCCGGCGTCCCGCGCTCGATGTAGTCCATCGCATCAAAATGGCTGCGGGTGTCGTCATCTAACCCGCAGGCATGGATCAAAGCCAGATGGCCGCTGTTGTAGAGATCGCGCAGATGCGGCATCTTGCTATTGAGGCCGAAGCTGTTCGCGTTGTACGAAGGGTTGTAAGTGTCGATGCGCAACGGCGCGTTGGCGCCGCTCAACGGCAACGCGAGCGATTCGCGCGCCGTGCGGTAGTGGCTATCGTCGTAGGGGATCAGCAGGCTGAGGCCGTCGCAACCGCCACGCAGAAAGATTTGCACAAAGATCTCATTGGTTGCTTGCGGCTGGGCCGGCTCGGCGAAGGCCAAGTGGCCGATCCGGGCCGCCGCCATCGCGGCGATCGCAGCGCTACAACCCATCAGAAACTCGCGGCGTGTCCATTGCATCGTAGGGTTCTCCTTGGATGGGGCGCTGCTTACCGCAGCCAGAATTCGGGACTCATCGCCAACAGTTGCACCATCGTGTTGATTCGATCACGCACCGCTTCGGCGCTGCCCCAATCGGGCGCGCCGCGCAACGGTTGTGGCGGCTGATTTGGATCGCCGCCTTGGGCAAGGAAGTTAATCAGGAGCATGCGCAGATCACCGGTGGGCGTGTAGGTCAGCATCCGCTGGAGCCAGAAATCAACAATCCCGGCGCACGAAAGGCCGGCAGGGGTTTGGCCCACGATGTCGATGCCAACATTCCCGCCCCACGATTGGGGGATGGTGTAAAAGCAATTCCACGATCGCAGCAGTGCATTAGTGTTGGCCCAATACTCGGCCCGATCGGGATGGCCGTCGGCGTATCCCACCCAAACAGGCGATGACCGGTCTGATCAACGTTCCAGAACAGACTCTGCCAATAGTTGCCTCTGGTGGCATCCCCATCGACCGCAGCGACATCACTTGGGAGATTGGCATTCGTGGCCCGTAAGAAGGCCCAAATCGCTTCCAATGGCCGGCGCACTTTGCTCCCAAAGGTGTTCTTGGCCTCCGGCGACAGCAAAATCGTCTCCACCACGCGCCGGATCTGGTCGGGCGAATCGCGGTGCTCCATCCAGACCGTATAAGCGGCATTGATGAGCGTCTCTGGTGGGTCGTCAGCCACCAGCCGCTGGCAGAGCTTTTTGCACAGGTGACGCCCTGTGCCGGGGTGACGGGCCACGAGGCGCAGCGCAGCCTCACCGTCACGTTGCGCGCCGTTGTTGAAGGGGAAATTAGGCGCCGGCGGGATGCCGGGGAGCGGCGCCGGCGCGAGCACCGTTTTCGGAGAGTTGTCGTGCCACGCTTCCATCAGGTAAAACGCGCCGGTGTTCGGTCTCCCATCGCGCCCGTTGGCGATCGTCCAACCGGTCAGGCAGCGCGATGCTTCATAGACGTCGTAGTCGATGTACGCCGCGGCAAACCGTTCGCTACCGTATTCGACGACCGGAATATTTTCGCGTTGGTCGTAGAACTTGAGATAATGATCACTGCCAAGAGTATGCAACTCGAAGAGTTCGCGAGCAAAGTTTTCATTGCCGCCCTCGCCGCCACCCGCTTTGTTGCTCACATTGTCGAGGTAGTACATCATTGCTACGCTCTTGGTGACATCGAGCAACATCGCGTTAAAATTGCCGAGGGCATGGGTGCGGATGATCCGGTCATAATCTGGCCACGTTGCGGCAATGTTCGAGTCGGAGTCGGCCCGCACATTGAAGTGGTTGTGCCAAAAATCGACTATCACCTCAAAGAGCTGCCGCCGGCTGCATACCGCCCGAATCCACGTTGCCACCCGCACCTCATCATAGGGGCGCATCCGTTCCGCCCAAGCCAAATCGGGTACCACCCGATTCTGCCAGAGCGATTCACGGGAAGCGTTGAGCCAATTCAGCGGGCGGATTTCATTCGTCGTCCGGCTGTTATAGGTGTAACGAATCTTGAGTTGGGTTGCGGCAATCCGGTTTGCGCAAGGAGTATTATCAATCGTAGTATAGTTGAGTTGCTGGCGTACCCAATTGTCAAACCGCTCTTCGTCAGTTGCTCCCGGTGTAGCATCGTACATCGCCATCAGTTCAGGACTGGGGCCGAAGGCCAAACGGCGCATAGCGATGGTACGGAGCGAAGCAGGCTGAATGTACGAACAAGCAGCAGCCGGTGGAGCGGGTGTTCCTATGGCGGCAAAGCCAGCGGCGGCCAATCAGGCTAGCAATACCGCGCCGCTTTCGAGGACATCGCGTCGGGTAAGTTCCATGCAGTGTTGTCCTGATAGGGCAGTCTTGATACTATTGTTACGTAAGCGTGTTTCTTGTTATCTTTTCCGAGCGTTGTTGCGATCCGTTGATCTCAAAAGAGATAACAATCTGATCTAACAATAATGTAATCTTGATCCAAGAACTCTGGAATCACCTGAAAGTACTATCTCTGTTGTGAGCGAAAGGCCAACACTGTGCAGATTGCCATTGTCGGGGGCGGGATTGGTGGTCTGACCGCGGCGATCGCATTGCAACAGCGCGGTTTTTCCGTGCGGGTGTACGAGGCGGCGGCGGCATGGCAGCCAGTTGGCAAGGGCATCTGGTTGCCAACGAACGCGCTACAGGCCCTTGATCGACTTGGGTTGAGCGCGGCGCTGATCAGCCGCGGTTGTGCGCTGGCTACGATTGACATTGGTGATTGTCGTGACGGATTGATCCAACGGATCGATCTTCGCCCGTTTACCGAGCGGTTAGGGTTTCCGACCCTCTCGATCCGGCGGGCCGATTTGCAGCAAGTCTTGCGCGATCACTTGTTGCCGGGAACCTGCCAGCTTGATCGCCGATGTACTGGTTTGATTCAAGACGATCAGCGTGTGACGATTCATTTTGCCGATGGTTCTAAGGCAGTTACCGATCTCCTCATTGGGGCGGATGGCCTGCATTCGGTTATTCGCCAAACGCTCTTTCCCAGCATTGCTGTGAGGTATAGCGGGCAAACTTGCCTACGTGGCATTGCCTCGTTCACGTTGCCGTCCCAATTGGCTCATACCTGTCAAGAATGGTGGGGCGGCTCCCACAGGTTTGGCTTTTCAGCCATCGCTACGCAACAGGTGTACTGGTTTGCGCCCCTGCTGGCGCCGGCGGGAGGAAATGAAACCCAAGAAACGCTTCAGTTAGCGAAATGTTATGTTGCATTTCCCCAACCAGTGCCAACTTTGCTTCACCATACGCCGCCTGCCGAGATCATCCGCACCGATCTCTACGAATTGCCGTCGCTGCCGCGTTGGTGGCAGCGGCGCGTGGTATTGCTTGGCGACGCGGCCCATGCAATGACGCCGAATCTTGGTCAAGGCGGTGCGCAGGCGATTGAAGATGCAGTTGTATTGGCCGATTACATCAGCAAGCTCCCCTTATTTGAAGCGTTGCATGCGTATGAACAAGCGCGCCGGCCGCGTGTCGAGCGCATTGCCCGCACTGCGCGCTTGTTCGGCCAGATCGCGCATATCCGTTCAGTTCACGTCCAATGGCTACGAAACAGGATATTACGGCTCACGCCTGCTTGGTTAAGCCAACGGCAGCTCGATTGGCTCTATCGATTTCGCGAATGAACGAGCACATCGTGCATCTATGCATTGCGAACTGCGGTAGTTCATGACCGCATTCCATATCAGAGAGGTGTGAGTAGGGATGCCGCCGATGAGGGTGCCATAGCGTGCTGCGTGCGCGCCCAAGCCAAAGAGCGCCATCCGGCGCGTGAGCGCGAAAACACAACACCCCTCATCCGGTGGGATGAGGGGTGAGGAGGTTGGCACCTGAACAGGCACGCGTGGTGATGGGCCGCGCCGTAGTAGGATTGAGCAGTATGTGGGATTTGCTCCCTAGAAAGGAGGTGATCCAGCCGCACCTTCCGGTACGGCTACCTTGTTACGACTTCGTCCCAGTCGCGGCTCC
>NZ_LWQS01000075.1 GCF_001650695.1 Chloroflexus islandicus
CGGCGAGCAGCTTGCCCGCCAGTCGATCGGGACGCAGCCGATCAGTGCGCTGGCCTACACTCCGGCGGGCAGTCTGGTGTTGGTTGAGGGGACGCGCTTGCTTGAAACAAATGGTGTTGACGATGCCTTGGTGTTGTCCACCTTCAGCGCCGCGCTCAACGATCTCTGGCTCAGTCCTGATGGTGCGCTAGCGTTGCTCGCGTCGAATGACGGCAACGATTATCTCGTCAATTTGACCAGTGGCAAGACGATCACCGTGTTGCGTGGCCACACCGATCAAATCAGCCAGACCCGCTGACTGACCAATGGGCGCGAGGTAGTGACCGCTTCATTTGATGGCACAGTGCGGTTTTGGGCCGTGGGTGATATCCAGCAGTTTACGCCGGCGGTGCTGGCCGCCGATCCGCAACGGGGCTTGGTGGCGGTGGGAGGCGAAAATGGCGCGATTGCGCTCTTCCGCGATGCTGCCGGCCCGGCCCAGCAATTGCGCCACCACAGCGATGCGATCGAGCTGTTGGCCTTTAGCCCGGATGGGCGCTGGCTAGCGGCGGCGAGCGCCGATGGCGCAGCCAGTATCTGGGAGGTGGCGACCGGCAGGTTACAAGCAAGCATCCCGCACGAGGCGCGGGTACGCACGGTCGCGTTCAACTCCGATGGCAGTCTTCTGGTGACCAGCAGCCGCCTGCATGCCTTCCTCTGGCGCTGGCAAGAATCGACGACGCGCCCGTTGGTAACGCTCGATCTGAGCCAGTTGATGAAAACCGACATCATCACCGGCGCAGCGATCCACCCAACCCAACCGTGGCTGGCGATTGTCACCCGCGACGGCAAAACCCTGATCTGGGATTACCGGGCAATGCAGGTGGTGGTTGAAGCGGCTGATGACCGCGCCAATGGCCGCGCGCAGTTTAGCCCTGACGGGTCGCTTGTGGTGAGTGAATCGAATGAAGGCACATTGTTGCTGCGTGAGAGCGCCTCGCTCCGCTTGCGTGATTTGCCTGCGACCCATCGCGGCGGCATTGCTGGCTTTGCGTTTGACCCTAGTGGTACACTGATCGCAACGATTGGATTTGATCAAACGGCGAAGATCTGGCGGATTGCTGATGGTGTCGAGATAACCCGGATGGGAACCGATGGCGTACCGGCGGCGATCGCGTTTAGCAGCGCTAGCGACGTAGCGATTGCCGGCGCGAATGGCAGCGTCGTCCGGTTGCCGATTGATGTTGCGCCAGCGCTTGAACTAGCGCTGGTCCGCTCGCGCCGGCCAACCGCCGAAGAGTGTGATCGGTATCAGTTGGCGCGGGAAGATGCTACGCTCTGCGCGAACCCGTGATGTGGGGCGACGGTAATGGGGTCTTAATCGAGGGGAGTACGGTAGCGCTGCGGCACTGCCTGCTCGTCACCCGGTGGGGGAGGGTCTATGGCGCGCCAATTGGTTGCACTATGCTTGGTATTGGTCATTGGGGTGGCCGGCGTTGTTCCCCCGCTGCTGTATAGCCAAGACAGCGCCACGCCGTTGCAGTTGGCTTGGCAGTCAGCGGCTAGCGATGGGTTTACGGCAGTTGCCGTCGTTGATTTCGATAACGATGGCGACGATGATCTAGCGGTTGGCCGGCGTAATCTCCCTACCCAACTGTGGCGCAACGATGGGGTTGATACCAGTGGCCAACCGGTGTTTACCCTGATCTGGAGTTCGACGACAGCGCGGGAAACGGTGGCGCTGGCGTGGGCTGCGACGAGTGGCAACGACCTGCTTTTAGCCGAAGCTAATTATAACGATGTGAGCGTGATCTATCGGGTGACGCCGGTAGGCGGTGGGGTGACGGTGACGGTGCAGTTTACGACCCAACCGCTCTTTGCCCAGACGATTGTCTGGGGCGATATCGATGGCGATAGTGAACCCGATCTGTTCATCGGCAGCGAGCTCGATCCAATCTATTACTACCTCGGCGCGACGATCATCGCTGGCGGGCCGGATTCGCCGCTGGTAGCGGTGCCGGGTAGTTTTACCGCCAGCAGTTTGGCGCTGGCGGATATGAACGGCGATAGCCAGCCTGATCTGGTGGTTGGCTTGCGCGGCGCGCCAACCACCATTTTTCCCGGCGTGCCCACGGCGCCATTTTTTATTGATGTGCCTATTTGGACTGACAACGCAGCCAATACCAATACTCGCGCTGTGCTCGTGGCTGATTTCGATGGCAACGGGCGCAATGACCTCTTTATTGCCAGTGTGCGCGAGAATAGCCGGCTCTACCTGCACCAATCCGATACACCCTTTACCTTGGCGTTGTCGTGGGTGACGGATCAGCGGATAAATGCGATCGCCGCCGCCGCCGCTGATTATAATAGCGATGGCCGGCTGGATGTTGCATTGAGCAGCGAACCGCGCAGCGATGTGATCCAAACCTTGCCCGTCGGCGAGCATCTGTTGCAGAACAACGGCGCCGGCGGCTTTACCCTCGTGGCCACGCTCGCTAATCGCGCTACCAATCTCGGCAGTGTGGCATGGGGCCAGTTGGTGGGCGGCAGCACTCCTGATCTGGCTGTCGTGCGGTTTGGCGCACCAGCGCGCATCTATCGTAACGAGTTGAGCGGCGCGGTGAGCGTCTCGGTGGTTGGTGAACGGGCGGAGCCATCGCTCGGCGCGCTCTTCTTCCGCCAATCCGCCGGCAGTACGGCGCTGGCTGATCCCATCCTTGCCAGTGACCGTCCCTTGCGTGCTGATGCAAGCGGCAATGCCAATTTGACCGGATACGTCAATAACGGCGATGCGGTGGCCGTCTTGCAACCAGTGGGTGAATTACGCACCTTTGCCAGCAGCTATGCCCCCATCCCGATTGCCGCAGACCGGCCTGATCGGATTACCGCCACCCTCACCATTACCCAAACTGGGATTATCCAGTTTATTGATACCATTGCCATCACCGGCACCCATACCTACGTGAGCGATCTCACCATGACGTTAATCAGTCCGGCGGGCACTGCCGTGCGGCTAGTTGATCGAGCATGCGGTGATGCCGATGGGTTTGCGCTGCGCGTCACCGATACCGCACCGGGAGTAAGTTGCCCGCCAACCGGCGGCGCGGTCTTTCGCGCCGTTGATCCGCTTGACCAACTACGCGGCGAACCGATTGCCGGGGTGTGGCAACTGGTGATCGAAGACGATTTTGCCTTTGACGGCGGTTCATTAACGGCGTGGAGCATCAGCGCCTTGGTGAACGAGAGCCCGCTCTACTACACCAACTTCGCTCCCGGCGATCCGCCGGTGTTTTCCGTCCTGAGCGATAGTGCGCCCAATGCCTTGAACGTCAGCGCAGCCAATCCGCTTTTGCTGTTCGATCTTGACGTGTCGCTCGAATGGGATGCGCGTAACGATACTGGTTATCTCGCCCAACTACGCACCGATCTGCGCCGCGTCTCTGAATTGCTCTACGACTGGACGAACGGGCAAGCGGCGTTGGGCCGGGTGCGCATCTTCCATAACCGCGAACGCTGGAATCTGGCCGATGTGCGCATCTATGCCAGCAACCGGTTGCGGCCCAATTCTGATCGCGGCGGCGTGGTGCAGCAGACGACGATCACCACCAACGGCAATGGCGATGAGGTGGTCTTTTATCCGGGCCGGGTGCGGATTGGCGCAACGTGGAACCAGTATGGCGCTAGCCGGGGTGCAATCGGCGAGGATTGGCCGCGGGCGCTCGCGCATGAGCTTGGCCACTATCTGTTCTTCCTGTCAGACAACTACATCGGGTTTGCGACGGTGGGTGGGCGGAAGGTGCTGGTTGGCGTCGAGGGCTGCCTCGGCGCGATGAACAATCCTTACCGCGAAGAAGAGTCGGAATTTCATCCCTTCAACCTCAATTGGGAACGGTTCTGCGCCAATACTCTCTCGCAACTCGAAACCGGTCGGGCCGATTGGGATACTATCGTCGCCTTTTACCCGGCGCTGGCCGCCCGCCGTCCAGACACGCTCAATCAGATCACCGGCCCCAATACGCTGCCGGCCAATCTGACCGAGGTGATTGACATGCCGCTGGATGAACCGGCCCGCACCGTGCGCCAGAGCACCTTCAGCCTGTTATTGGCCTTTGGCGGCGATGAGATCAGGCTACAACCGGATCGCAGCGCGCGCGGATTTCTCTTTGCTGATGATGATGGCAATGGCGTCACCGACCGCCTGATCGATCTGGGTGCGCCGGTGCGCGATCAGCTCGAAGCGCGCGGCGCGCGCCCCGGCGATCGGCTCTGCTTGTTCGAGCCGGCGGTGCGCCGCTTGGGGTGTGTCGAAGCGATTGTCAACGGCCAGACCACCCTCACGGTGGCTGAACGGCCTGATTGGCAGCCCGATATCCGGATCGAGCCGCTCGACGGCCAGCGTATTCGGGTGACGGTGCGAGCGGAAGGGATCAGCGCGCCGTTGCGCGCCCGCCTCTTCCCGCTCGACGGCCAGCCTTCGGCGAGCGTCACCTTGCCGTTCAGCGGCGGAGTCGCGCAAGCAGACATCACGGCGCCAGCGCCCTTCGAGCAGGCCTTGTTGCAGATCTGGGTCGATGAACCGGCGCCGCGCCGCGAAACGGTGACCGATGTGAGCCTGTACTACTACCCGGAGGACACCCCACGCACTACCGCCAGCGGATCGCCGGTGCTGAGCCAACGCCGGCCCTGCAACCCGCGCTTGCAAACCTGTCCCAACGATGCGCCGGCTTCGCTCGACGGGCAAGCGATGGTCTACGATCTGGAAGGGGTGTTTGGGCCGGGAGATCTCATCTCATTTCAGGCGGCCACCCGCGCGCCGGCGGCGCCACCGCCGTGGACGGAACAGGTCGGTTCGGGGTACTGGTTGAGCGGGACAAGCGCCACCAATCTGACCGGCTTTTCGATCAATCTGAGCTATGACGAAGCCAGTCTGCCTCCCGGCACTGCCGGCGGGTTGAGCATCTTTACCTACAACCCGACTGATCAGGCATGGCGCGAACTAGCTGTTTACCGGCGCGATCGCGAGCGGCGCGAACTGGCCGGCGATTCGGCGGGAGCGGGCTTTTACACGCTGCTCACCACACTACGTCCGGCGCTGGGTTGGAACCTGCTTGCCTACCCGTGGGCCGGCGAAACGGTACCGGCTGCCTTCAGCCGGCTCAATGCCGATGCCCGCCACTACCGGATCGTTTACGGCTACGATGAGACACATAACCGCTGGCAACGCTACGATCCAACCGTATCACCCGCCTTTGAACCGCTGGTCAACACACTCACCAGTCTTGCCTTCGGGCGCGGCTATTGGGTGTTCGTCACCGATGCCGGCCCTGCCGGTGCAGCGTCGCTCGCTGGCGCCGCGCTGCAATCGGCGCTGCCGCAGCCGCCCACGACCTACTACGGCTATATCGCGCCACTCGATAACACCACCTTCAGCCCCGGCCAGACCGTCGAGGCCCTGATCAACGGTACCGTGTGTGGTAGCGCACAGGTGCAACTGATCGATGGCAGGCCGGCCTACATCATCGACGTGGCTGCGGCCCAACCGGGCAGCGAAGGCTGCGGCATAGCCGGCAGAACGGTCACCTTCCGCGTCAACGGTCGTGATGTGCGCGGCTCGGCGATCTGGGGCGATCCCGGCGCGCACCGGCTCGATCTCAACCCCACGATCTGGCTGCCGCTCTTGCAGCGTCCGGCAGTGTGTTTGGTGGCGGGGTGTGAGGCTAGCGCACCGTAGCGGAACTCCGCAGGGCATTGCGCTCTCTGGCGTGCGGCAGTTTGACTGCCGTACGCCACCGTATCTGCGTGCGAGCCGTTGATCCGTTGTCCCATTCAATGGCAAGTTTGGTGACGGTTGCCGGAAGCATGGGGCATTGCGCTCTCTGGCGTGCGGCAGTTTGACTGCCGTACGCCACCGTATCTGCGTGAGAGCCGTTGATCCGTTGTTCCATTCAATGGCAGGTGAGGTGACGGTTGCCGGAAGCATGGGGCATTGCGCTCTGTGGAGTGCGGCAGTTTGACTGCCGCACTCCATATTTCGCCTTTACAACGTTGCTTGCTTCTGGTATACTCAACATTGTTGAATATCTATACGCGCTAGCATTAGGGCAACGCATGGCCGAATCGGAACTGCCCAACCTGACCACCGAGCACTCGACGCTCGACGCCATCGAGCAGATGATCCTGCGCATCAGTTGGCTGGCGCAGCGCCAGTTTGTGCAATTGCTCGACGACGACCGGTTCAATCTCACGTTGACCCAGTTCTACACGCTGCTCCATCTGGCCCAAACTAACGGCGAATGCAAGATGTCGGATCTGGCCGAGGCGACGCAGCAGTCGGCGGCGGCACTCACCGGTGTGATTGATCGTCTGCTCGATAAGCAACTGGTCGAGCGTACCCGCCATGAGCGTGATCGCCGGCAGGTGATGGTGCAGATTACAGCGCGCGGCATTGCCATGATTGCCGCCATCAAGCAGGCTCGCCGCGAGCAGATCCACGCGGCGCTTGGCCACTTGCCGGCAGCGGAGGCCGAGCGGTTGCTGGAATTGTTGGAAGGGGTGCTGGCCGGTATGGTGCGGGCCCTCGAACGGAGTGAGACGGGACGGCTGGCTTGAAGTAACGAATCGCAGCAACGTCTGCGTTCGTTCGAGGAGTGATGCTTGGTGCGATTACGGCTGCAATTGACTCGCCCGCCTGCGCTGCCGGAAGGCGCGAGTTGGCAACGTCTGCTTGGCTATCTCCGTCCGTACCGGGGGTGGATGGCGGTCGCGCTGATTGCGATGGTCATCGGCGCCGGCTTGGGCTTGGTGATGCCGTTGGCCATTGGTCAGATCGTCAATCTGATCACCGGCGATCAGGCGCTGCCGATTGCGCAGATTGCCTTGCTGCTGGGCTTGGTGGCAATCGGGCAGGCGGTAGCCGGTCTGATCCAGACCTATAGCTTGACGTTTGTGGGTGAACGGGTAGTGACCGATCTGCGGCTAGCGGCTTACCAGCAGCTTCAGCGGCTTGATCTGGCCTTTTTCGAGCAGCGCCGCACTGGTGAGATTACGTCACGGATTACGAACGACGTGACGTTGATTCAAACGACAGTGACAACCAATCTGGCCACGCTGCTGCAAGGCGTGATCCAGTTGGTTGGCGCGGTAGTCTTGATGATCGTGGTTTCGTGGCAGCTCAGCGGGTTGGCGCTGGTGCTAGTGCCCACGCTGGTGGCGATTGCGATTGTCTTTGGGCGCTGGCTGCGCCGGATCTCAACCACGGTGCAAGATCGGCTGGCCGACGCGACCAGCGTGCTCGAAGAGACGGTGGCCGGGGTGCGGGTGGTGCGTTCGTTCGGGCGCGAGCCGTATGAAATCGAACGGTTTCGGACGGCGATCGAAGCCACCTTTGCCGCAGCGATGAAGCGGGCGCGGGTGCGCGCGCTCTTCCAGCCGGCGATGTCGTTGGCGGTGTGGGCTGTGTTAATCGGCATGCTGGTGATTGGCGGCTATCTGGTGAGCGCGGGCTTGTTGACGCCGGGTGATCTGGTGGCGTTTCTCTTCTACGCCGGTATGGTCGCCGGATCGATGGGCGCGTTTGCCGGCCTGTTCGGCCAAGTGCAAGAGGCGCTCGGCGCAGTGACGCGGGTTTTCGAGCTGCTCGACCAGCAGCCGGCGGTAGCCGATGCACCCGATGCTATCCCGTTGCCGCCGGTGCAGGGCCGGGTCGAGTTTCGCGAGGTGTCGTTCGCCTATCAGCGGGCCGAGAACGGCCAAGCCGCGCCGGTCGTGCTCCGCAACTTCTCGTTGGCGATCGAGCCGGGTGAGATGGTGGCGCTGGTCGGGCCGAGCGGCGCTGGCAAGAGCACCATCGTGAGTCTCATCCCGCGCTTTTACGACGTACAATCCGGCAGCGTCCTCATCGACGGCTATGACGTGCGCCGGGTGCAGATGCGGTCGCTGCGCGAACAGATCGGGATCGTGCCGCAAGAGACGCTGCTGTTTAGTGGCAGCATCCGCGACAATATTCGCTATGGCCGGCTCGAGGCCAGCGATGCCGAGGTTGAAGCAGCGGCCCGCATGGCGAACGCGCACGAGTTCATTTGCCAGTTGCCGGAAGGCTACGATACGCCGGTTGGCGAGCGCGGCGTGCGCTTGAGCGGCGGCCAACGGCAGCGGATCGCGATCGCACGCGCTATTTTGAAGGATCCGCGCATCTTGATCCTTGACGAAGCGACTAGTTCGCTCGACAGCGAGAGCGAGCGGCTCGTGCAAGAGGCGCTAGAACGGTTGATGGCCGGTCGTACCAGCATCGTGATTGCCCACCGGCTGAGCACTGTGCAGCGGGCTGACCGGATTGTCGTGGTGGTGGCGGGTGAAGTGGTCGAAGCGGGCACCCACCGCCAATTGTTGGCCCGCGGCGGGATGTATGCCCGGCTGTACGAACTGCAATTTCAAGCGCCAATGTTGCCCATTGCCGCCGATTAAACCGCAGGAGCAACGTTCACTCTGAACGTAGGAGATACGTAACCTATGAATGAGCCAATGTCACTGTTTGATGATGTGCCTGAAGAGCAAGAAGAGCAATTTGAAGCGCCTGAGCGCCGCTTGCCGATGGTGGTGCTCGGCGAGATGGTGATAATGCCGCACATGACCATCCCGTTGCAGGTGCCGCAGGGGAAGTCCTACCGCGCCATGGAACGGGCATGGGATGAAGATCGTGATGTGTTGTTGATTTTTGTGCGTGAGCATCAGCTCGAAGGCTACAAGAGCAACCAACCGCAGAATCTGCCGCCAATCGGCGTGATTGCCCAATTGCAAGAGTTCGCTAAGCTGAATGACGGCACAGCGCGCGTCATCCTTGAGGGCCAGAGCCGGGCGCAGATTATCGAAGCGGTGCAGATTACCCCCTTCTACCGGGTGCGCTGCCGGCCAGTGACCGATCCGGTCGTCACCGGTCTCGAAGTCGAAGCGCTGATGGAGACGGTCAAGCAGCAGGTTGATGAGTTTGTCGAGCACCTCGGCGAAGTGCCGCAAGAGGCGGTGCAATTCGTGCATCGCATTGACCGTCCGGGCCATTTGGCCGACATCGTGACGTGGGGGCCGGCATTCGACTTCAAAGATCGCCTAGACATCCTCAACACGCTCGATCCGGTCGAGCGCTTGCGCAAGGCGTATCTGGTCTTGGCGCGCCAGCTTGAGCTGCTCAAGCTGCGGGTGAAGATCCAGCAAGATACCAAAGAGGTGCTCGATCAGAGCCAGCGCGAATACTTCCTGCGCGAGCAGTTGCGGGTCATTCGCCGTGAGCTCGGTGAAGACGAAGAAGGCGACGATCCGATCGACGATCTGCGCCGGAAGATTCACGAATTGAATGCGCCGGAGTACGTTAAGAATCAGGCGTTGCACGAGCTCAAGCGGTTGGCCCAGCAGGGTATGAACAACCCTGAGTCGGGGGTGATCCGCACCTACCTCGACTGGATCCTCTCGTTGCCGTGGGCCGACGAGGAGCTGCCTGAAATCAGCATCACCGAGGCGCAGAAGGTGCTCGATGCCGATCATTACGGTCTCGAGAAGGTCAAAGAGCGGATCCTCGAATATCTGGCCGTGCGCAAGCTGGCCGGCGACAAACTGCGCTCGCCGATCCTCTGCTTTGTCGGCCCTCCCGGCGTGGGCAAGACCAGTCTGGGGCGCAGCATTGCTCGCGCGTTGGGCCGCAAATTCGTGCGCACCAGCCTTGGCGGCGTGCGCGATGAAGCCGAGATTCGCGGCCATCGCCGCACCTATATCGGCGCGCTGCCCGGACGGATCATTCAGGCGATGAAGAACGTCAAGTCGAAGAGTCCGGTCTACATCCTCGACGAGGTAGACAAGATCGGGATCGACTTCCGCGGCGACCCGACTTCGGCCCTGCTCGAGGTGCTCGATCCTGAGCAGAACAATGCGTTCAGCGATCACTACCTTGAGATCCCGTTCGATCTCAGCAAAGTGATCTTCATCGCTACCGCCAACCAGCTCGAACCGATCCCGCTGCCGCTGCGCGATCGCATGGAGATCATCGAGATCAGCGGCTACACCGAGGATGAGAAATTGGAAATTGCGCGCGGCTTCCTCATTCCCAAGCAGCGCGAGTTCCACGGTTTGCAAGAGGAGCAGATCGAGTTTACCGAGGGTGCGATCTTGAAGCTGATTCGCGAATACACCCGCGAAGCCGGCGTGCGCAGCCTCGAGCGCGAGATTGCTAGCCTCTGCCGCAAGGTGGCGCGGCAGGTGGCCGAGCAGACCGAAGCGAGCGGCGAGACGCCGCCAAAGGTAGTGATCGACGAAGCGGCAGTGGTCAAGTACCTCGGCCCTGAGCGCTTCACCTTCGGGATGGTCGAAGAGCAAGACGAAGTCGGTGTGGCGACCGGTGTGGCGTGGACGAGCGCCGGCGGCGATATTCTCAGCATCGAGGTGTTGCCGTTTAAGGGCAAGGGCCAACTGCAACTGACCGGCCAGCTCGGCGAGGTGATGAAAGAGAGCGCGCAAGCGGCGGTCAGCTATGTGCGGTCGCGCGCCGCCGATTTCGGCATCGATCCCAATACCTTCGAGGAGACGAATATTCACATTCACATCCCCGAAGGAGCGGTGCCGAAGGATGGCCCTTCGGCGGGGATCACGCTGACGACGGCGTTGGTCAGCGCGCTCACCGGTACGCCGGTGCGGCGCGACGTGGCGATGACCGGCGAGGTGACGCTGCGCGGCAAGGTATTGCCGATCGGCGGCTTGAAAGAGAAGACGCTGGCCGCGCATCGGGCCGGCATCCGCACCTTCATCTTGCCGAAAGAGAACGCCAAAGACATCAGCGAGCTGCCGGAGAAGGTGCGGCGCGAGCTGAACCTGATCCCAGTCTCGTCGATGGATGAAGTGCTGCGGATCGCGCTCAGCCGGATGCCCGCACCGGCCAACACTCAGAACGGGTCGCACGCGAACAACAACCGCGGCCAGCCTTCACCGGCGCCGGCGGGTGTGTGATAACAGCGGAGGGGCGGCGCTTGCGTCGCCCCTCTGTTATTCCCGATCCTATGTCCCCCATTCTCTGCTACGGTTCAATCTGCGCCGATCTGCGCATCTGGCTGCCGCGCTGGCCCACGCCGGGCAGCGGCGTGCATGCCCTGCGCAGCGCTTGGTCAGCGGGCGGCAATGCGCTCAACGAGGCGCGTGCGTTGGCGCGATGGGGAGCGCCGCTGCACCTCTACGGCGACCGGTTGGGATACGATCCGGCGGGTGAGGTGGTGGCGGCAGCGTTGCATACCCTCAAACTGGCAGCGCATATCGAACGTGATCTAGGCAGCGTTACCCCCATTTGCCACATCCTCATCACACCTGATGGCGAACGCACGATCATCGCCCTCCGGGACGGAACCACCGCCGCGCCGCCGTCGCCGGCAGCGATAGCCGCGGCCCAAATCGTCAGCGTGAGCCGTTACGGCCTGCATACCGCAGAAGTCGCGCAAACTGCGCGCCAGCTCAACCGGTTAGTCGTCGCCGGCGATGCGTTTGATCCAGCCGAGCCGCTCACGCAGGCTGCCAATGTAATTGTCACCTCGGCGGCATTGCTCGGCCCCAACCCGCACGAACGGGCCGCGGCGCTGCATCGGGTACGAGGCGCGCCGGTCTTTGTGACGGCTGGTTCACAGCCGGCGCGCGTGTTGGTGGCCGGCCAATGGCACGCGATAACGCCGCCAGCACAGACCGTTGCCGACACCACCGGCGCTGGCGACATCTTCCGCGCCGGTGTGGTCTATGGCTTCTGGCAAGGTTGGGATTGGCCGGCGATCTTGGCATTTGCCGCGCATGCGGCTGCTGAGCAGATTGCGGTGTAAGCAGGTGTGTGGCGTAAGTCTCCCCCGATAGCGGAACCAACCAGCTCAGGCATAGCTGGGCAGGAAACCCGGCCCTGAAGGGCCGGGCTAGGGTTACGAAGCCCGCTGCGCGGGCTGATGCCCTCACCCCCCAACCCCCTCTCCCACCTTTCGGCGGGAGAGGGTGAGCGACCGGGTAAGCGGGAGAGGCACTACTCACGCGGGATGCGGCAGCGCCCCTCTCCCGCGCCAGTGGGAGAGGGGCAGGGGGTGAGGGTATACCATCTCCCGCTTTCCGATTGTCATTGCGAGGGAGGGGCGGCGTCCCGCCACGCTGGGAGCTGCCCAACCGAAGCAATCTCCCCCGATAGCGGAACCAACCAGCTCAGGCATAGCTGGGCAGGAAACCCGGCCCTGAAGGGCCGGGCTAGGGTTACGAAGCCCGCTGCGCGGGCTGATGCCCTCACCCCCCAACCCCCTCTCCCACCTTTCGGCAGGAGAGGGGGAGCGACCGGGTAAGCGGGAGAGGCACTTGCTCACGCGGAATGAAGCAGCGCCCCTCTCCCGCGTGAGTGGGAGAGGGGCAGGGGGTGAGGGTATACCATCTCCCACTGTCCGATTGTCATTGCGAGGGAGGGGCGGCGTCCCGCCACGCTGGGAGCCGCCTGAACGAAGCAATCTCCCACTGTCCGATTGTCATTGCGAGGGAGTGGCAGCACCCAGCCACGCTGGGTACTGCCCGACCGAAGCAATCTCCCGCTGTAGCGGAACGAACCAGCTCAGACATAGCTCTCGTGCTCGCGGGAGATTGCCTTCGCTGCCGAAGGCGGCTCGCAATGCCATGTGGGGAGCGGCGGCGCGCCCATCTGTCATGGCGAGGGCGCGCAGCGCCCGAAGCAATCCCCTGCTGAAGCGGGTGGGACGCCTCGCCGGGAACGACAAACCAGCACTGGTGTGGCGGAACCCAAGGCCGGCAGCGGTTGTTCCCGTGCTCGCGGGGGATTGCCGTCGCTGCCGAAGGCGGCTCGCAATGCCATGTGGGGAGCGGTGCTTCCCCAAAACCCTTTGCGTTCTCTGCGTCCTTCGCGCCTTTGCGTTAAGCATCTCTGCGTCTTGGCGGAGCCAGACAGACGTCCGGCTCGCCTTTCCCAATACCGGCTCACTTCGCGCGATACGGTTGCCGGTACAGCTCGCTGTGAACACCCCATCGCATGGCTTGCAGATGCCAGCCGGCACTGCCTACCAGCCGGTAGATCCATGCCGGAACAACATTGCGGTTCAGCCGGTCTTGAGCGGCAGCGGGGATCGGTTGCCCCTGCGCCAACGCTTCAGCCGCCAGCGCCAGCGCTGCACGGATTGGCATCGCTCTCCCATCCATACCAGCTAACGGATCGCCATGCACCAGCTCGCCGCCGCCGAGCGCCAACCCGCCTTGCCAAGTGAAGCCAGCGGTTTGGGCAAACTCGGCGCAGATCGCCAGCGCATTTGCGAGCTGGTGCGCTTCGGGGAAGCCACAATTGCCGATCACGGCAAAGCGTTGGGGTTGGACTGGATGCGCACGGGCAGCGAGCAGTTCGAGGAACCGGATCACCGGCGCGGGGA
Source organism: Chloroflexus islandicus (assembly GCF_001650695.1). GTDB lineage: Bacteria > Chloroflexota > Chloroflexia > Chloroflexales > Chloroflexaceae > Chloroflexus > Chloroflexus islandicus. Next base: position 13,398 of record NZ_LWQS01000075.1, read on the forward strand.
GCGTATCGATGTAGAGTGGGAAGGCCAGCACAATCAGATCGGTCGTGTCGAGTTGGTCGAACAGCGCTTGCAGCTTGGCCGGCTGGCCGAGCGTGGTGTAGAGAAATGCAGTATTGGTGGCGACGCCGCGTGCGGCGAGTTGTTGCATCAGATACTCACCCAGTGAATGCGAAGTGCTGTGGCGTGTGCGGGGACTTCCCACCAGCAGCACGGCAGTGTGCGGCGGGGTATCGAAGGTAACGCTGGCTGGCAGTGCCGGCAGCTCTGGGGTGCTCATCGTCTCGGTGTGGGTGATAGCCGTGAGTGCAGCGGCCATCTGCGCGGTGAGTTCGGCTTCCGCCGGATCGCCGGTGACAATCGCGCAGTGCGTGACAGGAGCGTAAAAGTTGAGGCTATTGCGCCAGACGAGATGGCGAAAGATCGCTTCGCGGCGCGGATCTGCTTCGGCTTGCCAGCCAATCGCCAGCAAGCTGGGGTAACGCTCATAGCGCCGCTCGTGGTGGGTTTCATTGTTGAGGGTGACGAAAAAGGGGGCGATATTCTGAATCTGATGATCGACCGCTTGCTTGAGCAGCGAACTATACCCGCCGAAGGTAATCGGTGTTACATACACCACCAGATCAGCCGCCATCATAGCTGCCGCAATCGCGCGATTGTCATCGGCCACGATACACTGGCCGGGATTGCGCACCCAACAGAAGAAATCGCCGGCGCAGTTGCCAATCTTGTGCTCGCGGAGGGTAATGATGCGGGTATCATGGTGGTGGGCCGCAAGCTGATCAAGGAGCGCCTGCCTCACCCGTTCCCCGCGGCGGTCACCGGCAGCGGAACCGTCTAAGATTACCGTATTCATCACGATTCTCCTCCCCAATCCTCTATTGATCACCCTCCGCTAAAGTGGCCACAAATTGGTGCTGAATGCGATCGAGTTCATACCGGTACAGGGCCGCGCCATCGGCGCCAAACGGCGGAATTTGATGGCCGATTTCAAGCGAGACGAAGCCGTGAACGCGGGCCCAAATCACAATCGCGAGGGCGAAACTCTGCGGATCGCAGTGGCCGCCGTAACGCTGCCACTGCGCGAACATTGGTTGATAAGCCGGATGAATCTCAGGGAGCCGCGGCGCGCGTAACCGGCCCGCCAGCCGCAATGCCTCGATCACGCTCACCAACGCGCTCAAGGCGCGCGCCGCTGCCGGCAGCACCTGCTCGACCGGCGCGACATAACCGGGAATCGGCGTGCCAAAGATGAGCTGGTACCGTTCCGGGTACGTGATCGCCCACTGCCGGTAGGCGATGCCAGTGGCATGCAATCGACCAACGAGGTCATCAGCCGGAACTGCGTCGCGCGCGGCTAATTGCGCGTCGCCGAACGAGGTGTACGCATCGATGATCAGCGCCGTCACCAGCGCATCACGGTCAGGGTAGTAGTTATAGATTGCCGGCGCAGTAATACCGATGGCGCGGGCAATTGCGCGCAGACTCAGCGCCGGTGCGCCGTATTCGGCGATTTGCTGCCATGCGGTTTGTTTGATCACCTCCGGCAGATGAGGCATCTGTTGGGTTTTGGGTGGGCGCGGCATTGCAGTACTCGCAAAAATAAACGTTGTTTACTTACAGTGTAAGTATACCATTGCGTCCAACGAAAGCAAAGGAAAGATTCGATAACCAGCGACGTGCGCAGAGCGAGGCTACAGCAGAGTAGTCTCGACGCTTCGTGTTATAATCTCTCCACTATGCGCGCGTGAGCGTCGCACACATATCGCCAACTCAGAACCCTCTGCCGGCGACACCGGTTGCTGCATGAGTTACGAACTCTCTGAACAGTCCGATCACATCATTCTCCGCACCAACGATTACACGCTTGGCTGGTCAACCGACAGCGGCGCATTAATCCATCTCCAACGCCATGACAGTTTGAATGTTCTGGGGCATGGCCCGGCGATCGCCGGGGTTGATGTCGCGTTGGGCGGGCCGGCGAGCTGGATCACCAGCCGCACCTTTGCCCGCTATCTGTGGCATCGGGTGAGCGCCAACGATGATCAGCTTGTGATGACGATCATCGTTGGGCTAGGCCCGCTCAAAATCTTCGACCATTATCAGATCGGGTGCGACACTATCAAGCGTTGGATCGAGATCGAGAATGTCAGTGGCGATGATCTGCGGCTTTACGGTGTGCGGTTGGTAGTACCGCATGCTCGGGTCGGCGAATCGAACCATTGTCTCTTCGAGGCGCCGGGCAATAGTGTGCGGCCCCGCGCGCCACTAGCGATTGCGGCGACCCAAGATCGCACCATTCTCCCGCGCCGCTTTTTCGCGCCGGGTTTGCGGGGCGGCAGCGCCTTCGAGCCGGCGCCAACGCAGGGGGCGGGGGTGATGGCGTTGTGGAACGACGAACTATCGCTGACCCTACTGTGCTGGTATGCCGGTGATGATGAAGCGGCGCTGCCCTACGTGCAAGGCGGTCACGAAGCGGTGTCGTTAGCTTATGAGGTTGCGGTAGCGAGCTGGCTGCGTTCTGATCAGCGGTTAACGGTCGGGCCGCAACACATTGTGTTGGTAGCGCAACCGTGGCCGGAGGCGCTGGCGGTTTACCGTGCGCTGACGCCATTGCCACAGCCGCCAGCGGCATGGCTGCGCGATGCTGTGCTATACGTCGCCGATCTGCGCCAATACGGCGGCGCCGATGGCTTATGTGCGCACCTACCGGAATTGGTAGCGCTAGGGGTTGATACGCTCGGCCTGTTGCCGTGGCATACGGTTGGTGAGCGACCGCACTTGATCAGTGACCTCGAACGGATCGATCCGGCATGTGGCGATGAGCCAGCCATTCGCCGCCTGATCGAAACCGCCCATCAGCATGGGATGCGGGTGTTGCTCGATGTGGCGATGCAAGGCTGCGCCCCCGACTCGCGCTACCTCAACGAACACCCCGAATGGTTTGTGCGCGACGACGCTGGCGCGTTCGCGATCGGCATTCCGTCCGATGCTCCGGCAGCGGCGCGCCATCCCGGCGTGGCGTTGCTGGCCGGCGGCTACCATTTCGACTGGACGCGGAACGACTGGCGGTTGTACTGGCAGCAGTGGGTGATTGCGCAGGTCGATCACTTTGCGCTTGACGGCTTGCGGGTAGTGGCGCCATACCCGGCTGCCCCAGCGTGGATCCGCCGGCCACCGTTGCAGGCCAGCGCCGGCGCCGCATTGATGGCCCAAGCTGTGAGCGAAATCGCTGCCGCGCGCCCGCATCTGACCGTTCTCTGCACCCTATCCGGGCCGCGTTCGGCCCAATGTGCCAGCGGCTGGTTCGATTATCCCAGCCATCACATGCTGATTCACCTTGCTATGCGCCGGATCACACCGGCTGAATGGTGCGCCTATCAAGCTGATTACGCCGAACTCTACCCTCCCGCCTACCGCATCGGCTTCCTCGAAATGCACGATACTGCCGACTGCAACCCGCTGGCCGACGGCTTACGCGGCTCGCGGCTGGCGCAGGCGTTATGGGCCGTGATGCTGTTCAGCGGCTTGACGCCGGCACTTTGGAATGGGCAAGAGATTGCCGATCATCACCTCTTGCCGCGCCTGCTCAACCTCTGGCGGCGCGAACCGGCGCTGCGCCATGGCGTGATCGATTGGCAGCCGTTCAGCGCTACCCCAAATGATGTGCTCGCCATCCGCCGCACCCTCGGCGAGCGCAGTCTGATTGGCGTGGTTAATCTCGGCGCGCTGCCGAGCCGCTTCATTGCCACCCAACGCCTCGGCGGCGACATCCTCGGGCTCTTCCCACTCATTCGCGAGCGGCGCGGGTTGGGGGAAGAGGTGCGGTTAGCGCCGTTTGGGATCTATTGTTTTGAAGGGTGAGGGTCAATCACAAAGGCGCAAAGCAAGCAGAGGCGCAGAGGATTCAAACGCAAAGGCGCGAAGATCGCAGAGGGCGCAGAGGGTTGTGGTAGGGAATAGCCGCAAAGAGACACAAAAGACACATATGTAACCATTCTTTGTGTCGTTTGTGAGTTTTTGTGGCTATTATTGCTCCCGCTCCAGTTGTCATTGCGCGCCGAGCGGTGATGTTGCCCCCACCCCCGACCCCTCCCCCGCTGGGGGAGGGGAGTAGCCCTCACCCCTAGCCCCGCTCCCGCTTTCTCAGGCCTCTGCCGCAACCCACGCGGCTCCCCTCTCCCGCCAAAAGGTGGGAGAGGGGGGCCGGGGGGTGAGGGAGTCAACGCAAAGGCGCCGAGGATTCAAACGCCAAGGCGCGAAGATCGCAGAGGGCGCAGAGGGTTTTGGGGGAAGCGTCACTTCCCCTTTGTCATTGCGAGCCGCCGGAGGCGGCGAAGCAATCCCCTGCGAGGGCGAGAGGCGCACCCATTGAGCCATTGGTTGCGCTGAAGGGGGAGATTGCTTCGGTCGGGCGCCACCCAGCGCGGCTGGGTGCCGCCGCTCCCTCGCAATGACAGCAGGCCATTTGGGCGATGGTGTACCCTCACCTCTCTCTCCGCTCTTGCCCGGCGGGAGCGAGTCACTGCGGGTCACTGCTGGATACCACTCTTCACCCGATCCGCACCACATCCCCAAGGCGATACTGCTCATCGCGGCTCAGAACGATAATCCCGTTGCTGTACTGTTGGGCTTGCACCACGGCCAGCCACGGATGCTGGCGATAGGCGAGCGCCAGCCCGACCAGCAACCAGAGCGGCAGCTTGCCGCTGAGGATCACGCCGCGCTGCGGATCGAGGGCAGGGGCAATCATGTGCTGCAGCTCGTCATAATCGAGATGGGGTTGGGCCGGCTTGGCCTCTAGCCACGTGAAGCCAAGCTTGGGGGTTAGCGTCCATTGCAGCGCGGCTGACGGCTGATCACCACGTTCTACCACTGGCGGCTGCACCCAACCCAAGCGCGGGTCAAACAGAAACACCGGTTGCGGTGCAGCGTGCAACGCGAGCGCGGCGTACAGCCAATTTGGGCCGCGCCCATGGATCGAAAGATCGGCAGGCGGAATCTCGGCTAAGACACGGGGCAGGTCAGCCGGTTGCCAGCGCGTGATACCATCAGCCCGCGCAAGCTGGTCAAGATCGACGATCAACTCGGTTGGCGCCTGTTGAAACAGCCGTTCCCGCAGCTCTTCCGGCGTGAACGCAAACAGATGTTGCAAGCGCTCGGCCAGCTTCTGCACCATCACCCCATCGGGCAGATGCTGCCGCTCTAACTTGCTTATGACACCGCGCAACACCGGCGTTGCCTCATCGATCCGATCCTCGCCATACAACACCGACTGCAATTCGGCGATCAGAATCAACCCGCACCGCTCAGCGCGCTCACGCCACTCGGCCAACCCCTCCGGCGTAGCCGCCAGCAGCACTGCGTGAGTGCAAGCGCGCAAAATCTGCTCTTGCTCAAGCGTTGGCTTACCTCCCACATCAACCAACAACGGCAAATGGCGGCGCTCAATATCACGGCGCACCCGCTCGACGAACGCGCTGCTGAATTGGCCCTTCTGGCGCAACAGCCGCACCTGATCCGCCGGCGTCTCTTGGCTCCAATCACCTTCGCCATCGGGGCAAGCCCGCAACACATAGTGAGCTGCCTGCGCCTGCCGCAGCGCCTGCGACAGCGCATACACCAACACCGACTTGCCGCTATGGGGCGGGCCGCCGATCATCACTGCCGGAAATGGATTCATAGGATACATATAGAAGGACTAATCTGTTTGCAACGACGTTTGCCACTCTTGCCCTTGCCCAGCCCTCTTTCAAGCATAGCGCTTTGGAATGCGCTCGACCTTGCCTTGTTCTGGTTTGACCCTCATTTCTCCCAAAACCCTTTTCCCACTAGGCAAGAGCCAACCCTGTTTCGCGTCTCTTGGCGGCAATTCGCCCCACCACCCTTGCACCAGATATGCTATCATAAAGCGCATCAAGTTTAAGCCAAGCACATGTATGACGCTGCATCAACCAGTTACGCTGATCGCCACCCTCGGCGGCCAGCCCCAAGTCGTCACCTTCGCCCTCGATGCGCTGCTCGCACAGGGTGAAGCCATCAGCGAAGTCTACGTCTTGCACCTCTCGTTTGCCAACCCGCGCACCCGGCAGGCATGGCAGCGGCTGCAAGCCGAATTTGTTGACGACTACTATGCCGGACGGCGCTGCCGGCTGCGTCATGTCCCGATCACCCGCAACGGCAACGAACTTGACGATATCCGCAATGAAAGTGACGCCGAGGCAGCCTTTGCCGCCATCCGCGATCTCATCGTCAGTCTCAAAACCGAAGGTCGCCGGCTGCACCTCTGCATCAGCGGCGGGAGGCGCATGCTCGCCCTGTTGGCCACCGCAGTCATCACCATCTTCGGCGACTTCAGCGACCGCCTGTGGCACATGCACACCCCCGAAGCGACGCTAGCGCGGGTCAAAGACGGCGCGCAGATGCATGTCAACCCTGAAGACGGCGTGCGGCTGATAACCGTCCCGCTCAACCCGTGGGGGGCCTATTTCCCCGCCCTGCGCGATCTCGCCCAACTCACACCGGCTAACCTGCCCGTCTATTTGCGCCAATTCACCGCGGTCGAAGACCCGCGCTGCCGCCGAGTCTGGGAACAACTCAGCCCGCGCGAACGCGACGTCCTCCGCGCCTTCGCGCAAGGCCTGCGCCCCGACCAAGTCGCCGAACGGTTATCAATCTCGCTCAGCACGGTCAACACGCACAAAACCAACATCCTCGCCGAATGCCGGAATGTGTGGGAGGTACCGCCTGAAGAGACGCTTAACTACCGCTTCATCCGCGAACACTTCGCCACCTTCATCGAACGAGTATAGCAAACCGCTCGCGCCGGCGGATCAGCAGTGGTGCTGAGGAACAATCAACAGTTGTGGGGATGGATACGGTGGGGAGGGGTGGTAGAGTTTGGGGGAGTGATTTGAAAATGGAGCGAAAAAGATGGGTCAACAGCTAACGAAAAGAAATGTGACAGACCGCACCCTCGAGTACTGGGAAGAGAAACCCGGTTACTGGTGCTATATTGATGAATTGCTTGGTGAGGAATTAAAAGCGGCAAAAAACGATAATCCGCGCCGTTTGCAAGGCGTTGGACGGCCTGTTCATACGTTAGCATTAACAGTTGGTGAGTCGTTTGAACCCTTATTGCAAACTATTTGTGTCTTGCGACCACAACGAATTATTTTGATTCTCAATCAACGTTACGGTAATAAGAAAGGTAAGGAATACGGCCATGATTTGAGCCAGCTCATCTTGTATTTAGTTGGCAATCCAAACTTACCTGAAGAGTTCCGTCCGCAATTATCGAAAAAAGATATTCAGATACGCGAATTACCGGCGGACTCACCCACCCAAGTGTTCCGAACGCTTCTTGAAGAATTTCAAAAATCGGAAGCGCAACCGCCTGCAGGCTATACCAACGTGGTCGATATTACCGGCGCAAAGAAAAGCATGATTGCTGGCGCGTTTTTCTACGCTGCCCACTCAGGTTTGCCGATCACCTACGTCGATTTCGATAAGTATGATCCAGATTGGCGCCGTCCGTATGGCTACACCTGCAAGATCGGCCAGATTGCCAATCCCTACGAAGCCTTCCACCTGCGCGATTGGGAGCAGGTGCGGCGGTTGTACGAGAGTTACAGCTTTCGGAATGCGCTAGCTATGCTAGGCAAAGATGAAACAAGCGGTATTCGTGGTGCAATGGCATGGAAAATCGATGATACGGCGGGTGAACCGCTGTTTGAAAAAAGTGATCGAGATAAGGTTACAGTAGTAGCTCGTCTCTTTGAGATGTATGAAGCATGGGAAAATGGTGACTATGCGCTTGCCAAGCAAATGCGAGATAGTTTCAATCCAAGGTTGCCAGATGATGTCGTGCCATGGAGTATTGACGAGTTAGGTGATATTTGGCCCAGTGTTGCCTTGACCGTCACAGCAAACCAAGCAGCGCTTGAGCTGCTCAACAAGCATCTTGCGCTGAAGCAAGGTTTATCTAAGCAAGGTTCATCTAGTCCTGCTGATTCGCTGTTTGCCCAGCCGAAGCGACTGCTTGCTTATGTTCGCGATGAGCTAGCAAAGATCGAGCGATTGATCGAGAAAAACGAGGATTATCGTTCAGCCTATTTACGGGCAGCCGCGCTCGAAGAGTTTCTGTTGAAGGCTCGGTTATGTATAAGTTGGTTAAACAATAGTCTTGATATTGAAATAGGCAACAATCCACCGGTAACGGTGTTTACTCTGTCACAGACTGACCAAATCGATGGTTTCAAGAACCTCGTTGAGCACAGCGGTGCGGATAGTATGCGTAACACATTGGCGAGAGGGAGCCGTCTTAACTTAAAACAAGCTGGGATGAAGGTAAGACTAGGATCAAATGCCCCGTCTTTGCATCCGTATTGGAGCGGAACGACGCTGGACATAGACGTGGTACAACACGGCAGCACGCCTTGCTTTACTAAACTTCGCGGTGAGGCTATTCATACGCATCTCTACCTGCCCCGTTCGATTGCAGAAGCTGCGCTAGAGTTGGTGCGTGCCGCAGTTGATGAATTTGAGCGTAACTGGCTTGAACACTTTCATCCCGGTATTCTAGCTAATACTCAGAACAAAGTGATAGCAGCACCCGCATGGCCTCGCTTGTGTGAGGTGTGTGAATTGACATTCTTGCCGCCGCGCTTGCGTTCTTAAGGGAGGTCACGCTATGCCCTACCTGCTCGCCGCCGAGGCCGATAAAATTCAGGATCTCATCTTTCGTTCGTCGCGCTTGCGCGAAGTGGTTGGCGCGAGCCAGTTGTTGACCCGGTTTTGCAAAAGCGTTGGAGAAACACTAGCTAAGCAGCACGGCGGGACAGTGATTGTGAACGATGGCGGTAGCTTTCGGGTGATGTTTAATGATCAAAAGCAAGCTGAAGCTTTTGGCAATGATCTCGCCGAGCTCTACCAATTAGCGCTTGGCGGGAGTTTGACCGTCGCTGAGCCAGTGGAGGTTGATGACTCAGCAGAAGAGGATGATTCCTTTAAAGCGGCCAATCAAGCCGCCGATCAAAAATTGCGTTGGGCGAAAAGCCGGCGCTCAGGCGTGGTGGCCGAAGCACACATGCCGTATGTGGCATTTTGTGAATCGTGTGGAGTCGCGCTCGCCGAGCGTAGAGACACGCGCAAGGGCCGGCGTTCCGCGGGCCGGCGGTATTACTTGTGCCAAACCTGCCAAGTCAAGCAAGCTGAACGTGATCGAGCGCAACAGGCGATCTTAGATGATTTATACAAAGCGTATCGTGAGGCTGCGCAGATTCAAGGCGATATTACCCCTGATTGGCCGGAGGATGCTGACGATATTGCGGATTTTGATCTGAGCCAGCGCAATTATGTGGCGTACCTTGTGGCTGATGGCAACGGTATGGGCCAAATTTTTGGCAGTTGCAATCAGCAACAGATGACTGATCTCTCACAACAACTAACGACCATCATTCAGAATAGTCTGGCGCAAGCGATCGCTCGGTTTCGCCAAGTCGTGCCGGGCCAAGCCGCGATGATCCCCGTCCTCCCGCTCATCCTTGGCGGCGACGATCTCTTTGCCCTCATCCCGGCGCCGTATGCGCTTGATGTCGCGCGCCAGTTCTGCCTCGCATGGGAACGGGGAATGGCTAATTTCATGCAGAAGATGCCGGAGAATGAGGAGAATGATTTGAAGGATCTTCCCCGCCCTACCATTGCTGCTGCGGTCGTGATTTGCAAGAGCAAGTATCCTTACTCCTTGGCTTATCAGCGGGCCAAAGATTTGCTGAAGCAGGCGAAACAACAAAGTAAACGGCTAGCCGCTGCTACTGGCGAGCATCTCTCAGCCGTGAATTTTGAGGTGATTTTGGGGAATCGGTTGGCAGCAGCCGAAGATAGTGACGATAACACGGTGATTCGCCGCACCTTACGCCCTTATTGGGTGGGAGAAAGCGCCCTTTCCCGTGACGCCTTGGAGTATGGCATTGCACTTAACACATTGTTGCAACAGCGTTACGTGCTCAAAGACTTGCCTAATAAGCGGTTAGCCGAATTACGCCGTTGTTTTGAGAATGTGCCTGCAAATGTACGAATGGATCAGCGCAAAGCTGCGCTTGAAAAATGGGCCGTCTCTGAGTTGGCGCGTATTCTACTGCGATTGAGTCAGCAAGCACAGCAGAAAGTGACAGAAGCTCTAATAGCATTAGGAAGTGACAAAGTGCATTACTGGCGCGATGTTAAATGGGGTAACAAGACTCCATTAGCGCACGGTATGCTCGACCTGCTTGAAGTGTGGGATTTCGCCCAAGATCTCACCTATACCCCTGATGCATACGAACCGCAGGAGGACGAGGCATGAGCATCCGGCTCGAATTTGAGATAACTTTCAAAAGCGACTATCACGTTGGCGCTGGTCACGGCTTGGGTTTGCAAGTCGACTCGGCGCTGCTTCGTGACCCCGACGGCGTGCCGGTCATTCGCGGCACGGTGCTGGCCGGCCTCCTGCGCGAAAGTCTAGCGAATCTACTGGCATTGCAACCATTTGTGCGCCAACCTAATTGCCAGCAGTTTCTTGAGCGCATTTTTGGCTCGCCGCGTCAGCTTAAACGCTGGCGCATCTCGTCGGCCCGGCCAGCCGGGTCGTTGATACCGCAGGTGCTCCCCCAAAAGCAAAGCACGAAGTTCATGGCCGCTCAAACCACGACCCGTGCGCGGATCAATCCACGCACCCGCCGCGTCGAAGAGAATAAACTCTTTACCCACGAAGATGGCGATGGCAGCCTGCGGTTTCGCTTTGTGGCCGAGTGTGAGCGGGATGACGCCATTGCGCAGCAGGAAGCGGAATATATTGTTGCGGCGGCGCGCATGCTGCGCAGCCTCGGCGCGGGAAAACGCCGTGGCTATGGTGAGTGCGAGATCCATTTAGTTGATCGCAATCGGGAGAGTGACCTGTTAACGCGGCTAGCCAAGCGCCTGAAGGGTGAGACAGTCCCTGAGTCTGCGCCTGCGCCTAGTCATGATGAGACGAAGCCGCTTCATCTGCCTGCCGATCCCGGCAATCATACCTATCGCTTACGGGTGCTCATCCGTCTCGATGAACCGTTGCTGATTGCTCGCCGCGCCGAAGCAGGCAACCAGTACGAAACTCTTGAGATGATACCCGGTAGTGTGTTGCGCGGCGCATTAGCATGGCGGATGACACACCGGCATGGCGGATTCACTAATTCTCATCCCGCGGCATTTAATCGATTTGTGGCGCTCTTTTTTAATGATACTGTGCGCTTTTCGCCGCTGATGCCGGTTGAGCTTGATTTAGGTGACAAAGATAACAAAGGTAAAAAAGATAACCTAAAAGGTTATGCCACAATCATAGCACCGCGCGATCTTGTTACATGTGAATTGTATCCCGGTTATGTTGGTGAGAATAGTGATGAAATTCATGGAATTTGGAGTTTGCTCGACGATACGAACCACACTAAATGTCTTATTTGTGGCAGAAAAGCTGCTTCAGTGAAGCTGAAAACGCTTGATGGTTTTATCACGCTGGCAGGTGTGCCTCGCTCACGCCACAAACCTAACCAAACGATCGAAATGCACATCCGTATCGATCCCAACAGCGGTCGGGTGCGCACTGGTGATTTGTACGGCTATGTGGCGTTAGAGCCGGGCCAGTATTTTGTGGGTGAGATCACCTGTACCAATAGTGACGTCTGGCAGGAGCTGCGCCGGATGGCTGGGTTGCAGGAGGGTGTGAACGAGCTGAAGCTGGGGAAGGCGACGCAACGCGGCTATGGGAAGGTCAGCGTGGTGTTTGCACCCATCGATACGCCGATCTTCCACCTGCAAGACCTCAGCCAGCGTCTAGACAGCACTGACCACGTGCGTATGCTACTGCTCAGCGATGCCATCGTCGTCGATCAATGGGGACGCTTCTGGCGCGGTTTCGATCCGGCGTGGTTGCAGCGTGAGTTGGGTTTGCCAAGCAATGTCACCGTTGAAATTGATCGCAATCCCCAAGGTGAGTTGCTGGCCTTTTCGGCTACCCGCGCGGTCGATGCGTTCAACAATAAGTTAGGCTTGCCGCGGAGCCGTGATGTTGCGATTGTGGCCGGTTCGAGCGTGCGGTTGAGTTTCAAGGGCATTGAGCTGGATGCGCTCGTGCAGCGCCTGCAAGCGGTCGAGAATCGCGGCATTGGGTTGCGCCGCGAAGAGGGGTTTGGCCGGGTGGCCTTTAATCACCCGATCTATCGGCAACTCGAAGGAATCGACAGTCCGATGCTCGATCTCTCGTCGCTAGCGCCGGCTGGCGAGATCACTCCGCTGACCAAGATGCTTGATTTCTCGCAGGCATGGGTGAAAACGCTTGATGACGCATCATTTGACGTTTTTGCGGATGAGCGTTTCGAGGCGGTAGCGCGTCTCTTGCATGTTTCGCGTCATACCTCGGTCGCGGCGATTATGAACGAGTTGCAGACGCTGGGTGAACCGGCGGCGTTGCTCGGCAAGCCGTTGAGTGGCCGCGACAAACCGAACTTTTTCGCGACTGACGGGAAGCCGGGGATGGATGCCATTGAAAAGTTGCTTGGTCTGTTGGCAGAAACTCTCAAGCAGAAAAAACTCGAACAACATCCGCAGGCGTGGCGCATAGGCTTGCAAATCCTCGCTGCTCGTATTGCCGGCTTGGCGCGCCAGCAGGCATTGAAAGGAGGTCGCCGATGAGGTTTCGCGCCATTACTGCGAAGCTGACCCTGCGTACGGCATTGCACGTGGGAAGCGGCAAGGCGAGCGATGCGACCGATGATCTGGTGCGCCGCGATGTGCGGGGCCGGCTGCTCATTCCCGGCACGGCCATTGCCGGCGCGTTGCGCAGCATTGCCACCCGGCTCGCGCCAAGGTTTGACAATAAAGTCTGTCAGGCTCTGAACGGAACGCCATCAAACGACGCCTGCCAATGTCTGGTTTGCCAGTTGTTCGGCGATGTCAATCCGCGCGAAGACAATGACGAAGCGGTCGCTGCTCGCCTGCTGGTCTACGATGCCGTACTCGATACATCGCCATCGCTGGCGATCCGTGATGGCGTGGGGATTGATCGCGTCACCGGCGCGGCTGCCCGGCGCGAACGGATTAAGTTCGACTACGAGGTGGTGCCGGCGGGGACAGGGTTTAAACTGCGGTTGGAGATTGATCCAAAATTGCCTGCTGATCAGCGGTTGTTGCCATTGTTAGCGGCCACTCTCGCCGAGTGGGAGCAGGGACGCGGTGCGATTGGCGGTCGGGTGAACCGCGGCTTGGGGGCATTGCAGTTATCAGATGTGCAATGGATCGAGCGCGATCTCAACGATCCCGATGCACTGATCAGCTTTTTGCACGATGGGCCGCCGTGGGAGACGACCGATGGCAATCGCGGCTGGCTGAATGAGCAATTGAAAATTGCTCGTGGCTTGATCAAACCGGTGCGGAGCGACAATCTGCCAGTTGCGCGCTCGTGGGTATTGGCCGAATTCGTCCTCGCTGCTACCGGCCCCTTCCTCATCAACGATCCGGCGCAATCGGGCCGGAGCGGCTTCGATCACGCGCCGTTGCTCGAGACCTATGCCACCGGCGCCAAACCGGTCTTACCCGGCTCAAGCTTGCGCGGCGCGTTGCGCAGCCAAGCCGAACGGATTGCGCGCACCTTAGCGACCTTCAGGGCATGGGATTCGGGCAACGATAAAGCAAGCCGCAAGCAGAAGTTTCTAGATATTTGCCCGGCATGCAACCCGCTGACCGCCAAAACGACCGATCCGGTCGCGAGTTGCAATAGCTTGATCAAAACGCTGCCCAAAGATGAGCGCAGCGAATTTGAGCGGTTCGGCGCCGAAGACAAACTCTGCCTCGCCTGCCGGCTCTTCGGTAGTCCATGGAACGGCAGCCGCTTGCGGGTTGAAGATGCGCCGTTTGTTGGGGAACAGGTCAAAACGAAGGTACTCGACTTCCTCGCCATCGACCGTTTTACCGGCGGCGGACGCGATACGGCCAAATTTGATGCGGTAGTGCTCTGGCAGCCGAAGTTCCGGGTGCGGCTCTTCCTTGAGAATCCGGAGCCGTGGGAATTGGGTTGGCTAGCGCTAGTGTTGCGCGATTTGCACGATGGCCTGATCACCGTTGGTTTTGGCGCTGCCAAGGGGTTTGGCGAGTGCCGGATCGAAAACGGTTCGCTAACCTTCGGTATCTTGCACGACAGTGATGTTCCGTTGCCGGCGCAAGATGAGCGGCTTGTTGCTGCTAGCCAACATTTGTTGCAAACGCAGCGTGGCGAGAGCGGCGTGTATCGAACGATTGCTTATGATCCTGCGGCTAAGGAAGACTGGCTAGAATTGGCTGAGGGTTGGGTAAAGGCGTTTGATAGCCACGTGCGAGGCTTTCGCCATGCATTTGGTCTGCAAGAAGACAGCTACTTCGATCTCTCCGACCTCTACCCGGCGAGGGTGCCATGAGCGACAAAAGCATCGACTTTACGCAACTGTACGCACAGATACAACAGGCTCCACTACAAGCCTCCGACCGTCCAGCGATTCTCGGCGGCGAGTTTGCTGCTGACCAACTGCAAACCTTTCTTAAGAAGTGGGAAACACAAAAGTCTTGGCAGGGAATGCCCTACCGCATCTGGGAACACGTCAGCCATATCGAATTCGCTGCCCAACCGCCTGATCTCATCTACCTCCAGCGCGCCGACATCTTCGGCGAAAGCGGCCACCTCTCACTGCGCCGCGATGCGCAGCGCTGGCTGTGGCATTACATCGGCCAACCGGTCACGTTGACGGCGTTTCAATCTGAGGATTTCTGGCGCCGCCATCCGAACTGCCAACTACGCCGCTACGCCGAATCGGTCATGCTGTGGGGCGATCGCAAAGACACGTCATCACCATGGCACGATGATCGCGTCGCCGCAGCCAGCCTCACCTATCCGATCAACACGACCGGGCGCGTGTACCTGCACTTCTGGCGCTACACCGAACACGGGCAGACGGTGTTTGTGCAGTATCGCGAGCTGCGCGGAAAGCCGTAATGTTATATTACAAGAGGTGTACTATGGGAAAGAATAAAAATAAACGAACCAATCTCTCACTCAATGCTCAAAAGCCTCAACCCAAACCAACATCTGAGCAGGGCAAAAAGCAGGTTGAACGGCCAACATCATCTCCTTCTGCAACGCCTCAGCGTTCTTCATCCTTGCCATGGCCCCGCACAAAAGAGCATTCCACTTCTCGGGAAAATTATCGTTTTCTCAATCCCTATAACTTTGTGCGCTATCTCGATGCCCCAACTATTGCACCTGATGATCCCGCAACGCGCCTCTTGGGCCGTTGCGCGCCGCCGCCCCACGACCGCTATGTGGGTTTGACTGGACGCATTACCTGTTCGCTGAAGACTGTAACGCCGCTGTTTGTCTCCGACAGTCACGATGTGCAGGTGACGAATGTTCTCCTGTCTGATGGTAGAGAAGTGCAGCACAAGAGTTATCGCTTTTTTCAGTACGATGGCCAAGACGCCATTCCGGCCACCAGTATTCGTGGGATGATCCGGTCGCTCTTTGAAGCGGTTACGAATGCTCCCTTCACCGTGTTCAACGGGAGTGAACGTTTAGAGTATCGGATTGACCCGATTGAAGCCCAGCGATTCAAGCCCGGTATTGTCCAGAGTCTGCCGGATGGTGATCAGCCGGGTGTTATCCTGCTTTGCGAAGAGGCCAAGATCGGCGCGTATTATGAGGATCCCGACCTCAATGTCTTGCAAGGTGAGTGGCGCTGTGGCGAGGAGGCCTATGCCATTATCAGCTCAACAAAGCAGGGTAAAGGTAAGGGCAAGGGTGCAGCAAGGGTGGAAGCGATTGCGCGTGAACGTGATAGGAATCGCTTGTTGAGGTATGATAAAGAACCGAAGAAAGGTTGGATTAAAATAACGGGTCGTACTATTGAAACGAAGTGTAATGAAAGATTTTTCTATTTCGAGGATGGTTCTACTAAAGAAGTATTATTCGATAAGGATCGTGAGGATGATTTCAATGAGATCTTGAGTGGGCAACTGCAAGAACACGGCGACAGCTTCCGCTCCCGCATCCAAAGTGAACGATTAGCGCCGGGCAATCTCGTCTATGTCAAATTAGAGCTAGATGGCGTTACCGTGCGCGATATCGCCTTAGTGAAAGTTGCCCGTTTACGCTATCGCCATTCGATCGGTGATTTGCTGCCGTCGCATCTGAAACCAAGCGAGCGCTACGAAGAGCTAGATATTGCCTCGCGTGTCTTCGGCTGGGTCAAAGAACAGGCCGGTGACGATCGCACGGATCGGGTAGCGTATGCGGGGCGGGTGCGATTTAGCCATGCCACCTTGAAAGAAGATGCTGGCGTATATAGTGAGCCATTGCGTCTCGCTATTCTTGGTTCTCCCAAGCCGACTACGACCCTATTCTACCTGCGGAAGAAAAACGGTGAATGGAGTCAGGAAGAACGAAAGAAGCCCGGTGCGGCGTCTCATGTTGGCTACGATGGTCACAACCAGTTGCGCGGGCGAAAGTTTTATCGCCATCACGGCCCATCACTCAATCGTCTTGAGTATGAGCGAGCGGGCCAGCGTACTGATCATCAGAATCGCACTGTCCGCGGCGTGCGTGCTCCCGGTAATGTCTTTACCTTTACTATCGATTTTCGCAATCTGGCCCCGGTTGAGCTTGGTGCGTTGCTATGGACGCTAAGCTTGGGCGAAGAAAAATGCTTTTTCCGGCTCGGTTATGCTAAACCGTTGGGATTTGGCAGCGTGAAGCTAGAGGTCGATCAGGTTGAACTGCTTGATCCGATCGCACGCTATCGTTCGTTGCAGGCATCAGGGTGGCGCCGTGCTTCAACCACGGAACGCGGTAGATGGATAGCTGCTTTTGAAGAAGCGATGAAGCGCTGCTACGGTAAACCTGTGCGCGAATTGCCGAATATTATCGATCTCATGACTTTGCTGCGCGATCCTGTGCCAGCACTGCCAATTCATTATCCGCGTACCGATGTTCATCCAGACCCGGAGGGCAAGAACTTCGAGTGGTTTGTTGCCAACAAGGTAAAATCAGATAAACCCACTAAAGCCGGCCCCAACTTTATCCTCGAATTGCCGGGCAATGAGAAAGGATTGCCATTGTTACGGAAACTCGCAGAGTGATATGGCGTATGAAAGCTATTACCTTCCTCGGCGCCAGACCGCAAGAAACATGCTATGTCTTTCCGGATGGTCGCGAGCATATTGCCCCCTTTTTCGGGTTGGCATTGGCTCAGTACCTTTCGGATCTGGATCTCGTCGTTTTTACTACTGAACTGACGGCTCAATTCTACAATCAACATTTTGCCAGTGCGCAAGCTGCGAGCATTCAAGCAGTTCGCATCCCTGATGGGCGTGATGATGATGAACTATGGCGGATCTTTCAGGCTGTGGTTGAAGTCATTGAACCGAATGAAGCGGTTGTGTTCGATATCACCCACGGCTTTCGCTCGCTGCCATTCTTATCTTTCCTCGCCGCTGCCTATTTGCGCAAAGTCAAGGCCATTCAACTAAAACACGTATTCTTCGGTAATTTTGAAATGCGTGATCAGAGTGCCACTCCTCATCGCACGCCTGTGCTTGATTTGACCAATTTCGTCGAATTGCTCGACTGGATGGTCGGGGCCGATCTGTTTGTACGTTTCGGTGATGCGCGTGATTTGGCGGGCTTGCTGCGCAATCAGCACCAGCGTTTGCGTCCGGTAAGCGAAGATAGAGATGCGATGCGGGTTTGGGCTAATTCGCCGTTGAAATTGACTGCCGAAGTGCTCGACATTGCTACGCGATCGTTGCGAGTGGTGCGGCCGGCTGATGCAATGCGGGCAAGTGCGCAGATTATGCAACGATTGCCCGCTGTCGAACACGAGATCGGCGCGTTGGCATTGCCCTTTACACCGCTAGCTCAGCAGATCATTGACAATTTTCGCCCAATTGCGCTCGGTGAAACCGAACAAGCTGATCCGTTACGCACCCTGCAAACCGAACTGAATTTAGTTGGCTGGTATCTGGATCGCGGTCAGGTTTTTCAAGCGGTGGCGTTGGCTCGTGAGTGGTTGGTATCGTGGGTCATGGTGCAACTTGGCAAGGGTGATAGGTTATTGGAAAAGACAGAGCGTCAACTGGTTGAACAGACGCTTGGTGCGGCTGTCCAAGTACAGAGGGGAGGTACTGGCAAAGAAGAGATACATGTTGATCTCAACGCCATTCCCTCATTGAAAGAAGTGATTAATCTTTATAACCAACTTGGCGATTTGCGTAATGATCTTATGCATGCCGGAAAGCGGAAACAACCGCAGGGTGCGCAAAAGGTTGAAGAGCGCGCAAAACGGTTATATGAGTCTTTGAAAAATACCTGTCGGCTTCCCTCCTAGTGTGTTCGTCCGTGTTCACAGGGGGATCAGCGTCGCTGAACCCCCTGTGAGCACTTCCCTCCCCCCTCACGCCATCGGCGGGGTATACGTCCGCCGTGGGTTGGGGATGATCTCCGGCTGCTCATACACCAGCTTGCGGGCAAGAGTCATCGCCCGGTGCTGGAGCGCTTTCGTGGCGGAGACGGTACAGCCGAGTTGGCGGGCCGTTTCTTCGAGCGACAGGTCGTAGCCGAAGCGGAGCCAGAGCACCTGCCGGTAGTGGTCGGGCAGGGCGGTGAGCACCTGCTGGAGATGCTCCCAGTCCCACTGGTGGGCGAGCAGGGCTTCGGGATCGCCGTCGTGCTCGCTTTCACCCGCTTCAAGGGGTACAAAGCGTCCGGCTCGCCGCAGCACGCTGGCGGCCTGATCGCGGGCGAGGTGGAACAGCCACGCGGTGAGGGGCAAGCCGCGGTCTTCGTACTGATTGGCCCG
>NZ_LWQS01000076.1 GCF_001650695.1 Chloroflexus islandicus
CCGCTGCGCGGGCTGCTGGCCCTCACCCCCAGACCTCTCCCACGCCAGTGGGAGAGGGGAGTACAAAGCCACCGCCCCCGGTTGTCATTGCGCGCCGCGCTGCGCGCGGCGAAGCAATCCCCTGCTTGGGCGGGAGGGATGTCTGCCAGCCATGGGTCTGCGCGAAAACGGGAGATTGCTTCGGGGGCTACGCCCCCTCGCAATGACAAGCTGGTAGGTGGCTCGCTACCGGTCTCGCAGCATCGTTGCCGGCAATGAGTCGTTGTCGATCGCTTGCCGCTGAGTCATCCGTAGTGTATGCTCATAGGCATAAACCAGAGGAGATTTGCTATGGACACCGCAAAAATCTTGCGCAACGGCCACCGCCAATCCATTCGGTTGCCAAAAGCATACTGGTTTAGCGGCAAGCGCGTCTATCTTAAGCGGATGGGTAAAGCGGTGGTGTTGTTGCCGGAAGATGATTCATGGCAACCGCTGATTGAGAGTTTGGCAATGTTCTCTGCTGATTTCTTGGCCGAGCGCAGCCAAACGCCGGTACAACGGCGCGAGGGGTAGTAGCGAAGCGCAGGGAATGCCGATTGGCGCACTCGATACGCTGATCGCGGCGCAAGCCATCAGTGAACGGCTCATCCTTGTCACCAACAATGTGCGCGAATTCAGCCGCGTACCGGGCTTGCCGGTCGAAGACTGGACGCAATAAACATCTGCACCGTGTCCGGCCCACTACTGGGGTGCTCCTGTACGGGTAGTACGTGCTGATCTCCCGCTCTTCAAAAAACACGCACGGCAGGCACCATCGCCTGCCGTGCGTGTTTCGATCAAGCTGTTACCGTCTAACGGACAATAATCGCGCTGGCTTCGCGACCACCCGGCGCGAAGGAGTACTGCAACAGAATGCCGGAGTCGGTCACATCAGCCGGGGCGTTGAAGCGGTAGATGGTGGTGTTGAGCGTACCGTTGGCCGGCACCACTCCGCTGCCCGTGTCGATGTCGAAGCGCGGCGCGCCGAGCACCGTGCTCATGCCTTCGATCTTGCTCAGCTCGAGGCCAGTGAAGTAGTTGTCGTAGGTGTAAGCAGCGACGTTGATCTGCTGGCCCAGCGCAGTGACACCGATTTGGCTGCCGCACAACGTGACCACGGTGTTGGTGCTGTTGGTGGCGTGGCTGGTGAAGAAGAAGGCATTGTAGGGGCCGCTCAGCGGGCCAACAAAGAAGGCATTGCGGCCATCGCTGGCAAAGGTTCCCACTTCTGACGTGTAGCCAACGTAGTCCGGGGTGCCGTCGCGGTTAGTGTCGAAGAGCAGGTCAATCTCCACCGGATAGTTGGAATGGGTGATGGTCTGGTGGGTCGTGATCGCAAACTGGATCACTGGCGTATTCCCCGGGCAGAAACCGGGGAAGTCGAAAGCGCGCACGCCGACGTAGCGCAGATCCATCGGCGGCATCTGCACGCCAGCCCCCGGCGAGGCAGTCACGGTGTCGTTGCTGCCAATCAGCGTGAACGGATCGACCGTCACCGGATTAGCGCCGGTGTTGGTCAGTTGGGCAGTGGCCGGACTGCTGGTGGTGGCCCGCACCGAAGCCGGAGCGCGGACATTGCCCGACGCGCGCGGCAGCACATGCCACGGCATAGTCAAGTCGTTGGCCGTGCCGGGGGCATCGAGCACCAGATAGCCATCGTACTCGACAGCGGTCAGCGCTGCGCCGTTACCGCCATTGCTGCCCGAATTCAGCGTCCACGCCGGCAGTTTGGTTGGATCAATGCTCAGCGTGAGGGTGAAGGTGCGCCGGCTGCGTGGCGGCACAGTAATTGTGCTCACCGAAGTGCTTGGCGTCACTGCGCCGCTGGCCGCGTCGTTGGCGAAGCGGAAGGTCGGCGTGATGGTGTAGGTGAGCGGTGTGTTGCCGTAGTTGCGCACCACAATCGTGCGGCGGAGCGTGGTTGGGTTGCGGGTGGCCTCGACCAAGCCAAACGAGATGGTGGCCGTGCCGTTGCTGAGTTCCCATGCGCTGGCCTGCGCCTCGATCGCGCGGTTGATACGCACCTCGCCGCCGCCAATGCGGGTGATTGGCGCCAGCGCCGGGCCGAGGAAGACCGGCGGGCCGTTGAAGATGTTGGTCTCAGCGGTATTAATCAACCGCGCCTTCAACTCCCACGGCGAGAGGCTCCAGTTCGAGGCGTTGTAGAGCAGCGCCGCCGCGCCAGCCACCATTGGGGCCGCGCCCGACGTGCCGCCAAACGGCTCCACGCCGGTGCCGCTGCCGGCCACCGCCGAAATCGATGCGCCGGGAGCGCCGATTTCCGGCTTGATGATCTGGCCGTACATGATCTGGTTGCCGTAAGTCATCTGGCCCATTGTTGGTCCGCGTGACGAGGTGCCGACAACACTGCCGGCGTTGCTGGCCGGGTTAGCGAAGTTAATCGTGACCGGGTTGCCCACCCGGGCCTTCAGCGCATTACCGGCGGCCTGCGTAATCGACAGCACTGGCACGGTGGGGTTGCCGCCGCCGAAGCCGAAGGTAGGCGGCACGGCGCCGGCCACGTTGTTGGCCACGATCACCGCGGCTGCCCCGGCGGCGGCGCCGTTCGAGCCCTTGATGCTGATCGCGCAGACGCCGCGGTCAACTAGCAGGATCTGGCCGGTCAATGAACCGGGCGGGTAGGGCGTACAACCGAGGTTATTGCCCGGCGCCGGGAAGTAGACCAAGGTGCCGCTGACCGCCGTGTTCGGGATCGGCGCCCACGGCTGGGCAACGCCGAAGACGGTGGTGCTCAGCACTGTAATCGGATACGACGCATCGCTCGGCACTGCCGTCTGCGCCACCGAGAGGGCCGTGCGCGCGCCAGCAGGGGTGCCAGTGATGTAGGGCCGGTCGGCGCTGTTGCCAGCCGAAGCCACCACCAAAATGCCGAGCGGCTGCAAATTGTCAACCGCAATCGCCGAGTCATCGTCATAGTTCTGGCCATACGACGCACCCAGCGACATATTCACGATGTGCATGCGGTCATCGGTGACGCCGTTGCCATCAGGGTCGGCCACCCAGTCGAGCCCTTGCAGAATAGCCACACCGCTGCACGACGACGACACCGCCGAGCAGACCTTGACCGCAAACAGATCGACTTCCGGCGCTACCCCCTGCTCGCCGCCGATGATGTCGGCGACGTGGGTGCCGTGACCGCCGGCGCAGGTGCCGCTGCTCAGGCCTAGCACGCCACAGTCAATCGGGTCGGGATCGGGCATGAGCGGGCCGTTGGGCCACACTTCGCCGACAAAGTCATAGCCGCCCTTGACCCGATCAGTCGGGAAGAGGCCATCCAGCGTCTTGTTGCGCGGATCGGCAGGACTGGTGCCATACGCCGCTTGATACGCCGCGAGCGTGCCGGGGCCGCCAAAAGCGGCGTGAGTGTAATCGATGCCGCTATCGAGCACGGCCACCCGCACGTCTTTGCCGCGGTAGCCGGCAGCCTGCACCGCCGGATTCGCGCCAATGTAGGGCACCGTCTCCATCGGTGGTTGGGTGTCGCGCTCGTAATTCACGACCGGATTGATCCGCACCACTTCAACATCACGGGCCATTGCCGGCAGCGCCGCGCCATCGACCTCAACGACTACCGCGTTGAGCGCCACCCGCAGCCGGGCCAGCTCGGTCAGCGTCGGGTCAATCGCGCGCAAACGGGACAGTACCCGCTCGTGTTGCTGGTTGATGCGGTTGAGTTGGGCAGCCTGCGCGGCACCCTGCGGTACGCGCGCGGTGGGGTTTTCGCTCAGCCTGATGACAACCTCTTGGCGTCCGGTGGCGCCGATCAGGCTGGGTGAGAGCGGAGTGGGTGCGCGATCAATGGTAAGCGGTTCTTCTAGCCGGAGTGCCTCAAGATTAGGGGTTGGGCGGGGCGGCTGCGCCGCTGATGGCGCAACCAGTGCAATCGTCAACGCTACGCTGATGGCGATTGCAACGAGATGGCGTTTGGTTATGAGTTTCATAAACTCCTCAGCTCGCAAACAGGACAACATCGCAACCAAAAAGGGGTTTGTGCGGCCATTTCGTCATTGAAATCGCTACAAACGCATCCCTCCTTTCTCAACCGCTGCACTAGCAAGCGACACGAGTGCTGACGATCAGGCATGGCGCAAGGCGCTGACCGTAATCCTTACGCCAGCGCGCTTGGGCAATAGCCGCAATGGCGTAAGGATGTTCCTAAGCGTCTGTGCGCTCAATCTCGTGTGACCGTACAGTGTGCAACAAGGTATCCGGCCTAAATGGGTGGGGCGCAGGCGGAGCTGAGGCAGGAATGGCGCACACCAACCTGCAAGAGCGTACAATTGCTCTTGGCCAAACTCAGCAACGACGATGCTGGCTTGATGGGCTGAGGTAGAGTAGGTTTATTGGCAAAGAAAAGATTAAAACCACTAAACGTATCTGTCAAGCGAAATTGCATGGCAAACTGTTTACAAATCGTTCATTTCTCAACGATCTAAATGACAGATTGTTCATCTCGCCAAGCGTACCGGCCAGCTATGATGTGGCCGGCGAATGCCAAGCCACTTGCTGCAAACAGCTTGCGATAGCCGGTTATGGTACAGGCTTTGTGCTATACTGCTACCAGCATGATTTCGTTGCGGAGGTTCCCCGTGTCTGTTATCAAAACCTTGTCAGTCGTCATGTATGCAGGCGATGGCGCCCGGCTCGAACAGGCGGTATCGGCTGTCACCGTGGCGGCAGCGCGCTACAGCCTTGATTATGAGATTATTATCGCCGCCGGCCCGGCTGCGGCAGCGGCTGCCGCGCGGGTCGCCGCGGCCCGCCCGCTGGTGCATGCGACCTACCACGCGCAGCCGCGCCGCCCGTCATACCTGCTCCGCGATGCGTGCAGCTTGATCAGCGGTGATCTCGTGCTCGCGATCGACGCCGCGGCGCCGCCGTCAGCGTTGGCGATTGAGCGGTTGCTGGCTGCGTACCATGGGCAAGATGTGTTGGTCGGCCGGCGCACACCGGCGCCGGCCCATCCGCTGCACCACGCGCATACGGCGTTGTTGCGCCGGGTGTTGGCGAGTGATCAAGACGATCCCCTCTTACCGCTAGCCCTCTTCCGCGCCGAGCTGGCCGATCTCTTGCCGGGTGATGGCGAGCCGGCGCCGCCGCTGGCTCACCTCTACGCCGTGGCGCGCCGCCGGAACTATGTGACCGGCCAGATTGCGCTGCCGGCGCAGAGCATTCCTGTCCGCCCGTCAGGCGTGGCTGAGGTGGCGGCGCTGATGGCCCAAGGCCCGGCTCGCGGCGCCCGGCCTGCCCTCGGCGCGCTCGCTGTGGTGGCCAGTCTCTGGCTGTTGTTGCGCCGGCGACGGTAAGGTTGTTACGGGCCGGCGCAACGTTTTCATGGAAGCCTTCGTCGTATCGCTGATGGCTGTCAGTGATCACATTATTAAGGAGGAAGACGATGAGCCAGCCCGACCAGCAGCCCGATCAGACCCCTGATTTGGGCGCCGAATTGCGCGAATTGGGCCAGCAGATCGAGGCGGCGCTCCGCACCGCGCTGGAAAGCGAACGCGCTCGCCAGTTGCAGCAGGAATTGCTGAATGGTCTGCGTACGATCGGTGAGCAGGTGCAGGCGGCGGTCAAGGCGATCGCTGATGACCCCCGGGTGCAAGAGTTGGCCGAGCGTGGCCAGCAGACGCTGCACCAGTTCCAGCAGTCGCAAGCGGCCCACGATCTCCAACAAACCTTGGCGCAAGGGATTGCCCAACTCAACGATCAGTTGGCTGAGTTTATCAAACGGCTGCAGTCGCCTGCCGGCGGTGAACCGGCGACCGGCGAGACGACCCGTCTCGATCCAAACAAAGATGATTTCTAAGCTGGTCGTGACGGGTTGGCGCTAGCGATCATCGCTCCGCTCCCACCCGCGCGGCAACGGCAGTCAGAACCTAGGCGGGTAGCTGCAGGTGATGGCTTTGGTTATCTCTGCACCTCGCCGATAACGTTCAAGGTCGGACAGAACCTACGAGCGTAGATGGAGTTGATGGCTGTGCGATGCGCTGGTGTTCCCTCACCCCCAGCCCCTCTCCCACTGGCGCGGGTTCAATGGCGGGCAGAACATCTGTCTGGAACCCGGCCCTAAAGGGCCGGGCTAGGGGTACGAAGCCTGCTGCGCGGGCTGATGCCCCCACTCCTTACCCCTCCCCCAGCGAGGGAGGGGTGATGGGGAGCACAGCACGGGGCTTTACGGCATCGCACGGCGATCGACAGTTGTACTCGCTCAAACGTTCTGTCCGCTCCTCAACTGGCGCGGGAGAGGGGAGCGCAGAGCCTAGCTTTGCGGCATTGCACAGCGATCAACGGTTGTACTCAGTCAAATGGTCTGTCCGACCCTCAATCAATAACGCGGGCGAGAGAAGTACTGTGCCAAGGGTTGGGGGTGCGGCGGTAGCGGCGGTGCTGGCGTAAGTGCGCTGCCAATCCTTATGCAAGGTGTGGGGCCAGTGGTCGCAAGCCGTCGATGCCAGCGCTTCCCGCCGGTATCCAGTTGTGTCCCTGTTGCGTCGCGCTCGCTGTGCTTGTAGCGGCAAGTCGTCTCTATATCATTACTCAACCATGTGCGGTCGTTATACGTTAGCCGTTTCACCTGCTCAGCTCGCTGCCCGGTTTGGGGTGGCGCCGCTCGAACTCCAGCCCCGTTACAACATTGCGCCTACCCAGCCGGCGCCGGTTGTGCGCGCAAGCAATGGCGCGCGCGAAGTGGCGTTGCTGCGCTGGGGCTTGATCCCGTCATGGGCGAACGATGCCGCTATCGGCGCGCGCCTGATCAATGCCCGCAGCGAGACGGTGCTCGAAAAGCCGGCCTTCCGCACGGCGTTTCGCCGCCGGCGCTGCCTGATCCCAGCCTCTGGCTTTTACGAATGGCAGCAGCAGACTGCCGGCAAGCAGCCGTTCTATTTCACGCCGGTTGATGGCGATCTGATGGCCTTCGCCGGTCTGTGGGAGCAGTGGCGCGCGCCTGATGGCGTATTGCTCGAAAGCTATACCATTCTGACCACTGCCGCTAACGAGGTGGTTGCCCCGATCCACGACCGGATGCCGGTGATCCTGCCGCCTGATCTCGATGCGCTGTGGCTTGATCCGGCGGCTGATGTGGCCCGTTTGCACGCACTTTGCCTGACCCCGCCGCTGGTGGCCTTGCGTGTTTATCCGGTGAGCAAAGCGGTCAATCAGGTGCGCAACGATGGCGAGGGGTTGATCCAACCCGTCACCCTGTAGGTTCAAGAGATGTTCCCACAGCGTTCGCTTTCGCCGAAGCGGGAGATTGCTGCGGGCGCTGCGCGCCCTCGCAATGACAACAGGACACGCCGCCGGCTTCCGCTCTCCGCCTGTCATTGCGAGCCGCGCGCAGGGGCAGCGCGATGCTCTGCCCGCGCGCGGCGAAGCAATCCCCCGCGAGCGCGGAAGCGGCCCTCACCCCCAGCCCCTCTCCCGCATCAGCGGGAGAGGGGCGCTGCTCTGTTCCGCGGCAGCAATGGCTTTGCCGCCAATCCGGCGGCTCCCCCTCTCCCGCCGTCAGGTAGGAGAGGGGGTTGGGGGGTGAGGGCTAACTTTAAGGCGCAAAGGGGGCCAAGGCGCAGAGGTTTTAACGCAAAGACGCAGAGAACGCAAAAGACGCAAAGGGATGGAGAGGTGGTGATGAGTGTGAGCGAGCGTTCTGCATTCCCCGCGCCCTTCGCAGTAAGCATGAAGCGGCACTACCCCCCACTGGGTTCAAGAGCGGACAGAACGTATACGCATAGATGTGGTTGATGGCTATGCGATGCACTGGTTCACCCTCACCCCCAGCCCCGCTCCTGCTATCGCGGGAGGGGGGAGCGTAGCGCCGAGCGTTGCGGCATCGCACAACGGTTGTGATTAACCAAAGATTCTGTCCCCCTCTCAAACCGCGTAGGGCGGTCGTGCTTCGATCTTGCTACGGGGTGGAGGCCTTCGCTACCCATCATCCCCCGCGCACCCGTTCGATCCGGGCGCCGAGCGCGGCCAGCCGCTCGTCGATCCGCTCGTAGCCGCGGTCAATTTGGCCGATGTTGTAAATCACGCTGCGCCCCTTCGCGCACAGCGCCGCTGTGACCAGCGCCATGCCGGCGCGGATGTCGGGGCTTGGCAGGCCGTCGGGTTCGCCGTAGAGTTGCGATGGCCCGACGACCACTGCCCGGTGCGGGTCGCAGAGCACGATCCGCGCTCCCATGCCGATCAGCCGGTCAACGAAGAACAGCCGGCTCTCAAACATCTTCTCGTGGATGAGCACGGTGCCACGAGCTTGGGTCGCGACCACGATCGCAGTGCTGATCAGATCAGGGTTAAAACCGGGCCATGGCGCCGAGTCGATCTTCGGAATGGCGCCGTGCAGATCGTGGCGCACGACCAATTCTTGATCAGGCGGCACAATGATGTCGTCACCCTCTTCGTGCCACGTGACTCCGAGCCGCCCAAACATAATCTTGGTCATGCGATGCTCACGCGGGCGCGCGTCTACAATGCGCAGTTCGCTGCGCGTGACTGCCGCCAAGCCGATCAGCGAGCCAACCTCCATAAAATCGGGGCCGATGGTGTAGTCAGCCCCATGCAGCCGGCTCACACCCTCGATTTCGAGCAGGTTGGTGCCGATGCCGCTGATCTTCGCCCCCATCCGGTTGAGTAAGTGGCACAAGTCTTGCACGTGCGGCTCTGAGGCGGCGTTGCCGATGGTCGTGTGGCCTTCGGCAGTCACCGCCGCGATAATCGCTTGTTCAGTGCCGGTGACGCTCATCTCGTCGAGGAAGATATCAGCGCCGCGCAAGCCATCGGTCGTCAGAATGTAGCTGGCCGGGGTGACTTCAATCTGCACCCCCAAGGCTTGCAACGCCAGCAAGTGCGTGTCGAGCCGGCGCCGGCCAATTGCGTCGCCGCCGGGCCGCGGCAGGGTGACATACCCGCGCCGGACGAGTAGCGGGCCGGCCAAGAGCGGCGAGGTGCGGATGCGGCGCGCCAACGCAGTATCTGGTTCAACCGGCGCTAAGCGCGCCGCGTGCAGACGCACCACATTCGGTTCTGGTTGCTCAACCTGCACGCCGAGCTGCGATAAAAGCGCCAGTTTGGTGCGCACATCGCCAATGTCGGGGATATTGCGCAGCGTGACCGGTTCATCGGTCAAGAGGCTGGCCGCGAGTAAAGGCAGGGCCGCATTCTTGTTGCCGGCGGGCCGGATCGATCCCGATAACCGGTGGCCGCCTTCGATGACGAAGTGATCCATAGTGTTCTTTCCTAGTGGTGTAATCTGGTCGTATCCATAGTGAAACGGCCCAGCGGGCCGTCTCTACAAGCATTCGGCAGCCGAGGCGCGATGGGGTGTCCTCAATCGAGCGGTTTGCGTGGGCGCCGGAAGCGAGCTTTGATTCCTTCCCACAACCGGCGCCAACGATTCATGTGCTGGCTGCTGCCAGATCGAGCTGCGGCAATCAACTCGGCAGCTCGTGCGCGGCCTAATGCCAATGCTTCGGATCCTAACTCCTTTAAACGAGCTTGATCGACAATTTCGCCTTCGGCAAACCAACGCCACGCCGCCATACCGGTGGTATACGTGCCGGCATAGGCAATCGCTACCTTGGGCGCTACCCCCCAGATCGGGATCAGCCCTACCAGTGCGCGGGCCAGTTGCCGCCAGATAAACGCGCCGCCGATGACCGGCAACACTTCGCGCAGCCGTTCGCGGATGTCGGGAGGCGCGCCGTAAGCAAGGCTGAGGCGATACACCAGAATCGCCTGATTTTTGGTCAACACCAGAATATCGGCGGCGGCAAAGGGTACATTAAAGATTGGGATTTGGGAGGGCAGGGCGGTGGCTAACACATACGTCGCATTGGTAAACGAGACGCTGTTGATCAGTTGGCGCGCCACCGCAGCGCGCAGACCGGGCAACCGGCGCGCCGCCGCCAGATGCAATTCGCCGGGCAGCCGGTCAAGCACGGCTTCAGCCAATTGCGCATCAACCTCAGGCGCGTCCGGGTCAGGCACGACCAACAGGCGGGCATGGGCCACCCGCGGGTGGAGCGGGCCGGCATCGGCAGGCAAGGCCGTCCCCCACACGACTACCACAGTGGGCAAGGCCAGCGCTGCCAACCGGTCAATCGTCGCTAATTCACGCGCCGAGAGGCGCGTATTCCGGTCGAGCCCAAGCACGATTAGATCGATGCCGCGCAATTCGTCGGGAATAATCGTTGTCAGGCTAGCGAGCTGAATCGGTGATGGCCCGGTCGTGCCGTACCGTTGCGGGCCGCTTTCGAGCCGGGCAGCGATCGTTTGGCAGACCCGCGGCGATCCTACGCACACGATCGCCAGCGGGCGTTCGGCTTCGGCGCGGATGGCGGCGATATCAATTTCGCGTAAGGTATTGAAGGCAACGCTGAGATCGTTCCAATTTGCCATAGCCGCTCCTCGGTGGGCGTTCGCGGCGTCATTATAGCATGATAGCATGGGCAGCAGCACATTCCGTTCAACCGGCAACAGTGTGTTATAATACCCGCCAGTTATGCGTGACGCGCCACTAGCGCCTGCACGAGGAGGGACGGAATGGAACTGAATCACCGCCGGCTCAATCGGGTTGACCTTGTAGAGGTCGTCGGGCGCGTTGACGCTGCCACTGCGCCGCAACTCAAGCAATTGATTGAGTCGATCTTTGCCGACGGACGGTATCGCATTGTCTTGGATCTCAGCCGGCTCGAATATATTAGCAGCCCCGGTTTGCGGGTATTGATCGAAGCGCGCAAGAAGGCGCGTGAGTGGAAGCTGACCGATCTTGAGGGTGGCGATGTGCGGATCGCCAATCTGCCGCCCCGGATCAAAGAGGTATTCGATCTCACCGGCTTTAGCTCATTGTTCGAGATCTATGGCGACACCGTCGAAGCCGTCGGATCATTTTAACGCTGCCACCACGCCGGGCGCGCCAGCGTCCGGCTCTACGATCGCCATGGATAGCATCACCCTTACCGCCGATCTCGATGCCCTTGCCAAGATTAGTGCGTTTATCACCGCCGCTGCCGAACGGTGCGGTCTCGATGAGCGGGCGACGTGGCAGGTGCAGCTCGCCGTTGATGAAGCCGTTACCAACGTTATCCAGCATGCCTACGATCCTGACCAACCCGGCGATTTAACCTTAAGCTGGCAGTGCCGCGATCACCGGTTTATCATTACCGTGCGCGATCATGGCCGCCAGTTCGATCCAGCGGCGGTGCCTACACCTGATATTACCTCACCACTGGAAGAACGGCAGGTCGGTGGTTTGGGGATCTATCTCATCACCCGCCTGATGGATGAAGTCCGGTTTGAGTTTTCGCCCCAAGGCGGCAATCTGTTGACGATGGTCAAATATCTGCCGCACGATCAGCCTGATCCGCCTGATGAAGTGGTGGTGATCCCCATTGCTGACCGGATCGATGCGCAGACAGCACCCCGGCTGGCTAAGCAAGCCAGTGAACAGATCGCGAAGGGCGCTCGCCAGATTGTGCTTGATCTGAGCAATGTCCCGTTCTTGTCGAGTAGTGGCTTGCGCGCGCTTCTCCTCATCCGCAAAGAGCTGATGACCCTCGGCGGCGAGTTGCGGCTAGCGGCGCTGCAACCGCAGGTGCATGAGGTCTTTGCAATCACCGGCTTTACGCAGGTGTTTAATATCCATCCTTCGGTGGCGGAAGCTCGGGCAGCGTTTTCGCAGAGGCGTTGAGTGGCGCGTGAACACCTGCTGACATGGTATGGTCTGCTCGTCGGCGGGGTTGCGTTGGGCTGGTTGCTCATGCTGCCGGTCGCGCCAGTCGCGCCGGCGCTGGTTGCGCTGTTTGCCGTCATTGCCTTTGCGGCTGATCTGCTCGCCTTTCGCATTCCTCCCGCCGATGTCCATAGCCTTGCCCCGCTGGTGATTGTCAGCGCCGGTCTGGCGTTGGGGCCGGTGGCCGGCGCGTGGCTGGCGGCCATCGAGGGGGTCATTTCCGGGGTTGTGATCCTCTTGCTGACCAATCGCCCGCGCACGTTGTTTTGGTTGCTGGGCCGGCCCGTCTTGCGCGGCGGTCTGCGCGCGCTTGGCTTGCTGGCAGGTGCTTGGTTCGCCGCGCTGTTCAGCGGCCAACCGTTCACCAATCTGCCCGCCGAGGCGTTATTTGGCTGGACATTGATCACGTTTCCGGTGGTGACGCAGGCCGGGCGGGTGTTGCGCGAGCTGTTGCAGGGCGGGCGCAGTGGGTTGGCGACGTGGTGGCGTTCGGCGTGGCGCGCCATTCTTGGCGCTGAGCTGGCGCCGTTGCCGCTGGCATGGTTGGGTGCGGCGATTGCTCACGATCTTGGTTTGCTCCATCTGGCGCTGGCTGGCTTGGCCCTGATCGCGTCGGCGGCCATTTTACGCCGCTCATCCCTCAATCTCCAACGCCAACGCCGCTCGGTGCGCGAATTGGCCCGCCTGAACGAGGTGAGCCGGGCGATTATCCGTAGCGAACTCGATGTTGATGCCCTCTGCGAGTTGATCTACCGCGAAGCGAGCCGGATTGTTGATACGTCGTCGTTTCACCTCGGCCTGTTCAACGGCAATCACTATACCCTGATGGTGCGGGTGCAGGATCGGGTGCGCTTGCCGCGCTTGACGGTCGATCTATCGGAAAATAGCGGTCTGATTGGCTGGATCCGCGAGACTGGCAGGGCGATTCTGGTTGAGGATTTTACCCGCGAGATGGATCGCCTGCCGGCCCGGCCCCGTTATCAGAGCGAACGCCCGCCCCGATCGGGCATTTACGTGCCGTTGATCGCCGGCGAGACCGTGATCGGTTCGATCTCGGTGCAGAGTTATGAGCCGGCGGCGTTTGACGCCAACGATCTGCGCTTGATCTCGTTGATCGCCGATCAGGCGGCGGTGGCGATTGCCCGCGCTCGCGCCTTTCACGAAGCGCGCCAGCGCGCCAACCAGTTGCAGGCGATTCGCGAGGTGAGCCAGCAGATTACCGCGATTCTCAATCTCGACCTGTTGTTGCCCTCGATTGTGCGGCTCATTCGCGAGCGGTTCGGCTACCATCCCGTCCATATCTTTACCGTTTCGCCCGATGATGGCCGGATCTACTTCCGCGCTTCGACCGCCGATGGCGCCGATCTCGAACGGTTGCGCGCGCTCTCGCTGCGGGTGGGGCAGGGACTGGTCGGCGAGGCGGTGCAGCGCGGCGAGCCGTTGTTGGCCGGCGATGTGCTCAGCGATCGGCGCGTGATCCGCGATACGCTGCAAACCCGTTCAGAGCTGGCGGTGCCGTTGCGCGTCGGCGCGACCGTGATCGGCGTGCTCGATGTGCAGAGTGACGAGCCGGATGACTTCAATGAAGACGATCTGTTCGTGATGCGCACGCTGGCCGATCAGATCGCGATTGCGATCGAGAGCGCCAATGCCTATACGGCCCAACAAGAAGAAGCGTGGACGCTCAATGCGCTGTTGCAGATCGCCGAAAATATTGGCCGGGCCACAACCTTGCCCGATCTGTTGGCGACGGTGGTGCGGTTGCCGCCGTTATTGCTAGGTTGCCCGCGCTGCTACGTTGCGCTGTGGGATCGCGAACAGGGTGATTTTGTGGTACGCGCTGTCTATGGGTTGCCGGTGGCTGTTCGCGCGGCGATCATTGACGCACCGGCGCGGTCGCCGTTTCTGTGGCGGTTACGCGAACGCGCTGCCGAAGCTGATCAACCGCGGCTGGAGATGCTCTGGCAAGCGCACGATAATCCTGATCAGTGGCCGGGCTTACTGGCGGTCGCGCAGAGCGGGTCGTTGGTAGGGTTGCCGATTAGCGCGCGCAATGCCTTGCTAGGGGTATTGGTGCTCGATTACAATGACCCGTTTATTTCGCTCAGCGCCCGCCAGCAGAATTTATGCACCGGCGCAGCGGCCCAAATTGCCGGTGCGTTGGAAAGCTTGCTGCTAGCCGCCGAAGCTGCCGAAGCGGCCCGGCTCGAACAAGAGCTGCGTGTGGCCCGTGAGATTCAGCAATCGTTGCTGCCGACCCGGTTGCCGGTAGCGCAGGGATGGCAGATCGACGCGGCATGGCAATCGGCTCGCTTGGTCGGCGGCGATTTCTACGATTTCTGGCCTCTGCCGGCT
Organism: Chloroflexus islandicus; assembly: GCF_001650695.1. GTDB lineage: Bacteria > Chloroflexota > Chloroflexia > Chloroflexales > Chloroflexaceae > Chloroflexus > Chloroflexus islandicus. The sequence goes on from NZ_LWQS01000076.1 coordinate 14,129, forward strand.
GGCGCCGATCCGCCGCGCGAATTGGGCTTTGTGATCGCCGATGTCAGCGATAAAGGCGTTCCAGCAGCGATGTTTATGACCATGGCCCGCTCGTTGGTGCGTGCCGCCGCGCTTGATGGATCGCCGCCGGCCCGTGCTATGGAACGGGCCAATCGCTGGCTTTACCGCGATTCCGAGTCGGGGATGTTTGTCACGCTCTTCTATGCCCGGCTTGATCTCGCCAGTGGCCGGCTGTGCTACACCTGCGCCGGCCATAATCCGCCGCTGGTCTATCGCTCAGCGACCGGCGCGATCGAAGAGTTGCGCACTCCCGGCATTGCGCTAGGCGTGCTGGCTGAAGTGACCTTGCACGAAGCCGAGACGGCGCTCGCGCCGGGTGATGTCTTGGTCTGCTATACCGATGGCGTGACCGAGACGGTGAACGAGGTGCTGGCGCCGCTCGATGTGGAAGGGTTGCGCGCCGTTATCAAGACCTACGCCGCCGCTCCGGCAGGCGCGATCGTGCAAGCGATTTTGGCCGCAATTGCCCGCCATAGTCACGGCCAGCCGCCGTTCGACGACATTACCCTCATCGTTATCAAACGCGCCCCGTAGGGACAGAGCGCCGCTCTGTCCCTGCCGCTCTATCACCCTGCATTGCCCTGCCGCTCTGTCCCTGCCGCTCTATCACCCTGCATTGCCCTGCCGCTCTGTCCCTGCCGCGCTGCCCCTATGGGACGGCCCAAAAACCGCTCAATCCGGCGAAAAATCGCTTCACGGTATGGCCCAGCCACCAGCAATTGATGGCCGGTTGCCGGCCAGTAGACGAGTTCGCAGTGTGCGCTGCCGATCCGGGCCGCAATCGTCGCTGCGCTCGCCGGGTCGGCGGTCGTGTCGCTCTGGCCGTGCATCAGCAAGACCGGCGTTCGCACCCGCGGCAATACGTTCCCGGCGGCGGCCAGCGCCAAGCGTAATTCATCGGCAGCAGCGACCGATACCTTCACCGATTGGCGCAACATCTGTTGGATGGCGGGATCGTCGAGATCAAGGCTGGGCTGGCGGCGCCAGATTGAGGCGCGCAGTTCGGGGTCTGAGAAATCGGCTTGGGTCAGTAAGTAGAACCATGGCGTCACGTGGCGGGCAAGGCCTAATACATTGACCCGCCAATCACCCCCCAACCGGTAAGGAGTCGCCAACATCACCAGCCGGTGCGCCGGTCGTTCGGCGGCAAGCAGGGCGGCGAGTGTGCCACCGAGCGAAAATCCGATCACCGAGACGGTAGCATAGCTGGTTGCGAGGCGATCAAACGCATGCTTGGCCGCGGCCAGCCAGTCTGGCCAGCGCACCGGCATCAGGTCTTCGGGTTGGCCGGTATGGCCGGGCAGGCGCATGCCCAACACCGTATAACCAGCGCCGGCGAGATGCTCGGCCAGATCGCGCATCTCGCCGGGATCGCCGACGAAGCCGTGGATCATGAGGCAGGCGTGCTCGCCGCGCCGCAACAGGTATGGTTCAATCATGCGCCACGTAGACCAGTTTGCGGAAGGTGTTGATATTGCGTTCACCGATGCCGGGAATGGCGATCAGATCATCAACACTCTTGAAGGGGCCGTTCGCTTCGCGGTAGGCGATGATCCGGTCGGCCAGCACCGGCCCGATGCCGGGCAGCGCGATCAACGCCTCGCGGTCGGCGCGATTGATGTCGATCGGTTCGATGCCGGTCGTCTCAGCGGTGGCCAGCGCGGTGGCGACCGACTCTTCCTCGTGGCCCGGCGCTGGCTCGGCGGCGACGGCAGGCGTCTCGGCAGGCGCTGGCGCGGCTGTTTCGGCTACGGTGACGGCTGCCGCGGCCTCACTGGCAGGTGCGGCAGCGACTGGCGTTTCGGGTGTGGCCGGCTCTGGTGTAGCAACCGCCGGCGTGGTCACGTCTTGGGGCATGGCAAGCGTGGCGTCTGTTGCCGCGACTGGCTCCGATGGAGTTGCCTCGGCAGGCGGGGGTGCGACCGTCTCACTGGCGCCGTTGCGCGCAGCAGCCGCGCTTTCAGCGCCGGCGGGACTGCGCCGCTCAGGCGGTGCGCCCCGGTGGACGCGGGTAGCGATCGGGCGGGGCGTGCTCGGGGTGTCGCTGCTTGCCGGCGCGCTGGCCGGCGGAGTTTTGGGCGGTTCGCCGCGATGCACACGGGTGGCAACCGGGCGCGGCCCGGCGCTAGGCGACGCGGCTGGCGGGGGTGGCGGAGGCATCACCGGCGCAGGTGGCGGGCTTGCTGGCGGGGTGAGCGGTAGCGCAGGCATCGCCTCGCTGCTGCTCTGCATCCGGCGCCAAATCAGGTACCCAATTCCGAATAGGAGAACAACCAACAGCAACTTACGCCACATAACAGTGTGCTCCCCAATTTATAGGCGCGAATCCAATCCGTGTTCGTGGTTGATTTACGTCGAGCATGATCCAAGGATCGCTGCCCTTATGTTCATCGCGCTATGGTGCGCCTGTCTGCACCAGTGATTGCCTATGGAGTGCGGCAGTTCCACTGCCGCATCCCACGACTAGCCATCGCGCTATGGTGTGCCAGTCTGCACCAGCGACCGCAGCAGGGCCAGATTCATACGATCTTCCGCCATATCTTCGCCTTTAGGCGTCTCAATGATCATCGGCAGATCGGCGAAGCGCGGATCGTTCACCAGCATGCGAAAGGCTTCGACGCCGATGCAGCCTTGGCCGATATGAGCATGGCGATCGACCCGGCTGCCCACATCCTTCTGCGAGTCGTTCAGATGAAAACACTTGACCCGTTCGATTCCAACCAGCCGGTCAAGTTCGGCAAAAGTGGCGTGATAGCTCGCTTCGTCACGAATGTCGTACCCGGCGGCGAAGATGTGGCAGGTATCAACGCACACCCCTAACCGGTCATGGTGGGGGATCAGCTCGAATAGGCGGGCCAAATGCTCGAAGCGGTAGCCGAGCGCCGTACCCTGCCCAGCGGTCGTTTCAAGCAAGATCATGGTTGGGCCGCCGATCCCTTCCGCCAACAGGCGATTAATCGCATCGGCGACGCGGGCCAACCCGGCCTCTTCGCCAATCCCGGTATGCGCGCCGGGGTGGGTGACGAGGTACGGAATGTTGAGCTGCGCGCAGCGTTCCAACTCGTCGGCAAACGCGGCGATCGACTTCTCGCGCAGTTCGTCGGCGGGGGCGGCGAGGTTGATGAGGTAGGAGTCATGGACGACCACCGGGTGAATGCCGGTGCGCTCTTGCTCGGCGCGAAAGGCTGCCGCCTCTTCCGCCGGGATGGGCTTAGCCGTCCACTGCCGTTCGTTTTTGGCGAAGATTTGCATCGCCTCGAGCCCAACCGATTCTCCACGAGCAAACGACTTCGAGACGCCGCCCGAAATAGACATGTGTGCGCCGAATCGCGGCATGCTTGTCGTCCCCATCCGTTTCCGCCGGCGAGTACCGGATATTGCAATTATATCACGGCTTGCCGGCAGCGCTTTGGGTGTCCCGCGGGGAAGGTTGCGGACGCAGAGAGTTCGTGTCTTTGGCGAACATTTAGCGCCGCGCGCTATTCCGGCAGCGATCCGAGCAGTAGCGTACCTCTTCCCAGCAGCGCGCCCACTTTTTGCGCCATTCAAACGGTCTCCCGCACGTGGCGCAGACCTTGGTCGGCAGTTGGCCTTTGCGTTTGGGAGTGTTGGTCGTCGCAGTGGTGAGTTTGGTGCGCGCCATAGCGAATCCTTTGTCGATCTGCAACGGTTTCATCAATAGAGCAGGTAAGGCGCGGGCCGTCCGGCGCTGCGCGTAGTGCGGGCCTCTGATCATCGTCGTACAAGTTTATCGCGGTGTCAACCCTATGCTGGAATGCATCCTCAACTGGCTCTTTCCTGACCGTTGCGCCGGGTGCCGGCGGCTGACCGGCGACCTCTTCTGCGCGGCATGCCGGGCGCGGCTGCGGCCTTATCCGCCCTTCGCGCCGCCAGCCGGCCTTGACGCGGCGTGGGTGGCGTTTCGCTATGAGGGCAGCTTGGTGGCGGCGATCCACCAGCTCAAGTATGGCCGCCGCCGGCGGGTGGCCCACGTGCTCGGTGATCTGCTGGCTGCTGCCGCCGGCCCGCTGGTCGCCGATGCGCTGATCGCGGTGCCGCTGCACGCTGACCGGTTGCGCGAACGCGGCTTCAATCAGGCCGCCGAGCTGGCTGCGCGCTTGCAACGGCCCGGCAACCCGCCGCTGATTGACGGCTTAGTTCGGGTGCGCGCCACCCACCGGCAAGCGCGGCTCGCGGCCCACGACCGCGCGGCCAATGTCACCGGCGCGTTTGTCTGGGTTGGCCGCTCACCGCCGCCACCGCGCCTCATCCTGATCGACGACGTGTTGACGACCGGCGCCACTCTTGCCGCCGGCGCTGCCGCCTTGCGCGCCGCCGGCGCCCAGTCGGTGACGGCGCTCGCCCTCGCCCGCTCGGTGATTGCCAAAACCAGTGTACAATAAAGGCGTCCGCGCATCCGCTGATCTCGTTCGCACGCTGGCCTCGCCGGGCCGGCTCGACAAGGTGTACAATAGGTATAGTCGTGCATCTAGTTGCGGCCATCCACCATTCGTCTGTCAGGAGGGACGATGATGTCTGACATCGAGCAGCTTTCTGCCGCCCACCAACAATGGGAACAGCACTGTCTCTGGCCGGCTCTCAAGCGCGCCCCTGAACGCACTGGCCCGTTCATGACCACCAGCAGCGCGCCGATCGAACGGCTCTATACCCCGCTCGATCTAGCCCGCGATGGCATGACTCCTACCGAGCATTTTCTGCACAACGTCAGCTACCCCGGCCAGTATCCCTTCACTCGCGGCATTCACCCCACCGGCTACCGCGGCAAACTGTGGACGATGCGCATGTTTGCTGGGTTCGGCAGCGCTGAAGAGACCAATGCCCGCTTTAAGTTTTTGCTCGAACAAGGCCAGACCGGGTTGTCGATCGCGTTTGATATGCCCACTTTGTACGGGCGCGATACCGATCACCCGCTGGTCGAGGGCGAATTCGGCAAGTGCGGCGTGGCGGTCTCGTCGCTGGCCGATATGGAGATTCTGCTCGATGGGTTGCCGCTCGATCAGGTCAGCACCTCGATGACGATCAATTCGCCGGCGGCGATGATTTGGGCGATGTATCTGGTGGTGGCCGAAAAGCGCGGCATTCCGTGGCACCAGTTGCGCGGCACGATCCAGAACGACATTCTCAAAGAGTACATTGCCCAGAACGAGTATATCTTCCCGCCTGAGCCGAGCATGCGCTTGGTGGTTGACACCATCGAGTTCGCTGCCCGCCACGTGCCGCAGTGGAACCCGATCAGCGTCAGCGGCTATCACATTCGCGAGGCCGGCAGCACCGCCGTGCAAGAGCTGGCCTTTACGCTGGCCGATGGCTTTGCCTACGTCGAAGCGGCGCTCGAGCGCGGCCTTGACATTGACGAATTCGCGCCGCGGATCAGCTTCTTCTTCAACGCCCACAACGACTTCTTCGAGGAGATTGCGAAATACCGGGCGGCGCGCCGGATTTGGGCGCGGGCAATGCGCGAGCGCTACGGCGCCAAGAACGAGCGTTCGTGGTGGCTGCGCTTCCACACCCAAACCGCTGGCTGCTCGCTCACCGCGCAGCAACCCGAAATCAACATCGTGCGCACCGCGATTCAGGCGCTAGCGGCGGTGCTCGGCGGCACCCAGAGCTTGCATACCAATTCGATGGACGAGGCGCTGGCGTTGCCGTCGGAAAAGGCGGTCACGATTGCGCTGCGCACGCAGCAGATTATCGCCTACGAGAGCGGGGTCGCCAATACCGTCGATCCGCTCGGCGGCAGCTATTTTGTCGAGGCGCTGACCGACCGGATGGAGCGCGAGGCGCAGGCGATCTTCGATGCGATCAATGCCCAAGGCGGGGTGATTGCCGCCATCCGCAACGGCTACTTCCACCGCGAGATCGCCGATGCCGCGTATCGCTACCAGCAAGAGATCGACCGCGGCGAGCGGATTATCGTCGGCGTCAACGCCTTCCAAGACGACGAGCCGCTGGAAATCCCGATCTTGCAGATGGATCCCGAAGGCGAAAAGCGGCACCTCGAACGGCTCAACCGCGTCCGTCGCGAGCGCGATCAGGAGCTGGTCTCCCGCCGGCTGGCCGAACTCCGCGCCGCTGCGCAGGGCAACGAGAATATGATGCCGGCCATCCTCAATTGCGTGCGCGCTTACTGCACGCTGGGCGAGATGTGCGATGTGCTGCGCGAGGTGTTCGGCGTCTACCAGCAAGATACCGTGATCGTATAAGCCAGTCTATGGAGTGCGGCAGTCGTACTGCCGCACTCCATGGTTCTCCACTCCCTCATGCCTCCCACACAAACGGGAACAGCATCAACGACGCGGTGAATGTCACCACCACATAGGCCAGCAAAAAGCGGATCGGCCCAAACACCACATCAATCGCGACATTCTCTAGCGTTTGCGCAGTGCCTTGAATCGCGACGATCAGCGGCGCTACCAGCAACGGGAAGGCCAGCACGGCGAAGAGCGCGCCCTTGAAACTGGCGCGAGCAATGATCGCGGCAATGATGGTAGTGGCCGAAGTGAGGGCCAACCCGCCGGCGACCAGCATCGCGCTAAACGCGAGCGGGCTGCCGACTTTGACTCGCAGCAAGACGATGAAGAGCAGCGTGGTGACGGCGCTCAACGCCATCACCAGCGTCAAGTTGAAACAAAACTTGCCCAGAAACACCGCCGTAGGCGCTGCCGACAAGCGCAAGGCTGCCATCGTCCGCGCCTCTTCTTCGTAGACAAAGCTGCGCGAGAGACCGTTGAGCGCAGCGAACAGCAGTGCAATCCACAGCAACGCCGACTGAATCAGCAGCGCCTCTTCGGTGCGGCGCAAGCCGAGGAAGCCAACGCCGAGGCTGACCGCAGTGGCGGCGCTGATCGCAAAGAGCAGCAGGGTATTGATGGCATAGCGTGTGCGCAGTTCGCAGGCGATATCTTTACGGAAGATCGCCCAAGCGGCGCGGAGCGTCGCACTGATCCCGCTCGGCGGCGGCGCAGGGATGTCGATCAGAGAGGATTCTTGTTCGATCACGGTTATGTCTCTGTCGGGGCGACGCATGCGTCGCCTAAGGGCGACGCATGCGTCGCCCTTACTAGCCCCCTAGTCGTAGGATAAGGTCAGCATAGCGCAGCTCACGCGGATCGTTGGTCGCAATCACCGTGAGGCCACGCCGGCGCTGCTCAGCGATAATCTGATCCACCACCGCTGCCCCCCGCTCATCGAGCGTCACCGTCGGCTCATCGAGCAAGAGCACCGGCGGGCGATGGAGCAGGGCAAAGGCATAGCGCAGACGCTGGGTCATGCCTGACGAATACGCCGCCAACCGGTCATCGCCGCGCTTGCCCAAACCCACCTGCGCGAGCAGATCGTACAACGCAGCGTCAGAAATAGCCAATCCGCGCACACGGGCAAAAAAGCGCAGATTCTCAATCCCGCTCAATTCACGGTACAGCGCCAAATCAGGCGCAACCCAACCGATCAAATGGCGCGCATCACGCGGATCAAACCGGTTGCCGCCGGCCTCATAATAGGCCGTACCAGCCGCTGGCGCCTGCAAACCGGCCAATATCCGCAACAAGGTGCTCTTGCCGCTGCCGTTGGGGCCGCTGACCACCAACACCTCACCCCGGTGGAGGGTAAAGCTAATATCGCGCACAATCGTGCGCGCGCCATACCCGGCGCTCAGTTGCGAAACGTGAAGCTGCATACGGTATCCGGTCGTGCCGCGTGGCCGCTCCGCCCGCGCTGTATGCAGATTATACCAATTCTTGGCCGGTCGCTGTGTGTATGGTGGGTGAGCGCCGCACTCCCCGCTTGTCATTGCGAGCCGCGCGTAGGGACATCGCATCGCGATGCAATGCCCGCGCGCGGCGAAGCAATCTCCCGCTCCCCGCTTGTCATTGCGAGCCGCGCGTAGGGGTATCGCATCGCGATACCCATGCACGGAGAAGCAATCCTCCACAAGCGCGGAAACGGCACCCTTTCCGCCGAAGGAGGAGATTGCTTCGGGGGCTGCGCCCTCTCGCAATGACATACTAGCCTGTCCTTGCGAGCGGAGCGTTAGCGGAGCGAAGCAATCCCCTGCGAGCGCGGACGAGGTATGCTTTCCGCCGAAGGGGGAGATTGCTTCGGGGGCTACGACCCCGCCCAATGACAAGCGGGGGCGTCACCGCGCACTGATATAAGGAAGTCTACATTCTTCCCGGCGGCACGGCAGAATGTGGCGCCGGTCGTGGTGGCGGTGGTGGCGGCGCTTCGCTACTGTCGATGGAGTTGCTGCGTTCAGGCGCTGGCGGCGCCAGTGGTTCAGCTCGTGGTGGTGTTGTGGTGTCCAATGGCTTGGTGTCTGCTTTGGGTGTAGAGACGATCAGATCAGGCTGCTGCAAGAAACCCAGCAAAATCTCGTGGAAGCGGTCGGCTTCGTCCACAAACGGGAAGTGGCGGCTCTGCTCCATGCGCACGACTTGCGCCATCGGCACGTGGGTAAAGAGCTGGAGTTGGTTGGGGTTGACAATATCGTCGCGCGCGCCATGCACCACGAGCGCCGGTACGCACAGCTTGTCAAGCATTGGGGTCAAATCGGTGCGCCACATTGAATGGATCGCGCCGCGAATGGTGTCGGCGGTGGATTTGGTGCTGTCTTCGAGCACCTCGTCCACTTCGGGGTCGAGTGAGTCGCCGAAGAAGAAGCGGAAGAGTGAGCGGCGCAGCCATGGCCGGCGGGCGAAGAATTCGGCGAAGAAGGGGCGGTCAACCAGCTTCAGCATCCACGAGAGCGAGTTGCCATTGATCGGCGCTCCGACCGTGGCCACGCGGGTGACGCGCTCAGGGTGTTCGATCGCCGTCTTCATCGCGACCATACCCCCCATCGAGTGCCCAACTAACGCCGCTCGCTCGATTCCCATCGCATCGAGGAACCGGATGACCTGATTGGCATAGCCTTGGATGGTTGGCATTTCATTGGTGCGTGACTCGCCGAACCCCCAGAAGTCGAAGGAGTAGGTGCGAAAGTGGCGCGATACAACCTCCATTGAGGTGTACCAATAGCGCCAACTGCCGAGCCAGCCATGCAGGAAGACGACCGGCCTCCCGCGCCCGAACACTTCGTAATGCACCCGCTGATTGTCGATGACGATGATGCTCATGCTGGCCTCGCCGTTGAGGAAGAATTCACTGCGCGGGCGCGCAACTGGGCAACGCTGGTTTCGCGTTCGTGCAGCGACCGGCGCAGGCGCCATTGCAAGGTGGCAATATCTTCAGAGATGCTGCGCAAGTGCGCCATCTCTTGTTCAAGCTCTTCCAGTAACGCGCGCGCTTGCAAGCCGGCGGAAACCGCGGTGCGTTCGGTCGAAAGGTGGGCGATGCGCTCTTGAATGGCTGCCAGTAGGCTGAGCAGGTTGGCCCACGCTTCGTTGTCGTTGACTTCGTGCTGGCGTTGCTGCTGGCCACGCGATTCAATCCAGCGTTGAATTTGCTGTTGCAGTGCCGTGATCCGCTCTTCCAACTGGCGCACCGCCGTTATATCTATCTCGCCGCCGGCCCGTTGCGGCGGGGTTGCCGTGAGTTGGGCGAGTTGTTGTTGCAAATTGGTCATCGCCGCGCTGAGTTGTGATTGTCGTTGCATCACGGCTTCTTGCTCGTTGAGCATATCGAGCAGCATGAGGCGCAGTTGCGACGATTCTTGTTCGCTCCGCGCCGCCTGTTGCTGCAACAGATGCGGCACATACCAGAGCAGAATGAACAGCAGCGTGATGATGGCAATACCGAGCGCGACAAAGAGTGCAGTCATAGCAATCCTCCTGATCTCCGCCCGTAGTATACCGTTATCTGGCAATAGCGAGCTAGATCAGCGGATGACATCTGGATTACGCGCCCACACGACTCGATCGCGTCCGGCTAGATCGCGCTGGATTCCAACTTCAGCCTGCGGCATCGCCTGACGGAGTAAGTGTACCACAGCCGCCGCTTGCCATGCGCCAATCTCTAATAGTATAGCCCCATCCGGTTTGAGGTACGCAGGTGCAGCGGCGATCAGCCGGCGGTAGCAGTCAAGCCCATCCGGCCCGCCATCGAGGGCGAGGTGCGGTTCGTAGCGGTAAACGCCTTCTTCGATCTCGTTGAGGATTGTGTAGGGCGGATTGCTGACGATCAGATCGACCGGGCCGGGCAGCGGCTCCAGCAGATCGCCTTCGAGCAGCGTGATGCGATCGTGCAGGCGGTAGCGCGCAACGTTAGCCGCGGCCACCTCCAGCGCGCCGGCGCTCAGATCGACCCCATAGATGATCGCATGCGGCAGATGCATCGCCAGCGCAATCGCGATGGCGCCGCTGCCGGCGCCAATATCGGCGATGGTGATCGGTGCGTTGCCGTAGCGTCGCGCCTCGGCCAGCGCCAGCTCAACCAGCACTTCCGTTTCGGGGCGGGGAATGAGGACGCGCTGGTCGACCAGCAGGTCAAGGCCAAAGAATTCGCGATGGCCAATCAGATAGGCGACCGGTTCGCGGGCGGCGCGGCGGGCAACCAACCCAGCAAACGTCGCCTGCTGTGCAGGCGTTAGCGGGTAGTCGCGCTCGGCGACCACTTTGGCCCGCGACCACCCTAACGTATGGGCAAGGAGCAGCTCGGCATCGAGGCGGGCCGTCGCGCTGACGGCCCGCAACTGTTCGCTCGCAGTGCGTAAAGCGTGTTGGATCGTAACGTCGTCGCTCAATCTAATCGCCGTTCGCTAAAATCACGCCCGTCGAACGACAGCAAGCGGCGCTTCTCGTCGATCACTGTCTCAAGATGGACGGGGCGCGTCCAAATTTTGAAGAGATTGCGCATCGTCTCGCGGGCGTAATCGATCTTGAGATCAACGCCTTCGTGGCGGTGGCGCAAGTACAGCTCGCCGCGATTGCCGTAGTTGCCGTCTTCGACGAGGATCACCGGCTGGCCGAAGTTGGTGAGCCGGAAGAGCAGCTTCTCTTTGACCTCTTTGAACTCGCGGGAAGCGATTTCGTAGAGGTCAGTGTCTCGATTATAGCGGAAGGTGAAGAGCTTCTGTTCCATCACGAATTCCGGCGTGAGGAATTCGTCAATGAAGGTGACATCGTTGTAGAGCCGGCGCACCTCGAAGATCTTTTGGCGGCCAAGACCGAGCTGCCTATCCCACGAGCGTTTGAGCCGGATATCGTCGCACTCTTCGTACTCTTTGCCGAATTTGCCCTTGTTCCAGCGATCTTCGATGTCACGCAGCAATTCCAAGCCTAATTTGTACGGATTCAGCCTGCCGCCGCCGGTTGCTACCACCCCCGAATGGAGATCGGCGAACGAGACGATCTCAGCCGCCGACGCGACGCGCTGGGTCATGATCGTGCTGTGCCAGTAACTATTGTGGTTGATGAAGCCTTGCGCCGCGTAGCGATGGGTTTCCGTGACCGAGATGTCGTAGACATCGGCGACGCCGTGCTCGATGGCGACCACCTCATCGGCCCATGCCGTAGGCGCAGCAGGGGTGGTAAAAGCATGTTCCAGCGCAGCAGCATCGGCAAGGTGCAGGATTGCGCCTTCGCGCCGCGCCATCACGCCAAGGTTCAGCAACAGCAACTGCACAGTTGTCGCTTGGGTCTGATCGGCGCACGTAAGCTGCATCCCAGCGTTATTCGTTTGGCTGGCGCTAGCGCAGAAGTCGCGCAGGAAGGCGACCACCTGCGGGCGCGGCGAGCGGCAGATCGCGGCCAGCGCGCGCTGGTCGGGGCGAGCGGCGCACTGCGCGCCGAGCTGGGCGGCCAGCGTCTCATCAACCACAGTGGCTGGCGCATGCCGGTAGCCGTGGCGACGGGCAGGATAAACAGGCGTAAGCGCTGTTGCCGTCGCGGTTGCCAAAGCTGCCACCCGCTTGAGCGCCGGACGGCGGCGGAGGATGGCCGGCGCAGTGGCCCACAGTTCGGTACCGCCGGCGATGCGCACCTGATCGCCGGGTTGCAGCGCATCCAACCGCCGCCACTCGCCATTGGCGAGCAGAATGCGGTGATTATGCGAACCGGAAAGCGTCAAGCCGGCGCGCGTGTGGATAGTGACCGTCGGGTAGGCGGTAAAGACATTCCAGTCGTAGACCGTCTGCGCGCGCTCACCATCGCTGACGCGGGCGTGGCGGCGCTGGGTCACTAATTCGCGCATCGGGATCAGGCCGCGGTCAGTGATGATCAAACTCTCGCCGGTCAAGCAGGCCCAACCCTCATTAAGAATCTTGGTCATGCCTTGCGGCGCGAAGTAATACGCTTCATCGCGGATAATCTCCAGCACCGTATGTTGCCAGCTCTCAAGCGGGGCAAAATTCATCAAGAACAGCAGCACATCGCGCTGCGGATTCTCTGGGAAGCGACGCTGGCGGGCGCGTTCCTCTTCGAGTTTGCGCCGCTGCCGTTCCAGAAACTCCGGCGGGTTAATGTAATCGCGCATATACTCGCGCTCGACCGGCAAGCCCTCGACCACCGGCGGCTCCTCGTCGTTGACGATCGGGCGCGGGGTGACGGCTTCGGGACGGCGGATGTAAGGCGCATGGTAGTCGATCAGATTTTCCAGCGATAAACAGATGTCAATAAACTCTTCCACCTGATCGTAGCCGATGCGGTCAATGATGCGCTGGATGCGGGCAGCGTGGTTTGCCATGGTATCGAGCATTTTGCGGTTCGTGTGGGCAAACCACATATTGTTCTTGAAGAAATCGACGTGACCGGTCACGTGGGCCATCACCATCTTCTGGGTCACATCCTCGTTGCCCTCCAGCAGATAGGCATACGAAGGATTATTGTTAATCACCATCTCGTAGATGGTGCTGCCGGCCCAGATATGGCCCTTGAGCAACTGATCGTACTCCATGCCGAAGCGCCAATGCGGATAGCGCGTCGGGAAGCCGCCGAACGCCGCCGTCTCATAGAGCGTGCGGTAATCGAGCACTTCGTAAATGATCGGAAAGAAATCGAGGCCGTATTCACGGGCAATCTGCTCGATCTCTTGGCGCGCCTGTTCGAGATGAGCGGGAAGGCGGGTACTCTTCATACGCACACCAAAGGAATAGAGCGATCAGCGACCTTTGCCGAGGAAGGCGCGGATCGCGTCGTAGATATCGTCACGATCGGCAATTTCAGCAATCACCACCCGGTCGTCGCCGCGCAGATACTCTTCGAGGTCGTGGGCGAAGCGACCAGAACCGTAGAGCGAACGCACCTGACCGTAGCAGAACAGATTCACCTTGGGCAACAGCTCGCGTTTGAGCAGCTCAACACACTCGCGGGTATCGCCACCGCCCCAGTTGTCGCCATCGGAAAAATGGAACGGATAGATATTCCATTCGGTGGCCGGGTAACGCTCGTCGATCAAGCGATTGCAGAGCTTGTACGCCGACGAGATCTTGGTGCCGCCGCCTTCGCGAATGTGGTAGAAGGTCTGCTGATCGACCTCTTTGGCAGCGGCATCATGCACGATATAGCGAATTTCGATCGACTTATACTGCGAACGCAGCCACGTCTCGATCCAGAACGCCGTCATGCGCACCAGCTCTTTTTGCTCGGCCCCCATCGACCCCGACACGTCCATCATATAGATAATGACGGCATTGCTTTCGGGCATGAGGGTCTCTTTCCACGAGCGATAGCGCATATCCTCGGGAATGGGCACCACGACCGGATCGTCGAGGTCATACTCGCCGGCGGCGATCTGGCGGCGAAGCGCCTCGCGGTAGGTGCGCTTAAAGTGGCGCAGCGAGTTGGGGCCAGTGCGGCGAATGCCGCTGTACTTATCCTTCTCGCTGATCAGATTCTTCTTGCCTTTCGGCTGAATATTGGGCAATTGCAGCTCTTCGCCGAGAATCTGGGCCAGCTCCTCGATCGTGATGTCTACTTCGAGGATATGCTGGCCGGGTTCAGCGCCGGCCTGCCCGGTGCCTTGCTGGCCATCACCTTGCGCGATCGGATCGCCAACGTCGCCATCACCCTGCCCGACGCCGCCACCCTGTTTCGCGCCATAGCGGAATTGCGGGATGTCGATCTGCGGGATCGGGATGCTGACGTAGCGTTTGCCCTGCCGCCCGATCAACTCTCCCTGTGACATATACTTGCGCAGGTCTTTCTTGATCCGGCCGCGCACAATCTCGCGAAAGCGGCTCAGGTCGCGTTCAGCGCGTTTCATTGACATCGACATAGACGGCACCCTGCGATGAGTTGAGAACACCGTATGCTACGCGGCAACGATAGGGCGCTGCTAGGAACAAGGCCTGCCTTGCCCCTAGCAGCGTGGCTTGGTTTGCCCTTAACGGCGCGTATCGCCGCGGGCGAAGATCGAGGCCACGTAGTTGAGCACATCGGTCGCCGACTGCTCGTTGTAGCCGAAGTCGCGGATCAGGCGCGCCTTGACCACATCGATCTTCTCTTGAGTATCTTTATCGATCACCCGTGAGACGAGCGAGGTAAGCTTGATGCTATCCTTCTGATCCTCGAACAGCTTCAGCTCGAGCGCCTTATGCAGCCGCTCGTTGGTGCGGTAATCGAAGGTCTTGCCCTCGATCGCCAGCGCGCCGATGTAGTTCATGATCTCGCGGCGGAAGTCATCCTTGCGCGACTCAGGAATATCGATCTTCTCCTCGATGCTGCGCATCAGGCGCTCATCGGGTTCTTCGTACTGGCCGGTGTAGCGGTTGCGCACCTTCTCGCGCTGGGTGTAGGCTTTGATGTTATCGATGTAGTTGGCGCACAGGCGCTTAATCGCCTCTTCATCAGCCGAGATGGCGCGTTGCACTTCGTTCTTCACAATCTCGGTATACTCCTCGCGCACGACGGCCAGCAGGTCGCGGTAGCGTTTGCGCTGCTCTTCGTCGGTGATCAGGGCATGGTTCTTGAGGCCGCTTTCGAGTTCGTTCAGCACCATGAAGGGGTTGATGTACCCCTCTTCCTGATTGCTGACTAGCGCATTCGAGATCTTGTCTTGAATATAGCGCGGCGAAATGCCCTCCATGCCTTCGCGCACCGCCTCTTTGCGCAGCTCCTTGATGTTGTCTTCGGTGAAGCCGGGCAACGTCTTGCCGTTGTACAGCTTCAGCTTCTGCAACAGGGTCAGATTCGGCTTCTTCGGCTCTTCGAGGCGGGTCAGCACGGCCCACATCGCCGCCATCTCAAGGGTATGGGGCGCGATATGGACGCGCACCTTCTTCTTGTTGAAGTCGCGCTCGTAGATCCGCACCTCGTCGCGCAAGCGGGTGACGTAGGGAATATCGATGCGCACGGTGCGGTCTTTCAGCGCCTCCATAAACTCGTTATTCTCGAGGCGGCGATATTCCGGCTCGTTGGTATGGCCAATGATCACCTCGTCGATGTCAGTTTGCGCAAACTTCTTCGACTTGATACGATGCTCTTGCGACGCGCCGAGCAAGTCGTAGAGGAAGGCGACATCGAGCTTGAGCATCTCGACAAACTCGATGATGCCGCGGTTGGCAATATTAAACTCGCCGTCGAAGTTGAAGGCGCGCGGATCGGAGTCAGAGCCGTAGATCGCGATCTTGCGATAGTTAATATCGCCAGTCAGTTCGGTGCTATCCTGATTCTTCTCGTCTTTGGGCTGGAAGGTGCCGATCCCGACCCGATCCTGCTCGCTGAAGACCAGCCGGCGGACGCGCACATGGTTCATGACTTTGAGCCAATCGCCATCGTAGCGCTGCATCAGCTCGCGGAAGTGGAAGCGGCAGACTGGGCAGAGGTCGCCTTCGATCCGGATCTGGCGATCAGGGTCAAGGTTCTCGTTCAGCCGCTCGATAAAGCTGGCGCGCAGGTCGCGCGGGATCAGGTGCAGCGGCTCTTCGTGCATCGGGCACTTTTCCCATTCCGATTCCGGAACTTGGCGCCAATCGAAGGTGTCGTGGTGTTCGATGACGCCGGGGTACCAGTCGTAGGTGTATAATGCGCCATCTTCGGTGCGCGAATAGTGCTCGAGGCCACGTTTCAGCCGGCGCACGATGGTTGATTTCGACGAACCGACCGGGCCATGCAAGAGCAACACGCGCTTTTCGGTGCCGTAGCCGCGGGCGGCCCCTTTGAAGAAGTTGACCAGCCGCATGAGCGGGATCTCGAGCCCGAAGACGGCATCATCGCCATCGAACGACTCATCGGAGAAGAACTTGTAGCGGATGAGGCGCTTCTTGGCGTCGATAAATTCCTCGGTGCCATACGACATAATCATGTCGTAGACCCGTTGAAAGGCGTTGCGGGCAACTTGCGGCTTGCGGGCGACAATGTCGAGATACTCGGCAAAGGTGCCGCGCCAGTTGAGCTGCTGAAAGTGGCGGCGATCCTGCTGCTCGCCAATCATCTTCATCAGCTCGAAACCGGATAGGGTCATGTTCATACGTCCTCCTGCTGAGGGATGTCCCCGCCGGCGTTCCGGCGGAGCGTTTGATGGGTCGCGGACAGCCATCATCTGTGTGGTGATGCAAGGCCACAACCGGGATGCCAACGTGCAGGGTGCGAACTGGCAGTAACGCGGCGGTGCTGCCGCATGCCAGTGAGCTCGCGCGCCGTATGTGACAGCTTTGCGTGCTCTGGGAAGCGGAACGAGGAATCTTTCAGGTGAAGGTATTATAGCAAGGTGTCAATCGCCCGTCAAGGACTTTATGTCGTGTTGATCATTTGTTCAAGGAGGCGTGTCAGTGACGAATGTTGATATTGCGATTTTCGTAGTGCTGGGATTATTTGCGATTCTGGGCTTGTATTGGGGCTTGATCCGGCAGGTGTTGGCAGTGGTGGGGGTCGTGGTCGGATTTATGCTGGCCGGCCAATATGGGACGGAGGTGGCGGTGTGGCTGGGTTCGTTCATCACTGATCCGAATCTGGCGCAGGTGTTAGGCTTTATTGCGGTATTGTTGCTGGTTAGCAGCGTTGCCAGCCTGATTGCGTCGCTGTTGCATTCGATGGCCGGTTTAATGTTTCTCGGCTGGCTCGACCATCTGTTGGGCGCGTTGTTGGGCTTAGTGCAGGGCGTGATCGCGGTGACGGCGGTGCTGATCGTACTGGTGGTGTTTCCGGTCGAACCGTGGAGCGGCTGGTTGCAAAGTTCGCTCTTGGCTGGCTGGCTGTTGCGGCTGGGTGAGCCGCTGACGCTGTTGCTGCCGGATCTGTTTGCGGCGGCGGTGCGCACCTTCAACGAGTTTGGCATCTTGCCGTAACGGCAAGCCGCAGAGGGGCCGATGTAGAGGCGGATGGCTGTCTGTGGAGCGCGAAGGGCGCAGAGGTTTTTTATGGTGAGGTGTGAGTGGGTTGGGATTGGCCCCCACCCCCGGCCCCTCCCCCGCTGGGAGAGGGGAGGATTGGCCCCCACCCC
>NZ_LWQS01000077.1 GCF_001650695.1 Chloroflexus islandicus
GGGTGAGGGTGATCAGCCCGCGCAGCGGGCTTCGTACTCCTAGCCCGGCCCTTCAGGGCCGGGCCTGCCATGCTCGCAGGAGATCGCTGCGCTGCGTGCGGGCAGCGCACCGCTCTGCCCTTGCGTGCGGCTCGCAATGCCAATACAGGAACTATCTTCGTCCCTTTTCCGTCATCTCATCAGAGCAGTTTTCTGATTGCAAGGGATTGCCTATGCGTGCGTTCCTCTCGACCGTTATCATCGCTTCATTTTTGCTCACCGCCTGCGGCGCGTCTACCGCCTCGGTGCCGGCCCAGCCGACCGCAGCGCCTGACCAACCCGTTCCTACGCAGCCGCCGGCGGCCACACGCGATCCGGCTGCGCCAGTGGTCGGAGACCCAACTGCGACGCCGTTGCCTGCCAATCCAACCGCACCGCCGGCTCCCGCTGCAACCGAGACGCCGGCTGCTCTGCCGCCAACCGCTGCGCCGGCAGCGACGCTGGTGCCAACGGTTTTGCCGATCAAGGAGACACCTATGCCGATTCAGCCCGCTCCTGCACCGAATGCTCAGCCGTTGACGCCGCCGTTTGATGGCTTTATTCAGCGCCAGATTGATGTGGCGAAGCAAGATTTGGCCCAGCGGTTGGGGGTCGATGTCGCCGCAATTGAGGTGGCTTCGGTTGAAGCGGTGACGTGGCCTGATGGATCACTCGGTTGCCCGCGGCCCGGCATGGCTTACATTCAGGTGTTAATTGACGGCTTGCGCATTCTGTTGCGGGTTGGCGATCAGCTCTACCCCTACCACAGCAGTGATAACCAACCGCCGTTCTTGTGCGAATCGCAGATGGGGCCGCGCGTGCAGCCGTAACTTCCACAGTATGCGTCAGCGTCGCCCCGGCAGCGTCTCGTACATCACCGTGGCGACGATGATTCCTGATAGCAGGGTGAGGCCGCCAACTGCGCCAATGGCCCAACTAAGCCCCAGCGCATCGGCTAAGCTGCCGGCTAACAGCGCGCCGAGCGCGTAGCCGCCGTCGCGCCAGAGCCGGTAGACCCCAACTGCCGAAGCGCGCCACGTGGGGTGGGCCACGTCGCCGATGGCGGCGAGGAGGGTGGGGTAGACGAGGGCGGTGCCGAGGCCGAGCAGGGTGCTGCCCAGTGCCCACATCCAGAAGCCTGAGGTCAGGATGAAGAGGAAGATGCCGCCGGCCTGCACGATCATGCCGAGCGTGATCAGCGGTTTGCGCCCCACGCGGTCTGAGAGCGCGCCGGCGCCGAGTTGGCTGATTCCCCATACCGCTGGGTAGATTGCGGTCAAGATGCCGATGTCGCCGATCGACAGACCGTGCAGCGCAAAGTAGAGCGGAAAGAGACCCCACGCCATGCCGTCGTTGAGGTTGTTGAACATACCGGCTTGGCTGACGGCGAAGAGCGCGCGATCTTTCCAACTGGTGAGCAGCAGGATGTGCGCAAACGACGGTTGCGCGGCAGACGGCGCATCGTTGTGATGGGTGCGCGCTTCGACGGCAGCATGCCCCTGCGTTTCGCGCACCAAGAAGATCGAGCTGAAGAGGCCGGCGAGGGCGATAATGATCCCGATAATAAATGGTTGCGGGCGCAAGCCATACGCGGTGGCAAGGTAGCCGGTGCCGAACGCCGCTGCCGAGACGGCCAGATAGCCGGCGGCTTCGTTGAGGCCCATGGCTAAACCGCGTTGTTGGGGGCCGACCAGATCGATCTTCATGATGACCGTGGTTGACCAGCACAAGCCTTGATTGATGCCAAGCACCACATTCGCAAAGACGATCCAGTCCCAGCTTGGCGCGAAGATGATGATCACCGGCACCGGCAGGCCAACAATCCATCCCGCGATGAGCACGCGCTTACGGCCAATCCGATCACTGAGCCTGCCGGCAAACAGGTTGGCAAGCGCTTTGACAATGCCAAAGCTGACGATAAAACTCAAGATGGCGGTTTTGGAGGCTAAGCCGAAATCAATTTCGGCCAGCAATGGCAAGACGGTGCGTTCGATACCGACCATGCCGCCGACGAAGGCGTTGATCAAGACGAGCAGGCTGAATTGCGTCCCATTGGCGCGTAACCCAAGCTGGAGGTTGTTGTGGATAGACGGTGCTGCTGGCATAGAAGAACGTAATATCAAATAATGTTCGATAGCACGCAACTATACCATGGCTCTACTGGGGCGAGTGTTGTGTGTATGCGATAAAGTACGTCCTCCTATAGTCTGTTTACTATAGGAGGGCGTTGTCGGTGTATAGGGTTTAGGTTGTGCTTACGGACGCACTACCTCGCCGCTGAACGGCTTGATGTACGTGCCGAAGAAGGACGGGCTGGTCAGTTCGGCGTAGTTCGTCCACCGTCCGATCCGGACGCCTTGCGCGCGGAAGGTGATCGTCACTGTTTGACCCGGTGTGCCGGGGGTTGTTGAAATGTAGACGTCGTTCGATCCGGCGGTTGGAAGTGTGCCGATCACAGGGCCAAAGCCGTCGTCGCTGTAGATGTTGGCCCCGCGATTGCCGAACAGGTTCTCGGCGCCGATCGTGACATACCCAAAGTCGCCGTTGGAAAGAGTTGGCCCGTAAGAGTAAGAGATGTCCTCAACTCCATTCAGCCCGATCCAGATCTGGAAGGTGTTCAGTTCACCATCACCCCAATTTGGCGCGTTCTCCCATTCAAAGACGAGCCAGCAGGGGTTAGCCGGGTTGCTGCATGGGCCAATGCCAAGCAAGTAGGCGTAGTAGTTGCCGCCAGCGCTGCCGTCGAGATCGGTCCAGAAGGCGCCGAGCGTGTTGTTCGGACGGGCAGAGTTGGGGAAGGTGCGGTTGATGAAGCTAATGTCTGCCGCAGTGCCGCCGCCGGCTATCGCGTAACCGTTGCTCACCATCGCGATCGTGTTGTAGCTCTGGCCGCCGAACAGGAATGGACGGGCGAGGGTAAAGTTGACCAGTGTCTCGTCACCAAGGCTAACGTTCGGCGGTGCGCTAAGACTGGCCAGTGAGAGATACCCATTGAAGCTCAACCGGCCTGCGCTCACGTCTGGCGGGGCGGCTCCGGTTAAGGTGCCGCTGAAGGTGACGCCGTTGCCGCTTTCGGTTGCGCCGCCGGTGACGCTGCCGCTGACCAGCTTCAACTGATTCGGCAGTGTGTCGTTCATCGTGACGGTGACGTTGTTGAAGGTGGTATTGCTGATCGTGATCGTGCAGTTGGTCGTACCGCGCAATGCCAGCGTCGCCGGATTACACTCCTTCTCCATACTGATTGCCGGTTCTCCCCGCACGATCGTTACTGGGAAGCGCACTTGACAGCCGTTGCGCTCCGTAAAGACGACGACGGCATGCCGCACTTGGCCGACCGGTACATCACGCGCATCAACCGTGATGTTGAAGGTGTAGGTGCCGTTGGCCGGAACAAAGAACTCTTTCGGTACGATCACTTTGAAGTCGCGCGGTTGGCCGGCTTGGTACGAGATGCTGCTCTTGTAGAAGCTGTTGTAACCCGACACTTCGCGCACCGTGCGGCTGACCGTAATCAACCCCGGCATGTTCGGCACGTAGAGGCTGGGATAGTTCGCGTTCCATAGCTCATTCTGCAACGTGACATAATTCGTGCCGGTTTCGTCAAAGGTCAGGCCCGGGTCCCACGCTTTGCGCAGCTCGATCCGGCCTGAACCTGCATCGAACGGCGTGAAGCGAGTAACCCCATCTTCTTTGAAGACGCCGGCAGCTTTGGCCGTCGTCATTAAGGCCGACTTGATCTGTCCCGGTGTCCACGTTGGGTTGAGCCACTTGAGCAGGATGGCGGCGCCAGCGTTGTGCGGGCTCGACATCGAGGTGCCGCTGAGGAAGGCGAATTGCGGTACGGGCGTGCCGTATTCGATAGCTGTGTAACCGGCCAAAATGTTGACGCCGGGAGCCGTCACATCGGGTTTGCTGATGCCAAGCGTTTGGCCGGGGCCGCCGCGTGAGCTGAAGCCGGCAATCACGTCACCCTGTATCGGGCCGGGAGCGCCGGCAGTGAAGGTGGCGGTTGCGCCGGGGTTGGCCGAGAGGAAGGCGAGCAGCGCTGTCCCATCCGTGTTTTGAATATGCACGGTCGGGATGCTGTGGAAATCGGCGTCAAGACTGCTTGGTGATGGGTTGTACAACACCATGCCGATTGCGCCGCCGGCGGCAACGTTGGCGCTTTTGGCGACACGGGCAATCACACCGCGTTGGCAGACTACGATCCTGCCGGTGAACGATCCCGGTGCGGCTGGGTTGAGACAGAGCGGGTCGCCGGTGTTGACGACAATTGGCGCTGGGGTGGCAATGCCGGCGCCGCTCGATGCGCCGACGGCGGTGAAGGTGCCGCTCACGCCGGTAACGGTCAGCGTGCTGAGGTACGACCGGTCTGAGGTGCTGGCTGCCACCGTTGCTACCCACGGTTCGCGGTGGTTGACGGTGTTGGGGCCGGGGCCGCTGTTGCCTGCTGAGGCCGACACCAGAATGCCGGCGTTGTAGGCGTCAAGGAAGGCGAGCGAGGCGATGTCGGTGTAGGGGTTGGTGCCGCCGCTGATCGAGAAGTTGATCACATGCACGCCGTCGCGGATCGCTTGTTGCACCGCTGCCGCCGAGTCGCTCGAAAAGCAGCCGAGCTCGCCGCAGACCTTGTAATTGATAATGTAGGCGCGTGGCGCAATGCCCGAAATTGTGCCGAATACCCGGCTGCCATCACTGGCTGGCACGCCGCGGTTGCCGGCTGCCGTCGAAGCGGTGTGGGTGCCGTGACCGTCATCGTCGCGACCCGACAGGAATTCGTAGGGCTCTGTGCCGATGAAGAAGTCGTAGAGTGTCATGAAGCGGTATGAGCCGATCAGTTTGTTGTTGCAGGTAAATGGTGCGTCACCGGGTGTCGCACTGCCAAAGTTGCAATCGCGCGTGCCGCCGGGGTTGCCCGGTGCTGGCGGTGGAGGCGCATACGGCTTGCCGAGCGGGTCGGGGTCTGAGAATGACGGATGTTCTGGCCAGACGCCGCTGTCGAGCACGCCAAAGATGACGCCTTCGCCGGCAAAAGCCGAACCGCCGCCGCGGCTCCACGCTGTAGTTGCGCCAATGAAGGTGGGGGTGCGGTAGGTCTCGATTGTTTCAATGCGGTCGTTAATCACCCCGATGACATTGGGCAGCCGGTAGAGTTGATCGATCTGATTAACCGGCGCTGCTACTGAGACGCCGCCGATAATGAGATCGAAGCGGTGAGTGACCATGAGGCCGGGGACACGTTGCTTGGCTTGGGCAACGAGTGCGTCAATTTCAGCGTTCAACTGGCGCAGGTATTGCTGGGCAGCGGGGGAATTGAGATTGGTGATGCCGTTCTGCGCCATAAAAGAGGCTAGTGAAGGCGAGTCGAGCTTGAGAAAAACGCTGGCAAGGCTGCCGTCGCGCGAGAGGGCAAGATTTTTGTTGACGGCTACATCTTCGCGGCTCGTAGCGGTTAATGGCTCAATGGTGAGCGGTGTGCCGGGTCTGGGGCGGTCAGGGCCTGATTGAGCTTCAACGTGGCGTAAGGGTGTGATTCCAGCGAGGATGAACGACAGCAGCAGCGTTAGGCCCACGAGAACATGTCGTGGAAATACGCGACTCATGATTCCCCCTTCATACAATTTGCTCCTACCAAATACGGCATACCCCTTTGTATGGCGTTGCAGAGTTATCTTGGCTCCACCTCCTTTCGTTCATGAACGCGACACAACAAACCCTAGCGCGTAACCTTGGTTGCTACGAGCCGAGATAATACGCATGCTAGCCAATACAGACAAAGTTTATTGTAGTAGATGCTTTGGTGGGTTTCAAGAGGGAGAATCGGCCAAACCAGAGCGCGTAAAAATGACAATATTTTAAGTAAATTGATGAAAGTATTGTCATTTTTGAGATGATTCACTGTAGATGAGGCTTTATAACACGAATGAGCGTGATGGGCTTGGGCCGCTTGTCGAAACTCCTGCTAGTGACATCGTTTATAGATACGATGAGCGTCAGGCGACATAGCCCAATGCCCTCGCTCAACTGGGGGATCAGCTTAGCGAGGGCTGATTACAAGTGGTTGTTCTTGTTGAATGCGATGATTTGGAGCGGTGTCTGCTCGGCGGTGGCGGGTCGATCTCAAACGTGCGCTTGCGATGGGTCAAGCTCATGACACGAGCGAGCTATGGAACCGGTGCAAACATTGTATCCGTAGCGTTACGATCGCAGCATCCGGGCAATAATTTGCTCGAATTCGTCACACTCTTCCACTAGCGCCACAACTACGGTGCGAAAATATTTGCTGTCAATGAGTTGCAGCTCGGCGTTGTGCATGCATGAATAAACTTGCCGGTTTTGAATCTCTTCGATGCACCAAAAACCGACTTTGCGTTGAGCGTTGCGTTTGAGGAGGATTGTTGAGAGATAGTGCGGAATCTGATCTTCTGAATTGAACATGATGGCGCTAGGTACCGAGAACTCGAGCGTAGTGTCGTAGCGTGTGATGTAGAGGATTTGCGTGCTGCCTGATCGTGCAGTGAAGCGCAGCCTAGCTTGCTTACTGTTAATGTCACTCACAGTCCAGCCATTATCTGCGGCAAAACGCTGGATCGTTCCTTGAAAATTCGCCCCTGAAAATAGCGAAGCAAAACTAGACATGGCTATCCTCGCATTCTATAAGAGTAGCACTGTTAAGCCGATGATTTCTATCTTATCACGCGCTAGGTCACAGAGTCAATGTTCTTCTCTAACAAATGTTTACTGTTCTCTTTGATGTGTAATGCTATTGTGAAGCGGGAACATGTACTTGTGCCAGTCTGATGATGCAACGCCGGCGGCCCAACGCGCTTTATCTTCTAACACATTACTAACACTCCGTTGATAGCGATCTAACATCGCTTCTTTATTTACTCAAGTGTACGCCTGTTTGAATCAACATCGCTGTACAGCGGAGCGCGTGAGCGTGACGCTGCTGTGCGTTGGCGATCAAGGAGGTGGTACGCGATGACGATGGATCTTGGCCTGCTCATTCTGCAAGTGGTGATTGGCCTGTTGATGATAGGCCACGGTGCGCAAAAGCTGTTTGGCTGGTTTGGCGGCCAAGGCTTGCGCGCTACCACTGAGTGGCTGGCGAGCATGGGTCTGCGCGCGCCACGCTTTTGGGCGCTGATGGCCGGTCTGGCTGAGTTCGGCGGCGGCTTGCTCTTCGCCCTCGGCCTGCTCCATCCGATCGGCCCGCTGGCGATTATCGCGGTGATGATCGCGGCGATTGCTCTCGTCCACTGGTCGCATGGCCTGTGGATCAGCAAGGGCGGCAGCGAGTACAGCCTTGTGCTCGCGGTGCTGGCGGCAGTGATGGGGCTGTGGTCTCCCGGCGCCTACTCGCTTGACCGCGTGCTTGGCATCGCTTTGCCGCAACCGCAGACCTTCTGGATCGGCCTGATCCTCGTGCTGGTTGCTGTGGCCTTCGCGCTGTTGAGCCGGCAACGCCAGCCGCTGGCGGCGCCGCGCAGCGCTGGGCAAGCCGCTAGCTAGTCGCATTGGGGCGTCGCCCGCGCGGCGCCCCGCACTCAGACAACAGGAGGTTGCCTGTGCAAGTTCGACCGTTGCATGATCGGGTAGTGGTGAAACCCAAGCCGCGGGAAGAGAAGACCAAAGGCGGCATCTTTCTGCCCGATACCGCGAGCAAAGAGCGCCCGATGGAGGGTGAGGTGATCGCGGTTGGGCCGGGCCGGCGCGCTGACGATGGCAAGCTCATCCCGATGAGCGTGAAGGTTGGCCAACACGTGCTCTACGCCAAGTACGCCGGCACTGAGTTTAAGATCGACGAGGAAGAGTATCTGATCCTGCAAGAGAAGGACATTCTCGGTATCATTGAGGAGTAAGCGATATGGCGAAGCAACTGATCTTCGATCAGCAAGCCCGCACTGCGCTGAAACACGGTATCGACACCCTTGCCCTCGCAGTGAAGACGACCCTCGGCCCCCGTGGCCGCAATGTCGCTCTCGATAAGAAGTGGGGCGCGCCGACCGTCACCCACGACGGTGTGAGCGTCGCGAAAGAGATTGAGCTGAAGGATCCGTTCGCGAACCTTGGCGTGCAACTGCTCAAGCAGGCCGCCGTCAAGACCAACGATGTCGCTGGTGACGGTACCACGACGGCGACCGTACTGGCCCAAGCGATTATCAACGAGGGCTTGAAGCTGGTAGCCGCTGGCGCGAACCCGATGTTGCTCAAGCGCGGTCTCGATAAGGGTGGCCAAGCTTTGGTCGCCCGCATTAAAGAGCAGGCGATCACCCTCAAGACCCGCGATGAGATCCGCAATGTCGCCACCATCTCGGCCCAAGATGCTGAGGTTGGCGAGTTGCTGGCGACCGTCATGGATAAGATTGGTCGCGACGGCGTCGTGACGGTCGAAGAGGGCAAGAGCACCCACCTCGAGCACGAGCTGGTCGAGGGGATGCAATTCGACCGCGGTTATATCTCGCCCTATTTCATCACCGACTCGGCCCGCATGGAGGCGGTGCTCGACGAGCCCTACATCCTGATTACCGATAAGAAGATTAGCTCGATCAAGGATCTGCTGCCCATCCTTGAGGCGGTGCTGAGCAGCGGCAAGAAGGATCTGCTCGTGATCGCCGAGGATGTGGACGGCGAGGCGTTGGCGACGCTGGTGGTCAACAAGCTGCGCGGGACGCTCAACGCGCTGGCGGTGAAGGCCCCCGGCTTCGGCGACCGGCGCAAGGCGATGCTGCAAGACATCGCGATCCTCACCGGCGGTACGGTCATCTCCGAGGAGATTGGCCGCAAGCTTGAGAGCGCGACCCTGCAAGACCTTGGCCGTGCCCGCCGCGTCAAGGCCGACAAGGATAACACCGTGATCGTCGAAGGTCACGGCGACAAGCAAGCCATTCAAGCCCGCATTGCCCAACTCAAGCAGCAGATCGAGACCACGACCTCGGATTACGATCGCGAGAAGCTGCAAGAGCGGGTGGCGAAGCTGTCGGGTGGCGTGGCCGTGATTAAGGTTGGCGCGCCGACCGAGCCGGCGATGAAGGAGCGCAAGGCCCGTGTTGAAGACGCGCTCAACGCGACCCGCGCTGCG
Source organism: Chloroflexus islandicus (assembly GCF_001650695.1). Lineage (GTDB taxonomy): Bacteria > Chloroflexota > Chloroflexia > Chloroflexales > Chloroflexaceae > Chloroflexus > Chloroflexus islandicus. The sequence goes on from NZ_LWQS01000077.1 coordinate 9,104, forward strand.
GTTGAGGAGGGGATCGTACCCGGTGGCGGTGTCGCCTTGCTCAACGCCATCCCGGCGCTCGATCACGTCACCACCCAGTTTGAAGAGGAGCGCATGGCGCTCAATGTCCTCCGCCGCGCGCTCGAAGAGCCGCTGCGCCAGCTCGCGACCAACGCCGGCGAGGATGGTTCGGTGGTGGTCGAGAATGTGCGTAACGAGCAGCGCAAGCGCAACAACAACCACTTCGGCTATGACGTGATGACCGGCAAATACGTCGATCTGATGGAAGCTGGCATCATCGACCCGGCCAAGGTGGTGCGCACCGCGCTCGAGAATGCGATCAGCGTCGCTGGGATGGTCTTGACCACCGAGGCGTTGATCGTCGAGGCCCCCGAACCCAAGAAGAACAGCAATACGCCGCCAATGCCGGATGACGATTTCTAATCCGGTGACGAATCCTGTAAAGCCGCACGGCTGTGCGGCTCCCTAACCATCAGGTGATCGGGGTCAATGGGTAGAGCCGCACGACTGTGCGGCTCTACGGTTATACCGTGATCGTGACGACCGCCGTATGGCGGTACCGTTACACCCGCGTGATATATTCGCCGGTGCGGGTATCGATCTTCAACACGTCACCCTCGTTGACGAACGCCGGCACCTCAATCACCGCCCCCGTCTCCAGCGTAGCCGGCTTGGTCACGTTGGTCGCCGTATCGCCGCGCACCGCCACCGTCGTCTCCACCACCTTCAGGTTGACGAAGATCGGCAGCTCAACGCCGATGATCGTTTCCTTCTCAGCGTCGTAGACCAGCTCGACGGTTTCGTTCTCTTTCATAAACTTCGCCGCGTCACCCACCAGCTCCGCCGAGACCGGAATCTGGTCGAAGGTGTCGTTATCCATAAAGATGAAGCTATCGCCCTCGCGGTAGAGATACTGCATCGGGCGGCGCTCGATGCGCACGATGTCAATTTCGGCCCCGGCCCGCACCCGATCTTCAATTACCTTGCCGGTGGTCAGGCTCTTCATCTTCATACGCACGAACGCGCGCCAGTTGCCCGGCGCGACGTGCTGAAACTCGATGACCTGATAGAGGTCGTTGTTGTAGCGAATCACAATCCCGTTGCGCAGATCTGAGGTCGTTCCCGCTGCCATGCCAATATGCTCCTCGTGATAACTTTTTTGCGACAACATAACACAAGCCGGGCAGGCTTCGCTTCCCGGCGAATGCTATCACTATAGGCGGAAACGCGATTCTGTGCAAGTGAAGGCGCAGTAGAGACGGACGGCTGTCCGGCTCCGCAAAGGTACGCACAGTAGAGCCGGACGGCTGTCCGGCTCCGCAAAGACGCAGAGGTCGCCAAGATCGCTAAGGGTTTTTGGGGAATGGTACGAGCGCACTTGTGCCCCACCTATAAATACTTCGCGCCCTCTGCGTTCTTCGCGCCTTTGCGTTTTCCGTCTTCGCGCCCTCTGCGTTCTTCGCGCCTTTGCGTTTTCCGTCTTCGCGCCCTCTGCGTTCTTCGCGCCTTTGCGTTTCCCGTCTTCGCGTCCTCTGCGTTCTTTGCGTTTATCATCCTCTGCGTCGTTGCCCCCTTTGCGCCTCTGCTTCGTTTGCGTCTTTCTCTATAAACCGTTCTCTTGACTGATCAGCCTTTTCCGTAGATTAGGTACAATACCCTTGGAATCGTTCCATCACCCATCCTTGAGGAGACTCCATGAAGCTCGTGTTGCCCGGTCTGCTGCGCGATGAACTCCTCCCCCGGATTGAGGCCGTTGCGCCGCAGGCGACCATTGTATGGTACGATCAGCACGGTGAACCGGAAGCGCCGATCGCCGATGCTGAAGTGCTCTTGCGCTGGTTTTTCACCCCCGAGCAGTTGGCCCGCTTGGTGCGCCAGATGCCGGCGCTACGCTGGCTCCACATTCCCCGCGCCGGCGTGGACGGCTCGCTCATTCCTGAAATTGTCGAGCGCGACATTATCGTCACCAACTCCGCCGGCGTGCATGCCATCCCGATCAGCGAATTCGTCATGCTCTTCGCCCTCAGCCACGTCAAGCAAGCCGCTCGCCTGCACCAGTTGCAAGCCGCTCACCAGTGGCGCGAGCAAGACATGCAACTGCGCGAGTTGGCCGGCACGACGATGCTGATCATCGGTCTCGGCCAGATCGGCCAAGCCATCGCCGCACGGGCCAGCGCCTTCGGCATGCGGGTGTGGGGATCGCGCCGCAACCCGCGCCCGATGCCCGGCGTCGAGCGGGTGGTTGGTGAGGGGGAATGGAGATCACTCCTCCCGGAGGCCGACTTTGTCGTCATCGCAGCGCCGCTGACTCCCCTGACGCGTGGCATGTTCGGCAGAGCAGAGCTGGCGCTGATGAAGCCAGATGCCTACCTCATCAATATTGCCCGCGGCGAAATCGTTGACGAAGCCGCCTTGATCGCTGCGCTCCGCGATCGCCGCATCGCCGGCGCTGGCCTCGATGTCTTCGCCCAAGAGCCGCTGCCGCCCGACAGCCCCTTCTGGGAGCTGCCAAACGTCTTTGTCACGCCGCATATCTCGTGGAGTTCGCCGCATATTCGCGCCCGCACGCTCGATATCTTCGCCCGGAATCTGCGGGCATTTTTACAGAACGAACCGATGATCAACGTCGTTGACAAACAAGCCGGATACTAGAGACGCATCGTAGAGCCGGACGGCTGTCCGGCTCCGCAGAGGCGCAGAGGATGATAAACGCAAAGACGCAAAGATCGCAGAGATCGCGAAGGTTTTTTGGGAATGGTACAAGCGCGCTTATGCCCCACCATACAAAATACTTTGCGTCCTTTGCGATCTTCGCGCCTTTGCGTTAAAACCTTAGCGTTCTTAGCGTCCTTCGCGCCTTTGCGTTAAAACCTTAGCGTTCTTAGCGTCCTTCGCGCCTTTGCGTTAAAACCTTAGCGATCTCTGCGCCTGATGTGTTGATGTAAGGAGTATACGTTCATGACCTCAACCGCCGACCGTCTCATCGATCTGTTCGCCACCCGCGTGCGCGAGGTGACGCCGCCGCTCTTCGGCGCTGCCGGCGAGGCGGCCCGCCCAGTGATTAGCCTTGCCTACGGCCTCGCCGACCCCGACCTCTTCCCCCGCGCCGAGCTGATGGCCGCCGCTGCCGAGGTGCTGGCCTACGAGGCCGCCGAGTCGCTCAACTACGCCATGTCCTACCCCGGCTTGACTGACCAAATCGTGGAGCGTCTGCGGGCCGAGGGGGTTGCAGCCCAACCCGAACAGGTGCTGGTGGGGTATGGCTCCGGCCAGATTCTGGCCCTCTTGCCCGAAATCTTTGTCGATCCGGGGGATGTGGTGATCATTGAAGGGCCGAGCTTTCTCGGCGCGGTCAAGCGGTTTCTCCAGAGCGGCGCCCGGCTGGTGACAGTACCGGTTGACGAGCACGGCATGGATGTCGCGGCGCTAGCCGATGTCTTGCGCCGTCTCGCCGCCGAAGGCCGGCGTCCGAAGTTCATCTACACCATTCCCACCTTCCACAACCCAACCGGCGTCACCCTCAGCCTCGAACGCCGCCGGCAGTTGGTGGCGCTCGCCGCCGAATACGGCGTGCCGGTGGTCGAAGACGACGCCTACCTCGATCTGCGCTTTGCCGGCGAACCGCTGCCCTCGCTGGCCGCCCTCGATCAGGAAGGCTGGGTCATCCGCGTTGGCACCTACTCCAAGATTCTCGCTCCCGGCCTGCGCATCGGCTGGGTGTATGCCCGCCGTGAAATCATCGACCGCCTGCTGATGGTCAAAGCCGAAGGCACCACCGGCCCCTTCATCACCCGCGTCGTCGCCCGCTTCAGCGCCGCAGGCCGGCTTGAGCGGCACATCGCCGCGCTGCGCCAGCACTACGCCGCCAAGTGCGCAGTCATGGCCGCAGCGATCCGCCGCCACTTCCCCGCCGGCGCGCGCTTCCTGCTACCGTCCGGCGGCTTCTTCATCTGGGTCACGCTCCCAGCCGGCGTCAGCGCCAACGCCCTCCTCGCCGCCGCCCGCACCCGCGGCGCCGAATTCCTCCCCGGCACGGCCTGCTTCGCTGAACCCGGCCACGGCGACGACGCCATCCGCCTCGCCTTCAGCTTCCAAAGCAGCGCCCAGATCGAAGAAGGCATCGCCCGCATCGGCGCCGCCTTCAACGACCTCTAAGCCGCAAAGGGAGCAGAGACGCCGTAGAGCCGGACGGCTGTCCGGCTCCGCAAAGGACGCAGTAGAGCCGGACGGCTGTCCGGCTCCGCAAAGGACGCGAAGAATTGTTGTATGGTTGGGGCACAAGCGCGCTCGTACCATCCCCAAAAAACCTTAGCGCTCTCTGCGTTCTTAGCGCCTTTGCGTTTAAAGTCTCTGCGCTCTCTGCGTTCTTAGCGCCTTTGCGTTTAAAAATCTCTGCGCCTCTGCCCCCTCTGCGCCTTTGCGTTTAAAAATCTCTGCGTCTCTGCCCCCTCCGCGTCTCTGCCTCGTGTGCGCCTTTGATTCGCAACTTTTAGCCGGTTCCTGCGGTTTCTATAGTAGAGACCGTTACAGCCAAAGGAACCAACCATGCACGAAAACATCCTCAGCCGCCGCATCATCACCGCCGCCATCGAAGTGCATCGCGCCCTCGGCGGGCCGGGTCTGCTCGAACGAGTCTACGAAGAAGCCCTGATCTGGGAGCTGGCGCAAGCCGGGATTGCGGTTGAGCAACAAAAATGCTTGCCGATCCAGTACAAACACACCACCTCGCCACCCCGCTGCGCGTCGATCTGCTGGTCGGCGGGTTAGTCATCGTCGAATGCAAAGCCGTCGAAACCTATCACGACATCTTCACGGCGCAAGCCCTCACCTATTTGCGGTTATCCGGTCTCAAGCTCGCACTCGTCATCAACTTCGGCGAACGGCTGCTCAAAAACGGAATCCATCGCGTCGTCAACCGGCTATAACAAGGCGCAGAGGGAGCAAAGACGCAGTAGAGCCGGACGGCTGTCCGGCTCCGCAAAGGACGCTAAGAATTGTTGTATGGTTGGGGCACAAGCTCGCTTGCACCATCCCCCAAAAACCTTCGCGACCTTAGCGTTCTTAGCGTCTTTGCGTTTAAAAATCTCTGCGCTCTCTGCGTTCTTAGCGCCTTTGCGTTAAAAAATCTCTGCGCCTCTGCCCGCTTTGCGCCTTTGGTTTGTTTTGCGTTACGCTGGTTTTGCCGCTACAATGCCAGTAGCAATAATGTTCGCAGAAAGGCACTGCTATGACCGCTGACGACATAGCCCAAAGCGTCCAGTTCATGCTCGACCGGCGCGGCAACCTCACCGCAGTAGTGGTATCGCCGGAGTTGTGGCGGCAGATTGTTGCGGCATTAGAAGAAGTCGAAGATCGAACCCTCGTCCAAGCGTTGCAAGAGCGCATTGCCGCCGGGCCGGTTGCGTCAGGCGCCTTGCGGTGGGCAGATGTGGATCAGGAGTGGGAGTGAGCTACGATCTTTTTCTGGAACCAGAGGTGCATGCCGCGCGCCACACCCTACCCGGTCATGTACGTCAGCGCATCCGCCGGATCATCGCCGATCTAGCGGTCACACCACGTCCACCGGACAGTATTGCGTTGAATACAGCCAATATTGATCTACGCTCCGGAATCGAAGTGCGCCGGATACGCATGGAACGCTGGCGTATCATCTATGCTGTCTGCGATGATGAACGATGGATGGGTTTGGGTATTGGCGTTGCGTCGTCGTCCGCCGTATGATTACACCGACCTGCCGGAATTGCTTGAGCGGTTGTAAATGTCAAGGCGCAAAGACGCCGTAGAGCCGGACGGCTGTCCGGCTCCGCAAAGACGGGAAACGCAAAGACGCCGTAGAGCCGGACGGCTGTCCGGCTCCGCAAAGGTCGCTAAGGTTTTTTGGGGATGGTACAAACGCGCTTGTACCCCAACCCTACAACAATTCTTAGCGTCCTTTGCGATCTTAGCGCCTTTGCGTTTACCCCTCTGCGCCTCTGCTCGCTTTGCGCCTCTTTACTCAGCGACGTGGCTGAAGATGTCGGTCTCCGAGATGATCCCGATCGGCTCACCGTTCTCAACCACCGCCAGCCGGCGGATGTTGCGCTCGACCATCAACGCCGCGCACTCGGCAATCGGCGTCTCAGGACTGACGCTCAACAATGGCCGTGAGGTCAGATCACCCACGGTCAGGCCATTAACGGCTCGCCCTTCGCGCACCACCTTCTTCAGCACGTCGCGCATCGTCATAATGCCCCACTGACCGCTCGCGTCAGGCTTGACGATCACCGAATGGATATTGCGCCCGCGCATGTAGATCGCCGTCTCGCGCAGCGACGCCTCCGCCGGCACGGCCACCACGGCCCGCGTCATCACCGCCCCCACGCTATCGTGCGGGTAGACCTTGCCATCGGCCCGGCGCAAAATCTCCGGCCCAAAGGTCTCTTCGGGGTGCGGCACCTGCCCGGCAGCGATCTTCTCCATATTGGCGATAATCAAGCTGCCGAACTCCGAGGTCTTCACCTCGCGCGCGCCCTCCATCAGGCGGGCAAAGTCGTAGGTGACGGTCTTGTCGGCGATAGTGCGCTCAAGCCCGGCGATAATCAGGTCGGCGGCTTCCGTCCACCCCATGTAGCGCAGCATCATCTCGCCCGACAGAATCACCGAACCGGGGTTGACCTTGTCGAGGTCGGCGTACTTCGGCGCAGTGCCGTGGGTCGCCTCGAAAATGGCGTGGCCGGTGACGTAGTTGATATTGCCGCCGGGAGCGATGCCGATCCCGCCTACCTGCGCTGCCAGCGCATCCGAGAGGTAGTCGCCGTTGAGGTTCGGCGCGACGATCACATCAAACTCGTCGGGCCGCGTCAGCACCTGCTGGAAGATAATGTCGGCGATCGTGTCCTTGACCAGAATCTTGCCGCTGGCCAGCGCCTCTTTCTGCTCGGCATTGGCCGCCGCTTCGCCGCGCGCCGCCTTGGTGCGCTCCCACTGCGCCCACGTGTAGACATAATCGCCAAAAGCGCGCTCGGCGTATTCGTATGCCCAATCGCGGAAGGCGCCCTCGGTGAACTTCTGGATGTTCCCCTTGTGCATGATGGTGATGCTCTTCCGCTTATAGTTGATCGCGTACTGGATCGCCGCCGCCATGATTCGCTCGGTACCGATGCGGCTGATCGGCTTGATACCGATGCCCACCTCGATCCGGCCCTCCGGCGCCTCGCCGATCAATTGGCGGAACTCATCGGTCTTTTCCGGGGTGCCGAAGCGAATCTTGTCGAAATCTTTCGGAAATTCGCGCTGCAAAAATTCGATAATCTTGGTCGCTTCCGCGCTGCCGCCCCGATACTCGATGCCGGTGTAGACATCCTCCGTGTTTTCGCGGAAGATGACCATATCAACCTTTTCCGGGTGCTTGACCGGCGAAGGTACGCCGGGGAAGTGGCGTACCGGACGCTGGCAGACATAGAGGTCGAGATGCTTGCGCAGGGCGACGTTCAGCGAGCGGATGCCGCCGCCGACCGGCGTGGTAAGCGGGCCTTTGATCCCGACCAGATACTTCTGAAAGATCTCGATCGTTTCATCCGGCAGCCAGTTGCCGGTCTGCTGGAAAGCCTTCTCACCGGCCAAGACCTCGACCCACTCGATCTTGCGCTTGCCGCCGTAGGCCAGCGCCACCGCCGCATCAAACACGCGCACGCTAGCCCGCCAGATGTCGCGACCCGTGCCATCACCCTCGACGAAGGGAATGATTGGGTGATCAGGCACCTGCAAGCGCCCGTTAACGATTTGAATGGCCTCGCCTGCTGGCGTCGAGTTCATCTTCCTGCTCCTTCACACCTTACAATAGATTGCGGCCTGTATTATAGCCGACAATTGCTGTCTTGACTACTGTCAATGTTGCAAGATAATTCCAATTGATCGCCCAACATTTGCACACCTCCTGCACGGAATTGATAGGCACTGTAGAGCCGGACGGCTGTCCGGCTCCGCAAAGGACGCATGTAGAGCCGGACGGCTGTCCGGCTCCGCAAAGATCGCGAAGGTTTTTGGGGAATGGTACAAGCGCGCTTGTGCCCCGCCATACAAAAAACCTTTGCGCCCTCTGCGCCCTTCGCGTCTTTGCGTTAAGATTCTTAGCGCCCTTTGCGTTCTCTGCGTCTTTGCGTTTAAAACTTAGCGCCTCTGCTCGCTTTGCGCCTCTGCCTCAATTGCACAGCTATTTTCAGATAGATCGCACTGATAATTTCCTTAGATCGTGCTGATTGACACAACCCTGAAGACAGGTATAATTCCTTTGACACCTCCATCCGCGCTGGCTGGTCCCGCGATTGCACGCTGTGAGGCTGCTTATGTTTGACGCCTACATTCCGGTGCTGATCCTCTTTCTGATCGCCGTGTTTATTGCCGCCTTCGTGATCACCTTCTCGGCTCTGCTCGGCCCGCGCCGCAGCACTCCGCGCAAGCTCGCGCCCTACGAGTCGGGCATGGATCCGGTCGGCCCGGCGATCCGGCGCATCCCGGTCAAGTTCTATGTCGTGGCGATGCTGTTCATCGTGTTCGATATTGAAGTCGTCTTCTTTTATCCGTTTGCGCTCGTCTTCCGCGACCTTGGCCCAGCCGGCCTCGCGGTTATGGGTGTCTTCTTTGTGGTGTTGCTCGTCGGCTTTGTCTACGAGTGGAAGAAGGGGGCATTGCGATGGGAATAGAAGAGAAGGCCGGCAATTTGGGCATTGTCACCACCACCCTTGAGACGGTGGTGAATTGGGGCCGCACCAATGCGATGTGGCCGTTGCTGTTTGGTCTCGCCTGTTGCGCGATCGAGATGATGGGGGCGCAGGCGAGTAATTACGATCTCTCCCGCTTTGGCATGGAGCTGAACCGCGCTTCGCCGCGCCAAGCCGATCTGATGATCGTCGCCGGGCGGGTGTCGCGTAAGATGGCCCCGGTTGTGCGCCGCCTGTACGACCAGATGCCTGAACCCAAGTGGGTGATCGCGATGGGTGATTGCGCGGCATGCGGCGGGATTTTCAATAACTACGCGATTGTCCAAGGCGTTGATGAGGTGGTGCCGGTCGATGTCTATGTCGCTGGCTGCCCGCCTCGTCCCGAAGCCTTGATCGATGGCATTATGATGCTCCATCAGAAGGTGATGCGCGAGAAGATTAACGGCAAGAAGGAAGCGCCGATCCGGATTGAGCATCCGCTTGTGCAGGTGAAGTAGTATGGATAATCAGACGGTGCTTGCCGCGTTGCGCGCAAAGGTTGGCAAAGAGATTCTGGCGGTGAACGAGTTCCGGGGCGATCTGAGCGTGACGCTGACGCCGGCTGGCTATCTGGCGGCGGCCCAGTTCTTGCGCGATGATCCGGAGCTTGCCTACACCTTTCTCGAAAATCTCTGCGGGGTCGATTATCTTGGCCGCAAGCCGCGTTTCGAGGTGGTGGCCCACCTTACCAGTATGCGCCATCGCCACCGTGTCTGCCTCAAGGTTGGCTGCGATGAGCCAAATCCGGCGGTGCCCTCGCTGACCCCGCTCTTCCCCACCGCCAATTATCAAGAGCGTGAGACGTTCGATTTGCTGGGGATTACCTTCACCGGCCATCCCTCGCTCACCCGCATCTTGTTGCCCGATGATTGGGTCGGCCACCCGCTGCGCAAGGATCATCCGCTCGGCGACGAAGAGATTGCGTTTTCGTTTAACCAAGACCGCATCTACGCGCGCAAGCCGTTTGCGAGGGAGTAGTGTATGGCCGAACCGATTACTGTTCCTACCCCCCAACAGATCATTGAGCCGGCCATCGCCGGACGCACCGAGACGATGGTGCTCAATATGGGGCCGCATCACCCCAGTACCCACGGCGTGTTGCGCTTGGTGCTGGAACTCGATGGCGAAGTCGTGGTCAATGTCGCCCCCGATGTCGGTTATCTCCATACCGGCATCGAGAAGACGATGGAGAGCAAGACCTATCAGAAGGCGGTGGTGTTGACCGACCGCATGGATTATTTGGCCCCGCTCTCGAACAATCTCTGCTATGCGCTGGCGGTCGAGAAGTTGCTCGGCGTTGAGATTCCCGAACGCGCTCAGATTGCGCGCGTCTTGCTCACCGAGTTGCAGCGCATTTCGTCGCATCTGGTCTGGCTCGGCACCCATGCCCTCGATCTAGCGGCGATGAGCGTCTTTCTCTACGCCTTCCGCGAGCGCGAGCAGATTCTCGATATCTTCGAGCTGGTCTCCGGCGCGCGCATGATGACCAGCTATTTCCGCATCGGCGGCCTCGCCTACGACCTGCCGGCGGATTTCATCCCCACCGTCGAGCAGTTCCTCGCCATTATGCCATCCCGCATCGACGAGTACGAGGATCTGCTGACCGCGAATCCGCTCTGGCTGGAACGCACCGTCGGCGTCGGCGTGATCGATGCCCAATCAGCGATTGCCCTTGGTCTCACCGGCGCCAACCTGCGCGCCACTGGCGTTGCCTACGACGTGCGCAAGGCGATGCCCTACAGCGGCTACGAGACCTACTCGTTTGAAATTCCGATCGGAAAAAACGGCGACATCTACGACCGCTATCGCGTGCGCATGGCCGAGATGCGCCAGAGCGTCAAAATCGTACAGCAGGCGACCGAACGGCTGCGCGAGTTGGGGCCGGGGCCGGTGGTCACATCGAACCGCAAAGTGGCTCCGCCGCCGAAACACGAGATTACCGAGAGCATGGAGTCGCTGATCCATCACTTCAAGTTGTGGACAGAAGGCTTCAAGCCACCGCGCGGCGATGCCTACGTGAGCATCGAATCTCCCCGCGGCATCCTCGGCTGCTACGTGGTAAGCGACGGCAGCCCCAAGCCGTGGCGGGTTCACTTCCGCGCGCCATCGTTCATCAATTTGCAGAGTCTGGCCCACATGGCCAAAGGCCGGCTAGTCGCCGATCTGGTCGCGCTCATCGCCAGCCTCGATCCAGTCCTCGGCGAGGTCGATCGCTGAACATGACTCCCCTCCCCCAGCGCTAGCGGGGCCGGGGGTGGGGCAGCTCCCCTCTCCCCGTCTACGGGGAGAGGGGCTGGGGGAGAGGGGTCATAGTGCCGGCGGCGCAGATACAGCAGCACCCCTCCCCCAGCGGGAGCGGGGCCGGGGGTGAGGGCCACAATGCCGGTACCTGCTATCAAGCAGTTCCCCTCTCCCCGTAGACGGGGAGAGGGGCTGGGGGAGAGGGGTCATAGTGCCGACGGCGCAGATACAGCAGCACCCCTCCCCCAGCGGGGAGAGGGGCCGGGGGAGAGGGGTCATAGTGCCGGTACCTGCTATCAAGCAGTTCCCCTCTCCCCGTCAACGGGGAGAGGGGCTAGGGGTGAGGGGTCAATATCTATCCACGGAGGAGACCGTGTCGCTAATTGAAACGCATCAAGCTGAAATCGAGGCCATCGTCGCTCGCTACGCCAGCAAGCGCAGCGCGGTGTTGCCATTGTTATACCTTGCTCAAGACACCTACGGCTATCTGACCGATGACGCCATTCGCGAGGTAGCGGCGATCCTAGAATTGCCGGCCACTGATGTCTTCGAGGTGGTCGGGTTTTATACTCTTTTCTACAACCGTCCGGTCGGGACATGGGTGCTGCAAGTGTGCGATGATGTGCCCTGTTGTTACTGCGGCGCCGAGGAGCTGATCGCGGCGCTGAAGCAGACGCTCGGCATTCGCGAAGACGAAACCACACCTGACGGGATGTTTACCTTGCAGCGGGTGAAGTGTCTGGCCGCGTGCGACCGCGCGCCGGTGTTGCAGGCAAACCTCGACTATGTGTACGATGTCACCCCCGACCGGGTGCAGGCGCTGTTGAACGATCTGCGCTCCCGCGCCGCCGAAGCGCGCAAGCGCGGCGTTAGTGGTCGCTTCGCCGAAGATTACGAGTTCACTCGCGATGGCCGGCTAGTGCAGATCGAGCGGTTTGCTCCGTACCGTCCACGCGAGTTTGTCATCGAACCACCCGCTGCGCCGGCGACGCCGCCGCCGTCGGTGGCCCCCGAAGCCGATGCTGGGCTTGACCGGCCTGATACCCGCAAGGCCTCGCCGTTGTGATGCTGCGCCGCTGCCGTTGGGCGCGCTAGAAAGTTGAGTGCGATGGGGCTGAGTGAACATATTGTGATGCGGGAACTCGATATTCCCGAGATTGCCGATTTTGAGGTCTATCGCCGCCACGGCGGCTGGGAAGCGTATCGCTATGCGCTGACCGAAAAGACGCCGGCTGATATTGTCCAGATGGTGAAGGAGTCTGGTCTGCGCGGGCGCGGCGGCGCTGGCTTTCCTACCGGCATCAAGTGGGGCTTTCTGCCCAAAGGCGTCTATCCCCGCTACCTGCTCTGCAATTGCGACGAGTCTGAGCCGGGGACGTTCAATAACCATCAGATTATCGATAAGAATCCCCACCAGTTGATCGAAGGGGTGGCCTTATCGGCCTACGCGATCGAGGCCAATGTGGCCTACATCTATATGCGCGGCGAATTCGCCGCCGCCGCTCGCACGCTCGAACGGGCGATTGCGCAGGCCTATGCCGCCGGCTTTCTTGGCAAGAAGATTCTCGGCACCGATTTTGATCTCGATATTTACGTCCATCGCGGCGCCGGGGCCTATATCTGCGGCGAAGAGACAGCGTTGATGGAGTCGCTGGAGGGCAAGATCGGCCAGCCGCGCCTCAAGCCGCCGTTCCCCGCCGTGGCTGGTCTGTACGGCAAGCCGACGATTATCAACAACGTCGAGACGCTGGCCAACGTGCCGCGCATTGTCGAGAAGGGTGTGGCGTGGTACCGCTCGCACGGCACCGAGAAGAGTCCCGGCACCAAATGCTTTTCGCTCAGCGGTCACGTCAACCGTCCCGGCAACTACGAGCTGCCCTTCGGCGTACCCTTGCGCGAACTGATCGAATCGCCCGAATATGGCGGCGGAATGAAGGGTGGCCGTCCGGTGAAGATTATCATTCCCGGCGGCGCATCCGCGCCGTGGCTCACCGCTGACCATCTCGATGTGCCGCTCGATTACGAGAGCGTCGCCGCCGCCGGTTCGATGCTCGGTTCCGGCGCGGTGATTGTGCTCAACGATACCGTCTCGGCGCCGCACGTCGCCTACAAGATGGACGAATTCTTCAAGCACGAGAGCTGCGGCAAGTGTACTCCCTGCCGCGAGGGCACGCACTGGCTCGTACGCGTGCTCCATCGTATGGTAGAAGAGGGCCATGCCACCGCTGCCGATATTGATACGCTGCACGGCATCTATCGCCAGATGGCCGGCAACTGCTTCTGCCTGCTCGGCGAAAGCGCCGTGATGCCGATCAAGAGCGCGTTGCAGCTCTTCCCGCACGAATTCGAGGCGCTGGTGAAACAGAGCAGCCACCGGAATGGCCACCATATTCCGCTCATGGTTCACCGGTAGCGCAACGCGGGGAGGTAGGGAGTGGGGAGTAGGGAGTGGGGAGATGTGGCAATGGCCGTTCCCCTCTCCATCCGAGCTACCGCAGCTCCCCTCTCCCCGTCTACGGGGAGAGGGGCCGGGGGTGAGGGCCACAATGCCGGTGTAGCCCACCAAGCAGCTCCCCTCTCCCCGTCTACGGGGAGAGGGGCCGGGGGTGAGGGGTCATCCTCGCGTCAGCGGGAGCGAGGCCGGAAGCCAACCTCCCCTCCCCCAGCGGGGGAGGGGCCGGGGGTGGGGGCCACAATGCGGTGGATCCCACCAAGCAGCTCCCCTCTCCCCGTCTACGGGGAGAGGGGTTGGGGGTGAGGGGTCATCCTCGCGTCAGCGGGAGAGGGGCCGGGGGTGAAGGGGTCATCCCCCTCAGTGAGAGAGGGGCCGGGGGTGAGGGGTCATCCATCCGTTCCTAGAATAGGGTAACGTACAATGCCAGATGTGACGCTTACCATCGATGGAGTGCAGGTGACAGTGCCTGCCGGTACCAATATTGTTGATGCGGCGCGTCAAGCCGGGATCGCCATCCCGGTCTTCTGCTACCATCCGCGCCTCAAGCCGGTCGGTATGTGCCGGATGTGTCTAGTGGAAGTCGGTACTCCCAAGATCGATCCGGCTACCCGCCAGCCGGTGCTCGATGCCAATGGCCAGCCGGTGATCGCGATGATGCCCAAGTTGCAGACCGCCTGCACCACGCCGGTCAGTCCGGGCATGGTGGTGTTGACCACCACCGAACAGGTGAAGTTTGCCCAGCGCGGTGTGCTCGAGTTTTTGCTGACCTCGCACCCGCTCGATTGTCCGGTGTGCGATAAAGGCGGCGAGTGCCCGTTGCAGAACTTGACGATGGGTTGGGGGCCGGCGGTCTCGCGCTTCGATTACAACGATAAGGTGCATTTCGAGAAGCCGGTGAAGCTCGGCGATTTGATCTATCTCGATCGCGAGCGCTGCATCCTCTGCGGGCGCTGCGTCCGCTTCCAAGATGAGATTGCCGATGACCCGGTGCTCGGTTTTGATAACCGGGGCCGCAATTGGATGATTATCTCGAAGTCGGATCCGCCCTTCAACAGCAAGTTCTCTGGGAATACGACCGATATTTGCCCGGTGGGGGCGCTCACCAGCAGCGATTTCCGCTTTAAGGCGCGGGTGTGGGAGTTGCAGAGCAAGCCGGTGGTCTGCACGCTGTGTCCGGTTGGCTGTAACCTTACTCTCGATATGCGCCACGACCGCCTCATGCGGGTGATGCCGCGCGAGAATGCGGCGGTGAACGATATCTGGATTTGCGATAAGGGCCGTTATGGCCATCGCTTTATCGAGTCACCCGATCGCCTGACCACGCCGTTGGTGCGGCGCGATGGCAAGCTGGTGCCGGTCAGTTGGGACGAGGCGCTGGAGCGGGTGGCCGATCAGTTGACGATTATCCGCGCGCGGCACGGCGCCAGCGCTTTGGCCGGTTTGGCTGGGCCGCATCTGAGCAACGAAGACCTCTACCTCTTCCAGAAGCTGCTGCGCGAGTTGGGCAGCGAGAACATCGATACCGGCAGCGGTGGCCCGGCGGCGCTCCCGCCCGATGAGATCGGCGGTCTGCTCGCTCCCGGCCCCGGCACCGATCTGAGCAAACTCGGCGCGGGGACGGTCGTGTTGGTGGTTGGGGCCGATCCCGAAGAGGAAGCGCCGCTCTACATGCTGCGGCTGCGCGGGATTGCCCAGCGCGGCGGCAAGCTGGTCGTCGCCGGTCTGCGTCCGGCCAAGCTCGACCGCTCGGCGACGAAGGTGGTGCGCTACCGGCCCGAAGGTGAATTGGCGTTTGTCTATGCCCTGCTCAAGGCGGCGCTCGAAGCGGGTGGCAAGCCGGCAGCGCTCGATCGGGTGCATGGGTGGAATGAACTGCGCCGAGCGGTGGGCCAGTCGAAGCTCGCTGATTTGGCGGCGGCGTGCGGGTTGCCGGTGGCAGAGTTGGAAACGCTAGCGAAAGACTTCCTCGCCGCCGAACAGAGCTTGATCGTGTATGGCTGGGAAGCGCGCAGCGCCGGCCCGGCTCTGACCGAAGCGTTGGCGGCCTTGATGATGCTAACCGGACGGGTTGGCACGGCCAACAATGGTATCATTGCCCTGTTGCCGGGCGGCAATAGCCGTGGCGCCATCGAGATGGGGGTGCGTCCCGATGCTGGGCCGGGTTACGCGCCGCGCAAACAGCGCGGTCTCGATGCCAACGGCATCTGGGCTGCGGCGCAGGCCGGCAAGGTGCGCGCCATCTGGCTGGCCGGCGTCGATCCGGCGGCGAAGCTGCCCGCGGCCCGCGCGGCGCTGGAAGCGGCTGAGTTTGTGGTGGTGCAAGACCTCTTCCTCACTGCGAGCGCTGAATTGGCCGATGTGGTGCTGCCAGCGGCCAGCGTCGCCGAGCGCGAAGGCTCGTATACCAACGCCGAGCGGCGGGTGCAACGCTCGCGGCAAGCCTGCGCGCCAGTAGGTGAGGCTCGGCCTGATTGGCAAATCATCGCCGCAGTGGCCCAAACGCTGGCGATGGTGCCGATTGGCGGCGGGCGGAATGGCCCGATCCCGGTCACTGCCGAGGCATGGGAGTACGTGGTAGCGGCTGATGTCGCCGCCGAAATTGCTGCCAAAGCGCCGGGCTATGCCGGCATCACCTACGCTGCCTTAGCGGCCACCGGCACGGGCGGCAGTTGGGGACGCCAATACGATGACGCGATCTACTACGATGGCACTAGCTATACCAATAATGAAGGGGTCGGTTTGGCGTTGCCGCCGGCGCTAGCGAAGGGCGTAACCTTGACCTTCACCGGCGCAGTCACTGGCTTCGCCGATGACCGTCCGCTTTTGCTGCTCGAACAGGTGCTGGCGTATGATGGCGACCGCCATCTGCGCGGCTCGAAGTTGCAGAATCTCGTCCCAGCGGGCCATGTGGCGATCAGCGCCGATGATGCGGCTAAGCTGAATATCCACAGCGGCGATCGGGTGCGGCTCACCTCGGCAGCCGGTGAACTGGTGCTGCCGGCGCGCGTGTTGGCCGATCTGCCGGCAGGCATCATCTTGCTGCCGGCGGGATTGGCCGATGTCACGGCAGCCGCTATCGAAACCGGCCCGCGCACCCGGGTGAGTCTGGCGAAAGTGGTGATGGGGTAAGCGTATGCCGTCTCTGCCAAACCACCACTCCCCTGCTCCCGCACCACGGGAGCAGGGGCGAGGGGATGAGAGCATCATGCCACAAAGGAAGCGATCATGGACTGGCTCACCATTCTGATTATCGTCATTCAGTGCTTTGTCATCACCCTTGCGGTGACGACCGCCTTCGCCTATTTGACCCTGTTCGAGCGCCGGCTCCTTGCGCGCTTGCAGCACCGCGTCGGCCCCAACCGGGCCGGGCCGAAGGGCTTTTTGCAACCCGCCGCCGATGCGGTCAAGCTCTTTTTCAAAGAAGACATCGTGCCGGCCATGGCCGATAAGCCGGTCTACCTGCTGGCGCCGGCGCTGGCTGTGATCCCGGCGCTGATCATTTGGGCCGTCATTCCGTTCGGTTGTCTCAACCTCAACTGGGATTATCAGGCCTGTTACGATCCGGCGCGGGCCAATTTGTGGAATATCTTGCAGATTACCGATCTGAATATCGGTGTGCTTTATGTGCTGGCAGTGACCAGCATCGGCGTCTATGGCATCACGCTGGCCGGTTGGGCCTCGAATAACAAATACTCGATGCTCGGCGGCATCCGCTCCTCGGCCCAGCTTATCTCGTATGAATTGGCGCTGGGGTGTGCGGTGCTCAGCGTAGTGATGACCTACGGCACCTTCTCGACCCACGAAATCGTCACCCAGCAAAAGGGCGGCTTGTGGGGCATCATCCCGCAATTACTCGGTTTTGTGCTCTTTATGGTGGCGGCAACTGCCGAAGTGGTGCGTGCGCCGTTCGATCTGGTCGAAGCCGAGCAAGAGTTGACCGGCGGTTACAATACCGAATACGGCTCGATGAAATTTGCCCTCTTCTTCATGGCCGAATATATTAAACTCATTGCGGTCTCGGCCTTGGCCGTCACCTTCTTCTTCGGCGGCTGGAATTTCCCCGGCCTCGACATTCTAGGCCGTGAAGTGACCGCGCTGGCCGGGCCGGTGGCCGGCAGCATTGTCTTCGGTCTCGTCTCGCTCGGTGCATTCTTGCTCAAGGTTGTCATTTTCTTGTTCATCTCGGTCTGGGTGCGCGCTTCGTGGCCGCGCCTGCGCTACGATCGGCTCATGGATCTCGGCTGGAAGTGGTTGTTGCCGCTCGGCTTGCTCAATCTGGTCTACACCGCGGTCGTAATCGTCCTTGTGCCCGATCGCGCGGTGCATTCGTGGGTTTTGTTCGGCTTGGGAGCGCTCACCATCGCCATCGCACTCGGCTTCAACCGCACTCCCAAACCGGTCGATAATGTCACCTTGGTCAATGACGTGCAGCTTCCACAATCGTAGGGGTGATGCGGGGCATTGCCCGAAAGGATAGACGTATGCTCAAAGAACTGGTCAAAGGGTTAGGAACCACGCTGCGCTACATGTTCAAGCGTCCGGTGACGGTGCAATACCCCGAAGTGAAGCGTCCGGTGCGCGAGCGGTTTCGTGGCCGCCACGAACTGAAGCGTTTCGCCAACGGCCAAGAGCGGTGTATCGGTTGCGCCTTGTGCGCCGCCGCCTGCCCCGCCGATGCGATCTTGGTCATTCCGGCGGAAAATGACCCCGCCAACCCGCGCTCACCCGGCGAGCGGTATGCCGCGGTGTATGAGATTAATATGCTGCGCTGCATCTTCTGCGGGTACTGCGAAGATGCCTGCCCTACCAACGCTATTGTGCTCGAACACCAGTATGAGTTGAGTTTTTATGACCGGCGCGCAGCCATCTACACCAAAGAGATGCTGCTCGTGCCCCCAGATAAAGGTCACGGCGAGCCGCCGCCGATTTTGCAGCAGCTTAACCGGCAGCCGAGCCCGCCGGCCAAGATTGATTTGTGATCTGGCGCAGAGGCGCTTGGTTCGCCTCTGCGGTTGCAATATCTGGAGCACGGTGTATGGACTTGATCCTGTTCCTGATCACAGCCGTGATCGCGATTATCGGCGCGGTGGCGATGCTGGTGTCGCGCAATGCGGTGCATAGTGCGCTCTTTTTGCTGCTGAACTTCGCCGCCATTTCAGTGATGTATTTGTTGTTGAGCGCCCCGTTCCTGTTCGCGATCCAGCTCACGGTGTACGCCGGCGCGATTATGGTGCTCTTCCTCTTTGTGGTGATGTTGTTGGGCGCTGAGAAGGTGGAAGACGCGCCGGATCGGATTGCGTGGCAGCAGCCGTTGGCGCTGCTGTTGGGCTTAGCTCTGCTGGTGGTGTCGGTCGTGGTCGGGTTAGGGGGGGCGACCACGCCGCCGCCCGATGGCGAGGCGCTGGCCCAATTCAGCGATCCGCGGTCGTTGGGGGCGCTGCTCTTCACCGACTATCTGCTGCCGTTCGAGGTGACCGGGTTTATCTTGCTGATCGCGGTGGTGGGGGTGGTGGTCTTGAATCAGCGCGGGAGGAAGATCTGATGGTGCCCACCTCGTATTATGTGTTGCTCAGCGCCATCTTGTTCACGATCGGCGTGCTCGGCGTTTTGTTGCGGCGCAATGCGATCGTAGTCTTTATGTCGGTTGAGTTGATGCTCAACGCGGCCAACTTGGCCTTGGTCGCGTTTGCCCGCGAACGGCTCGGCGTCGAAGCGCAGGTGATCGTCTTTTTCGTCATCACGGTGGCCGCGGCGGAGGTGGCCGTCGGTTTGGCGCTGCTCGTCTCGATCTTCCGCACCAAACGCACGGCAGATGTCGATGAAGTCAGTACATTGAAGGGCTAGCCGGCTATGGAACTGTTGATCTGGCTTATTCCGCTGCTGCCGTTTATTGGCTTTCTGTTGAATGTGTTCGTCATTCGCCGCGAACGCGAAGCGGGTCTGGTGGCGAGCGGCTTGGTGGCGGCAGCGTTTGTGGTGACGCTGATTGCGGTGGCGATGCTGGCCGGCATGCCACCCGAAGAACGGCGGATTGTCAGCACGGCATGGGAATGGATCAATACCGGCAGCTTCCGGGTGCCGTTTGCGATTATGTTCGACCCGCTGACGGCGGTGATGGCGCTGTTGATCACCGGCGTCGGCGCGTTGATCCACGTCTATTCCATCGGCTACATGCACGGCGACCCGCGGGTGGTGCGCTATTTCGCCTACCTTAATCTGTTCGTCACCATGATGCTCTTTCTCGTGATGGCGAACAATCTGTTGCTGCTGTTCCTCGGTTGGGAAGGCGTCGGTCTCTGCTCGTTCTTGCTGATCGGTTTTTGGTTTGAGCGCAAGTCGGCCAGCGCAGCGGCGGTGAAGGCGTTTGTGGTCAACCGGATCGGCGACGCAGCCTTTATTCTCGCTATGCTGGCCGTGTTCGCGTATTTTGGCACGCTCAACTTTTACGGTGATGGCGCCGAGGGCCAGCTTGGCTTCCTCGAACGGGTTGGCGATATTGCCGGCCTGCGCATCGGCCCCGATTGGCAACCGATCTTCGTCAGTACAGCGATCTCGTTCCTGCTGCTAATCGGCGCCACCGGCAAAAGCGCCCAATTCCCGCTCTTTGTCTGGCTGCCCGACGCCATGGCCGGCCCGACGCCGGTCTCGGCGCTGATTCACGCTGCCACCATGGTGACTGGCGGGGTCTATTTGATGGCCCGCGCCGAGCCATTGTTTGTCTCGTCATTTACCACCCAAGGCTGGGTGGCATGGATCGGCGCGCTGACGGCGCTGCTGGCCGGCACCGCGGCGATGGCCCAGTGGGATATTAAGCGAGTGCTGGCCTATAGCACCGTCTCGCAGTTGGGGTTTATGGTGGCGGCCTGTGGCATGGGTGCGTATGTGGCCGCGATCTTCCACCTGCTGACCCACGGTATCTTCAAGGCCCTGCTCTTCCTCGCCGCCGGTTCGGTGATTCACGGTACCCACGACACGCAGGATATGCGGCGGATGGGTGGGCTCAAGGACGCTATGCCAACCACCTTCCGCACCTATGTGATCGGCGCGTTGGCGCTGGCCGGCATTGTCCCGTTTGCCGGCTTCTGGAGCAAAGACGAGATTTTGGCCCACGCGATCAGTCACGGCCAGACGCCGATCTTCGTCATTCTCTTCCTGACCTCGCTGCTCACCGCCTTCTATATGGGCCGGCAGGTCGCGCTGGTCTTCTTCGGCACCCAGCGCGATCCCAGCTACCATCCGCACGAAAGCCCGCCGGTGATGACCGTGCCGCTGGTGGTGTTGGCGGTTGGCGCAACGATTGGCGGTGCGATCAATTTGCCGGTGCTGCACTGGTTGACCGATTGGCTCGAACCGGTGTTGCACGAGAAGGCCGGCGAATTTAACCTTTGGTTGGCCTTGATCGCGACCGCTGGCGCGGTCGGGATGGGCTATCTCGGCTGGTGGGTGTACACCACCAACGCGGCCAAAATCAAAATTGGCGGCAAAGATCCGGCCTACCGCTACAGCGGCGACATCTGGGAAGGGATGGAAGAGGCGTGGTATTTCGACCGGCTCTACCAGCGCACCGTGGTGGCTGGGTTCGAGCGGCTGGCCGATTTTCTGGCTCGCGTCTTCGACCCGCAAGGGGTTGATGGGTTGGTGATGGGAGTTGGTCGCTTCTTCGGCGGCTTGGCCAACGGCGTGCGCGCCTTGCAAACCGGCTATGTGCGCACCTACGCGCTGGTCTTTACAGTTGGGGTCTTGATTGTGCTAGGGGTGATGTTGTGGTTTGCCCGCTAGGTGCGGCCTCACCCCAACCCTCCCTCAGCGGGGCGGGAGCAGGCAGCGCCCTCTCCCCCAGCGGGGGAGGGGGGCAGGGGGTGGGGGCATGACCAGCGCCCGCGCGCCCGTCTGTCATTA
>NZ_LWQS01000078.1 GCF_001650695.1 Chloroflexus islandicus
TGGGGGCAACCCCTCCCCCAGCGGGGGAGGGGCCGGGGGTGGGGGCAACCCCTCCCCCACTTACACCCCACCATAACAAACCCTCTGCGCCCTTCGCGTCCTCTGCGCCTTTGCGTTTGAATCCTTTGCGTTCTTCGCGCTCCTCTGCGCCTTTGCGTTTGAAGCCTCTGCGCCTCTACTTCTGGATCAGGCTTTCGTCTTTGTTCTTCTCACCCTCTTCCAGCAGCATGATCGGGATGCCATCCTCGATCGGGTAGCGGTAGCCGTTGCGCCGGTTCACCAGCCACTCCTTGCCGTTCGCATCCACCATCAGCTCAACCGGCCCCTTGTCGCCGGGGTCAGCCAGCATGCTGAGCAGTTCCGGGCTAATGCTCCCCCGCTGCCCGCCATTGGCAGCCGGATTGTTATTCGTTGCCGGAGTCAGGTCAAACACGCTGTCCTCCTGATATTGGCGCACGGCCCGGAAGATGGCAATCGCCAGCCCGATCACCGCCGCAATCCCCAATACGCGCAACACGTTCTTCATCGCTTCCTCCTCATCTCAATGTACCCGATCTATCACTGGCAGCTTCGTTTGCCTGCCCTATTTCCCCGCTCCCTACCTCCCTACTTCCCCCATTGTACACGACTTTGCCGGCGTTGCCGCGGCGGTTCCTCGTCGTACCACGGCTGCGGCGGCTGATCAGGCCCATACCACACCAGCAGCCGTCCGTGCGGCGCGCCGTCGTTGCCGGTGGTGATTTCGAGAAACGGGTAGCGTTGGCGTGGTCGCCGCATCGTCTCTACGTCAAACACCACATCAGTCCACGTGCCGACATTGATATAGCGACGGCCATTGCCGAGATCGATCACTCGCGCCACGTGGGTGTGCCCGCACACAAACAGCCGGTCGTCGCGGTACGCTGGCTGGCGGGCCAGCAGCGCAATGTCGCGCGCAATCTCGTCGTTGAAGGCGGCCACTTCGCGACTCGCTTGCCGGCGTGCTTCGTCGCGCACCTGATCAACCATCTCCGGCAGATCGCCAACCGCTTCGGCAGCCGCGCCAAACTGGCGTGCAATCGCCTGATGCCGCGCCACTCGTCGCCGGCGCAACGCCGCAATCGGCGGCCACAGCACGATTAACGGCGAACGTTGCAGCCATTCGTCCGGTTCGCTTGATAGATGGTGCGGCGGCGCCCACGCCGTGACTTGCAAAAAGCCGATCACGCCGCGGGTGACAAACCGCCGCGCCGCCGGGTCGCGCAGCCGTTGCAAGCTGATTAAGTACCAAAAAAATGCCGATGACGGTTTGATGTTGTCAACCAGCGGCGCGAGCGGAAAGGGGTCTTCTTCCAGTTCGTTGATCACCTCTTTGACCAACTGGGTGCCGCGCACCACCTCAAACGGTTCGCTGATGCTGGCGAAGTTAACGAACCGGTTCCACCGGTCGAATTGGTTGCCATGCACAATGTAGACGCCGCCGCCGTGATAGCTGATCCCAAACCGCAGCCGCGGATCATCCGGCGGCAGACCAAGCGTTTCCCGCAAGGCCTCCTTGGCTGCCGGGTAGTGCAGCTCAAAGTCGTGGTTGCCGATCAAGACCGTCAGTTGGTTGCCGGTGTGCTGCACAAACCGGCGCAGCGCCGCAAACACGCCCGCATGCGCGGCCATGATCGCTTGCAAGCGCCGGGCAGCGGCCCGTTGCGACCATTCATCATCGGCCACGTCGGGCAGGCTGATCTGCAAAAACTCGAAGGTGTCGCCGGCGAGGATCAGTTCGGTCGGTTCGCGCCCAACGTAGTGATCGAGAAAGGCGATCAACGCCTCATCATCGCAAAAATCGTCACGCCGGTCGCCGCCTCCTAGATGCAGATCGCTGAGTACGATCCGCCGGCGTTGGGTATCAATCTCATCTGGCCCGATCGGCGGTGTGGCGTAAGGAGTGGGCCGGATGCGCACCCGCCGGAAGCGCAACACGATCCAGCGTAAGGTCAACAGGAGCGTAATCGCAATAGTGAGTCGAATCAGCAGCGTGAGCAGCCAGATGGCGATCCGGCGCGCAAAGCGTGCGGCAGAGTCGATTGGACGCACAGGCCGGCGGGTTGGGTTGTCCGGTCGCATCCGCATGCTGCTATCCTCTGCCATCTTCGCAACGCACCATCATTCGGGATGTTTCAGCTTATGGGTGCCGATGGCACTGCCGCACACCATGTCGAGCGCCGCGCGTTGCCGCCCCAGCGCCAACTACTGCCCATTGCAACACCGCAATCACTGCCCAAAGCTGCTCCTTTGAGTAGCGGAAAGAAATTTGGTCGATCACAACCGTTGATCGCTATACAATGCCTCGAAGCCCGGTTCTGCGCTCCCCTCTCCCGCGCCAGTGGGAGAGGGGTTGGGGGTGAGGGCCATCAGCCCGCGCATCGGGCTTCGTATCCCTAGTTCTAGATCAGATGTTCTGTTCACCCTCTCCCCGCCAGTGGGATAGGGGCTGGAAGTGAGGGCAAACCAGCTCATCGCAAAGCCATCAACCACATCTATGCTCATGCGTTCTGTCCGGCCCACTCCCTACTCCCTACTCCCTACTCCCCACTCCCTGCACACGCGCCGCGCGCACAAACGCCGCCATCAATCCCGTGTCCTTCTGCCCATCCCGCTCCACGCCGCTACTGACATCCACCCCCAGCGGATCGACCGCCGCGATCGCTTGCGCTACATTGTCCGGCGTCAACCCGCCGGCCAGCAACACCGGCACGCGCCGGGCCAATTGCGCGGCCCGCTCCCAATCGGCCCGTTGGCCGGTGCCGCCATACGCCCCGGCGACGTGCGCGTCCACCAGCGCCGTCAACGCCGGTAAGCCGGGGCCGGTCGCCGGCCCTGCTGCCGCGATCCGCGCCAGCCATGCCGTTTCATTCGCGTCGCCAGTCATGCGGATGGCCTTTAGCAGCGGCAGCTCTAATGGGTTGGGAAAATCAGCCGGCTCATCGCCGCTCAACTGAATCGCTTCCAACCCTGTGGCCAGAGCGATCTGGCCGATCACGTCAGCCGTTTCGTTGACAAACAACCCCACAATCAACGGGCGCGGCGGCGGCAAGGCTCGTACCGCCGCCGCAATCGCCTGCGCTTCCGCCACCGTCACGCGCCGGCGGCTCGGCGCAAACACCAACCCGATCAGATCGGCGCCGGCAGTGGCGGCTGCCAGCGCCAGATCGATCGTGCGCAGACCACAGATTTTGATCAGCCTACTCACTCGTCTTCAGGGTGTAATAGACGCGGCGATTCCGGGTGGTGCGCTCAAGCATGCCGTGATGAATGGCTTGCTTGAGCATCGTGCGGTTCTCTTCCGTAGTGCGCGGCATGCTATGTTGCTTGCGCGCCGCTTGCAATGCGCTCAACAGTTGCTGGAAGGTGGCCGGCTTGCCCAGCGCCTGCACTGTGTTGCGGAATAGCTCCCACTCTTCGACGCTGAATTCGAGTGTGAGGTCAACATGACCAGCGCTGCCATCAGTAACCGGCTCAGCAGCGACCGGCTCAGCGGCGACCGGCTCAGCGGCGACCGGCTCGGCGGCGACCGGCTCAGCGGCGGCGACCGGCTCAGCGGCGGCGACCGGCTCAGCAGCAGCGACCGGCTCGGCGGCGACCGGCTCGGCGGCAGCGACCGGCTCGGCGGCGACCGGCTCGGTAGCGACTGCGTCCTCAACCGGGGCCGCCTCGCTCTCAGCCGCAGCTTTGCGTGACCGCCGGCGGCGGCTCCGGCTCGGCTTGGCCGGCGGTTCGCTGCTGGCAGCCGGTTCTGCTGGGGCGACCGGCGCCGGCAGCTCCTCAACCACTGGCGTTTCAACCGGTGCGAGCAGCTCCTCGATTGCCGGCAGCGCATCCGGCGCCGGCAGCTCCTCGATTGCCGGCAGTTCAGCGAGCGACAGCGCCTCCTCAATGACCGGCAATGGTTCATCAAGTTGCGGCGGACTATACTCTGGCTCGTCCACCGGCTCTTCTTCCTCGCCAGCCTCAAGCCCGTCGTTTACCAACGCAGCCTCTTCACGGTTGCGATTATTGCGCCGGGATCGGCGGCGACGGCGGCGGCTGCCGGTTGGCGCGGCAGTCGCCGGTGCTTCCACCACCACGGTCTTCACCTCTTCGAGCACGACTGGGCTGATCTCGGCGATCTGCACCCCGCCGTTGCTGCCGACCGGCGGATCAAGCACCACCGGCTCAGGCGGCAATTCTTCGTTGAGCATGGGCGCAAACCGCGACAGCTTGAGCGGATCCTCACCCGGCAAGAAGACCTCGTTCACCGAACCTTTGGTGAAAATCTGCACCTTCCCGCGCTGCTCCGCGTCCATCACCAGATCTTTGAACTTGGTGTAGGGGCGTCCATTCAGATCGCGGTACCGGCTCTCTTTGAAATCGCCTCCCATCAGCTCTTTCATCAGCATCTTGAGCGAGCCAAGGGTGGTGACATAGCCACGCTTGCGGGCCAGATGGATCGCCTGCACCAGCACCTCGTAGATGTCCGGTTCGGCGGGTGGCGGCGCAACTGGTGCAGCAGGCGTTGCCGGCGCGGCAGGCGCCACTGGTGCGACCGGCGCTACCGGCGCCATTGCTATCTCAGCCGCTTCAATCGCGCGGTTCAATTCGGTGGCCCGGCTGGCAATCGCCGTGGCGGCGGCGCTCGCGTTCGGCTGGCGGCCAATCAACTGCTCGTAGAACACAAACTCGTCGGCGCTTTGGGCGAGATGGGTGCTGGCTGCGCCGCCAATGCCGATAATGTAGACCTCTTTGCCCTGTTGGCGAATGCTATGCACCAGTGGAATAAAGTCACGGTCGCCGGTCACGAGCACAAACCGCCCGACGTTTGGATGGAGGAAGAGGGTTTTCATCGCGTCGATACACAGATTCATATCGACGCTGTTCTTGATTGCGCGCCCGGTGCGCCCGGCATCTTTATCGTAATAGTACGTGGCTACGTAAATTGGTTCGATGGCGTTGGCATAAAGCGCGCTGGTAATGCGAGGGTACCGGTACCAGTCGGCGTAGGCGCGTGAAATCACGACGCGGCCGAGATCGTTGCAGCGGTCCATGATCGCTTCGAAGTTGGGGGTAGCGTTGAGCTTGTCGCGCACGCTCACATAAATGTTCTCGAAGTCGATGAAGACCGCGACATCAGGTCGCTTTTGGTCGTACATCGTTGTCTGATCTGCTCCTGTTGCATGTAGGAGAGGGCGGAGCGCGGAGCATGCATCGACGCCAGCTCACGCAAGACACAAGGTGATAATCCTGCCGCACAATCCAGTAGCCAATGCTTGTGTACCCTGAGCAGCATCGGCATACGTTGCGTTGCGGAGATGATCATTGCGAGTTGCGGAGCAATGCGCCGGTATGTTCACGCGAACCAACCTCACAAGGTTTGGCTTGAATCGCGAAAGAAATTCACTACAGTCGTCGAGAAGGGGCTATCCCGCCAGACAGCGCCTGCTCTTATTGCTACTATAGCATCAGCGCGTCACCTTCGCAACCGGTATCGGCGCGAATCTGCCGGTTTCACCCAGAATCAGGCTGTAGGCCAGCATGTGGCTGCGCAGGGTGTCGCGGTCACGTTGGCCGCTGAGGTAGCCTAACCATGCCTTGCCCATCAGCCGGATCATGCCTACAGCGACCAGCAGGCGGTATGCGCGCTGCATTGCCGGCGATGCAAATTTATCCATATAACGCGCCCGCGCCCGCCAGAGCGCCACTTGCATCCGCCAGCGGAATTGGCCGGTCGCCGCCCCGCCCACGTGAATAACCCGCGCCGCCGGGACTTGCCAAATCGCCCATCCCGCCTGCTTGATCCGCCGGCACCAATCGATCTCTTCGCAGTACATGAAGTAGCCTTCATCCATGCCGCCAACCTCGGCGATGGTGCTGCTCCGCACCAGCATGCACGCCCCCAACGGATAATCGATCGGGAAGGGTTCTGTGCCGAGTTCCGCCGGGTAACGTCCGTGCCACCACGAGTCGTACAACCGTCCGGGCAAGACTTCGCCCGGCGGGAAGAGATCGAGCGCCGTCGTGATCAGATCGGGGAAGCGAAACGCCGCCCGTTGCAGCGTGCCATCAGGGTTGAGCAACCGCGGTCCCGCCACCCCAACCCGCGGGTGAGCGGCCAAGAACGCCGCCATCGCCTCAATCGCTCCCGGCAACACCTCGGTATCGGGGTTGAGCACCAATATCGCCCCGCAGGTCTCTGCCAGCAAGCCGATCCCTTCGTTGCACGCGGCGGCATAACCGGGGTTGTCAGGCCGTTCCCGCACCGTCACCGCCGGAAACTCGCGCCGCACCAGCGCGACGCTCTCATCTCGCGAGCCGTTATCCACCACCACAATCCGCAGCGGCAACGTGCATGCCTGCAACGACGCCAGACAACGCCGCAGCAAGGGAGCGGTATTATACGAAACGACGACAACGCCAATCGGCGACAAGGTGTGTTCCATAGCGGGCCGATTGTAGCCGCGCCCCGCTAAATTTGCAAATCTCACCGCAACCCCTCCCCCAGCGGGGGAGGGGCACGGGGTGGGGGCTACCGGTTTATCGCCGAGCAAGAATAGCCACGAAACGACGCAAAAGGCACAAAAAGAGCAGATGTTGCGTCTTTTGTGTCGCTTTGTGGCTATTCCTACCACCCCTCCCCCCCGCTGGGGAGGGGGTTGGGGTGGGGGCGCATTCCCCCTCTCTGCGCCCTCGGCGTCCACTGCGGTAAAAACCAGCTCCCCCTCTCCCGCCATCAGGTGGGAGAGGGGGCCGGGGGTGAGGGTGACGAAAAACCACCCAACGCCCGACCACCTCCAATTGCTTGCGTCGTTTGTGTGTCTTTGTAGCTCTTCCGCGATGAGTAGCGGCTCCCGCCCTCGCGGGAGATTACTTCGGGGGCTCCGCCCCCGCGCAATGACAACCAGCGCAGTGGCGTTTCCTCCCACAACCCCCTTCGTGCCGTTTGTCATAGCCCCCCTCCCAACCTCCCCCCGCTGGGGGGAGGAGTCAGATTCCCCTCCCCCAGCGGGGGAGGGGCACGGGGTGGGGGCGCATTCCCCTCCCCCAGCGGGGGAGGGGCACGGGGTGGGGGCAACATCCATCCTTTGCGCCCTCTGCGGAGCCGGATAGCCGTCCGGCTCTACAGCGCCTTTGCTTGCTCTGCGCCTTTGCTTGCTCTGCGTCTTTGCGTTAACCGGCTTTGCGTTTTGGTATTACAATGGAGACGGTGTTCGCTACTGTACGATTGACAGGTCTACCATCTATGATGCTGGATTTCGCCATCGATCTCGCCTATCGCGCCGGTGCGCTGATCCGCGCCGGGGCTGAACGTGATATCAGCTACGAACCAAAACAACACGCCGATGTCGTCACCGAAGTTGATCGGGCCAGCGAAGCCCTCATCGTCGGCGCCATCCGTGCCCGCTACCCCGACCATGCCATCATCGCCGAAGAGGGCAGCGGCGTTAGCATGTCCTCGCCCTACACGTGGCTGATCGACCCCCTCGACGGCACGCTCAATTTCTTGCATGGCCTGCCCATCTTCGCCGTCTCGATCGCCCTGCTCGCCTACAACGAACCGCTGCTCGGCGTCGTCTACGACCCGATGCGCAATGAACTCTTCTACGCCGAACGCGGCCACGGCGCCTTCCTCAATGGCCGCCGCTTGCGCGTCTCGCAAACGCCGGTGCTGGCCCGCAGCCTGCTCAGCAGTGGCTTGCCTTATGATCGCTTTGAACAGCCCGACAACAATCTGGCCGAAATGACCTATCTGGCGATGCTGGTGCAAGACATTCGCCGGCCCGGTTCAGCGGCGCTCGATCTCTGCGCTGTCGCTGCTGGCCGCACCGATGGCCACTGGGAACTCGGTCTCAAGCCGTGGGATGTCGCTGCCGGCGGTTTGATCGCGCTCGAAGCCGGCGCCACCATCACCGACTGGCAAGGCGGCGTCTGGCGTCCCCTCGCCGGTGACCGGCTCGTCGCGACCAACGGTCTCATTCACGCCGAACTGCTCGCTGCGCTGGCCGCCGCGCGCCGCAATCGCACCAATGGGTAAGCGCTGCCTATGGCATACTATCAACGCGAACTTGCTCCCAACCTGCCGCCGCTCAGCGCGCGCCGCCCGCTCATCAACGAGTATTTTCTCTCGGCCTATACGATGAGCATCTATACCGGCTGCGAGTTGGGGTGCCCCTATTGCGATAGCTGGGTCTATAGCGAACGCCCGCTCAACGAAACGATCGCGATTCCGGTTGATTTGCCCCAGCGTCTCGCTGCGGCATTGCCGGCTATTGATCGCGGCGACCTGATCGCGATCAGCGCGCTCAGTGATCCCTACCAGCCTGCCGAGCAGACCTATCGCATCACCCGGCAGGTGTTGCAGCTCTTTGCCGAACATAACCAGCCGTGTCTGGTGATGACCAAAAGCCCGTTGATCTTGGAAGATCGCGCCTTGCTGCAAAAGATCAACGAGCAGAGCTTGGCCATCGTGGTCACGACTCTGCTCACGCTCGATCATCACCTCGCCGTGCGGCTGGAGGGGCGCGCGCCATCGCCGCAACTACGGCTTGAGATGGTGGCTGAACTGAAGCGGGCGGGCATTCCGGTCGGGGTGGCGATCTTGCCGATCATGCCGTACATCAACGACAGCAATCTCAATCTCCGCCGGGTGTTGCATGCTTGCGCCGAAGCCGAGGTTGATTTCGTCGTCTGGGATTACCTGCATATTCCGAACGAACGCCACCGCCACCGGATCAACGTCCTGCTGAGCCAGCTTGGTTCGTATCCGCCGCGCTATTACCGCGACATTTACCGCGATCAAGCAACGGTCAATCCGGTCTACCGGCACGATCGCGACCACGAACTCTTAGCCCGTTGCGATGAGATGGGGTTGGCGCCACGCGCGCCGCATCGCCTCTTTGCCGGCAAACTCTCGTCGCGCAATGAAGCGGCGTTGCTCTTGCGCCATGCTGCGTTTCGCGATCGGGTGCAGGGCCGCGAGCGGCTGGCTCAGCTCCATCGCGAATTGGCCGATGCCGTTTATCGCGGTCGCTACCGCGCCGCCGACCTGCGCCAAAGCCCGCTCTACCCAACGCTGGGGCCGCTGCTGGGGTTATCGGCCACGACCTGATCGGCCTGCTGGCGCAGCCGTTCGTACAACTGGCGGCGCAACTCGCGCAACCGTTCTTTGTAGCTGGTGGTGGTGATCGGATCCGTCCACATCACCAGCGCGTCTTCCTGATTGTCGATATAGTAATGGGCGCGCTGGCCGACCGGGCGGAAGCCATATTTCAGGTAGAGGCGCTGGGCGGTCAGATTGCTCACCCGCACCTCAAGCGAGAGGTATTGCGCGTTCAGTTCGTATGCGCCATCAATGAGCGCATTGAGGATCAGCTCGCCGACGCCGCGCCGGCGGTGCGGCGGGGCGACGGCGATGGTGGTAATGTGGCCGCTCGTCTCATTCAGCCAGATGCCGCCGTAACCCACGATCAGGGCGCGTTGGTCTGGCGATGGCCCAATCAGGCCAAGCCGTTGCAACATGCGCAGCAACAGCGGATAATCAGGTTGCGGCGGTGTGCCGTTTGGCGGGCGCGTATCGGCGCGGGCGACCACGTAGCGGCAGGCTTGCCGGTTTTGAATCTCGCGCCGGTACGTCTGCGCCGACCATGGCGTCATCTGGCTCTGCCGTTCGATCACTTGCACAGCCGGGATGTCATCTTCGCGCATCGGCTCGATGAAGTAATACACCCCCGTCGCCTCGCTGTGTGATTACTGTTCTTACGGTTGCACTGGCCGGGCCGATTCGACGAACAAGATGCTCTGGTAGGCGCCATCCTTCCCAAAACCGCCGCCGGTCTGGAAGGTGCCGGTCACTTCCACTAGCCCCCATACGAAGCTGTTATTCGGCCCAACCGTCAGCAGCGCCGACTGATCAGGCGGAAACTGCTCGACCCAGATCGCGCCGCCGACCGGCTGTGGGCTTGATCCGTCCTCTTCAGTTGAGATGCCCTCGGCCAGCACATAAATGATCGAATTCCAGAAATAGTACGCTTGCGTCGTGACCCGTTGCCCCTGATATTGCTGCGGATTGCGCAACAATTCAAAGAACGACACCTTATCGGGGCCAAGCGGGCGATCGGCGAGGCGCTGTTCGACGCGGCGGATGCGCTCAATCGGCTCGGCGCTGCTGACGGTCAACAAGAAGCGGTATGCGCCGCCGGGGCCATAATTGCCATTCGCCTCGAAGCGACCGCGCACGCGGACAAAGCCGTACACCGCGTCACCCGGCCGGTGCAGATGTTCGGTCACTTCCGCCGGGAAGCCTTCCAGCCAAATCGCTTCGCCGATCGGCTGCGCATCGAGACCATTGTCAAGCGTGCTGACGCCGACAGCCAGCACCGATAGCGACGGATCGCCCGGTCGCCACACGTATGCCCCGTCAACCGTCACTTCACGCCCGGCATAATTGCCCGGTTGTGCAGTCAATTGCTGCACGAACAACGGCGTCCCTAGGGTTGGTTGGGTAGCGCAGGTTGCCAATGCAAGCAAACTCAGGCCAAGAACAAGCAAGAGCAACGTGGCTCGCCGGAATGAACGAAGCATGCAGTTTCATCCTCCTCAGGATGGTGCGTAACGTACAGCGAGCGCGCAACAACACGGGTACGCGCTCTGGTACCTTCGCCGATTATAGCAGATGCAATACCGCTCTTCAACTCACCGACTCGCGGCAAAAGTCTTGACAGCAGGGGTATCGATCAGTATGATGAGGATTATCTAATGGATTGATGATCCATAGTTACAATATTCTGTTCGCATATCGCCGGTGAGGACATCTTCTCGGCGCCATGCACATTAACAACTGCATAGGAGGCTACCGTGACAGAGCTACTCTGGGCCGTCGTCGCCCTGCTTGCAGGGTTGGCCGGCGGCGCCGGCATAGGCATTTGGTGGGCGAACAATGGGGTCAGCTCACTAGTGCAACGCAAAGCTGCCGAGGCGCGGCTCTTGATCGAAGAGGCGCGTTCCCAGCAAAAAGAAATTCTCTTGCAAGCCAAAGATGAGGCGTTGCGGTTGCGTAACGAGGCCGAGGCCGAATTGCGCGAGTCGCGCCAAAGTCTGCAAAAGCAAGAAGAGCGGCTGCAACGGAAAGAGGAAAATATCGATCGCAAACTCGAAGGGATCGAGCGACGCGAGCGATTGATCCAGCAACGCGAGCGCCAAATCGAACAACTGGCGCAAGAAGCGGAACGGCTCAAGCGCCAGCAAGCGCAGGAGCTCGAGCGCATTTCGCAGTTGTCGCGCGATGAAGCGCGGTCGATTATTTTGGCCGAGGTTGAACGCGAAACGCGCGAAGATGCCGCTCGCCGCATCCGCGAACTCGAACAGCAAACGAAAGAAGAGGCCGATAAGATTGCCCGCAAGATTATCGGCTTGGCGATTCAACGCTGCGCGAGCGATTACGTTGCGGAAATGACCGTCTCAACGGTGAATCTGCCCAGCGAAGAGCTGAAGGGGCGCATTATTGGCCGCGAAGGGCGGAATATCCGCGCATTCGAGCAGATCACCGGGGTTGATATTATTGTTGATGATACCCCTGAAGCGGTGACGCTCTCGTGCCACGATCCGGTGCGCCGCGAAGTGGCGCGGGTGGCGTTGCTGAAGTTGTTGAAGGATGGGCGCATCCATCCGTCACGGATCGAGGAGGTGGTTCACAAGACGCAGCTTGAGATCGAGCAGATTATGCGCGAAGAGGGTGAGCGCGTCGCCTACGAAGCGAACGTGCAAGGGCTTCACCCCGATCTGATCAAGCTGCTGGGCCGGCTGAAGTATCGCACCAGCTATGGCCAAAATGTCTTGCAGCACTCGTTGGAATGCGCGTTGTTGGCCGCGCATATGGCGGCTGAATTAGGGGCTAATGTGAATATTGCCAAAACGGCTGCGCTCTTGCACGATATTGGCAAGGCGGTCGATCACGAGGTGCAAGGCCCCCACGCGCTGATCGGCGCTGAAATTGCCCGCCGGTTGGGCCGTTCGCCGGCGATTGTCCACGCGATTGCCGCGCATCACTACGATGAAGAACCGCAAACCGTCGAAGCCTTTTTGGTGATCGCGGCTGATGCGATTTCGGGCGCGCGCCCCGGCGCCCGGCGCGAGACGCTTGATCTGTATATTAAGCGACTCGAAGCGCTGGAGACGGTTGCTACCTCATTCCCCGGCGTGCAACGCGCGTTTGCGGTGCAGGCCGGCCGTGAGGTGCGCGTGATGGTCCAACCCGATCAGATTGATGATCTGGCCAGTATCCATTTGGCGCGGAATGTGGCCAAGAAAATAGAGGAGAGTTTACAGTATCCGGGCCAGATCAAAGTCACGATTATTCGCGAAACCCGCGCAGTCGATTATGCGCGGTAGTCCACAGGCCAAATGGCGAAAAATTCCTCGCCATGTGGTCTGCTAACCACGATGCTGTGTGGTACAATTGCCATACACATCGGTTGTCGGCTATCAGGGTTCTTTTACACGAGGAGGCTGCGCCGGTATGAGCCTGGCAACTCCGCCCGATGATGCGAGCCGTCTATCTACCCTTCACCAACAGGAGGAAGCTATGAGCAACGCCCAGCCGCTAGAGCGGGCTGTCGGCGATGGCAGCGCCGCCCCCGCTCGTCAGCAGCGCAGTGCCGAGGTCCTTAAGGTCTCGACCCGCTCGCGGCCGAGTGCCGTTGCCGGCGCGATTGCCGGTGTTATGCGCGAGAATGGTTCGGCTGAGGTGCAGTCGATTGGCGCTGGCGCGACCAATCAGGCAATTAAGGCCGTCGCTATTGCCCGCGCCTATCTGAGCGAGGAGGGGATCGATATTGTTTGCATTCCGTCGTTTATCGATGTCGCAATCGATGACGAGGAACGCACAGCTATTCGTCTCTTGATTGAACGCCGGTAGCCTCCTGTGTAGTTCCGTCGTCGCTGGCGAGGCATCTCCGCTCCGGAGATGCCTCGCATTGTATCAATGAGCATGCCGGTATGGACGAGATCGCCCGCTTTTTGCGCTCTTACCCCCCGTTCGATCGTCTGCCCGATCATGTCGTTCACCAAATTGCCGGTGAGTTGCAGATTGAGTTTGTTCGCGCTGGCCAGACCATCCTCACCCGTGGCGGCGAGCCGGCCCAGTTTTTGTACATTGTGTGCAAGGGTTCGGTCGATCTGCTGCGCAGTGGCGATCAGGTGGTCGATACCCTTGGCCCCGGCGAAGCTTTCGGCCATCCATCCCTCATCCGCGGCCAGCCGCCGCTGGTGACGGTGCGCGCTCATACTGATACCCTGCTCTATTTGTTGCCGGGGGCGATTTTTCATCGCTTGCGCGCCGAACAGCCCCAGTTCGCCGCGTTTTTTGCCGCTTCGGTGATCGAACGGCTGGGGTATGCGATCCAGTCGCGCCAAGCTGAGTCGAACCCGGCCCTGTTCCAAACCCGCCTGCGCGATTTGATCGCCCGCCCGCCGGTGTTTATCAGCGCCGATGCGACGGTGGGTGATGCCGCCCGCTTGATGCGCGCCGAGCGGATTTCGTCACTGATCGTTGATCAACAGCCGCCCGGCATTATTACCGACCGCGATCTGCGTAATCGGGTGCTCGCCGAAGGTTTGCCCGATACGACGCTGGTGCGGCAGGTGATGAGCGCGCCGGCGACTTCTATTTCGGCTGATGCGCTGGCCTTCGAGGGTTTGTTGCTCATGCTCGAACGAGGTATTCACCATTTGCCGCTGGTTGATCACGATCGCGTGATCGGCTTAGTGACCCATACCGATATTTTGCGCCGCCAAAGCAATAGCCCGCTCTTTTTGCCGCGCCTGTTGCAACGGGCGACGTCATTGGCCGATCTGCGCCGCTATACCGATCAGGTGGCCGATGCGGTCAATACGCTGATGGCTGCCGGCGCGCGTGTCAGCGATATTGGCCGTGTGGTGGCGGTGGCCCACGATGCCTTGTTGCAACGGTTGCTGCACGATGCTGAAGCCGAGTTGGGGCCGCCTCCCGTA
The DNA here is from genome assembly GCF_001650695.1 of Chloroflexus islandicus. Taxonomy (GTDB): domain Bacteria; phylum Chloroflexota; class Chloroflexia; order Chloroflexales; family Chloroflexaceae; genus Chloroflexus; species Chloroflexus islandicus. The sequence goes on from NZ_LWQS01000078.1 coordinate 14,014, forward strand.
CCCTACGCATGGTTGGTGCTCGGTTCGGAAGGGCGCTACGAGCAGACCTTGCGCACCGATCAAGATAATGCACTGGTGTACGATGATGAAGCCTCGCCGGAAGCGGTGCGCTATTTTGAACGGTTGGCCGAATTGGTGGTGGGGTGGCTGGTCGAGTGCGGCTTCCCCCGTTGCCCCGGCAATGTGATGGCCTCCAATCCCGAATGGCGCCAGCCGCTCTCTGTCTGGCAACGCTACTTCCGGCGCTGGATCGAAGTGCCCGATGAGGAGTCGTTGCTGCGCACGGCGATCTTTTTCGATTATCGCCAAGTCTACGGCGCCTTGCCGGCTGAGCCGATCTTGCGCACGATTACCCAACATGCCGCCGAACATCGCATCTTTATGGCTCGCCTTGCCCGCGCCGCCCTCCGCCAACCTGCGCCGCTGACCTTCTTCCGCCAAGTGGCGCTCGAACGGCGTGGCGAACAGCGCGATCTGCTCGATCTGAAGCTGCGCGGCACGGCGATGGTGGTGGATATTGCCCGTCTGTTTGGGCTGGAAGCGCGTAGTAACGAGACCAATACGATCGCGCGTTTGCGCGCAGCGATGGCCGCCGGTGTGTTGAGCCGCGAAGACGGCGATAATCTGATTAGCGCGTTTGAGCTGCTCTCGACCCTGCGCTTGCAACACCAGCAACAGCAGATTGCGCAGGGGCTGCCGCCTGATAATCTCGTCAATTTCCACCAGCTTGGCCCGCGCGAACGGCGCGAGATCAAAGAGTCATTGCAGGCGATCGCTTCGGTGCAGCGCGGGGTGGCGCTCATGTTCCAGACCGATCGGTTGGCGTGACGCCGGCACGGGAGAGACTATGCTTTCGTTTTGGTCACGCCTCTTTCAGCGCACGCCTCCCGCCGATTTTGTGCGGGCCTACGAAGCCTTCCCTGAGCCTGACCGGCGCTTGCCGTGGCGGGAAGTGCCGTACACGGTGATCGATGTCGAAACCACTGGCCTCGATCCCCGCCACGATGCGCTGATCGCGATTGGCGCCGTCAATGTTGAGAATGGGCGCGTCTTGCTGAAACAGACGTGGTATTCGCTTATTCGCCCGCCACCCGATCGTGAGCCAAGCGTTGAGAGCATTCGTGTCCATCACCTCACCCCGGAAGAGTTGCGCGATGCGCCGCCGCCGGAAGCGGTGCTTGCCGAGCTGTTACAGCGGATTGCCGGGAGAGTGCTGGTGGTGCATGTGGCCGAAATTGATGTGCGTTTCATCAACGCGGCGCTCAAACCGTTTGGCGGACGCTTGCGCCGGCCGATTCTCGATACGGCCCGCTTGGCGATGACCCTCCACCTCAATGCGCAATGGCTCGGTGAGCAGTCACGAGATATGCCGGCGCCGGCCATCGAGTTGCGCGGGTTGGTGAACGCGCTAGGGTTGCCGATCTATGCCCAACACAATGCGCTCAACGATGCGGTGACCACCGCGCAGTTGTTTATTGCCCAAGCGACCTTGTTGGCCGATCAAGGGCGCAATAATTTGGCCGGTTTGATCCGGGCCGGCGGGGTGTAGGGGCACAGCGCCGCTGTGCCCCTACACCCCGCTGGCTGCTGTTCCCCTCTCCCTCATAGCTCCCTGCAACTATTGACAAGTCTGCTATTATACCGGTAAGCCGCTACACCCTCTTGACAGGTGATTAAATCTGTGTTAATCTATAAATCGAATTAGTAATTCGTTTTACCAAAGTCAATCGATACGGTCAATGGACGACCAATCTCGCTCAAAACGTAACCGCCCGCCGTCGATGTACGACGTCGCCCGGCTGGCTGGCGTGTCGCAGACCACGGTCTCGTTTGTGGTCAATAACGTCACGAGCGCCGCCATCAGCCAAGAGACGCGCGACCGGGTTTGGGCCGCAATTCATGCCCTTGGCTGGCGGCCTAACGCCATGGCGCGCAGTTTGCGCACTCGCCACTCGCAAACGTTGGGGTTGATCTCTGACGAGGTGGTGACGTCGCCCTACGCTGTGCGCATTATTCTCGGCGCGCAAGAGGCGGCGTGGGCAGGGCAACAGATGTTGTTGGTGGTCAATACCAGCGGCCAGCGTGATATCGAGCAGACGGCGCTGCAATTTATGTTGGAACGGCGGGTGGAGGGTTTGATGTATGCGGCGATGTACCATCACGAAGTGACGCCACCGCCGGAATTGACGCAGGCGCCAGTGGTGCTGGTCAATTGTTTTGTCGCCGACCGGTCGTTGCCGGCGATTGTGCCCGATGAGGTGCAGGGTGGCTATACCGCAACCGAGGCGCTGATTCGGCGTGGCCATCGCCGGATCGCGTTCATTAACGAGATTATTCCGATGCCGGCCCTGTTTGGCCGTCTCGAAGGCTACCGGCAGGCGCTAGCCGCTTATGGCTTGCCGTTTGACCCGGCGTTGGTGCAGAGTTGCCATTCCAATGCCCACGATGCCTTTGCCGCCGCTCTCGCTCTGCTTGAGCGCGACGATCGCCCGACGGCAATCTTTTGCTTTAACGACAAGATGGCGATGGGAGCCTACGATGCCATCAAGCGGCTTGGCTTGCGTATCCCGCACGATGTGGCTGTGATCGGGTTCGATAACCTCGAATTGATCGCTGCGCAGCTCTATCCGCCGCTGACCACCGTTGAGCTGCCCCATTACGAGATGGGCCGCCGTGCGGTTGAATTGTTGCAGACGTTGCCCGCCGGCGAGAGTCTGCCGCCTGTTCAGCATTATCTTCCCTGCCCGTTGATCGAACGGGAGTCGATCTAGCTGGTTGTGTGGCGTTGAATGGCAACGCTTGCGCTGATAGAAAGGAGGTGGGGTTAGCGCAGGAGCTAGGGGGTAGTTTGGCAACGAAGAGGGGGTAGGCCGTGTGTAAGCAGTCATTGCTTACACTGAGCGTCTCTGGGCAAGCATTGTTTGCCAGTGAGCCGCTTGCCTTGCCACGACACGCAAGGCCTCGTTGCCAAACGATGTGATCTTATCGTCAAAGTTGACTTGCATCCAGCAGAAGGAGTGAGAACGATGCGGCGTTCGCGATTGGTCATGGTTATTTCATTAATGGTTGCGGTGAGCTTTGTGCTAGCCGCTTGCGGCGGTGGCGGCGGTTCGACCCAACCCAGCGGCTCGACTGGCCAAACCGGTGGTGAAAAGAAGCGGGTGACGATCCTCGGTGCGTTTGGCGGTGGCGAAGCCGATGCCTTTGAAGAGGTGATCAAGGTCTTCGAGGCGGCGAATCCCGATATTGATGTCGTCTACACTGGTGTCAATGACTTCGATACCCAGATTGTCGTGCGGGTGCAGGCTGGTGATCCGCCGGATATTGCCGGCTTCCCGCAGCCGGGTGGCGCGGCCCGCTTGGCTGCCGAAGGCAATCTGGTGCCATTGTGGCCGGAAGTGTTGTCTTTGATCGACCAGAACTATGCGCCGTTCTGGAAAGAGCTGGGTACGTTTGGCGGGACTCCCTATGGCGTTTTCCACCGTGTCAATGCCAAGGGCTTTATCTGGTACAACAAGCCGGCCTTTGAGGCGGCTGGCTATAAGGTTCCCACAACGTGGGATGAGTTGACGGCATTGACCGAGCAGATGAAGGCCAACGGCCATACGCCGTGGTGCGAAGGGATTGAGTCGGGCGCGGCGACCGGTTGGAAGGGCACCGACTGGATCGAGAACATTATGCTGCGCACTCAGCCGACCGATGTTTACGATCGCTGGATTGCCGGTGAAGTGGCCTTTAGCTCGCCCGAAGTCAAGCGCGCCTTCGAGATCTTGGGCAATGTCTGGTTCACCGATGGCAATGTCTACGGTGGCCGCCAGTCGATCGTGTTGACCAACTTCGGCGACGCAGCAACCTTCCTCTTCACCGATCCGCCGAACTGCTGGCTGCACATGCAAGGCAGCTTCGTCACCAACTTCTTCCAAGAGTCGGTGCGGGCCGACCTCGATAACAAGGTTGGTCTGTTTGTGATGCCGCCGATTGACCCGAACGTCACCCCGGCGCTGGAAGTGGGTGGTGATGTGTTCGTGGTGCTCAAGGGCCGTGACCGGCCAGAAGTGCGCAAGTTTATGGAGTTCATGGCGACCGGCGCTTCGGCGACGCCGTGGGCCCGTCTCGGTGGCGGTATCTTCCCGCACAAGGATCAGGATCTGAGCGTCTATCCGACCTCGATTGAACGGCAGGTCGCCGAAGCGATCCTTGCTGCGCAAGCTGCCCGCTTCGACGCCTCCGATGCCATGCCGGCAGCCGTCAATGCTGCCTTCTGGAAAGGTGTGACCGACTGGGCGAGCGGCAATCGCACGCTGGATGCGGCCTTGGCCGAGATTGATGCGGCGTATAAGCAATAGGCGGTTGCGCTGATCGTTGCAACTGTGGGGCGGTAGGGCAGGGTGCTGCTCTGCCCTATCCGTAAATCCCTGCTGTGGCAGCCAACGATGCCTGCGCGGGAACGGCTGGCCAACTGGCAACCTACCGGAAAACGGGCTTCAGCAATTGGCGGGATGGCGGGCACAAACCCGCTCGCCGCTGCCCCGCTCACGAACGTTCACCGGCAACGTGGCCACTCAAGGAGGATTTCTGATGCGCCCAACACGTGAGATTTCCCGATCCCCTGAGCCAAGCGGTATTGGCGCTTTTCTCTCGACGACGCTTGGCCGTCTGCTGGTTTCGATCTTTGTGCCGGCGATCACCTTTCTGGTGCTCTATCAGGTCTTTATCTTTCTGCGTGACACGCAGATCCCGCAGTGGATTACGGCGATCATTGCGATTCTGTGGGGTGTCGGCGGCGTGTTGGCGCTCTTTACCCTCTCGAACTATTTGATCGAACAGTTGGGGCCAACGTGGCGGCGGCGCTTGATTCCCTTTGTCTTCGTCGGGCCGGCGCTGGCCATCTTGACGTGGTATCTTGTGTTGCCGACGATCCGTTCCTTTATCGCCAGCCTCTACGATGCCCGCGGGATCAATTTTGTCGGCTTGGATAACTATATCTACGCTTTTACCAGCCAAGAGATGTTGCAGTCGTACCGCAACAACTTTCTCTTCTGGATGATCTTCGGCACCGGTATGAGCGTGGGTTTTGGCCTCTTGATTGCCGTGCTGGTGGATCGCACCCATCCCGTGTTTGAGACCGTCTGCAAGGCGCTGATCTTTATGCCGATGGTAATTTCGGGTGTGGGTGCCTCGGTGATCTGGAAGTTTATCTACGAGTATCGCCCGACCGGTTCAACCCAGATCGGTCTGCTCAATGGCATCATCACTGCGCTGGGGTTTGAGTCGCAGGGTTGGTTGTTGATGCAGCCGTGGAATAACCTCTTCCTTGTGATCATTATGGTCTGGTTGCAGACCGGTTATTCGATGGTGATTCTCTCGGCGGCCATTAAGGGTATTCCTTCTGATCTGCTCGAAGCGGGCCGGATCGACGGCGCCAACGAGTTTCAAATCTTCCGCAGCATTATCTTGCCGTCAATTCAGGGCACGCTCATTACCGTCACCACGACCATTATCCTCTTCACCCTCAAGATCTTCGATATCGTCCAGTCGATGACCGGCGGCAACTTCGGCACGCAGGTGATCGCAAACGTGCAGTTCGTCCAGCTCTTCCGGCAGGTGAATAACGGGCGCGCGGCTGCCATCGCCATCATTTTGCTCTTGGCGGTGTTGCCGGTGATGTACTACAACCTGCGCCAGTTTAACAAGCAGACGGAGGCCTTCCGATGACCAGCACTACTCTTGCTGCGCCGCGCCAGCGCCGCCGGTTTCGCATCGGCCACATCATGGTCTATGTGGTGATGATCCTGATCACCGTGCTCTGGATTACTCCCACCATTGGCTTGCTGGTCAGCTCGTTCCGTCCGGCTGATGATGTTAAGACCAGTGGCTGGTGGACGGTGGTGACGAACCCGGAGAACGCGCGCTTTACGCTCAATAATTATCGGATTGTGCTCGGCATTCCGTTGCCCGATCGCCCGGTCACAAGCGGGACGCGGGTGGGCATGGAGGTGGCGCTGATCAATACCTTGACGGTGGCCTTGCCAGCGACGATTATCCCGATCTTGATCGCTGCCTTTGCCGCCTACGGCTTTGCGTGGATCGACTTTCCCGGCCGGCGGCCATTGTTTATCCTCGTGGTGGCGATGCTGGTCGTGCCGCTGCAAATCTCGCTGGTGCCAATCTTGCGCGACTATGTGGCGTTGGGGTTGGGCGGCACCTATCTCGGCGTCTGGCTGGCGCACACCGGCTTCGGTCTGCCGCTTGCAGTCTATCTGCTCTACAACTACATCAGCACCATTCCGCGCGATATCTTCGAGTCGGCCTTTCTCGACGGCGCAACCCACTTTACCATCTTCACCCGCCTGATTCTGCCGCTCTCGATGCCGGCGCTGGCTAGCTTCGCCATCTTCCAATTCCTCTGGACGTGGAATGACCTGTTGGTGGCGTTGGTCTTCCTCGGCGCCGAGCCACGAGTACAGGTGGTGACGCAGCGGCTGCTCAGCTTGCTTGGCCAGTTTGGCCAAGAGTGGCATTTGCTCACCTCCGGCGCGTTTATTTCGATGATCGTGCCGCTGATCGTCTTCTTCTCGTTGCAGCGCTTCTTTGTGCGCGGTCTGATGGCCGGTTCGGTGAAGGGGTAAATTAGCCTCACTAACATCATACTGCGACATTAGCTAGGAGGCCGGCACAGGTTGCGTATGGAGTGCGGCAGTTTTACTGCCGTATACCACGCTCGCAATGTGGTATGGAGTGCGGCAGTTTCACTGCCGCATACCACGCTCGCAATGTGGTATGGAGTGCGGCAGTTTCACTGCCGCATGCCCCGCTCGCAATGTGGTATGGAGTGCGGCAGTTTCACTGCCGCATGCCCCGCTCGCAATATGGAGTGCGGCAGTTTCACTGCCGCGTGCTGCGATGTTACGATTTCTTTGCTGAAAGAGAACGGTATGACCAGCGACCCGCATCGCCCCCGCTACCACTTTTTGCCGCCGGCCAACTGGATGAATGACCCCAACGGCCTGATCCAGTGGGGCGAGACGTTTCACCTGTTTTACCAGTACAATCCCGCTGGAGCGTACCATCGCAATATCCACTGGGGGCATGCGACGAGCGCCGATCTGTTGTACTGGCAACACCAGCCGGTTGCACTCGCCCCCACGCCGGGAGGGCCTGATGCCGATGGCTGCTGGTCGGGGTGTGCGGTCAATGACTATGGCACGCCAACCGTGATCTACACCGGTTTTCGTCTGCCTGAAGTGCAAACCCCCTGTCTGGCGGTGAGCCACGATGGCTTGCTGACGTGGCAAAAATGGCCGGAGCCGATTATCTCTGCGCCGCCGCCTGATCTCGATCTACTCGGTTTTCGCGATCATACGGTCTGGCGCGAAGATGGCCGGTGGGCGATGCTGATTGGCGCCGGCATTCGCGGTCAAGGCGGTACGGTGCTGTTGTACCGGTCGGATGATCTGCGCCGCTGGGAATACGGCGGGCCGCTGGTGATCGGTGATGCTGGCCAGTTCGATCCAGTCTGGACAGGCACGCTCTGGGAGTGCCCGGATTTTTTTGCCGTGAATGGCGATCACGTGCTGATCTGTTCGGTGTGGGATCAGCGCCCGTATTACACCATCGCGATGCGCGGTGAATATCGTGATGGCCGGTTTACGCCATCCCTGACCCACAAGCTGGATTACGGCGATGCCCATTTTTACGCGCCGCAGACGATGCCGATCCGCGATGGTCGCCGGATCATGTTTGGCTGGGTGATGGAGGGACGGAGCGAGGCGGCGGTGTTGGCTGCCGGTTGGGCCGGGGTGATGTCGTTGCCGCGCGAGGTGCGGCTGGCGAATGATGGGCAGGTGGTAGCGTTGCCGATTGCCGAAGTGCGGCAATTGCGCGGAGCGGAACAGCAGGTGGCTCCCGGCCCGATTATGCCCGGCGCGCCGCAGTGGATGCCGATCCGTGGCGCGCATCTTGAGCTAGAGGTGATCATGCTGCCACCGCCGCACGGTGTGGCCAGCGTGTGGCTGCGCGCCAGCCCTGACGGGGCCGAAGCGACGATGTTGCGCTACGATCGCGCCGCCGCCACCCTCACCCTCGACCGTAGCCGTTCGAGTCTGAGCCATGAGGTTTGGCGCGACTCGCACCATGCCCCCTTGCCGCTGGCTCCCGGCGAGCCGTTGCGGCTGCGCATCTTTCTCGATGGTTCGCTGATCGAGGTCTTCGCCAATGACCGCCGCTCGATCACCAGCCGCATCTATCCGAGCCGGCCTGATAGCGATGGGGTTGCCGTGCAAGCCGCCGGCAACCCCGCTGAACTGGTGACGATGCGCGCATGGGAGATGGCCGATATTTGGGCGTGACGCGCCTGCGCCACGCCCGTTCAGCCTAAAACTCCCACCACACCCAATGGTACGAGGTGACCGGCAATGGTCGCGGCGGCATCGCCGTGCCCGGTTTGGGCAATTTGTCGTTTAGCGGATTGATGGTATTGCTGCGGGCATAGATATAGGCCGGCTTGCCAGCGTTCATATCAAACGCCGTCTTGACCCATGCCTGCGCGATCGTCAACTGTGCCCACGGGTAGTCAACGCCAAAGAATGACGGCATCTGCATATTCACCACCCAGTTGCCGCCAAAGGCGACATCTTTCATGTTGCTGTTGAAGCCGAGCAGCATGTGCGCGCCTTGGAAGGCGTTGAACCACTTGCGGATCGGTTCGTTGCCCGGCGTATAACCTTGCACCCGCAGCGTCTGGCACGAGGCAAACCCAACCCAGCGCAGATTTTGATAGCGGGCCTTAGTGCCGTCAAACCACGTGCTGTCTTTGTTCGAGGTCATCACGATGCTGCCGGCGCCGCCGTGTCCGGCGTAGTAGACGAAGGCCGCCCGATCGACGCCGTTTGTGCTGTCAATCCCGCCCAAACTCACGTCGCGCCAGTCGCGTTCCCACGCGTTCGCGTTTGCCCAGAAGAAGCGTTGCGTGTAGCCGTTCAATATCATCCCGATCCGAAAACCATTCACATCCGGGATTACTCCCGGTAAGTCAGAGCCGCCCGGCCCGTAGGGTTGGTAGTCCCAGTTGCCTTCAACGCCGAACGAGTAGGTGGTGGCTTGGGCTAGCTCAGCCGCCGGTAGTGCCGCCGTGCTGCCGCCGCTGCGGATGATCGTCGGCACGTAGACAAAGCGGTAATCGGGTGTGACGCTGACGCTAGCTTCGCGCTGCACGCCGTTGGCGTCGGTCACGCGCAAGATGATCGTCACCACATCCGGCGTCGTTTCGCGTAGTGCCGCCGGTAAGGCGGTCGAACGGCTGACTGAGCCGGGTGCGTTGAGCGTGGTTGGACTACCGAGCGGGGTCTCGTCACCGAGCAGCCATTGGTAGGTGTAGGGCGCGGTGCCATCGGCAATCGTACCGGTGAGCGTGATTGTACCGTTAATTGGGAAGGAGCTGCCGTTGGCCGGCGCGGTAATAGTGACAGTCGGGCTCAGACTGCCCGCTCCGCTTGCCATCAGCGGCGTCGAGAACGAGCGCAGCACGATCACATCACCGTTGGGCAGTGTCACCGTGATGTCTTCAAACATCGCTTCCGGTTCGAGGAAGGTCTGCTCGAACGAAGCATCATCAACCATATACGTCAGCACCGGATCGGGGACAGTAACGTTGGTCGCATCGGGGTACGATGCGCGCACCAGCGCCTCGACCTCACTGCGCACATCGCTCAAATTGCGCACCGGCACCGTACCGCTAAACTCCAGCGTGCGCCCAAAGAAGGGCATAGCTATCCCGGCGAGACCGGGAACGCTACTGTCGAGCGAGTCGTTCAGATTGGGTAAAACAATCGTATCCGTACTGGTGAAGAGTAATGAAATATGCCCGCCAGCGCCGCCGATCGGGATAAATTGCTCGCCATTGACAAACCCAAACGGCACTTCTACCACCACACCAACGATCGATTCGGTCGTTTGCCCTAATCCGGGGCCGCTTACTGTGGCTTGGGCGGCGCGAATCAGAGTGGTGCGGCCAAAATCTTTGGTCGCGTTGCATGTGCCCGGAATGAGCGGCAATCGCGCCGGGTAGTTGCTTTGGCCGTTGTTGGCGAGGATGCCATCACGGCCGACAAAATTGTTGTTGGTGAGGAATTGGCACGCCAATCGCTTCGCTACTTCCGCATCAACTGCACCGGCAGGCGTTTCTCGCCCTAGCCCGTCAAGGTCATACGCAAAGAAACCGCCTGACGCCTCGTACTGGGTGAGCACCGTGCGGTTTTGTTCATTCAACCGGAAAAACCGGCTCTTGCCCCGAAACTCGTCTTGCCCCGCCGGCGCGGCGCGGCCAATGCCTTCCAGTGCTCCTCCCAACTGTTGGGTGGTATCATTGCTGGCCGGGGGCTTGGTGAGGCGAAAGACCGGTAAACGCACCTGTGATTGCGCCGGCGCCGGTGTAGCCGGCCAGAGCGCGACGCACATCATCCCGATGACGAACAACGCCAACCACATCCGCGCACGAACAACCCTGTTCATTGCGACCCCTCCTCTGCATTCGCGAATCCATGACCTGAAGCGATATGCAAAGAGAGAAAAGTGGTGGCGCGTTTCAGGTTTTCATGATCTTAAACGGAGATCCCAACAGAAATAATCACCCATTGGTACCGGATTATGCTGCAATTGTGCGGGCCGGTGTGGGCAAGGTCGTACCTTGCCGCCACTCCCCGCAGCGATCTTCGCCTTGAAGGAACCTGATACCGGTCGGTGGCAGCCGATAAAGACGCATCGTCGTGCGCTTTACCGGTGGCCTGATCCCATGCTCTGCCGGCGAATTTGGTATAATTCCAGTACTGCATCCACCTTTTGCACGGTTTGTGCAACAAATCACAACATTGTGACAGTTCGTGCTATAATCGCTCTACCACAACATGGAATGGCCTTCCGTTGCAGAGGTCAGCCGAAGGAGATGAACGATGGCCAACAGTTTTGGCGCTCGCTCGACCTTGACGGTCGGTGGCCGCACCTATGAAATCTACCGTCTTGACGCTCTCGCCAACCACGGCGTCAATCTCGCCCGCTTGCCCTACTCGCTGCGTATCCTGCTCGAAAATCTGCTTCGCCACGAAGATGGCCGCACCGTAACCGCCGACGATATTCTGGCGCTGGCCAATTGGCAGCCCCAAGCCGAACCCGACCGCGAAGTGGCCTTTATGCCGGCCCGCGTCATTTTGCAAGACTTTACCGGCGTGCCGTGCGTGGTCGATCTGGCGGCGATGCGCGATGCCATGGCCGAGTTGGGTGGCGATCCGCGCCGGATTAATCCGCTGCAGCCGGTTGAATTGGTGATCGACCACTCGGTGCAGGTCGATGCCTATGGCTCGGAAGCGGCGCTGCTGATCAATAAAGACCTTGAGTTCCAGCGTAATGTCGAGCGGTATGCGTTCTTGCGCTGGGGCCAGACTGCGTTCGATAATTTCAAAGTTGTGCCTCCCGGCAACGGGATTGTGCATCAGGTCAACCTTGAGTATCTGGCCCGCGTGGTCTTTACCAGCGACGAGAATCCGCGCGCGAGCGGGCCGGTGCAGGCGTACCCCGATACGTTGGTCGGCACCGACTCGCACACCACGATGATCAATGGTCTCGGTGTGTTAGGCTGGGGTGTCGGTGGCATTGAAGCCGAGGCAGCGATGCTCGGCCAGCCGCTGTCGATGCTGATCCCGCAGGTGGTCGGCTTTAAGCTGACTGGCCGGCTGCGCGAGGGGGCAACGGCGACCGATCTCGTGTTGACCGTGACCCAGATGTTGCGCAAGTTGGGGGTGGTCGGCAAGTTTGTCGAGTTCTTTGGCCCCGGCTTGGCCGGCCTGCCGCTGGCCGACCGCGCCACGATCGCCAATATGGCCCCTGAATACGGCGCAACCTGCGGTATCTTCCCGGTTGACGAAGAGACGCTGCGCTACCTGCGCTTCTCTGGTCGCAGCGAAGAGCGGGTGGCGCTGGTCGAGGCCTACTTCAAAGCGCAGGGTCTCTTCCACGATGAGCATACCCCCGAAGCCGAGTATTCGACCGTGCTTGAGCTGGATCTGAGCACAGTTGAGCCAAGCGTGGCTGGCCCCAAGCGGCCTGAAGGCCGGGTGCCGCTCACCGAAGTCAACCGCACCTTCCACATGGCCGTGCCGGCGATTATCAACCCGTCTCAGCCTGATACGGCTCTTTCCGCGGCCGATTTCGCCGCTACCGCGGTCGAGGTTCCCGGCGCTGGCTACAAGCTGCACCACGGTTCGGTCGTGATCGCCGCCATTACCTCCTGCACCAACACCTCCAACCCGTCGGTGATGGTGGCTGCCGGCCTGCTGGCCAAAAAGGCGGTCGAAGCCGGCTTGACCGTCAAGCCGTGGGTCAAGACCTCGCTCGCCCCCGGCTCGAAGGTGGTGACCGAGTATCTGGCCAATGCTGGTCTGTTGCCCTACCTCGAAGCATTGCGCTTCCACGTGGTCGGCTATGGTTGCACGACCTGCATCGGCAACTCTGGCCCGCTGGCGCCGGAGATCAGCCAGACGATCGATCAGTCGGGCTTGGTCGCGGTGTCGGTGCTCTCCGGCAACCGCAACTTCGAGGGCCGCGTGCAGCAAGATGTCAAGGCCAATTATCTGATGTCGCCGCCGTTGGTGGTGGCTTACGCCATCGCTGGCCGGATCGATATCGATCTAGATAAAGAACCGCTGGGGATTGGCAAGGATGGCCAGCCGGTCTATCTGCGCGACATCTGGCCGTCGCAGGCTGAAGTGCATCAAACGATCGAGACGGCGATCCAATCTGAGATGTACCGCCGTTCGTATGCTAGCGTCTTTGTCGGCGACGAGCGGTGGGAGAACATTCCAGTGCCGGCTGGCGATCGCTTCGCGTGGGATCCGGCTAGCACCTACGTCCGCCGACCGCCCTACTTCGATCAGATGAGCCCAACCCCGCCTGAGCGGGTAGCCGAGATTCATGGTGCGCGGGTGTTGGCGTTGCTGGGTGATAGCATCACCACCGACCACATCAGCCCCGCCGGCAGCATCAAGATCAACTCGCCCGCCGGCAAGTATCTGATCGAGCACGGCGTTGCCCCGGCTGATTTCAACAGCTACGGCGCGCGCCGCGGCAACCACGAGGTGATGGTGCGCGGCACCTTCGCCAACATCCGCCTGCGGAATAAGCTGGCGCCCGGTACTGAGGGCGGTTTCACCACCTATCTGCCCACCGGCGAAGTGATGTCCATCTACGACGCGGCGATGCGCTATCAAGCCGATGGCACGCCGCTGATCGTAATTGCCGGCAAGGAGTACGGCAACGGCTCGTCCCGCGACTGGGCCGCCAAAGGCCCCTACTTGCAAGGGGTGAAGGCCGTGATCGCCGAGAGCTTCGAGCGCATCCACCGCTCGAATCTGGTCGGGATGGGAATCGTGCCGCTCCAGTTTATGCCCGGCGAGAGCGCAGCCAGCCTCGGCCTCACCGGCCACGAGGTCTACGATGTGATCGGTCTGGCCGATGCGATTGCCAGCGGCTTCGCCAATGGCCGTATCCTCACCGTGCGCGCCACTGCCGCCGATGGTACGGTGCGCGAGTTCCAGACCCGTGCTCGGATTGATACGCCGCAAGAAGTCGAGTACTATCGCCACGGCGGTATTTTGCAGTACGTGTTGCGCCAGTTGCTGGCTGAAGATCGCCAAGACTAAGCTCACCGCACAGCAGTGCTCCCACCTCTCACCCCTCCCCCAGCGGGGGGAGGCTGGGAGGGGGCACTCCAACGCCGTCCAGCGAGCCGAGGCGCAAAGGAGCGCGGAGGTGTGTGAGTGATCATCCTCTGCGTCCTCTGCGCCCTTGCGGTAAATATGCAGCCCCCACCCCTCACCCCTCCCCCGCTGGGGGAGGGGCGCACCTTCACCCCCAGCCCCGCTCCCACTGGCGCGGGAGAGGAGCGCTTGCTCCTCCCCCCAGCGGGGGGAGGCTGGGAGGGGGGCACAGATTGCCGCCACGACTTCTTGGGTGCCCCCACCCCTCACCCCTCCCCCGCTGGGGGAGGGGCGCACCCTCACCCCCAGCCCCGCTCCCACTGGTGCGGGAGAGGGGCGCTTGCTCCTCCCCCCAGCGGGGGGAGGCTGGGAGGGGGGCACTCCAACGCCGCAAAGGAAGCCAAAGCGCAGTGGAGTATAATGCAAAGGCGCAAAGGACGCCAGATGGTGATCACCCTCCGCGCCCCCTGCGCCCTCTGCGGTAAAAAAACCTCCCGCCTCTCGGCGAACGCCTTACCCCTCTAGCAGCAACGCTTCCGGATCCTCAATCAACTCCTTCACCTTGACGAGGAAGCGCACCGCGGTGCTACCGTCGATCAGGCGGTGATCGTAGCTCAGAGCGACGTACATCATCGGGCGGATGACGATTTGGCCGCCAACGACCACCGGCCGCTCTTCGATCTTGTGCATGCCGAGAATGCCTACCTGCGGCGCATTGAGGATTGGCGTGCTCATCAACGACCCATACACGCCGCCGTTCGTGATCGTGAACGTGCCCCCCTGCAACTCGGCAAGGCTCAGCGTGCCCTCGCGCGCCTTCTTGGCCAGTTGCGCAATCTCGCGCTCGATCTGGGCAAAGGTCTTGCGATCGGCGTCGCGCACTACTGGCACCACCAAACCCTCATCAACCCCAACCGCGATGCCGATGTCGTAGTAGTACTTGATCACGACCTCGTCGCCTTGGATTTCGGCGTTAACGATTGGGAAGGCTTTGAGCGCGCCAACCACCGCTTTAGTGAAGAACGACATAAAGCCGAGGCCAATGCCGTGCCGCTCTTTGAACGAGTCTTTGTGACGTGCGCGCAACGCCATCACCGCGCTCATATCAATCTCGTTAAAGGTGGTGAGCATCGCGGCGGTATGTTGCGCCTCAACCAAACGGCGGGCAATAGTCTGGCGGCGGCGGCTCAGCCGTTGCCGTTCTTCGCGCCGGTCGCCGTTGGTCGAGAGCACCGGCGCGGGTGGCGCGGGAGGCGTGGGGGCGGGCCGCGGCGGGGGCGGCGGTGGTGTCGCCGGCGC
>NZ_LWQS01000079.1 GCF_001650695.1 Chloroflexus islandicus
ACCCGGCCCTGAAGGGCCGGGCTAGGCTTACGAAGCCCGCTGCGCGGGCTGATGCCCCCACCCCCAGCCCCTCCCCCGCTGGCAGGTGGTCCCCACCCCCAGCTCCTCCCCCGCTGGGGGAGGGGAGGGTGGAGTTTACCGCAGAGGTCGCCGAGGCCTCGGAGGATGATCGCCATCCCCAAAAAACCTTTGCGTGCTTTGCCTCCTCGGCGCCGTTGCGTTTACCATCTCTGCGCCTTTGCCCCCTCTGCGTCTCTGCGTTGACGCCCCTACCCCCAGCCCCGCAACCCCGCTGGGAAAGGGAATGACAACAGCGCTACGTCGCCAACCCCAACCGCAACAGCGTCGCCCGCGCCTCGTCGCCTAACAATATCTCGTAGAGCAGATCGACCACGCGGGCCGGCGCTCGTTCGCGTACACGAACAAGGTGCCATTCATACACCAGCGGCTGCCCGGCCAACGTGACAATCCCCATCCGTTCAAGCCGCACCGGCAACACACTGGCGGGCAAGAATGCCAACGCCAAGCCCGCTTCCACCGCTGACCGTAGCAGCAATGGACTGTCGGCTTCAAGCGCCACGCGCAGATCGGCGGCATTGACGCCACGACGACGCAAACCATCATCGATCACGCGCCGCAATGGATGCCCCGCCTGAGGTAAAGCCAGCGGGTAGTCGCGCAAGACGCCGGGAGGCGCCTGCTCTTGCTGCAAGAGCGGATGGCCGGCAGCCGCGACCAACGCCAGCCGCTCGCCGGCCAGCAAGCGCGCCTCAAAGCCGCGCCGGCGCGGCGCATCGTTGACCAACACGACATCACAGCGCCGCTCGGTGAGGTATTCTAACAGGCGATCGGCGCTTTGCACCTCGACCTCAACCGTCACTGCTGGATAGTGGCGCTGTACGATCGCGAGCAGCGCCGGCAAGAACGCTTCGGCGCCGCCGGCTAGGCAACCAATCGTCACCCGCCCGCCGATCTGGCCGCGCAGCGCGCTCACCGCCTGCACCGCCCGTTCAGCCATTTCCACCAGCTCGCGCGCACTACCGAGCAACTGTTCCCCGGCTAAGGTGAGCACCATCTGCTGCCCGCTGCGCCGGAACAAGCGCACCCCGCCGACCTGCTCTTCCAGCGCCCGAATCTGCTGGCTAACCGCCGGCTGCGACAGATGCAACCGCTTGGCCGCCGCCGAGAATGAGCCGGTCTCGACGACGGCGAGAAAGGTTTGCAAATGGACGGTATTGAGCATAGCGGGTTAGTGACTTAGTTTCGTCGTATCGTACCGTTGGTGCAACTGCACCGGCTGGCGTGCCTTGGCCTTGGCCGCTGCGCGTAGGTTGAGCATTTCCACCATCACCGAGAAGCCCATCGCAAAGTAGATGTAGCCCTTGGGAATGTGCAGTTCAAAGCCTTCGGCGACGAGCGAAAAGCCGATCAGCAACAAAAAGCTGAGCGCCAGCATCTTCACGGTCGGGTGATCGTTGACAAACTTGGCAATGCCCTCGGCCAAGAAGAGCATCACCCCCACGGCGACGATCACCGCCGTCATCATCACCCACAGCTCATTGGCCATGCCGACCGCAGTGATAACCGAGTCGAGCGAAAAGACAATATCGAGCAAGATGATTTGGAACACCACTGCCTGCATGGTCGTCACTGCCGCTGAACGCTCGGTATGCTCAGCGCCTTCCAACTTCTCGTGAATCTCGGTCGTGGCTTTGTAGATCAGGAACAGGCCGCCGCCAAGCATAATCAGGCTGCGTCCGGTGACATGCCACGGCCCCAGCTCGAAGAGCGGCTGGGTGAGACTAGCGATCCAACTGATCGACAAGAGCAGCAAGAGGCGTGTGATCAGCGCGAGGCTTAATCCAATCTGTCGCGCCGGACGCTGCTGCGCTGGGGGCAGCTTGCCGGCCAGAATGCTGATGAAGATGATGTTGTCAATCCCTAACACGATCTCCATCACCGTTAATGTAATGAGCGCCAGCAGATTCTCGACCGAGAAGATGGCTTCCATACCGTCTGTATCCTTTTCTGTTGCCGGATGCGCCACGCACAGCGCTAATGGTAGCACTCGCCGGCAGGCCGGTCAATCACAGATATTGGTATAATGGGAGCGGTTCGCATACAGCTTGTGGTGTTTCTATGACGTGGCAACTTGCTCATCGCAGTCCTGATCAGCTAACCGTGCGTTTTATCCCATGGCTGACGTGGAGTTTCGCCGCCGTGGTGATCTATGGCGTTGGCACGATCGCGCAGCCATTCCTGACCGGCGCGCAGACCATGACTACCGGCGAAGTGGTGTCGATTGCGCTGCTGGCTGGGCTGATGCTGTTTACGCTCATCACCGGCGGCCAGCTCGGCATTTGCCGGATCGACCATCGCAACGGCAAGCTGACCGTCACCTCGTATGGTTTGCTGGGCCGCGCCCGCCAAGAACGCCCGCTGGCCGATGTCAAAGGGCTGGAGGTGCGTGTGTTGCGCCGCGCCCAGTATCGCTTGCTGGTGGCGTTACGTTCGGGCGAACGCTTGCCGCTGGCGCCGTTCTATCTGGTCAGTTTCAACGACCGCGGCATTCGCCGCATCGCCGAAGCCCTCGGCGTCGAACCAGAATTGATCCAAGAGCAGCGCACGTTCCGCTGAGGGCATCATCACGCTCCGCTGCCCATCGTGACCTTCATCGAACCCTATGATTCCACTCCAGCTTGCCTTACGCAACTTTATGTGCTACCGCGCCGATGACGACGGCGCGCCGCTCCGGCTCGATCTTGACGGCCTGCACGTGCTCTGTTTGTCGGGCGAAAACGGCGCCGGCAAATCAACCTTGCTCGATGCGATCACATGGGCTTTGTGGGGGGAGGCGCGCAGCGCCGACGATGAGTTGATCGCGCAAGGCGAGACCGAGATGATGGTCGAGCTGGTATTTGCGCTGGATGGCCGGAAATATCGCGTGATTCGCCAGCGCCAACGCGGGCGCAGCACCGGCAAAGGCACGAGTTCAGGCAAAACATGGCTCGATGTGCAGAGTTTCGACGGCGCGGCTTGGCGACCGATCGGCGAAAACACCATCCGCGAGACGCAGGCCAAAATCAACGACCTGCTGCGCATGTCGTACCGCACCTTCATCAACGCCTCGTTCCTCTTGCAAGGCCGGGCCGATGAGTTTACCAGCACAACGGCGGCGGAACGCAAAGAGGTGTTGGCCGAGATTCTCGATCTAGCCGAATACGCCGCGCTCGAACAGCGCGCGCGCGAACGGGTGCGCAGCCTTGAGGCCGAGACCATTAAGGTGCGCGGCCAGCTTGAGTCGCTCCAACCGATTGCCGCGAAAGTCCCGTTCTGGCAACAGGCGGTTGCCGACGCCAGCCAGCGGCGCGAGCAGTTGCAAGCCACCCGCGCTGCACTGGAAACCGCCTACACCACTGCCTTCACCCGCCTACGCGAGCTCGAGGCGCTGGCCCAGCGCCACCGCGAGCTGCACAACCGGCTCACCACGCTGACCAGCGAGATTCAGCGCCACGAGCGCGATCTGACCGAACTCAGCCAGCGGATTGCGCACGCCGAGCAGGTGATCGCCAAGCGGCCCGTGATTGAGCAGGGGTTGGCTGAATTGGCCGCTGCCCGCGCCGAACTCGACCGGCTAGAGGAGTTGCGCACTCGTTTCGATGAGCTGACGGCGCGCAAAAACGAGCTGCGCGAAGCGTGGCGGGCCGAGCGCGATCGCTTGAAAGAGGAGTTGAGCCGGGCCGAACAGACCCGTGACCGCTTGCGCGCTGATGTGGCCCGCTTGGCCGAGTTGCGCACCCAAGAAGAGCAGTTGCAGCAACGCTTGCGCGAATTGGCCCCGCTGCACGCGCAATTGGTGCGAGCGCAAGCGCAACGAACTGAGCTTGAGCAACAACTGAACCGGATTCGCGATCTGGCCACGCGCCAAACCATTCTCCGCAATCAGCTTGAGCAACGCACCACGGCGCTCCACGCCGAATTGACTCGCTACCAGCAAGATCAGCGCCGGTTGGCAGAGCAGCTCGCCAAAGCTGCGCAATGGCAGGCCGAACTCGCCGCTGCCCAAGCCGCCCACGCGGCGGCCCGCGAACTGGAAGCGCAGCAACAGGTGCGCCGCACCCACGAGCAAGCTACCGTTGACACCCTCAGCGCCGCCCGCGCTGCCGCCGAACAGACCCGGCACGCGATCGCCAAACTGCGCGAAAACCAAGCCCTGCTCGCCACCGCCGGCGGCGCCTGCCCGGTCTGCCGCCACCAGCTCGATCCCGCCGAGACCGAGCACGTCATTGCCCATTACCAAACCGAGCTGGCTGAACTGCACGGGCGGATAACGCAGGCCGAAGCCAAGGCCCAAGCCGCCGAGCAAGCGCTGGCCAACCTCCGCGCCGCCATTGCCACCGGCGAGCGCGAGCTAACCAAGCTGCGCCAGCAGGCCGCCGCCGCCGAATCGCTCGAACGCCAATTGGCGCAAGTCGCCGTGTGGGAAGCCGAGCAGCACGCACTAGCGCAGCAGATCGCCTCGCTCACCGAGCGGCTCGCTGCTGGCGAGATCGAACCGGCCATCCAAGCCGAACTGGCGGCGCTGGAAGGTCAGCTCGCCGAGCTGAGCGATGAAGCCGGCCTGCGCCGCGATCTCGCGATGGCACACGACGAGATCAGCACGCTCGAACGCCAGTTGCGCGAACAGAGCCGGCTCGAAGGCCAGCTTGAGAGTTGCCGGCGCGAGATGGCCCGCTTGCAAACTGCGCCGGACGCCTTGCCCGCTGCTGAGGCAGCCGTAGCCGAAGTAGCGCGCCAGCTCGCCGAGAACGACTTCGCCCACGAGATTCAGACCGCTGGCCGGCAGGTGGCGGCTGCAATCGAGGCGCTTGGCTACCAGCCGGAATTGCTCGAAGCGGCGCGCGCGACGGCACGAGCACTAACCCGCTGGGAGCAAGAGGAACGCGAGCTGCTGCTGGCCGAACAACGCTACGCCAGCGATACCAAGCTCCGCGAGCAGACCCAATCACTCCGCGATCACGCCGAGCGCGAACGGCGCACCGTGCAGAGCGAAGCCGATGCACTGGCCAGCCAAGTCACGGCGCTGCCGGCAGTGAAAGCCGAAGTCACCCAATTGGCGCAGCAGATCAACGACACCGATCGCGCCTTACAAGCCGCCGAGCGTGATCTGGCCGAAAAGCAAGCCTATCTCCGCCAAGCCGAAGCCGCCGCCGCCGAGCTCGAGGCATTGCAAGCGCAAGAGCAGCACCTGCGCGAACGCACCGCCCTCTTCGCCGAGCTAGCCGAAGCCTTTGGCAAGAAGGGGGTGCAGGCAATGTTGATCGAAACGGCCATCCCGCAGCTCGAAGACGAAGCCAACCGCCTGCTTGCCCGCTTGACCGATGGCCAGATGCACCTGCGCTTCGAGATGCAGCGCGACACCAAGAAAGGCGATACAGTCGAAACATTAGATGTCCACATCTCCGATGCGCTCGGCACGCGCAAGTATGCAGCGTTTAGCGGCGGTGAAGCGATGCGGGTCAACTTCGCAATCCGGATCGCCCTGTCGCGTCTGCTGGCCCACCGCGCCGGCGCCCGCCTCGAAACGCTGGTGATCGATGAGGGGTTCGGCACCCTCGACGCCGATGGCCGCGAGCGGATGGTTGAAGCAATCACGGCGATTCAGCGCGACTTCGCCCGGATCATCGTCATCACCCACATCGACGATCTCAAAGATCGCTTCCCGGCGGCGCTCGAAATTCGCAAAACGCCGCTCGGCAGCCGGTGGGAGTTGCGGGCGTGATCGAAGGCGGTGGCATCGTGCGCCGCC
Source organism: Chloroflexus islandicus (assembly GCF_001650695.1). Taxonomy (GTDB): domain Bacteria; phylum Chloroflexota; class Chloroflexia; order Chloroflexales; family Chloroflexaceae; genus Chloroflexus; species Chloroflexus islandicus. Next base: position 5,810 of record NZ_LWQS01000079.1, read on the forward strand.
GCTCGCCGCCTGTCATTGCGAGCCGAGCGGTCGGGGCCGGGCAAAGCCCGCCCCGCCGCGAGGCGAAGCAATCCCCCGCGAGCACGGGAGAAGTCCGCTGTGGCATCATTTTCGCTGAAGCGGGAGATTGCTTCGGGCGCTACGCGCCCTCGCAATGACAACAGGGATACGCACCCACACCCTGACAACACGACCGATCCGCGCTATCATGGAGTGCGGCAGTCATACTGCCGCATTCCAGACTGGCAAGAAAGGATCAGCCAATGGACATCATCCCCACTCTGCTCAAGTACATCTTTGTCGCGGCGGTGGCGGTCGAAGGGATTTTAATCGTGCGCGCTATCATCACTCTCGCCAAAGAGAAGGCGCAGGCTGCCGCTGCGCCGGCTGCCAGCGCAGAGGAGTAACGTCGTGGCATTCCGTATGCTCCATATCTCAGATATCCATACCGGCCCGCCCTTTAACCCTGCCGCCGCTGAACGCCTGATCGCTGATGCGCACGCGCTCAAGCCCGATCTGGTGGTGATTTCGGGCGATTTTGTCCAGCGGGCCGATTTTGCGGCGCAGTGGCGCGCGGCTCGTACCCTGCGCGAGCGCTTGCCCCAACCGCAACTGGTAGTAGCCGGCAATCACGATGTACCGCTCTTTCTCTTGCACGAGCGCCTGTTTGCCCCATTGCGCCGTTATCGCCAGCAGATCTCGCCCGACCTCAACCCTGTCTTCACCGCCCCCGGCATTGCCGTCGTCGGCGCATGCACGGCCCACGGCCTCACGGTTGACGGCGGCAAGCTCTATCCCTCCCAGATCACCGCGCTGCGCGAACGGTTAGCCCGCTTCGGCCCCGATGTCTACAAAATCGTGGTCTGGCACCACCCGCCTGCGCTGCCGCCTACGTACCAGCGCAAGCGCGTCACCATCACTAATGCCGCCGAAGCGATCCGGCTGCTGGATGAGTTTGCGGTTGATATGCTGCTCTGCGGCCATCTGCATATCAGTTTTGCCGGCAACACCCGCGATATCCTGCCCGGTTTGCGCCACGGCACTTACATCGTGCAGAGCGGCACCACTACCTCGCGGCGCGGCTACGGCGCAGAGCACGGCGCGAATACGTGCAACTTGATCACGATTGAAGCTAACGGCGCGCGGGTGCAACATCTGCGCCTCGAACAGAACGGCGACGGTTTTCGTCCGGTAGCCGAACATTGGTTGCCGCGGCGGAGTGTGGCGGTCACGTCGCGTTGAAGAGACGCAGCTATGGGTCGCTTTGGTTGGCCGCTACGGAGAGATAATGCGCATCGGTATGGAGGCGGAGCGTGGTTGTACCGCTGCTGCTCCCGCCTTGTCACCGGCTGGCTGGCGCTGCTGCTCTTGGCATCCTGCAGCTCAGTAGCCCGCCCCGACGACTTCGCTCCCACCAAAAAGGTCAACGAGTTTGTCGCCGCACTGGAAGCGCGCAATCCGAGCGCCGTGATTGCCTTGCTTGAACCGGGTGACTGGCGGCGCGAAATTGGGCCGGAGCTGCGCATCTATTTTCGCTATATGGCGGCGCTCCAATTGCGCAATAAGGATGTCAGCATTGTCGAAAATGATGGCGGGTTGGCGATAGTGCGGCTCAAAGGCGATCTTGCTTACACCCTCAGCGAGAGCAATGTGCAAGGCGAACAACCGATCGACCTCATCATCGAGGTTGTCAATATTCGGGGGACGTGGTATCTGCGCAGCTTTCAATTGCCAACCCCAGAAACCTGACGGCAAGCATCGCGCGGACACTGCCGCGAAAAACAATAGATGACGCTACCCTTCACTCGTATGTCGAGCAAACCCTGTCATCCGCTGCTGCGCCATCGCCAGCTCAACTACGCCATTGCCACGCTGTTGGTGATAGCGCTTTGCCTGCCAGCAATCGCGATCGCGCAAGATAAGCCGAATGATCCGCTGCTGCCCGAGCAATGGGCACTACGCCGGATCGGTGCGGAATGCGGTTGGCGGCGGGCACAGCCAACCGCAGCCATCACTATTGCCGTGCTTGATAGCGGGGTTGATTTGACCCACCCTGATCTGGTTGCCCATCTGCGCCGCGATGGCTTCGACTTTATTGACAATGACGACGATCCGAGCGATGAGCACGGCCATGGCACGCACGTCACCGGCATCATCGCCGCCCAATTGAATAACAACGAAGGTATTGCCGGCCTCACACCCAATATTCAGATTCTGCCGGTGCGGGTGATGGATGCCGAAGGCTTCGGCAGCGATCAAGCGATCGCACAGGGAATTGATTTTGCCCTTGCCCGCGGCGCGCGGGTGATTAATCTCAGCTTAGGAGCGACCCTCATTCTCGCCACTCGCGAAAGCTCGCCGCAGGTCAGCCGCGCTCTGCGCCGCGCTCTCGACGCCGGCGTGATTGTGGTCGCCGCTGCCGGCAACGATTTCGTGCCGCTGCCGAATGCGCTGGTGGCTGATAACGATGATGTGATTGTCGTGGCCGCCTCAAACCAAAAAGACACCAAAGCTACCTTCACCAACACCGGCCCATGGATCGACGTGGTCGCTCCCGGCGAACGCATCCTTTCGACGATGCCAACCTACCCGGTTTTTCTCACCAGCGACCGCTTGCTCCCCGAAGAACGCTTCCGGCCCTACTACGACTATATGAGCGGAACGTCGCAAGCCGCGCCCCACGTGGCCGCGCTCGCCGCGATGCTGCTCGCCGTCCATCCCGATTGGGGAGTCGCCGAAGTCACCGCCGCAATCAAATATGGCGCCGCCGACATCTACGAGCGCCATCCTAGCTTTTACCGCCGGCTGCAACTGCTCGGCGCGGGCCGGATTGATATTTGCCAGACATTCGCAGGGCGCCGGCGCAGCGAATGGCCAACCGGGTGGATGATTATCGGCAGCGCGCTGGCTGTCAGCGCCATCGGCGGCGGGATCGTCTGGATGGTGCGCCGGCGCGAACGAGTCGCCAAGTTGGACAGGCCGCCGTGGATGCCGCGACGATATTAGCGACGCCGGTTCAACGGCAGATGAACAGTGAGCCTGAGAGAATGAACATGGCCAGTATGCTCCCCTTCAAGCTGCTGCGCCAACACCGCTACAACTGGCTCAACCCGCGCGCAATCGCCAGCGCCTCTTGGACAAATTGGGGCGCTTTGGCGCCGGCAGCTAACTCACCGAGCCGATAACAGATCAGCCGCTGGCCATTCCCTTCAACATACCAGCCGCGATGGCGGGCAAGCACGTTCAGCTTCTGATCGGTGAAAAACTGGCGAATCTGAGACTCGTCGTTCCCGCGCAATAGGTACGCTTGAGCGAAATCGGGATGGTGCGGGAAATCAATGCCGGTCTGGTGAAAGAGCTGCTTGATCTTGTCGCCGATCCCTGCTGGCCGCAGATAAAACGCCGGCGCGCGCAGATATTCCGCCTCGAACAACAGCACCGTTTGGCGATAAAACCGATCCTCAGAGCGGTAGTCGTCCTGATCGCGCTGCTCTACCTGACGCACGGCGGTATACTCGCAGATAGTCGCGTGGCCGCCATCGACTGCAAACGACACCCCCGGCCACGAAACCGCACCGCGATCGCCAAGCCGGCTGAGCGCAAATGGCGACAGATCTGGCGCCGTTCCCTGATCCCGCGGCGCCAAGCCCATGTGCATCACCGCCTGCCGGATCTCCTGATGGCGTTTGCGATCGCGCCGCTGCGACCACTGCATCATGCCAATGCCGATCACCACCGCCAACGCCAAGCCTCCCAGCGTCCACAGCAGTTCGTTGCTGTCCATAACCCACCTCTGCTGCGCATTGTGTCGACTCTCGGTTCGATTGTAGCGCGACAGCGGGTTAACTAACGAATCCATTTCTCTATTCAGCGTAAAAAATGATCTGTCGTTTACCACTGCACCCCGGCAAACAAATCATCTTCGCGCGCATCGCCATCCACCGGCGGGTAAGCGCGCATAAAGGTATCGGCGCTGCCGAGCAAAATAGCATTGTACTTCTTAAAATGGTCATCATATATGACCACCACAAGCCACTTGACAAGTTGGGGGGGGGGGATATAATAACCGCGTATATCGTTCTAGAAAGGAGTTTTTAGAATGAGCATGCAAGAATTCTATATCATCGTAGTACTTATAACCACAATTGTCGTCTTGTACTGTACCGTTACTACTGGTAAACTCATTTGTAGATAGTTTGTTGCACCACTTCTTTACCGGCCTTCAATCAAGCAAGAAATACTTGTAAAGAAGGCCGGCGTCACATCACATACAATTTTACTATATTAATGAGATTGAACATAGAAATTCACCATGTAACTAGACAGATTATATTTACCATTATAAATAATATGTTTATCTCACAACCAAAAAGGGGCAATCCCAAATTAAGAAAGCCAATATGCGATCAACTTAATAAAGCAATCCTACACAAGAGAGCACCTATGGACGCAATTATCGAAGCCCAACACCTTTGCAAGGAGTTTAAAAACAAACGAGCCGTTAATGATCTCACCTTCTCAATCCAACGCGGCGAGATTTTCGGTTTACTCGGGCATAATGGCGCCGGCAAAACGACAACCATTCGCCTGTTGACTGGACAAATCCCCCCAACGAGCGGAAGCTGTTCGATTTCCGGCTACCATAGTTTCACCGAACAACACCGTGTGAAACCCCTTATTGGCATTGTGCCTGAAACGCAAAATGTGTATGGACGAATGAGCGGTTATGAAAATCTTCTCTTCTTTGCTCGCCTTTATGGCGTTAAAAAAACAAGGGTGAATGAGCTGCTCGAACAATTGCACCTGAAACAGGCATGTCATGATCGTGTTGACACGTACTCAAACGGAATGAGACAGCGTCTCCTTATCGCGCGAGCACTTTTGAATCATCCACAAGTCATCTTTTTCGACGAACCCACCCGTGGCCTCGACCCAACATCAGCACGAGAGATTCGCGAGTTGATACGACAGCTTGCCAATACTGGAATCACGATCTTTCTGACCACGCACAATATGGAAGAAGCGGACAGTTTATGTCATCGGGTAGCATTTATTAAATCGGGAAGCATTATTGTGATTGACACACCACAGAATCTTAAAATAAAACATGGCGCAAGAAAAGCTCGAATTACTCTTGCCAACCAACAAGAAATCATTATTCCTCTGTCTGACACACAATATTTGATGAGCGAATTACAAACCATAAACAATCAAGAAATATTAATGATACACTCCCAAGAAGCAACTTTAGAGGATATATTTATCTATTTGGCTGGCAAGGAAGAACAACCATGAATGGGCAACGCATCGCAGCAATCGTACAGAAAGATCTCATTGATGCCATCCGAACGCCACGCTTACTTCTTATCATCATTACTCCACTCATTGTGGCGCTGTTCATCAACATCGTTTTTGGCAACAAGTTAACTATCAACATTGGCATATACGCACCAGATTCGACTCAAATCGCTGCTATTTTAGAACAAGTCGACTTGGTGCGTGTCATATTATTTGAAGATAAAAATTTGCTTCAATCGGCTATTAGAAACAAATCTATCACTACCGGTATTATATTACCACAAGAATTTGACACACTATTACTCAGCCAGAATACACCGCATGTAGAAATACTTTTAGCAGATAATTCACAAGAGTCAAAACTAGGCCTTTCGCTATTTCAACAAGCAATACAGCAACTTGTCCCTAAATCATTACCGGTAGAGCTAACAATTACTACACTAGACTCAGAACAATCACCTAATAATGATCTACGGGGAACATTAAGTATTGATCAATATGCCATTGTGCTATGGTTAGTAATGGGTATCGTTGGGAATAGCGTTATGCTTGTCCCGTCACTGATCGTTGAAGAACGAGAACGGCAAACGCTTGATGCTTTGCTTTTATCGCCCGCCACATTTGCCGAAATAATTGCCGCAAAAGCAGCAGTAGGCGTATGCTATTCGTTGATCGGAAGTGCTGTCATCCTTGCTATGCAAAGGGTCAATATCACCCAAACACTCCTCATCATAATGCTGGTCTTACTCGGCAGTTTTACGCTTAGCCTTATTGGCGTTATGATAGGGGTGCTATCTAACAATATCCAGACTCTCAACTCGTATGGAAATGTATTTGTGTTTATCTTGATGTTCCCTTCATTAGCAGGAATGATTGGCAATAACCCAATCCTTAGCTACACGCGCTTCTTGCCAACCTATTCGCTAACTCAAGGAATTAGTCAAATTCTAACGAAAAATTTCCATAATACGATCACAAATAGCATTATCATAGCAATCCAAACCTTACTCATCTTTAGCCTTGTCATCTTTGTATTACACAGACAGCGACTAAGATAATCATTCAGTCACCACTGCACCCCGGCAAACAAATCATCTTCGCGCGCATCGCCATCCACCGGCGGGTAAGCGCGCATAAAGGTATCGGCGCTGCCGAGCAGGCCCAACACCTTGCTGAGCGGGCCACGGGCCAGCGGCCCGCCCGCGCCTTGGCTCACATGGGCCAGCGCCGCTGCCCGCGCCTGCTCACGCACAGCGGTCGTGTCAATACGGGCATGGGTGGGAAACTCAACCTCGGCCAGCTTGGTCAGATCGATGTCGCGATTGCGGCCAAAGGCGCGCGGATCGCGGCCTAAGAGCGGCATAAGCCGCACCAGCAAGCGCAATAACCGGCGCGAGAAGGTGGTGTAGTAGAGCTTTTGCGGCGCATACGGCGGCCCCGCTTCCGGCCACGCCGCCGGATCGCCAGCGGCATGGAAGGCGGCGACTGTCGCTTCGTGGATGGCAATGTGGTCGGGATGGCGGTAGCCACCGATCGGATCGAAGGTGATCACTACCTGCGGGTGCAGGCGCCGGATATGGCGCACTATCTGCGCCGCCACCTGTGCGCGCGGTTGGTTGATTAACGCCGCCGGATGGCGGTTCGCCTCCGTGCCGGGCATACCCGAATCGCGATAACCCAGCAAGGTCACGCTGCTCAACCCCAACGCCTCAGCGGCGCGCAGCAACTCGGCGCGGCGCAACGCCGCCACCGACTCGTAGCCATTAAGCAAGGCGGCATCAACTGTGCCCTCTTCGCCGCCGGTTGCGCAGATCAGATGCACCGCCACCCCCGACCACGCATAACGGGCCAAGGTGCCTCCCGGCCCAAAGCTCTCGTCGTCGGGGTGGGCAAAGACCGCCAGCAACGCCGGGCGCGCGCCGGGTGCCGTGGTAGGGCGGAGAACGATGGTTTCTTCGTTGGGTAGCATAGGTGTGGTCTTCTCTGTGTTATACGTCTTTGGTATTGCCTAGGGGCGCTCACCTGTTGTCATTGCGAGGGGGCGTAGCCCCCGCAGCAATCTCCCGCTCCCCTCTTGTCATTGCGAGGGGATGTAGCCCCCGCAGCAATCTCCCGCTCCCCTATTGTCATTGCGAGGGAGTGGCGGCCCCAGCGTGGCTGGGGCCGCCCGACCGAAGCAATCTCCCGCTTCAGCGCCCGCCATGCCTCAATGCACTTCTCCCGTGCTCGCAGGAGATTGCTTCGCTGCGCAGCGGGGCCTGCCCCGACCGCTCTGCGCGCAATGACAGCCAGAGCGTTGGATGGAGTGCGGCAGTTTCACTGCCGCGGTCTCGTGTTTTGGCGATGTGCGGCAGTGTGACTGCCGCACTCCATGATAACGCGCTTGTATTGCCGTGCAGCAGACTTCGTACCCCTAGTCCGGCCCTAAAAGGCCGGGGATCAGCGCCGGTGCTGCCCTTCGTTGCCCCCACCCCCAACCCCTCCCCCGCTGGGGGAGGGGAGGTTACAGCCAAAAAGCATCCCACGCGCCACAAAATATGTTGTGCCTTTTGCGTCTTTTTGTGGCTATGCCCTCTCATCCTGCGGCTCCGCCTCTCTCGCCGCAAGGTGGGGGAGGGGCCATCCAACCGCTCCGCTCGCAATGACAAACGAATAGCGGCTGCCCGACGGCCTAAACGACTCTTGCCGCAATTGTGCCGCCCTCTATGGTATCATACCGCACAGAAGCATTCGTGTCGCCGGTCGCGCGCTGGAAGAGCGACCGGCTCGCTGTACAGGTCAGAAAGTATGCTCGCAGATTTGCCAATTGCCGTGATCGGCGCCGGTGCGATGGGTGAAGCCATTATCGGTGGTTTATTGCGCAACGAGTTGGTCGCCGCCGATCAGATTCTCGCCAGCCACCCTCGCGAAGAGCGCCGGCGCGACCTCGCCCAGCGCTACCACATTCGCACTACTCACGACAATCTCGAAGCGGCTAAGTGGGGCCGGGTGGTGATCTTCGCCGTCAAACCGCAGCAGTTGCGGCGGGTGTTGCCACCGTTGCGCGGTGCGATCCGCGATGAGGATTTGGTGATTTCGGTCATCGCCGGCGCGACGATCGCCTCCTTCGCCGAGGCGCTTGACCACCCGGCAGTGGTGCGCAGTATGCCGAATACGCCGGCTCAGATTGGCTGCGGCATGACGGTGTGGACGGCGGCTCCCGCGGTCACCGAACGCCAGCGCGGTTGGGCGGCGACGGTGCTGGGTGCGTTGGGGCGCGAGCTGTACGTCGATACGGAAACCTATCTCGATATGGCGACAGCGATTAACGGCACCGGGCCGGCGTATGTCTTTTTGATGATGGAAGCCATGATCGACGCCGGCGTCCATCTCGGTTTGTCGCGCCGCATCGCCGAAGAGCTAGTGCAACAGACGATGCTTGGCTCGGTGCAGTATGCCATGCAGAGCGGGATGCACCCGGCCCAATTGCGCAATGCGGTTACGTCACCCGGCGGCACCAGCGCCGCGGCGCTGAGCGAACTCGAACGCGGCGGGTTGCGCACCGTGCTGGCCGATGCGATCTGGGCCGCGTATCGCCGTTCGGTCGAATTGGGAAGGCAGGGGTAGATGGCGATCAGTTATGCACGCGCGCGGTTGACGACCGAAGACGACCGTCGTTACCAAGCTCACGTTGAGAAGTTTAAGCTGCAACGCAAGAACCAGAAGGCCATCCGCCCACCGCGCCAGCGCGATATCTTCGGCGGGCAGGCCGAAGCGGCGTTACGCGATTGGTTGGCGGCCCAGTTGCCGCTCGACGAGCGCCGCATTCTCGAATACGAAGAGCGCCGCCACCGCACGGCGCAGATTAAGTATCGCGAACTCGACGCGCTGGCAATCATCGATGGCGTGGCGTGGGTGTTTGAGATTAAAGCTAGCCGCACCGCTAGCGCTATCCGCCGCGCCGTCGCCCAACTCAACGAGACGCGCCAGATTCTGCACCTGCTCTTCCACCGGGTGGGGGTGACGATTCTGCTGGTGGATACCGGCATCCCCGCCGATAGCGCCGCCGCCGATGCGCTGATGGCGAGCGACCGCCCGCCGCCGCGCCGGCCCGAACCGCTTGACGAAGTGTTGGCGGCGTTGCCGCAGGTGCAGCGGATTGAGGATTTGGCCGCGCGTTCCGCGAGTGACGATCAGGTTAACCTGATGCTGTTTAGCGTTGATGATATCATTGCGCTGGCCGGGGCCGAGAATTTGGCCCTCAATTGGGAAGATGATGATCTCGATGACGAAGCGGAGGATGAACCGCCGCCGGAAGCGACCCTGTTTGCCAGCAGCGGCGACGATGATGAAGACGACGATAACCCGCTCGCTGCCGCGTTGCGCAAGGCCGGGTTAAAGTAACGGCGCTGTAAAGCCGGACGGCTGTCCGGCTCCGCAGAGAACGCAAAGCGGTTAACGCAAAGACGCGAAGAACGCAGAGTTCGCAGAGGTTTTGGTGGGATGTTGCCCCCATCCAAGCCCTCCCCCTCTGGGGGAGGGAGTCTGCCTCCTGCTCCCCAGCGGGATTGATGGTCAGGAAGAACATCTGGCCGGTTACGACTGCTGATCGCTGTGCAATGCCTCAACACCCGGCTTTGCGCTCCCCTCTCCCGCGCCAGTGGGAGAGGGGTTGGGGGTGAGGGCTATCAGCCCGCGTAGTGGGCTTCGTAACTATAGCCCGGCCCTTCAGGGCCGGGTTCCGGATCAGACACCAGCGGAGAGAGGCCGGGAGGAAGGCAATAGCAGGAAAGATGCGCAGCCAACAAACGACATTCATCAATCGTTGATCCAGTCCATACCAAACCTATGAACCAACTCCGCACCACTGCCGCCATCACCTTAGCCCGCGCCGCCGGCACGCTCTCGCGCCGCCTGCGGCTCGGCGGCGGCACCACGTTGCCCGGCCAAGTCGCCCGTTCGCTTGACCCGGCTATCTTGACCACGATCTGCGCCGCTCTGCCCGCCGGTGTGATCCTCGTCGCTGGCACCAACGGCAAAACCACCACCAGCCGCATGCTCGCGGCCATCCTTGAGCAGACCGGCGAACCGCTCTTGCACAATCGCGCCGGCGCCAATCTACTGCCCGGCCTAACCACCGTCGCGATTGCCGGCACCGATTGGCGTGGCCGTCCCCGCGCCCGCCGCGCCCTGTTCGAGACCGACGAGGCAGCCTTGCCGCAAGCAATTGCCGAGACCCGGCCCCGCCTCGTTGTGTTGCTCAATCTATTTCGCGACCAACTCGACCGTTACGGCGAGATCGACACCATTGCCGGACATTGGCGCAAAGCCTTGCAAACATTGCCGGCCACGAGCACCGTGGTCTTCAACGCCGACGATCCGGCAATTGCTGCGATTGCCCGCAACCTGACCGCCCGCACCTTCGCGTTTGGGTTGGAAGATAGCCGCCACGCCGCCGCCGCCGCCACTCACATCGCCGATTCGCAATTCTGCCACGCCTGCGGCCACCGCTACGAATACCGGCATCTCTTCTATGCCCACATCGGCCATTACGCCTGCCCGCAGTGCGGCCAGCGCCGGCCCGATCCGCAGGTGGCGTTAACGGTGTTAGAACCGCAGGGGTTAGACGGCAGCGAACTGCAAATCGACCACCCTGCCGGCAGTTTGAGCATTCGTCTGCCGTTGCCCGGCCTCTACAACGCGCAGAATGCGCTGGCCGCCACCGCCGCCGCCTTGGCGCTCGGCGTTGCGCCGGCCACAATCAGCGCCGCCCTCGCTGCCTTCCGCGCCGCCTTTGGCCGCATCGAGCGGATCAACGCCGGCCCCGGCGGCCCGCCGATGCTGATTGCGCTGATTAAAAATCCGGTGGGAGCGTCAGAGACGGTGCGCATGTTGACCACGGCGACGACCAAACCGTTGCATGTGCTGATCGCGATCAATGACCGCTTCGCCGATGGCACCGACGTGTCGTGGCTGTGGGATGCCGATTTCGAGCCGTTGGCCGGAAAGGTGGCCCGCGTCACGGTCAGCGGCACTCGCGCCGCCGATATGGCGCTGCGGCTCGACTATGCTGGCGTCGCCGCCGAGACCATGACCGTGATCGACGATCTGCCGGCAGCGCTCGATGCGGCGTTGGCGGCGTTGCCCGCCGGCGAAACCCTCGCCATTCTACCGACCTACACCGCGATGCTTGACCTGCGCGCCGAGATTGCCCGCCGCGGGTGGGCCAAGCCGTTCTGGGAATCTTGAAGACGCAAAGCGAGCAAAGGCGCAGAGGGTTTAAACGCAAAGACGCAGAGATCGCAGAGAACGCAAAGGGCATTGGATGGGGGCTGCCGAGGGCGGTAAGAACCACAACAACAAACCCTCTGCGCCTTCGCGTCTTGGCGTGTAACGCCCTGCGTTCCTCTGCGCCTTCGCGCCTTGGCGTGTAATCCTCTGCGTTCCTCTGCGCCTTCGCGCCTTGGCGTGTAATCCTCTGCGTTCCTCTGCGCCTTCGCGCCTTGGCATGTAATCCTCTGCGCCTTGGCGTTACTCGCCCTCGCGCCACTCACTGATATTCCACGTAAACGGCGCTGTAGGGTTCAGTCGCCAACCCGTCAACCCCTGCCGGGCCACCAGCGCATCAATCCGCTGGAAGAGCGGCAACGCCGGCAACTCTTGGGTAAACAGTTGCTGTTGCCGGAGGTAGGCATTCTTCTGCTCTTCGGGATCGAGCGAGGTGGTCGCCGTATTAATCGCCTCGTTCGCCTCGAAGAAACACCAACCAGCAAAATTATTCCCCGTCCAATTGTTGGCTTCACTCGGCACCCCCGCGCAACTCCACAACTCCCAACCACGCGGGTGCGGCCCAGCCACCCAGCCAAACAAGGCCAATTGGAAGGTGCGCTGGTAGAGCGGGCCATCAGTGCTGTACAATTCGCTCGACGGCAATTGCGCCACCTCAACCTGCACGCCAATCTGCTCTAGATCAGACGCTATCTGCCGCGCGACTGCTTCGCGCAACGGCGAATTGGCGCTGGTTACTAACGACAGCAGGACTGGCAAGCCATCGTGCTCGCGCCAGCCATCGCCATCGGTATCGATCAAGTTCGCTTCATCGAGCAAGCGGCGCGCCTCGTCGAGGTTATACGGGTAGCGGGTGATCTGATCGAGCGGCGGGTAGCCAAGCTGGCCCGGCAATACCCAACTCTCTAAGACATTGCTCTTGCCCCCCAACAACTGCTCGACAATCTGTGGACGGTTAATCGCGTACGCAATCGCTCGCCGCACGCGAATATCCTGCAACAACGGCACATCAAGATTAAAGTCGAGATGTTCCCAGATCGTGTTGGGGGAGGTGGCAAGCTGAAATTCCCCCTGTGCGGCGCTCTGTACAAGTTGAGAGAGTAAATCCGGCACCGGCTGTTCGATGAAGGCCAGATCAATCCCGCCGCCGCGCACGAGTTCCACCAATTGCTGCGGATCTTTGCGAAACGCGACAATAATCCGCTCAAACGGCACCGCCGGCCCCGCATAATGCGGATTGCGCACCAACTCAAGCGAGCCGCCATCGAAGGCGCTGACCATGTACGGCCCATAACTCACCGGTTTGCGGACGAATTCACTTTGCATGATCCGTTGCGGATCCATATCCGCCAGCACATGGCGCGGCAACGGCGTCCAAAAACTGGTCAGATACGAGGGATCAGTCACATCGGGCCGCAACACCGCCCGCGTCGTGTGCTCATCGATCTGCTCGTAGCGTTCGATCATCGCCAAGCGGCTGTTTGCCGCTTGACCGAGATCGATCTGTTGGGCCAGTTCGTAGGCGAACACCGAGTCCGCCGCCGTCACCGGCGTGCCGTCCGACCAGCGCAAGGCCGGATTCCAGCGGAAGATGACGCTCACCTGCGTCACTTCATCGGTCGTCTCGGTCGGAGTTTCGCTGATCTGCCCCAACGCATCGCGGAAGACGGTGACAGTTGACGTGACCACATCGCCATTGGCAAAATCCGGCGCCCGCGTTAACACCCCAGTCGTTTGCCACGTGAAATCAACCGGCAACAGCGGCGCGGGAAAGAGTAATTCAGCTAATGCGCCGGTGATGCGTTCGTCAGCGGGGGTGCTGTGGTAGGGGAACAGATCGGGCGGCTCATTCACCAACCCGATGCGCAACACCTGTTCGCGCACCGTGGTAGGGGTCGTTTCGACAAGAGACATCACTGCTGGGGCAGTTGGCGCCGGTTCATTCACCCGCACTTCACAGCCAGCAACGAGCACAAACGCAAACAGGGCCGTTAGCAAGAATATGAAACGCTTCATGGCGAGTACTTTATGGTTGATTGATAAGCCAGTAATGTGCCGTAACAGGCAAGGCCTCAGCGGGTTCCTCCCGCTCCTCGCTTGTCATTGCGAGGGAGCGGCGGCCCCGCGCGGCTGGAGGCCGATCCCCCGCAGCACTCTCCCGCTCCCCGCTTGTCATTGCGAGGGAGCGGCGGCCCCCGAAGCAATCTCCCGCTTGAGCGCCCGTCATGCCTCAGCGCACGCATCCCGCTCCCCTCTTGTCATTGCGAGGGCGCGCAGCGCCCGAAGCAATCTCCCGCTTCAGCGCGCGCTATGCCGCAGCGGGTTCCTCCCGCTCCCCTCTTGTCATTGCGAGGGTGCGCAGCCCCCGAAGCAATCTCCCGCTTCAGCGCAGGTGCTGCCTCAAAGCTGCTGCTCCCGCTGAAGGAGGAGATTGCTTCGCCTCGCGGCGGGCAGAGCGCGGCTCTGCCCCGACCGCTCGGCTCGCAATGACAAGCGGCGTTGTATGGAGTGCGGCAGTTTCACTGCCGCACTCCATAGAATAGCGCCAGCCTATGATCCAAACGCGCGTACCTTGCGCTTTTACATGCGATGTCACGGCGTCGCTACATCGCGCGCGGCCGGAATACCGGCCACGGCGGTGGCCATCTGCACGGCGCGCACGATCGCGGTGGCCAGTACATCGGCTGCCACTGCGCCGAGCGTCACTAACGGCGGCGCGTCGTAGATGCCGGTGGCCAGCGCGAACACGGTATCACCATCGAACGGCGAGTGGGCCGGGCGAATCGCGCGGGCCAAGCCGTCTTGGGCCATGATGGCCAGCCGGGTTGCGGCGGCTTTGTCGAGGCGGGCATCGGTGGCGACCACGGCGATCGTTGTATTCTGGCCAGTAGCATCGGCAAACGACTGGCGAGCCACGCCACTGCGCAAGAGCGCACCGGTGCCGATCAACGACTGGCCGGGGCCGCGCGCGCCGGCGACAATCCGGCCTTGCTCGTCAACCACATCGCCGAAGGCGTTGACCACTACCAACGCCCCTACCGTCACCCCATTCGCCAGCGTCTCGCTCCACGTGCCGACGCCGCCGCGCATCGCGGTGGCCATGCCACCCACTTTGCCGACCGTCGCGCCGATCCCGGCCCCAACACTGCCCTCGGCCACACTGGCCTCGGCGGCTATGCAGGCTGCGTACCCCATCGTCGCATCGGGCCATACATCGGCCCGGCCCACACCTAAATCGAAGATCACCGCCGCCGGCACAATCGGCACTTTGGTGAGACCCACATCGAAGCCATAGCCACGCTCGTGCAGCCACGACACGACCCCAGTGGCGGCAGCCAAGCCAAACGCGCTGCCGCCGGTCAAGACCACCGCATTGACCTGCTGCACCAGATTCACCGGATCGAGCAGATCGGTCTCGCGGGTGCCGGGAGCGCCGCCGCGCACATCCACGCCAGCAACTGCACCATCTGGCGTCAGCACGACCGTCACCCCGGTCAGCGCCTCAGCATCGGCGGCGTGGCCGACGACAACCCCTTGCACATCGGTAATTGCGGGAACCTTCATTGCCGGCTAACCTCTACCGGCGGCGCGATCGGGTACGCATCCGCGCGCACCGTCGGCGCGCTGCCGGCGTGGGAATGGCCACAGTACGGGCAAATCCGCCACGTCAGATCGATCACCTTCTGGCACGAGTCACAGCGCCGGCGCAACTGGGTATGGCAGTGCGGGCACAGGATGAAATCGGGTTCGATGGGACGCTGGCATTCGGGGCAGACGAATTGCTCTTCGAGATCGCGGCGCAGGAACTCTTCTTCCAAGGTGCGCTCGTATTTCTCGGCCAACGTTTGCGGCGGGCGCAAGATCAGATGCAGCGGAATGCCGAGGAAGGGCAGCAGCAACACGATACCGACTGCCAGCACCTGCACCGAGATATCTTCGGTGCGGCGGCGAATATCACGGTAAGCCCACAACACCGACGCTGCCCAGAGCAACACCGCATACGCGCCCAAAAAGATTGCGCCAAGGCGCACCAGCGGCAGAATATTCGCCAAAAATTCTTGTATTGCTTCCATACGTTACAACTTGCGCGTCTGCGCGCGCAAGACAAACACCGTCGCCCCGCCTACCTGCACCTCTAACGGCGCCGGCGGGTAAAACTCACCCGACTCGGCGATCGGCGGCATCGGCGAGACGTAGCGCGTGCGCGTCGAACAATGTTCGCGAATGATGTTAATCACCGGATTGACCTGCTGATCCTCAACGCTCAGCAGCAAGGTCACGTTGCCTTCGCGCAAAAACCCGCCTTGGCTACTCAGGCGCGTCACCCGGTAGCCATGCTCGGTCAGCGCTTCGACGAGATTCGTCGCGTCTTGGGACTGGACGACAGCCAGAATTAGGCGCATGCTCTTCACCCTAACGATGTCAATCCGCGCTTCCTTGCGCGGCAATCGGCGTAATCCGGGCCAAGCGCGGCGTCACCGCTTGCCAGATCTGTTCGGCCAACACGTCAAGCGGCTGGTCGGCATCGAGCGCATACCAGCGTTCCGGCTCTTGGGCCATCAGCTCGGCAAACCCTTGGGCCACCCGCTGATGGTAGGCAAGATCGCGCGCATCGAGCCGGTTCCATTCCACCGGCTGGCCACTGTTGGCTTCTGGCCGCTCGCGCCCGGCGCGCTTGCGCTGCAAACCAACTTCCACGTCGATCCGCAGATAGAAGGTCAAATCCGGCTTCAGCCCGCCGGTTGCCACTGCCGTAATCGCGCGCAGCTCATCGAGATCGCGGCCAAGGCCGTACCCCTGATACGCAAACGTCGAATCGGCATAGCGGTCACAAATCACAATCCCGCCGGTAGCGAGATAGGGCCGGATCAACTCGCTGACCAATTGCGCGCGCGCCGCCGAAAACAACAAGGTCTCAGTGGTAGGCGCCATTTCGGTATGGCGCAGATCAACCAAAATCCGGCGGATCAACTCGCCGATCCGCGTCCCGCCCGGTTCGCGGGTGAGAATCACCGGATAGCCCGCCGCTTGCAGGCGTTCATAGAGACGGCGAGCTTGCGTGCTCTTGCCGGCCCCCTCTGGCCCTTCAAATGTAATAAACAGACCTTGATGCATGACAGCGTCACCAGCAATCTCGGTTTACCCTTCGTTAAGGATAGCCGATCTTTGCCAATCTGTCGATGAGCCATCGTGTATGGTAGCGGCATTGCGATGCAATGCCGCTACCGATCCCGCTACCGGAAGATCTTCACCCGCCGGTTCGGATCGTCGCCGCGGCTCTCTGAGCGCAAATTGTAGCGGTCGGCCATCTGATGTTGCAAGCGCCGAATGTAACTGCTGCGCGGGGTCAATTCTACCGCATTGCGCTCGCCGCTGATCACTTGGGTAATTGCCTGCTCGGTCTCCAGCAACGCCTCTTCGATCGTCGAATCGCCGCGCGGCGGTTCGGGTTCCTCGTCCACCACCTCGCGCAACTGGAAGACCTGCGCCAGTTGCCGTTCCATCTGGGTAATCGTGTTGTTGCGCAGCACGTAGACCGGCACGCCCTGCTCTTCGGCCTGCCGCAGTTGTTGCGAGCTTTGCCGGTAGTAGTTCTTGAGCGTCATGACCAACGTGGCGTCTTTCATATCGCGCACAATCACCGCCGGCACCCGCAGCCGTTCGATCGCGTTCTGCAACCGGTTCCGGCTGACGCCAAACGGGAAGATGCGCTGCGGCGGCACCGTGGTCGCTGCCGCGGCATTGCCGTTGCGGTCGCGCAAGCGCGGGCCGCTCGCCCCCATCTGCGCCTGATCACGCCCGCCGCGCCCCCGCCGCCCGCCAAACGCCGGCGCATCGATCGGCGCGCGCCGCACTGGTTCGCGCCGCACCGTCCCGTTCGGCTCGCGGAAGCGTTGCTCGCACGGCGGCTCTTCGCCGCGCAAGATTGCATCAACCGCCGCTGCCACATCGGGGTAGACGGTCACGCTATCCCACGACTGAATCTCAACCAAAATGCTGAAGGTCGGCGGCGCTTTCCGTTCCAGCACCGTCTTTTGGGTGCCGCGCCGGCGCGCCTCTTCATCACCCAACGTCACCGCTTGGATCCCGCCCACCAGATCAGAGAGAGTCGGGTTGACCATCAGGTTATCGAGGGTATTGCCGTGGGCCGTGCCCACCAACTGCACGCCGCGCTCGGCGATGGTGCGCGCCGCCGCTGCTTCCAGCTCGGTGCCGATTTCGTCAATCACAATCACTTCGGGCATGTGATTCTCGACCGCCTCAATCATCACATTGTGCTGTTCGGCGGGACGCGGCACCTGCATCCGGCGCGCCCGCCCGATGCCGGGGTGGGGAATATCGCCATCGCCGGCAATCTCATTCGAGGTATCAACAATCACCACCCGCTTGCGCAACTCGTCACCCAGCACCCGCGCCGTCTCGCGCAAGAGCGTCGTCTTGCCAGTGCCCGGCTTGCCCAGCAACAGAATGCTTTGCCCAGTTTCCACCAGATCGCGAATAATATCAACCGTGCCATACACGGCACGACCCACGCGACAGGTCAGCCCAATCACCACGCCGCGGCGGTTGCGAATGCCGGAAATGCGGTGGAGGGTGCGGGGAATGCCAGCGCGGTTGTCCTCGCCAAACTCGCCGATGCGCGCGATCACGTAATTGATATCTTCGGCGGTCACTTCCCGATCGCTTAAGAACAACTCATGACCACGATAGCGCGCTTCCGGCAACCGGCCGAGATCCATCACGATTTCGAGCAGATTATCCTGATCGTTGGCTTTCTGAATCGCCTCCCGGATCGCCGGCGGCAGTGTCGCTAACAAAAGTTGAATATCGTTGGTCGTATCGGTCACAGCCATAACCGCTTAGCGCTCCTCCCGCACTGTTGGGGGCCATGCATACCGGCGCACCGACACCCGCGGCTCAAGCCCCACTTCCAACGAGGGGGCCAGCACCGTGCGGCGAATCGGCACCACCGTATGCTTAACGAGTAAGATTTGCTCACCTACCGGTTGAAAACCCAACCGCATCGCCGGTTCAAACAACTCTTGCTGGTACTCGCGCAAGATGAGATAGACCGGCCGGCTATCACTGAGCTGGGCCAGCCCGAACCGCAAAATATCCACCACCTGTTCGCGCGCATCAGGCCGGATCAGCAACGAAAAGACGTGACCGCTCGGCCCGCTGAGCAAGCGCAAGTAAGCCGCCAGATCATCATCCGGCCCTAGCACCCACGCCTGCCGGCGCACGAGCGAATACGGCTGGTAGAGCGTCCAATGGCGCGCATTGCGCACTTCCGCCTGTTGCACGAGATGCGGCGCTACGGTGCCATACAGCTTGTGGATCGCCCAATGGTCGCGCCGCGATTGCGCCCGCATCGGCGCCAGCCGGGTGCCCTGATCCCAATCCGGCCCCGACAGGTGCAAAATCTGGCGATGGGTATAGGCTTGAAAGCCGACTTGGCGAAAGATTTCGCGCAACTCGTTGTGTTGGCTCGGCAAGGCCGCATAGAGGCGCTGCACCGAATGCTGCGCCGCATCAGCGCAGAGCCGGTGCAACAGGTGAAACCAGAGTTCGTAATCGCTGGGAGTCTGCTCGCTGCGCGTGCCGTTGGTCGCTAGATAGATCACATCTTGTTCGGGCCGGCCCAGCCGGCCCATCGCCTGCGCCAACGCAAACCCGCCCCGTTCGGCCAGCACCAGCGTCATCCGCTCGCGATGGTTGCCGGCCAGCATGCTCTGCAACGCAAACCAAAGCGGCCGGTGGCTATACGCCAACAGTCGTTCGGTGTAGAGCACCTGTTGGTAGCGAGGTTTCCGCCGGAGCGACCAGAGATCGCCCGGCGTCACGGTTCGTATCATAATTCCAGAAAGAGCCGGTGAACCCGATCATCACCGGTCAACTCAGGATGGAACGTGGTCGCCAGTAAACGACCTTGGCGGGCAGCTACCACGCTGCCGTCCTCTAACCAACCAACCGCCTCGCACCCTTGACCGAGCGCCACGATGCGCGGTGCGCGGATAAAGACGCCGGGGAGCGGCGCTTCGCCGATGATCGGCATCGTGATCGGCGCCTCAAAGCTGTCGAGCTGGCTGCCGTAGGCATTGCGCTGAATGGTGAGATTCATTGCGCCAATCGCCGGTTGGCCGCCCTGCTTTTGGCCAACCACCTCGTTGGCCAGCAAGATAGCGCCAGCGCAGGTGCCCCAAATCGCTAAATCGCGACCGGCCCGCTCGCGGATCGGTTCCAACATCTGGTACATCACCAACAGCCGCCCGATCGTCGTGCTTTCGCCGCCGGGAATGATCAGCCGCTCGACGCGGGCAAGCTGGCGCGGCAAGCGCACCTCGACCGGCTCGACGCCGATCCGGCGCAAGACCGCGCAGTGTTCACGAAAATCGCCCTGCAGGGCTAACACGCCAACTGTCATACGGTTCTGTGCGCGGGCGGGAACGCCCCGCCCGCCTCCTGCTACCACCCGCGCCGCGCCATCAACTGCTCGGCGGGAATCTGATCGATGTTGATCCCAACCATGGCCTCGCCAAGGCCCTTGCTCACCTCGGCGATGATCTCCGGATCGTTGTAGTGCGTGGTCGCTTCGACAATCGCCCGCGCCCGCTTGACCGGATCGCCGCTCTTGAAGATGCCCGAACCGACGAAGATGCCATCAACCCCCAACTGCATCAGCAGGGCCGCGTCAGCCGGCGTGGCAATGCCGCCCGCCGCGAAGTTGACTACCGGCAGCTTGCCTTCGGCGGCCACCTGCTTGACCAGCTCGTAGGGCGCCTGAATCTGCTTAGCGTAGGTAAACAGCTCGTCTTCGTTCATCGACTGCAAGCGGCGGATTTCGCTGTACACCGCGCGGGCATGGCGCACCGCCTCGACCACGTTGCCGGTGCCCGCCTCGCCCTTGGTGCGCAGCATCGCCGCGCCTTCGGCCACCCGGCGCAGCGCCTCGCCCAGATTGCGGCAGCCGCACACAAACGGCACCCGGAACTTGTGCTTGTTGATGTGATGCTCTTCGTCAGCCGGCGTCAGCACTTCGCTCTCGTCAATATAATCGACGCCGATCGCCTCCAACACTTGCGCCTCGACGAAGTGACCGATCCGCGCTTTCGCCATCACGGGAATGGTGACGGCCTGCTTGATCGCCAGAATCAGCTCCGGATCGCTCATGCGGGCGACGCCACCCTGCGCGCGAATGTCAGCCGGCACTCGTTCGAGCGCCATCACTGCCACCGCGCCGGCTTCTTCGGCGATACGCGCTTGCTCAGGGGTGACCACATCCATAATCACGCCACCCTTCAGCATCTGCGCCAGCCCCACCTTCGTCGTCCACGTCGATTTTTCCATACTGCCTCGCTCAAGGTATGAAAGGTATGAATCGGTGACGTTTCCTGATCTCGTCAAATCATTGTACCACGCTGTGACATGGCGGGCAATGCGTCGCATGGCGGAGACGCACGGCTATCGCTGTCTGCCGGCTGGAGACGCACGGCCGTGCGTCTCTACGTATTGCCATCGCTGCCCGCCGGCTGGAGACGCACGACCGTGCGTCTCTACGTATTGCCATCGCTGCCCGCCGGCTGGAGACGCACGACCGTGCGTCTCTACAAATTGCCTGCCGTCACCGCACTGCTGTCACCGCCACCCGGTTGGGCCTCGCAATCACCAATTGCTCCCAACCACCTTGGCTACCGCGCGCAGTTTTGGCATCAGGTTCATGAAATTCTCGTGATTGAGCGATTGGCCGCCATCCGATTTGGCCCGATCGGGGTCGGGATGCACTTCGATGATCACGCCATCGGCCCCCGACGCGATGGCGGCCAGCGTTAACGGCGGCACCAGATACCATTTGCCGGTGCCGTGGCTAGGATCGACGATCACCGGCAGGTGCGAGCGTTTCTTGACCACCGCGACCGCGTTGAGATCGAGCGTGTTGCGGGTGGCGGTCTCGAAGGTGCGGATGCCGCGTTCGCAGAGGATGATGTTGGGGTTGCCCTGCGCGATGATGTATTCCGCCGAGAGCAGCCACTCTTCGATCGTCGCCGACAAGCCGCGCTTGAGCAGCACCGGCATGCCGCTGCGCCCGGCCTCTTCCAGCAATTGGTAGTTTTGCATGTTGCGCGCGCCGATCTGCAACACGTCGGCGTATTTCGCCACCAGTTCGACATCAGCCGGCGTCATCACTTCGGTGACGATTGGCAGGCCGGTCTCGGCGCGGGCTTGGGCCAGCAACTGCAAGCCATACTCACCCAAACCGCGGAAGCTGTACGGCGAGGAGCGCGGCTTGAACGCGCCGCCGCGCAACATGTTGGCGCCGGCTTCGCGCACCGCCCGCGCCGTGGCCATAATCTGCTCTTCGCTCTCGACCGAGCAGGGGCCGGCGATGATCGCCAGATGGCCGCCGCCGACCTTCACATCTCCCACCTGCACGATGGTATCGTGCGGCTTGACTTCCCGCGACACCAGTTTGTAGGGCTGCGTGATCCGCACCGTCTCTTTCACGCCATCGAAATGCTCTAACTCTTCGCGCAGCGTCGGCGGGATGGCTGCTCCCACCACTGCCACCACCGTCCGTTCCTCGCCGACAGTTAAATGGCCGCGCAAGTTATGCTCGCGCAGCCGGGCCAACACCGCTTCGATTTGGCTCTGGGTCGAGCCGGTCTCCATCACGACAATCATGGAACGATCCTCCTCAGTGGTACAGGAATCTGGCGCGACCACGGGCGTATGCCCGGCGTCACAAGGGGAAGAGCATGCGGTCGTATCAGCGGGCGACGCTGCTGGCAGGCGTTGGAGGCTCAGCAGCTCGGTCACCTCAGGCGCGGCGCACCGTTGCACCGGCTCGATCACCTGCCGGCGGCTCATGGCCGTTCCTCCGGCGGCAGTGGCGTCGCCACCCGGAAGGCGCTCATCAGTGCGGCCCGTTCGGGGCGCAAGCCGCGCGCTTCGCGGATGTAGACGTGGACAATTTCATCGGCGCGTTTGGTGGTGTTCCAGTGGATCAAGACGCGAATGCAGCGCGGCAAGCTGCCCGGCACGGCCATTTCGTGGCCGCAGAGCAAGGCGGTGTCGATCCATCCGATCGCCCGCGCCGCCACCGCGGGGAATTCGGCGTTGAGGTCGGGGGTGGTAGTGAAAATGGCGCTGGCGATGTCTTCTGGTTCGATGCCATTGGCTTCGATCAACAACGTGAGCAATTCGTGGGTCGCTTCCAAAATCGCTTCACGTGTGTTTTCGGCACAGGTGGTCGCTCCTCGTACTCCGCGACAACGAACGTTCATTGCCTCTCCTCCGCGGCAATAACAGAGGGGGCGCGAGGTTTGTTCGCCTCGCGCCCCCTTGTGCTTGCTCTGTGCTTGCGTGCGTCTTCAGGAAATGCGAAGCGACCAGTCCAATTGTGGGCTGGTAAAGTAAAAGAAGTAGGTATAAAAGCGCACGTTGAGCATAAAAACGCTTACCTTACTCTTTTCCCGCTTCGACAGGGGAAATATACCATGGTCGCGGCAGTTCGTCAAGCAGGCTGTCGAGGGGCTGTGGCCCCCACCCCCCATGATCTGGGAATAGCCACGAAGAGACACAAAATACACAAAATTTTGTGTCTCTTGTGTCTTTTTGTGGCTATGCTTGATCCATACCACCATAGCTTTGGGAATGGCCACAAAGAGACG